>NZ_BAEE01000033.1 GCF_000241265.1 Gordonia araii NBRC 100433
CACCACGGTCGATTCGAAAGCGTCCGCTGGAGACGGTTCGCGGTGGTCATCTGCGCTTGTACCGCATCGGCGAGGGTGGCGATCGCGTCGACCTCGGTCGTAGCGGCGGACGCGACGTCCAGCAGGGCGTGCTCGACGCGCACACGTGGCGGCCGACTGTTCCACATCACCCGTGCATCGAGCCCCGCGTATCGGTGTACGACGACACCCGGCCGGGTCGGCACTCTGGTGTCGCGGTCGACCGCGATGTGGACCGGACCCGATGTGGCGCCACCGCGCGACACGACGAGCACAGCCGATTCGTGACTCAGTGCGGGCGCGCGGCGCACCCAGGACAGCGCTCCACGCGCGTTGTCGCCAGGTGAGCGGCCCGGTGTGCGTCACGTAGACACCGGATGCGGTCGGCACCCACTCCCGCCGCCGGAGCTTTCGGCGAATGAACGCGGGTGGCAGCCCCAAGTCGAGTACTTGCCGGCGAGTGACGACCCCGTCCTGGTGCTCGATCAGCTCGACGAGGGGTGCGCTGTCGTCAGGGCCAGCCGCGCGGGTGGGCATGCGCCCAGTGTGAGCAGCCGGGGCGCGCACAAGCCGGCTGGAGCACGCGTCGGCCGCGGCAGCTGTGGACGCGCGGGAAATGTGGAGAAGTGCGGTGGTTTGTGACCGCTATATGGTCACGAACCACCGCACTTCGTCGTCCAGGCCGCTAAGCGCCCCGCGTCCGCTGGGCGCGGGCGAGTTTCTCCTGGATCTCCTCGGCCTCGCGGCGCTCAAGCGCGGAGAGAGCGCCCATCGCGGTGCGCGCATAGACCTGCTGCTCGGTCACCGCCAGCTGGGTGCGACCGCGCGTGGTGAACGCGAAGAACCAGTTGATGAAGGTGTTCAACCGGTTGCGGAAGCCCACCAGGTACACCAGGTGCAGGGCCAGCCAGCCGAGCCAGGCGAAGTAGCCCTCCGTCTCGAACTTCTTCTTGGTGAACGGCAGCGGCACCTGCATCACCGCGCTGTAGCGCGAGATCGTGGCCATCGAGCCTTTGTCGAAGTAGGAGAACGGCTTGCGCTGTTCGGGGGTCTGGCCGCGCAGGCCGGCCTTGATCGCATCGGCCGCGTACCGGCCGCCCTGGATCGCGCCCTGGGCGACACCGGGCACGTCGTCGACCGCCATCATGTCGCCGACGACGAAGACGTTGGGGTTGCCCGGAACGGTCAGGTCAGGACCGACCTTCACGCGGCCGGCGCGGTCGAGTTCGACGCCGGTCTGTTCAGCGAGCACCGAGCCGAGCGAGCTGGCCTGGACCCCGGCCGACCACACCTTGCACTGGGCCTCGATCCGCCGGACCGTGCCGTCGGAGTCCTTGACCTCGATCCCGTCGTAATCCAGGTCGGTCACCATGGCGTTGAGCTGGACTTCGACGCCGAGTTTCTCCAATCGCTGCTTGGCCTTGGCGCTGAGCTTGGGGCCGTAGGGAGCGAGGACGGCGGGCGCGGCGTCGAGCAGAATGACGCGCGCCTCGGTCGGGTCGATGTGCCGGAACGATCCCTTGAGTGTGCGATCGGCCATTTCGGCGATCTGCCCGGCCATCTCGACACCGGTCGCCCCGGCGCCGATCACGACGAAGGTGAGCAGTTTCTCGCGCTCGGCCGGGTCGTCGGACAGCTCGGCCTGCTCGAAGGCGCCCAGGATCCGGCCGCGCAGCTCAAGCGCGTGATCGATGGTCTTCATGCCGGGCGCGTATTCGGCGAACTGGTCGTTGCCGAAGTAGGACTGGTCGGCGCCAGCGGCGATGATCAGGCTGTCGTACGGCGTCACGGTGACCCGTTCGAGCAGGCGCGACGTCACCGTCTGCGCGTTGACGTCGATCTCGAACACATCGCCGAGGAGCACGGTCGCGTTGCGCTGCTTGCGCAGAATGATGCGCGTCGCGGGCGCGATCTCGCCCTCGGAGACGATGCCGGTCGCCACCTGGTAAAGCATCGGCTGGAACAGGTGGTGCGTGGTCCGCGCGATCAGGGTGATGTCGACGTCGGCCCGCTTGAGTCGCTGGGCTGCGAAAAGCCCGCCGAACCCGGAGCCGATGATGACGACGCGGTGGCGGGCGGGGCTGGTTGAGGTGTCACTCGTGGTCACACGCCAACCTTATCGCCTCACGCTCCGTGCAGCGCGTCAGGTAAGCGATGCCGGCCGCTGCGTTTCTCGCGTGGTCCCGAACGCCCCTCGCGCATGAGCCAGTGCTGGCGCAGAATCTCGAATTCGACGTCGTCGGCGTTGCCGTCGCGGCCGGCCCGCGGGCTTGTCGAGCGCATCCCGATCTTCTCCATGATGCGGCGCGACGCGGCGTTGTGCGGCGACGTACCGGCGAAGACGCGTTCGGTCGGCTGCGCGGTGAACGCGGCGGCCAGCATGGCGCGAGCCGCCTCGGTGGCCAGCCCCTGTCCCCAGAGGTGGCGGGGCAACCGGTAGGACAGCTCCAGCTCCGGGCGGCTGCTGTGGCGCGGTCGGCGCAGTGCGATCCAGCCGGCGAACTCGACGGTCGGCTTGTGGATCAGCGTCCAGATGCCGGTTCCGTGTGCGGCGTACTCGGCTCGGGCGCGTGGAATGGTCCAGTCGACGATCTGCGCGCGAGGGGTCGGCTGGCCGCCGTTGACGTAGCGCATCACCTGCGGATCGGCGTCGAGAGTGACGAAGGCGTCGGCGTCGTCGGGTAGCACCGGGCGCAGCCACAGCCTCGGGGTGTCGACGATCACGTGGTCGACTTTAGTTGGTCGACGGCCCTATCCGGGAGTGCCACTCCGGCGCCGGAACGCAACCGGCTCGCCGCCGTGCTGGTCGAGGATCGCGCGGACCTCGTCGGGGATGGGCGTCGGGGAGCCGTCCCGGGTCATGGTCACGACCGTGGTCTCGGCCAGCGCGCAGACGGTACCTGCCGGATCGAGCAGTTCGTAGCCGAATTCGAAGGACGACCGGCCGATCGAGCTGATCGCGCACACGATCCGCACCGGCTCGGGGGAGTAGTGCAGGACGGCGCGGTACTCGATCTCCTGGCGGGCCACCAGAAGATGAATGCCCTTGCGGGCGTTGCCGAACCAGCGGTTGAACGCCTCGACGCGGGCCTGCTCGAAGAGCCGCGCGATCTGCACGTTGTTGATGTGTGCCAACGCATCCATGTCGCCCCAGCGCAGATGGATTTCGAAGACATCCCGAGAATCAGTCACGTTCGGAGCGTAGCGAGCCCGACTTGCCACCGTGTTACGGCCCGGTGCTGTCCGGACGCGGCGATAGGATCGCCGGGATGCTCACAGTTCACCGCGCCGAGCGCGCCGACACCTTGGTCGAGGTGCTCGCCGCGACGATGGGCGCCCCGCTCCGCGACCCGATGGCCGGTGAGGTCGTCGCCGTCGCGGCGCACGGGGTGGAACGGTGGCTGGCGCAGCGCCTCGCCGGCGCGCTGGGAGCCGGCCCGCTGGGCGACGGTATCGCCGCGAACATCGAATTCGTCACCGCCGCAAGGCTTCTGCAGACGGTGATTGAGCCGTTCTCCGCCGAGTACGGCGTCGACACCGAGCAGTGGCGGCAGGAGAACCTCCTATGGCCGGTGCTGGCCGCGCTCGACGAATGCGCCCACGACCCCGCGCTCGCGATGCTGGCCCGCCACATCGACGCCGCGGGTGACGACGGGTGGCGGGGCCGCAAGCTCGCCACCGCGTCGACCATCGCCCGGCTGTTCGCTGCCTATGGCTGGCAGCGGCCTCAGATGATCGCCGCGTGGGCGCGGGGCGAGGACACCGGCGGCGCCGTCGTCGACGACGTGCCGCGCCCGCTGGACCCGTCGCAGTCGTGGCAGCCCAGGTTGTGGCGGCAGGTGCGCGAGCACATCGGCGGTCCGCACGTCGGCGAGATCCTCGACGACATCGTGGGCGCGGTCCGCGACGAGCACGAGCGCCTCGCGCTTCCCGAACGATTCTCGATCTTCGGGCCGACGCGGATCCCGCAGATGCTGCGCGAGTTGCTCGACGCGCTGGCCGCGCACCGCGACGTCGGGCTGTACCTACCGCATCCCAGTCCCGCGCTGTGGCGCCGGATCGATGCGGATCCGGCCCCGCCGGGACCCCGTCCGCGTTCGCTGCGGATCCCGCGCCCGATCGAGAACCCGCTGCTCGCCAGCCTGTCGCGCGATGTCCAGGAACTGCAGGAATCGCTCGGGGCGGCCGTCGAACGTGACGACTATCACCCGGGGACACCGGCTGGGCCGACCACACTGCTGGGCGCGCTTCAGGAAGCCTTGCGCGACGACACGAGCACGCCCGTCGCCGACCTGTCCGCGGATGCATCGCTCGAACTGCACGCCTGCCACGGACCGGAACGCCAGGTCGAGGTGCTGCGCGAACGTCTGCTGCATCTCTTCGCCGACGATCCGACCCTCGAACCGCGCGACGTGCTCATCATGTGCCCGAATGTCGAGGACTTCGCGCCACTCATCACCGGCGCGTTCGGACAGGTCGGCTCCGACCACCCGGCGGCCGCGCTGCGCGTACGTCTCGCCGACCGCGGCCTGCTGGCCACCAACGAGGTTCTCGACGTGGTGCTGCGGATGCTGGCGCTCGGCGTCGGCCGGATCACGGTCAGCGAACTGCTGGATCTGGCCGCGACCGCACCGGTCAGCCGTCGTTTCGGGTTCACCGCCGATGACCTCGACAACCTCGGAACCTGGGCGGTGCGCGCGAACATCCGGTGGGGTGTGGACGCCACGCAGCGCGATCGCTACGGTCTGGCGGGCTTCCCCCAGGGCACCGCCGACGCCGGCATCGGCCGGCTGCTGCTGTCGGTCGTGGCCGACGAGGCCGACGGGCATTGGCTCGGTACGGCGCTGCCGCTGGGCGGCATCGACTCCAGCGACACGACGGTGATCGGCCGCTTCGCCGAGTACGTCGATCGCGTCGGATCGTTGCTCGCCCGATTCGACGACAGCCGTCCGGCCGTGGCCTGGGCGGATCTGCTCACCGAGATCGTCGAACTGCTCACCGCAGCCGATCGCGAGACCGAATGGCAGCGGGCGCAAGCGATCCGGCTGGTTCGGGATTCGCTGACCGGAGACCTCGCGCTCGCACCGTCGGATGTTCGCGACCTCGTCGAAGAGTTCGTCGCGGCGACCCCGACCCGCTCGAACTTCTGCACCGGCGAACTCACCGTCTGTTCGATGGTCCCGATGCGGTCGGTTCCGCATCGCGCCATCGTGCTGCTCGGCATGGACGCCGAGGCCTTTCCGCGCACCCAGTCGGTCGACGGCGACGACATCCTGGCCGTCGATCCGCTCGTCGGGGAGCGCTCCCCGCGCGACGAGGACCGCCAGGCCTTCCTCGACGCCATCGTCGCGGCCCGCGATCACCTGCTGATCTGCTACACCGGCGCCGATCCGATCAACGGCGCGCCGGTGCCGCCGTCGGTGGTCGTCAGCGAACTGGTCGACGCCGTTGCGGCGCTCGCCGGCCCGACGGTCGCGAACGACATGATGCGGTCGCACACGCTGCACGCCTTCGACGGTCAGAATTTCCGTGCGCCGCAGCCGTTCTCGTTCGACCGATCCCTACTCGCCGGTGCGCGCACCCTCGCCGAGGTGACCGCCGAGCACCGCGTCGGACGCCCATGGCCGACGATGGCCTCGCGGTATCCGCCGACGCCGACCGCCGACGTCGAGCTGGCGGACCTGACCGCCTTCGTCGTGAACCCGGCCGACGGCTTCATGCGCCAACGTCTCGGCGTCGCCGTGCCGCGCGGCGAGGACGCCGCGCCCGACCAGCTCTCCGTCGACCTCGACGGTCTGGAGCGCTGGGGTGTCGGGGACCGACTGCTCTCGGCCCTGCTCGCAGGCGCCGACCCCGCAGACGCACGAGCGGCAGAACTGCGGCGGGGCACCCTCCCGCCGTTTCAGCTCGGCGCCGACGCGCTGGCCCCGATCGCGTCGAAGGCCCAGGCGCTGGCAGACCGCGCCGCCGCCGAACGCCGGGGGCCGGCGCGCACCGTCGACATCCGCGTGGAACTCCCGGATGGGCGACGCCTCTACGGCACCGTACCGGACGTCTACGACGACGGGCTGGTCTCCGTGACGTACTCGAACCTCAAGGCCAAACAGCGCCTGGAGACCTGGATCGCGCTGCTGGCGCTGACCGCCGGCTCCACCGAGCCGATCGCCGGCGCGTGCGTCATCGGCAGCGATGGACGCCACACCGCGGTGCGCCGCTACGCTCCGGTCGCCGACGCCGCGAACATCCTCGGCGCGCTGGTGGCCCTGCGCGACGCCGGTCTCGCCACACCGTTCGCCCTCCCGCTCGATGCCGCCGAGTCGGCGGCGCAGGTGTACGAGAAGACCGGCAATCCCGAACAGGCGACGAATCGTGCGCGCAGCCGCTATGACTTCGACCGGTTCAACCACAACCCGGCGGTGTCATTGCTGCTCACCGGCAATCCGGAGACCCCAGTGACCTTCGACGAGTGCGCCGCGACGGTACCGGCCGACCTGGGAATCGCCACACCGTGGGTGCCGGAGAACCAGTTGTCGGGCTTTCTGCGGGCCGCGCTGCTGCTGTTCATGCCGCTGCGTCAGCAGGAGGAACTGCGATGACGCCGACGCCGTTCACACTCGCCGATCCGCTGCCCACCGGGACATTGGTTCTGGAGGCCAGCGCGGGCACCGGGAAGACGTACGCGATCGCCGCGCTGGCGGTGCGGTTCATCGCCGAGGGCACGCCGGTCTCGCGGCTGCTCATGGCCACCTTCTCCAACGCCGCGTCCACCGAACTGCGCGATCGGACGCGCGCCCGGCTGCGCGAATGCGCCGACGCCCTCGCCGACCTGGACGCGGCTCGCGCCGGAGCCGATCCGCTCATCGGGCTACTCGCCGACGGCGAGACTCAGGAGGTCGCCCTCCGACGGGAACGGCTCCTGGCCGCCCTCTCGGATTTCGACGCGGCCACGATGGCGACGACCCACACCTTCTGCAACCGGATGCTTACCGTTCTGGGCTTTCTGGGCGAGCGCGACCAGCACTACCTCCTCGTCGAGGACGTCGACGACCTCGCCCGCGAGACCGGCCGCGACCTCTACCTGAAGCGTTTCGCCGGCGATCCCGACCCCGACTTCGCCTTCTCGACGGCCGAGGTCGTGGCCCGCGACGCGGTGCGCAACCCGACCGCGGTGCTGGCGCCCGCCGACGCCGCGTCGGAGAGCGGCCGAACGTGGGTGCGGTTCGCCCAGGCGGTCCGCGAGCGGGTGCGCACCCGGAAACGCTGGTCGCGGTTGCGCACCTACGACGACCTGCAGGGCAGATTGCACGAAATCATCACCGACGACCAGTGGGGAGCGGCCGCGTGCGAGCGGATCCGCGACCGCTACGAGGTGGTGCTCGTCGACGAATTCCAGGACACCGATCCGGAACAGTGGGAGATCCTGCGCCGCTGCTTCCACGGTCACCGCCCGATGGTGCTGGTCGGCGACCCGAAGCAATCGATCTACGCCTTCCGCGGCGCGGAAGTGCTCAGCTACCTCGCGGCGGCGCACGACGCGGACGAGCAGCGCGACCTCACCGATAACTGGCGTTCCGACGGCCCGCTCGTTGATGCACTGGGTGCGGTGCTGGCCGACGCCGAGCTGGGCGACCCGCGTATCGCCGTGCGGCCGGTGCGGGCGCGTCACGCCGAAAGCAGGCTCGCCGGCACATCGGCCTTGCGGTTGCGCTACTTCAACCGGCGCGACTTCACCAAACACACCCAGGACGGGACGACACCGCTGGTCGGCGGCGTGCGCGACAGAATCATCGACGACGTCGCCGCCGACATCGCCGCCACCCTCGCGAGCGGCGCGACGATCCTCGTCGACGACGGTGCCGGCGAGAACGAGCGGCGCATCGAACCGGGCGACATCGCGGTGCTGCTGCGGACCAACGGCACGATCGAACCGCTCCAGCGCGCGTTGGGCGGGTACGGCATCGCCACCGTCGTCACCGGCGGGCAGAGCGTCTTCGCCACCGACGCCGCACGCTACTGGTGGTACGTGCTGCAGGCGCTCGACAAGCCGTCGGACGCCCGCCGGGTGCGCCTGGCCGCGTTGACACCGCTGCTGGGCGTGGAACCGCGCGACCTCGACGCCGGGGGCGACGCCGGCGTCGGGGAACTCGCCGGCGACCTCGCCCGGTGGGCGCGGATCTTCGAGGACGGCGGGCCCGCCGCGATGACGTCGCGTCTGATCGCCGACCGGACCGTCGCGGGGCGCGTACTCGGACTCGTCGACGGCGAGCGGCTGCTCACCGACCTGTTACAGCTGGCCTCGCTCATGGGCGAGCACGTCGCCGAGACGGGCTGCGGGCTGAGCGGCCTGGTGACGTGGCTGGGGGAGAGCGTCGCCGACGGGGCCGTGGCGCAGCAGCGCCGCTCCAGCCAGACCCGTCGCCTCGACCGTGACACCGCCGCCGTGCAGTTGATGACCGTGCACGCCAGCAAGGGCCTGGAGTTCCCGATCGTCTACGTGCCGTTCGGGTGGGACGGCGTGCGTCCCAACCGGCCCAAGACGTTCACGTTCCACGACGACCGCAACGTGGGCCACCTCGACGTCGGCGGTGAACGCGCCCCCGGTCATGCCGAGCGTAAGCGTCGGGCCGAAGCGGAGGCGGCCGGGGAAGAACTGCGGCTGCTCTACGTCGCGTTGACGCGGGCGCGCTCGCAGGTCGTCGCCTGGTGGGCACCGAGCACGACGACGCCGGGCGGGGCGATGCACCGGGTGTTGTTCACCGCGCTGAACCGTGCCGCGGCGGCACGGTCGGGCGGCCGGTACCCGATTCCCGACGCGGTGCCACTGACCGACGACGCCGGGGAAGAGGCGCTGCTGCGAGACGTCGCCGGCCTTCATCCCGGCATCACCGTCGAACACGCCGGCACCCGCCCGCGCCCGCCGCGCTGGCGGCCTCCCGCACCGCCCGCGCATGGCGCCGCGTTGACCGTGGCGACCTTCGAGCGCGACGTCGACCAGACTTTCCGTCGTACGTCCTACTCGGCGATCGTGCGCGCCGCGCATGAGGCGGCGCACCTTGGTGCCGTCGCCGAGCCGGAGACGATCGTCGGAAGCGAACCCGACGACCAGGTGGTTCGCGACGGGGAGGTCCTCGACGAACCAGCCGACGACGCGACGACGGACACCGGTCCGGCCGACGAACCGCCGTCGGGCACACCGTCGCTGATGAACGGGCTGCCGTTCGGCGCGCGTTTCGGCACGCTGGTGCACGAAGTGCTGGAGAACGTCGACACCTCCGTTCCCGATCGCGCGGCCCACGTGCGCGAGCTGTGCGAGCAGGGCGCCCGGCGGACCGCGTTCGATATCGACGTCGAAGCGTTGTCGCGGGCGCTGGACGGCGTGCTGACCACGCCGATCGGCTTTGGCGACCTGTGGAGCGTCGCACCTGCCGACCGGCTGAGCGAGATGGACTTCGAGTTGCCGCTCGCCGACGTCGGCGGCGGTTTCGACCTCGCGTCGGTCGCGGAGCTGATGCGCCGGCATCTGCGCGACGACGATCCGCTGCGTCCCTACGCCGACGAGGTCGCGGGGGTTTCCGACGAGCGGTTCCACGGGTACCTGACCGGCAGCATCGACTCGGTGCTGCGGGTGCGCGACGGTGACACGGCCCGATTCGTCGTGGTCGACTACAAGACCAACCGCATCCAGCCCGGCGATCTCGTCGCGGAGGTGTTCTCCACCGAGGCGATGGCGGCCGAGATGATGGACGCGCACTATCCGCTGCAGGCGTTGCTGTATTCGGTGGCGCTGCACCGCTATCTGCGGTGGCGGCTGCCCGGGTACACCCCGGAACAGCATCTGGGGCCTGTGCAGTATCACTTCGTGCGCGGCATGGTCGGGCCGGAGACCCCGCCCGGTTGCGGGGTGTTCCAGTGGGAGGTCCCCGCGCAGCTTGTTGTCGACCTGTCCGATCTGCTCGCGGGGGTGCGCGATGACTGACGTCGTGGCCGACGACGGTGTGCTCGAGCCTGGCGCGGCCGATTTCGCGGCCGGGGAGACGGGGTTCCTGCGTCGATTCAACGAGGCCGGGGTGCTTACGTCGGCTGACATTCACGTCGCGCGGCGGCTCTCGGCGCTCTCGGACGGGGTGGCGCCCGACGAGGTGATGCTGGCCGCCGCCTTGGCCGTGCGAGCCGTGCGCACGGGATCGATCTGCGTCGCACTCGCGGACCTGGGCCTACTCGACCCAGATCCGGAGGACCCGTTGCCGTGGCCGAGCGTCGAGGCGATGGTCGCCGCGTTGCGGTCGAGCCCGCTGGTCGTCGGTGGGCGGTTCGGCCCGCTGCGGCCGCTCGCTCTCGTCGACTCCGACGACGGCCCGCTGGTCTATCTGCGCAAGTACTTCGAGCAGGAGCAGACGATTCGCCGGGTCGTCGATGCGCGTGCCGCGTCGACCCCCGCGGTCGACGTCAGGGCGGCGCGGGCCGCTATCGACGAGGTGTTCCTGCCTGGCGACGGCGATGTTCGCGAGGGGCCCGCGTACGACCGGCAACGGGCAGCGGCCGCGCTGGCCGCGACCTCGTGGACGACCGTGCTGGTCGGCGGCCCGGGCACCGGAAAGACGCACACCGTCGCGCGGATCCTCGCCGTGCTGGAACGCCTGATGGGCGGGAATCTGCGGATCGGGTTGTGCGCGCCGACCGGCCGGGCGGCGGCCCAGTTGCAGGCGTCGATCAACCGCTACGACGGGCTGGCGTCGACACCGGTCGCGCACACCGTGCACGCGCTGCTGGGAATCTGGCGCGACGGCACCGTGCGCCACGGGCCGAACAATCGCTTGCCCTACGACGTGGTCGTCGTTGACGAAACCTCGATGCTGTCGGTGACGACGATGAGCCTGCTGCTGCAGGCCGTGCGGGAGGATACGCGGCTGATCCTCGTCGGGGACCCGCACCAACTCGTGTCGGTGGAGGCGGGCGCGGTGCTCACCGACCTGACCGACCGTGCGCTGCGGTCGACGGCGCCGCTGCCGCCGGCTTTCGCGGAGTTGGCCGGGTTGGCGGAGGCGGACTTCTCCGACGAGGAGAAGACGCAGCTGGGCGGCGGTGTTCTCACTCTGCGGTGGGGGTACCGCTACGGTTCGGCGATCGCGCGGGTTGCCGACGCGGTGAATCGGGGTGACGCCGACGCGGCGCTGGCGCTGATCGAAGCGGACGGCGGTCATCACATCGACCTCGTCGGGCCGGACGAGGTCGACGACGTCCGGGCCGACACCGTCGCCTGGCTGTCGGCCCTGGACGCGGCGGGTTCGTCGGGTGATGCGCGCGCTGCGGTCACGGCGCTGGAGAGCTACCGCGTGCTCTGCGCGCACCGCGACGGCCGCTACGGCGTCGGCTGGTGGTCCCGGATCATCGATTCCTGGCGCGACGCGGGCCGTCGCGTGCCGCGCGGTCCGTGGCCGGTCGGCCAACCGCTCCTGGTGACCGCCACCGATCGGCGGCTCGGGATCTTCAACGGCGATACCGGGGTGGTCGTGTCCGACGAGCGCGGGGGAGACGTGACCGTGGCCTTTGACAAGCACGGCGACATCGTGACGCTGCACCCCTCGCAGCTCGCCGATGCGATCCCCGCCACGGCGATGACGATCCACCGCAGTCAGGGCAGCCAGTTCGACGTCGTGACGGTCGTGTTGCCGCCGTCGGAGTCGGCGCTGCTGACCAGAGAGCTGCTGTACACCGCGATCACACGTGCGCGGAAGCGCGTGCGGATTGTCGGGACACCGGAGTGGTTGCGAGCGGCCGTGGATCGCCGTGTCGCCAGGGCGAGCGGTCTGCGCGGCGAGGTGCGCGAGCACGTGCGGGAGTAGTCATCTCGGCGTGCGATGGTCTCGATACGCCCGCTCGGCTAGCGCCTCGCCGGCCACTCGACCACCGTGGGGCTCATAGTGGTCGAGTGGTCCGACAAGTGGTCGAGTCGATCCAACGGGTGTTCGAGTGGGCCCAATGGGTGGTCGAGCGGGTCCGATGGGTGGTCGAGTGGGCCCAATGGGTGGTCGAGCGGGTCCGATGGGTGGTCGAGTGCCGACGAGCGGAGCGAGTCGGTGTATCGAGACCTCCCCGGGCGAGATGTCCCGAAGGGTGGTCGGGGTCTCGCTACGACCGCTCCTACGTCGCGGTCACTCGACCCACCGGTGCCGGCGGAGCTTGCGACGCCGGTGTATCGAGACCACCGCGACCCGATGTCGGAACTAGTTGATCCGGCCCATGTCGTCGGCGATGGTCGCGCTGAGTTCGGTCAACGCTTGACGCGCCGGACGTCCGACCTGGTCGAGGTCGACGATGGCGCCTTCGGCGAGATGCTCGTCGAACGGGATCTCGTGCACCGCGCGGCACTTGGTGAGGAAGTGCATGGCAAGTTGGTCGGCGTCGATGCGCGACGAGCCGGCCCGCGAGCTGCTGATGACCAGTACCGCGTTGGACACCAGGTGCCCGTACCCGTGGGAGTTCAGCCATTCGAGCGTCGCGTCGGCGCTGCGCGCGCCGTCGAGCGCGGGCGAGGTGACGAGGATGATCGAATGCGCCAGGTCGAGGACCCCGCGCATCGCCGAGTGGCTCAGTCCGGTTCCGCAGTCGGTCAGGATGATGTTGTAGTAGCGGCGCAGAATCGCCATGACCTGGCGGTACTCCTGCTCGCTGAACGACTCGGCTTGGGCCGGGTCGCGCTCGGAGGCCAGGACCTCTAGACGGTTGGGCGCCTGTGACGTATGTGCGCGAACGTCCGAGTAGCGCTGGATCGACTTGTCAGCGATGAGGTCGCGGACCGTCGAGTTGGTTTGCAACGGCACGCGCTGCGCCAGCGTCCCGAGGTCGGGGTTGGCGTCGACGGCGATGACGCGGTCGCCGCGCAGGGTCGCGAACGTCGCCCCGAGCCCAACGGTCGTCGTGGTCTTGCCGACGCCGCCTTTGAGCGAGAGGACCGCGATGCGGTAGTCGCCGCGGATCGGCTGGTTGACCCGCGCGAGGAGCTGCTCGTGGATGCTGGTCGTTTGTCGACGATTGCGGCCAAGAATGGCGGGTGCGTTGCGCCACCGTTGCCTAATGCTCGGCTTGCTCAACGACGAGAAGGAATTGAGGCCGGGTGATGGTCCAGGCTGGTAGGACGGCGGTTGGTGCTGCATCGGCGGTGGCCCGGCGGGCATCGGCGCTTGGCCCTGCGGCGGGCCGTAGGCACCTTGAGGGGTGGGTGGGCCGGCCATTGGCTGCGCAGGTTGCTGCGGTGGTGCCTGTTGCGGGACGGGCGGTGGCTGCGGCGCCTGCTGCTGACTGGGCGGTGCCGGCTGTCCGGGTGCGGCCTGCGGCGCGGGCCCCGCCTGCTCGGGGTGCCACTGGACTGGCCGCGGGCCGGACGGCGGCTGGTGAGCCTGGACCGACGGCTGCTTGACGACCTCCGTCTGATCGTCGTCGTCTACTGGAACCCAGCTGGGCAGGGCAGCGGACTTCGCCGCGTCGTCCTGCTGGTCGTTGGTCATGGGTTCCTCCCGGGTCGTGCGCAAACGGCCGATCGCGCGGCCGTATACCGCGTGGAACGGTACCACTGACCTGGGCCGAGCACCGGATCAGCAGGTATGGGTACACTCATGCCCGTTGTTCGATTTACCACCCGGGGGCAAGGAATCTATGTCTGACGAGTACACCGACGACGCATTCGTGAACCCTCCGTGGCTCCAAGGGGCGTCCTCGGCACCGGCGAGTGCCGCGACCCAGCCTCCGCAGCCGCCCATGGTGCCGCTGCCGAAGCAGGAGTCTCCGGTCACACCGTCGAAGTCTCAGGAAGAAGAGAAACCGCAGGCCGTCGCACCTGTACAGCAGCAGGAATCGACTCCGGCAGCCGACGAGACGCCGAAGGAAGTGTCTGCCCCGGCGCCGGGGCAGGTCCCGCCGCCACCCGCGGTGCCGCCGGCGATGGTTCCCCAGGGCCCGCCGCCGCAAGGGATGCCTCCGCAAGGTCCGCCGTTCCAGCAGCCACCGATGCAACCGGGGCCGATGCCCCAGCCTCAGCAGATGCCGAACGGCTACGGAATTCCTGCTCCAGGCGTCCCGATGCAGGGGATGCCGCCGCAGAACGTCATTCATCCGATGCACCAACAGCACGGCCCCGGACCGCAGTACCCGGGTGGGCTGCAGGCGCCCCAGGAGCGCAAGCTCGCCCAGCAGGGGTGGCGCAAGGCGATCAATGCCGCGTCGGGCGGACTGATCCGGCTCGGCGAGAGCAAGGGGCAGCAGGAGGTGAATGCGCTCGTCGGGCGTGTGCGGGCACCGATCAGCGGCCAGTTCAACCTGGCGGTGCTCTCTCTCAAGGGCGGTGTCGGTAAGACGACGACGACGATCGGCATCGGCTCGGCGTTCGCGTCGCTGCGCGGTGACCGCGTGATCGCCGTCGACGCCAATCCGGACTTGGGGACGCTGGCAAGCCGTGTGCCGAGGCAGACGGCGTCGACCGTCCGGACACTGCTGCACGCCCAGCGCACCGAAACGTACTCGGACGTGCGGATGCACACGTCGCAGGCTGTTTCGCGACTCGAAGTGCTCGCCTCCGAGCGCGACCCGGTGATCTCGGAGTCGTTCAGCGAGGACGAGTACCGCAAGGTCATCGCGATCTTGGAGCGGCACTACAACATCATCCTCACCGACTGCGGCACCGGTTTGATGCACTCGGCGATGGGCGGCGTGCTGGATATCGCCGATTCACTGATCATCATCAGCTCGCCGGCCGTCGACGGCGCCGAGAGTGCGACGGCGACCCTGGACTGGCTGAGCCTGCACGGCTACGAGAACCTGGTGCGCCAGGCCGTCGTCGTGATCTCGGCGTCGAAGCCGGGCAGCGCATTGATCGACCTGGACATGCTGACCCAGCACTTCCTGGGTCGGGTGCGCGCCGTGCAGATCATTCCCTATGACGAGCATCTGGCGGTCGGCAGCCACGTCGACCTGGACTCGCTGCACCGCAAGACCCGCACGGCGTTCCTGGAACTCGCCGCCACGGTTGCCGACTCGTTCGGCCAGCCCGCGGGCGCGTGGGGCCCGATGGGCCCGCCGATGATGCCGCAGAGTGGGTACGGGATGCCGGTCGTGCCGGAGCAGCAGATGCCGCCCGGGCCGCCTGCCGGTGCCGAATAGCTGTATCGACCTCGCTTGAGGGCTGGGCGGGAACTGAGACCTGGATCTGTGGCCGACGTTAGCGACGACGAGGTGCGCCTCGCATGTCGGCGCGATGGACTGATTTGGGCTCTGGTTGTCCTTGTGCCGTTGGAAGCGCCACTCGCCTTTCTCCCGAGCAATATCTTCTCCGGCTTTCCAGGCGGCGTGGTGCTTGCGATGTGGCTTCTGCTCGTTGCCGTTGTTTTGGCAACTCTCGGATTCTCGTCGGGAATGCTTTGGTCTCGATCCCGATGGTTTTTGTTCGGCTATCAAATATCTGCGACGTCGCGCGGGATCATCATCGACACCGGCCATCGCACGGAATTGTTGGCGTGGGATGAGATGGTCGTAACGCGCGAGGTGATCCCCCGTTCAAGAGCGCTATGGGTGTGCCGCGGGCGTATCCGGTTACCGGCCTCGGTGGTGAGGGTGTCATTCTTGAGCGCCGTCATCGTCTTCGGCGGTGCGGACGATGGAGTGACACGGCTAATGGACAGGTCGGGTCGGTCTTCATCCCGGAGGCGGGTTCGGAGAACCTTGACGACGGCATCGCCGCGCAGATCTGGCGGTTCCGGCCGGATCTCGCCGCGGCGCTGGGCATTGCCCACGAATCCACCGACGATCCGAGCGCCAGCGATCCGCAAGATGAAGTGCAGGCCGAATGGGTGGATGCAGAGCCCGTCCCGGACGGAGTCGTGCACGAGGCGTTCGGGCACATCGTTGTCCAGGTGAACGGTCCGCGGGAAGTGACCGTGTCGGGCCAACTCCTTCCGCTGGTTCACGCGACCGGAACGCGCAAGAACGTCTCGCTGACCGTCGACGGACACCCTGTCGCCACCTACGGGGCGCGACGAGGTGTTGTCCTCACCGGCTACACCTCGTACCTGGCCGACACCGGCGAGAATCTGTTGACCTTGGAACGAAACGACGCAATACGCAGTTCTTGGGTGAGCTTGAAACGCGGGCGAGACTTCAAACGAATCGGTGTCGTCATTTCGCGTCGTCGGGGGTGGCTCGAACTATCCATCCGGGATCGGAGCGATGTCACGCCGGCCGAGCTCGCCGCCGGGGTAGCTATCGCCATGCTGATCGGCACGCGATCCTTCTCCCCGTTGAATATTCTCAACGGGATTTGAAGATCGGCCCTGATCGGCGTTGTCCTGCAACTGGCACCGGTTGGTAGAGTGCTTGACGATCGGCATATCCAGGGGAGAGGTTTGCGAGTGACCAGCGGTGAACACAATCAGGTACTTGAGCTGTGTGACGAGGGGCTGACCGCCGAGCTGGCGGGCAACCTCGCCGAGGCGAAGATCAGTTTTCAGCGGGCGTGGGATACCGCCGAGAATCCCTTTGAGCGTTGCGTCGCCGCCCACTACCTTGCTCGTCACCAGCCGACCGATGCCGAGGCGCTCGATTGGAATCTGCGAGCGCTGAGTTTCGCCGACGAGGTCCAGAACATCAACGACGTCAGCGACTATCTGCCAGCGCTCTATCTGAACGCAGCGGTCGGGCTGGTGCGAGCGGGGGAATTCGATCGGGCGCGAGACCTCTACCTGCTTGCTGCCGACGGCATAGAAGCGCCCGGTGTTGGCGTCCCGACGGAGTGGCTGTTCGTCCGCTATGGGCTACAGGCTGCGGGGTTCGTGCCGCAGGGGGAGTCGATGGAACTCCGCCGATTGATCGCGCGCCTACACGAGACGCAGAACTCAGAGGTGCTCGCAGCCATTTTGCCGGCGCACGTTACCAACACCGGTACCGATGGCGATGTCGCCGCGCTGACGAACGCCTTGAAAGGTGTTCTCATGGCCAGAGTGCTGGATGCGGACGAGCAGGATCTCCTTCGTCAAGCGTTGGATGCCGCGACTCGTCCTGAGCCGCCGGTAGCCGCCACCGGGGCTGTGGCATCCGCTGCCTCGACCGCTGGATCGGAGGCAGTCGGCGCCAACGTCAGCGTATCGGGAGCGAGTGCTACGGCCGCCGTGGCCTCCGTATCGGATGAAGAACCGAGTCCCGACGTCGATTTGCGGCTCTGAGGTGGCAGCCTGGCTCAGGCTAGATCCGAGCTCGACGCTCACGTATCCGCTTGACGATCGTTGACACAAGCTTGTTGATCTCAGAAATGAGCTGCGTGTCATCGCAAGCGACCATTACCCCTCGCTTGGTCACATACCTGCCTATCTCATTCTGGACGGTCCAGATGAGCTTCAATCCATTCTCGTCCAAACGCCATTCCGAATACTTCCCCTCACGGACTTGAAGCGTCCCAAGAGACGACAAATCGGTGTTACGCAAGCGGTCATAGACGTCTTCATGTTGGTCGGAGTTGTGCGCGCCACGTGCCGTTCTTTGTTCGACGTCGCCGTACCGGCCTGCGGGCGAACTAGGTGTCGCGGAAACAATCGACTTGGCGAGGTCGGTAGCGTGGGTTTCGAAAATATCGATGGTGGCATAGCGTTCACCCGGACTGATATCCGGATTCTGGATAGCGACGAACCCCTCGTCGAGCCGACGCACTGCGCAGATTCTCTTTAGCTTCCCCTTCGGCTCTCGTTCGGTATATGTTCGGTGAAGGCACTCGATTCGCAGGTCCGGCTCCAACATCGCGTATGCCCACCTGAATAGCGCCTTAGGGGGATTCGTGTCGAACATGGTGCTTGCCAACATCATATCCCTTTCCTGAGTCTCAACAGGCTCTTCGCTCTGGTAGACGAAAGGAAACGGCATGGGAAGTCCCCAGTGGCCACTGAGGACGTACATCTCCAAGGCGGTTAGACTGCCGATGCGTTTTCCGATTTTTTGTTTCATTCCACCGAGATTTGCTGTGCTAACAACCAATGGCTAGTTTGTTGCAGGTATTGCTGATGCGGCGATCCGGGATGCTTCGGTGCACGAGTCGATGTCGGTGTCCCTTACGTTGCTTTCGAGGCTTACGCGTAGCCATGCTGTTCCGGTGGGGGTAGGCCATGCAATACTGCACGTGCCGGGTAGGGCTTTGTATCGAATGGCGCTCTGATCGGCAACGGTGACCGCTTTGGTACTTGGGTAGGCCTCGACACGGCGACTTTTGAATTCGGTGAACGGTTGGGCCACCGAGGAGACGCGAACAACATATGGGTTGTGTAGTCCGTATGTCGCGGGGTCGACCTCCCACGTGCAGGAACGGATCGCCCCGGGAAACCCCTGGCAAGTCTGAATTTCGGTATCCCAGTCGATTCGGCGGAGTTTGTTTGGGCGCAGGAAACCCGGTTCGTCGAGTGAGTCGGGTTGCCACACATCTTTGCTGGTGGCGCTGGATTCAGGCTTCGGGTGTTCTTGTCGGGTGGAGGGCCACACGAACGCTGCCCAGGCTTGCGTCCAGCCACACATGTCAAGCAAGTCCTCGTCGCCTGCGCGCATGTACTGTACTGATATCCAGGTTGATCCGGTCGGGTTGCCCCAGGCCATGTTGCAGACCTCGGGGCGTTGGCCCTTCACGTGGTAGAAGAGGGCCGGTGCTCCGCCCACGGTCGTGGGGCGGAAGTCGGTGAAATTCTCCCGCAGACGAACCTCGTTAAAGCTCACCTTCGTCGAGAACGTGTGCACCCCAATATCGACAACAAAGGATCCTCGTTCCTTTGGCCAGTGGCATGCCTTCACATCTCCGGAAGGAAGCACCGAACAACGCGCATCGCCACCCATTTGAAAGAGGTCGATCAACCCGGTTTCGTCCACATCGGACGGGTCCCAGATCTGATCCATCGACAACGGATTCTCACTCAACGGAACCTGGGCCGTACCCGACGTCACCTTCAGATCAGGCCGCCCCCACTGGCCCGGCAAGCCACACGCAGCACTCAACACACAAACAACGACCACGAGAAGGACCGTACGAATGGCCCGCATATTGCCGGCGTTCACAACGCCTTGAACGAGTTCCGAGTAGCCTCATCCGTACCCTCGTAGGCTTTCCTTGCCGCTCTAATCGCCGTTTCCATCTTTTCGAGAGCTTCCTTATGCTCGTTGATCGCATGAATGAATGAACCGGCCTCACCATTCACCTTTTTGTCGAGCCGGTCCTTGCCGAGCCGTTCGCTTGAGAGAAAACCGTTGAGTGTGCCGTCGGTCCGAAGCTCATGCTCCTTCTGTATGAGGGCGTCCAGTTGGCCTCTCATGGTACGACACGCGTTCGCGGCACGATCTGCAGCTGCGGGATCGAGAAAAAGTGTCTTCGCGTTGCTGCTCTCGGTTGCCCCGGTGAACGTGCTGGTCACGTCCTTCAGGTCTTTGACTGGCTCTGGCTTGGCCACCTGTCGCCCCCTCGTCGAGTGTCGGTACCGTCGCATGCTATCAGAACGCCGTTGTCGTGACCTGGGCAGGACGACCGGGCACGCCTCCTTGGTGGCAGAGTGACAAAGACCCAGATGGAGCCGATGATTCGTCGGCGACTGTTGCGTCATGGCCTGCGCCGCCGGGTTGGCTGGGCGCGAGAGAGGGGTGGAGCTCGAATCGGAAGGTCGGCGGAGAAGATGGCGCGTACGATCCAGGCGGCAACGTTGCTTCCATGGTTGACCCTGCTGGGATACACTTGGCCCCGGTCGATCTTGCCCACGGCGGGTGACCAGCCGCGTATGCCTATCGCTAGTAGAGCGCATTGGGCGACATACTTTGACAGAGTGTTTGCAGATCCAACGGGGGGTTCCTAATGAGTGTCGTAGATCCAAAGAATCCATTTAAAGGCGGCAATTGGTACAATAGCGGCGCCGGCATCAAGCCTACCGAGGTCAAGGAGCCAGAGAATGGGTTCGATGGCCGTCCTTCGATGTTCTCGACAAGTGAGCGTGTCGGAATTGAGAACTGGCCTGGATGGGTATGGAAAGGTATCCGTAAGCACGTTGACCAACTGAATCCAAGTGATCTGGGTGCCAAAGCCAGCGTATGGGATCAGGTCGGTGGCGGACTTGACGCGGCCTTCAATGAACTGCAAGCTTCGATGAAGGCGGCACTTGAATCGGGCTGGTTTGGGGTTGGTGCCGATGGAGTGACAACGGCGACGAACAACTATGTCAAGTCGAACGTACATCTTCAGCAGTCCATCAATGCGATGCGTCAGAATGTTCAGGGACTGAGTGAGTCGTTGAAGAATGCCCAGTTAAACGTGCCGACCCACAGTCAGGTGCGCAACACTGTGAATGAAAAGGTCGGCGAAATTGTTTCGAATTGGGATGGATTCTGGGGCTCGGAAGTCGACTGGGATAATGATGGGAATCTAGTTCTGGCCACTGATGAGCGTTATCGCGACGTGTTTGAGCACTGGGTTGAGCAAATGAATATCGCGGCGCGAGAGGCGATGATTACGAACTATGATCCGGGGATTCGTACGTCAGATGGAAGTCTTCCAGACTTTCTAGGAACAAAGAACAACGGCAAGGAGCCTCCCGGCCGGCCTGCACCCGGGCCTGGCGTGCCTGGTAGCAAAAACACGGGCGGTGGTGGAGGTAACAGAGGTGGAGGAGGCGGCGGAGGCAAAGTCCCCAGTGGAGCACTTGGCAAGCCCAACATCGACAAGCCCAACGTCAAGCCGAGTGGGCTGAACCAGAACGGCACGGGGGGCGCTGACGGCCTGAAGAATGCTATGCAGGGCCTTTCCGGAATTGGACAGGGGGCGGCAGGGCAACTCGGCAATCTTGCGAACTTGGGAAAGAACCTGGCCGGGAAACAGACACCCTCTCCTCACCTCTTGAATAGCAAGAAGAACCTCGCCAAGACCGGCACGGGGGGGAAAGGCGGCGGGAAAGGTGGCGGAGGCGGCGGCAAGGGCGGAGGTGCCGGTGGCGCTAAGCCTTTAGGCGGCCCGGCGCTGCGTGAGGGCCTGAACAATGCGCTCAAAACCGCTTCGCTCGGTGACCGATCGCTCGGCTCGATGTCGCGCGCTACCACATCATCGCCGATGATGGGCGGCCCGATGGGCGGTGCCGGCGCTCGCGGCGGTGGGGGTGGCGAGGACAAAGTACACAAAGCAAACAAGTTCCTCCAGACGACCGCCAATGGTGAAGCCTTGCTCGGAGTACCACTGGCATCGGTCAGTAGCGTGCTCAAAGCTGTTCCGGGCGATGTCAAGCTAGCTGAGGTCGGCGCTGAGGCTTCAGCACCGAAGACTTAGCCGGTCATGGTCGGATCACGTCGGACCACGGCGAGATCGCGCGATGCTGTTCGTACGGTCCTTCTCGTGGTCGTTGTTTGTGTGTTGAGTGCTGCGTGTGGCTTGCCGGTCCAGTGGGGGCGGCCTGATCTGAAGGTGACGTCGGGTACGGCCCAGGTTCCGTTGAGTGAGAATCCGTTGTCGATGGATCAGATCTGGGACCCGTCCGATGTGGACGAAACCGGGTTGATCGACCTGCATGAAACACCCGACGGTGCGCGTTGCTCAGTACTTCCTTCGGGAGATGTGAAGGCATGTAATTGGCGGAGTGAATCAGGACTCTTTGTTGTCGATATTGGGGTGCACACGTTCTCGACGAAGGTGAGCTTTAACGAGGTTCGTCTGCGGGAGAATTTCACCGACTTCCGCCCCACGACCGTGGGCGGAGCACCGGCCCTCTTCTACCACGTGAAGGGCCAACGCCCCGAGGTCTGCAACATGGCCTGGGGCAACCCGACCGGATCAACCTGGATATCAGTACAGCGTATGGGCGTTGGCGACGAGGACTTGCTTGACGTGTGTGGCTGGACGCAAGCCTGGGCTGCCTTCGTGTGGCCCTCCACCCGACAAGAACACCCGAAGCCTGAATCCAGCGCCACCAGCAAAGATGTGTGGCAACCCGACTCACTCGACGAACCGGGTTTCCTGCGCCCAAACAAACTCCGCCGATTCGACGAGTCCTACATTCCTCACACTTGCGAAGGGTTTCCCGGGGCGATCCGTTCCTGCACGTGGGAGGTCGACCCCGCAACATACGGACTACACAACCCATATGTTGTTCGCGTCTCCTCGGTGGCCCAACCGTTCACCGAATTCAAAAGCCGCCGTGTCGAGGCCTATCCGAGCACTAAAGCCGTCACCGTTGCCGAACAGAAGGCGATCCAGTACAAGGCCCTACCTGGCACTTGTAGCGTGGCGTGGCCGGCCCGCACCGGAACGGCATGGCTACGGGTAAGCCTCTTAACCTCCGTACGTGACACCGACGTCGACTCGTGCGTCGAAGCATCCCGAATCGCCGCATCAGCAATACCCGCAACAAAATAGGTGCAGATGGTTAGACGGGCAGGTTGACGAAGCCGGTGTGTCCCATGAATCCATCCGTGCCAGCGGCCGTAAGGGGGGCGGCGCCCGGCCCTGGCCTCGGGTGACTCACGGGTCACTGGCTTCTGGGTTGCGCGGTGCTAGCTACTCTATTGGCGACTGCGCAGACGTCGACTTTGTCGTCCTCACCCCAGGGGGTGATCCTGGCCCAGGCTGTTCCTGATCGGGTTGGCCAGGCGATTGTGCATACTTCGGGGAAGAGTCGATACAGGAATGCTGGCTTGCCGTTCACTTGTATCGGGTTGGTGTCGGGGTATGCTTTTGCCCGGCGTTCGGTGAATTCTTTGTACGGTAGCGCGGTTGACGATATGCGCACGTTGTACAGGTTTCTTGTTCCGTAGCGGTAGGATTTGTTGTGGAGTTCCCATATGCACGATCGTATTGCGCCGGTGAAATTTGTGCACTCGTCGGGGCCTTCGCCAAGTGTGGCTGACAGTGTGTTTGGTCGGAGGAACTCGGGGGTGTTTAGTGCGTCTGGTTTCCAAAGCGTCGCCAGCGTCTTCGGATCGGGCCGCGCGGGCGGAGAAGTTGTGGTAAAAGGGTATACCATTTCTGCCCAGGTTTGCGTGGCCTTGCAGAGATCAACCGGCACCTGACTCCCGCCAGCTGCTATGGTCACGAATACAGATCCGGTGAGTGTGCCCCACGCTATATTGCAGACCAACTCGGTGCTATCGCCTTTGTTACTGAAGAACAAGGCAGGCTTACCGTTGACCTGTGTCGGGCGAAAGTCGGTGAAGTTGCTCTGCAACCGCACTTCGGAGAAGCCGATTTTTGACGAGAAGACGTGCGCATCGACGTCGATAATCGACGGGCGATCCGACTCCATGCGCCAGAAGCAAGCACGTGTTCGTCGCGTAGGGAGTACTGAGCAATTCGGATTGTTCGGCGACTGAAAGAAGTCGAGTAGTGCGGTCTCATCGACGTTCTTAGGGTCCATTGTCTGCGACAGCGGCACTGCGTTCTTCGAAAACGGCACTCCCGCTGTGCCCGATGTGATTTGTAGGTCATAGCCGGATGCCCGACCGTCGGTTGAGCAGCCGGCGATCAACGCGACGGCAAGTGCCAGTGCGGCCACAGTGAGTCCGACTCGTACTGGCTTTGGTGCGTGACCGGCCCCGAGCGTCGGACTCGTACCCGACTTCGTGTCGTCGGGCATCACGACGCGCACCCGGCAAGTTGGAGTTGGTTCAGCGCGGTGCTGATCGCCTCGTAGGTTGCATCGGGCAGGAGAGTCTCCAAGTGCGCGCGGGTAGCCGTTCGGTTTTCGGCGTTTACGACGAGGTATTGGGCGGCGGTCGTGGCGGTCGGGGACACTCCGACGAGCCTTGTAAGGCTGTCAGTCACATCGACGTTGTTACCGACCGCGGGCAGCGCGGGCGCGGCGAGGGACAGATCCTCGGCGTCATGGGCGGCGTGCCATTTTCCGTCGGTGTACCAGTAGCAGAAGGTGAGTTGGCCGCGTTCGGCACGGATGTTGAGGGTGGCGTCGGTGACCCAGCCCGGTGCTCCTGCATAGAGATCGGGGAGGTCGTCGCCGAGTCGGTAGGCGCGAGCGAGGCGAGCATTCTCGCCAGTGCCACCGGAGAGGACGGCGTGGCGGCCGGGGAGCATGAGGAGTGTGGCGCCGCTGTAGCCGGGGGCTTCGTAGATGGCGGTGGCGGGTTGGATGCCGGCCCCGTAGACATTGCCGGTGGCCATCGTTACCGCCGCGAGTACTGCCCACCGTGCCCACATGGGGTCGGCGTCGGGTAGATCGACCGTGCGATTCGGTACCTGGATGGTCGTCGGGGCGCTGGCGACGACGTCCGGCCGGCGTTGACGGTTGTCGTGGTACGCGTGGGCGAGTAGCCACAGCGGTGCGGCGATCGTCGGGTAGCGGCGGAATTCTTCGCGGTAGACGTCAGGGGGAAAGACGTACTCGGGGGCGAACGGTTCGGCCGCACCGCGGTCTTCGACGACCGCCGGGTCTTGTCCGTGTTCGGTGGACACGGCCAGTCGCCACCACGGGCCGTCCGGGCTGGCGGCACTGAGCCGACGGTGCTCGTCGACCATCTGAATGACGTTGGGCGGGATGGTGAATTCGTGGGCGCGCCCCTGGTCGTCGGCGTACATCGCGACAGTGTGTTCGGCGGTGCTGGTCAGCGCGAACGTCGCCGCCAGCCGTGTCCACCGGCCGGGCGCGGCCATCGTGACCTGCAGACCGATCTGGCGAGCGAGGTCGTCGGTGGGCGAATTCTCATTCGGTGCCGGGTTAAACAACGTCCCGTCGAGGCGAAGCGGGACGTCGGGTCGATCCGACCACGTCGGGCCATTCGGATTGGGCAGACCGTCGGGAGTTGTCACAGGTAGACGGTATCGGACGGTCGGTCCGACGTGGAGTCCCACGTCGGCCCGTCGGGGCGTCTTGGCTATCCGATGTGTGAGAATGTCAACGCCGAAAGATGTTCTCGCAGAGCGGAGTGACTGGGTGATGTTGGGCGCGGGCGGATTGTTCGAACAGCAACGTGCCCAGCAGGAGCTCGGTGCGGAAGTCGCTCGGGCGCTGCCGCCGGAGGCGGAATCGGCAGTGTTGGCGGCGTCGATGTTGACGTTGGCGGGTCAGGTTGGTGTTCAAATCGCGTATGCCGATGGCCGGTGGGAACGTTTTGCCGGTGACGCCAACGTGTTCTTCGGTCCCTTAAAGCGGCTGCGTGAGGCTATGTACCAGGATGGGCTGGGAACCTGGTACTCGGCTGTACTGCGAGTGGGGCGGTCGGGTGCAGTCGACGGTCAGTTCAACTATGACGAGGAGCCGAAGTGGGCTGAGCCGGTAGCTCCAGGCTTCTATGCGGCAGACTTGGCCAGGTTTCCTCGCGATGAGGAGAATCAGCCGGCTTGGCTACGGGCGATGGTGGCGCAAACGCGCGATAGTGAGTTGCCGCCCCCCGGTACGGTTGGTGCAGTGGAGAGTGGCCGGCGCGATGACACTGCCGAAGGCCGGGCCAGCACCGGACTGAGGCTGGTCAATCAGTCTGGCGTGATGCGCTGGTATGAATCCGGCCGGGTAAGGCTTCGACTGCAGGCGGTCGGCGGAGCCGAACGTGCATGGTTGGTGTGGGCGGCGGTCGATCGTCGATCGGTCGGTTTGGCGATGGCGATGTACGACTTCGTGGACTGGTGTGCCGATGAACTGGGTGTCGATGCGGCTGGTGATCGATCGTGGCACAACGAGTTTGGATTCAGACTCGCTACCGATGATCCTGACGTGGTGGCGATAGAGACCAACAGGTTCATCCAGTCATGGAGCAGCATCGGAACCGCCGATCCAGGGTCAGCGGTCATCGCCGATGACATCTGGTATGCAGTGGCGCCAGGCTAGCTGGACTGCATTGGTTCTGGTGGTCACGCCCGTCTAGCCAGTGGAGTTTGCATGATTCTGGAGAGGGAGGCCCCGGGCCTCAAGTGGTACCAGTCAGGGGACTACCGCCTTCGGCTGAGACGAACCGAAGACGGTAGTGGCTGGACTCTCTGGGCGACATCGGAGTTTAGATCCATCGGCCTGATTATGGCCATCTACGATTTCGTGAGTTGGGGCGAGCAGGAGTTGGTTGCTGCCGTCAAGCTGGACCGAGCTTGGCACGATCTTCAAGGATTCACCTTCGAACTCGATGACCATAAGACAATTGCCCACGAGACACTGCGGTTTGTCGCTGAGTGGGAAATCGCGCCGGACGAGAGATCACCGCTCGTGCTGCCCGAGGACTGGTATGCCGAGGACTAGGGTCGCCCCACGTGCCCATTCGGCGCGCAGATGTGTGAGAATGACCCTCGTACTGCGTGCGTGTCTCGTGACCGACGATCCGATGGGGGGAGCGCCGAGTGGCTAACGAATCCGCGAAGGAGCTCGTCGCGTCGCTGATGGAGACGCTGCGCGAGCAGCAGCGCGACTCGGCCCAGTTGCAGGAACGCATGGCTGCCATCACTGCGACAGCCCGGTCGTCGCAGGATCTCGTCGAGGCGTCGGTGAACAGTCGCGGCATCGTCATCGAGGTGAAGTTCCACCCGGAGGCGGTGGAACGCTCGGGCGGCCTGGCCGCGCTGGGCCGTTACGTGACCGAGGCCGTGCAAAAGGCAGCGCAGGACGCCGCCGCTCAGGTCGACGAGCTGATGGCGCCGACGCGCTCGCGCCTTGAAGGTTTGCCGCAGGCTAACGAGTTGTTCCCAGGTATGCCCTCGCCGAGCGAGTTCATCCCAGAACCGGTGGAGCCTTCGCTGGCACCCCCGAACTCGCCGGAGCGTCAGACGACCGCCGCCGACGATCCGGATGTGTACTTCGCCGAGGTCGAAACCGTCGAGCGCTCCGATTCCAGTCCTATCGATCGGTCGTGGTGACATGCCGATCTCACCGATTAGTCCATTCACCTCAAGGGGGTTCCAACGATGGTTACGCGTGTAGATTTCGAGGCGCTTCGTGCCGGCACCGAGCAGCTAGAGGAAGTTCGCGACGAGGTGCAGCAGATTACATCGCGCCTGCAGGGGCGGTTGGCGGCTGAGGGGCAGTCGTGGGGTAGCGATACGCCGGGGTCGACGCATGCGGCCGGGTATACCGATCAGGATCAGAAGACGATGGATGCGGTGGAGAACCGGATTACCACGCTCAACCAGTACGTCGATGGGCTGACGGAGGGCTTGCAGAAGTTCGTGGGCACCGAGGACACGAACACCAGCCGCTACCAGGTGTGACGCGCGTGGGGGTGCGGGCGGCGGGTGGTAGCCGCCCGTGACGATTGGTTTTCCCGAGGACCTGCAGTGGCTCGGGTGGGTCGTCGGCATGGAGTGGCCGGAAGCCGACGAGGATTCGCTGCGGCGTATCGCCGACGCATGGCGCGATGCGGCATCTGATTTCAACGGTTTGACATCGGAGTTGAATGCGGCCGCGTCGGCGGTACTCGACTCCCTTGAGGGGGAGACATTCGAGGCGCTCGAGTCGCGGTTTGCCGAATTGGTTTCAGGGGATGGATCGCCGGCTGAGATAGCGAAGGCGGCACGGTTGCTCGCCGAGATGTCGGATGCGACGGCGACCAACGTCGAATACACGAAGCTGATGTTCATCGCCCAGCTGATTGTGCTGGCGATTGAGATCGCTATCGCGATCGCGGAGGCCGTGCCGACGCTGGGTGCATCGTTGGCGCAGATTCCAATCTTTCAGGCGATCACGCGGGTTGCGGTGCGGTTGTTGACGCGGGAGTTGTTGGAGAAGATCACCGCGACGGTCGCGCGGCGGGTTGCGTTGAAATTGCTGGCGGCGGTCGGTGCCGGTGCCGCGATTAATGCGGCGTTGGCGGCGGCGATGGAGGGCGCGGTTCAGGGCATTCAGTTGGCGAAGGGGTCGCGCAAGGATTTCGATCTGGGCCAGTTCGGTAAAACGGTGGCGACCGAGGGGATCGGCGGTGCTGTTGGCGGGCCGGTCGGGGCGACGGGTCGACGGTTCGTGTCGCAGGGACCTTCGCGATTGGGGCGGTTCACTTCCAACGCTGCCGTGGGCGGCCTGGAAGGGCTGACGAGTGCGGCGGCGTCGATGGGTGCGGGCGTGGCGCTGTTCGGGGATCAGTTCGACGTGCGCGGGCTGATCGGTGGCGGGCTGAGTGGGGCGATGCCGGCCGGGATCAGTGGGTTGCGCAGTAGTGACGGTCCGGCCGGGCACTCCACGGATGCGGGCAACGGCCCGGTGCCTGATACGCAGGCGCCGGGCGAGTTGGGCACAGGCGACCGGGGGCGGTCGTCGGAGTCGGGGGATTCCGGCACCGACGGGCTTGGCGGTGATCGGGGTGCGTCGAGTGATGCTGGGTCGTCGACCGGCGACGGTGCGCCGGCGACGCATCAGGCCGATTCTGCTGCAACACCGTCCGAGTCGTCGACGGGGCAAACCCAGACGCCCGACACCAACCAGGACGGCGATTCTTCGGGGCCGCCATCGGGGCCGCGCACGGTCACTCCGGATACGTCGGGAGACGGTGCATCGCCGCAAGGCACGAGCCCGCAAGGCGCTGGTCCTCAAGGTGCCGGGCCGCAGGGCGCCGGACCGCAAGAGGCCGGGGCCGGGCCGTCACCGGGTGGCGACGGTCCCGGCGGTGATGGACCGGGGTCGACGGTACTGCCGGACCAGGATGCGACGGGACCGGGTGCGACGACACAGACTGGCAGCGACGGGGATTCGTCGTCGACGGGCGTGCCGTCGCAGACCGATACCGGCACCGACCCGGGTACCGGCGTGGTCGAGCCGAATTCGGGTGACACGGCGACCGGCGGTGACGGTCCGGCCGGGCCGACCGAGGTCAGTCCGGCCTCCACCGATAGCACTGCTGTGGAATCGGGCGATCGCGCGCCCACCGATTCCGAGTCGACGACCAGCACTCCCGCCGGAACGGGGATGGCCGGTGCCGGTGCGGTTGGGCCGGCCACGACCGGATCACCCGCTAATAGACCCGACCCGGCCCGCACCGATCCGAACGCCGCCAAGCGCGACGCGGACACTAAGAGTGCCGATGAGCTGCGTAGCGACGAGACAAAGGATACTGACGACGCCAAGAGTGCGGAAGAGTCCAAGGCCCCAGATGACTCTAAGGCCGGCGAAGACACCACGGTCGCCGAGAACAGCAACGTCGAAAATGACGCCAAAGCCGCAGACGACACGACGGCTGTCGATGACACGGCGAGCACGCAGAAGGCGACCGAGTCCGACAGTCAGCAGGCCGGGATCGACCAGGACACCCCGTCGACGCTGACCGACCCCGACAATCAGACCGGCCCGGTCGTCGATACCGCCGACCCTGCCGCGACCACCACTCAAGACAGCACCGTCGACCAGCAGGAAACCGCCACCGACCCGGGTGCCCGCGACGACGCCGACGCGACTAGCAACGATCGCGATGGCGACAACGCTGACCGTGGTGAAGACGGCAACGCCGACGACAGCACGAAGGTGCCTGACGACGGTCAGATTCCCCAGAAGGTATTGGATCAGCTGGTCGCCAATCCGGATGCCGTGTACGGCTTTGAGCCCAAGCCGGGTGATCCGTTGACGAAGCTTGCCATCGATTGGACGAATCCCGAAGAAGTCGCCCGAGCCAGGGAAGCTCGGGCGAAATACCACAACGACGAGCAGGCCTTGGCGCGAATGTTGGCAGAGCGTCGTGAGGCGGGGATCTCGCCCGAGCAGTACGCGCGTGAGTTGGTTCACGAGCGGAATCAGCTGAGGGCGCAGTCGTATATCGAGGCGGGCAATTTCGACAAGCTTGCGAAGATGCGCGAGAGGAATCTGCGCGAGTACGGCAACCCGGATGGTCCCACGCCCGAGATGCTGCTGGACAAGTACGGCTCGTGGGACGAAGTGGCTGAGGCCAGTTTCCGTTCGAACCGCGCCATGGATGTCCTCGTGGGTCTCGATCCCTGGCGCACGTCGAACGATCTGGACACGACCACGCGCGACGCTGACGACTCGACGGGGGATCGCGACGGCGATACTACCGACGGAGAGGGGGACCGCACCGACCCAACAGACGATTCGGCTGGGGACGACAGCGGCCGAGTGCCCCCCGGTGACGACACCACCGGACATGCTTCGCCCGACGACACGCAAGATATCCTTGCCCAGGTCGCGGCCGATCGTCGGTTTACTCTGCCCGAGGCACTCGACGTTGTGCACCGTGCTACCGAAGTCGGGCAGGACGGCCTCGATATTTTCACTGACGCCGAGCTGGATCTCCTAATGGAGATCAATCGCAGGATTCCGATGCCTGACCTGAATACAACGGTATTTCAGAAGGTTATTCTCGGCGGCCAGCTCGACTCGATCATCGCTCAGATCAAAGACCCGTCGCAGCCGTATAGCCCAGATCCGGCATTCACAGCAGACGGGATTGGTGGCTTTGTTGCTGTGGCGGCTGACATGCAGCCGATCATGGACGGCCCGGGCATTCCGGCACGTTTGTACGATGCCGTGCAATTGGGGTATCCAGATTCGGAGTACTCCCCGTCGATGTCACACATGTACGTTCTGCGGGGCATGATTGACGTGCGTGCGACCGTAGTTCGGCCGGCCGGGGCAGTGTTCGACACGTGGAACACTCGTCATCCAGAAGTGGAGAGTAGCCCGCCGCCAGGGGTGAAACGGGCAGTTGGAGAACTAGATCCGCCGCACACTGGCACTGGGCTACCGGGAGGCCGCGATTTCGGCGCGCCTGAGTACCAAGTGCAGCAGGATGGGAGGCTCCGTCCGGGTGCCGAGTTGGTCTTAGTTGGTGCTGACGGCACCCAGACGCCTGTCGCCGTCCTTCGGGCGAACGCCAATCATGATCTTGCGTGGCACCCGGTGGACGATTCAGCGACAAGCGCACCGAACACCGCAGACTTGACTGCAGGGCCTGAGCCGTCGGTGACAGTCGAGGAGCTTGCGGCCGGCCAGTTGCCACGACAATCGGAATCTGCCGGGCTGCCTCGTCCGGTCGATGACGCTGTCGTGGGTGAGCCTGGTCGTTGCGTACCAGATGCGTTGTCGCACCTCTCGGACTTCTCTGGTCGGCAGATGGATAGCCATGTCGACCGCGAAGTCGGGGTTGAGGGGGTCTCGGGCCGGGAACTGGAAGCCCGTGCGGGGGGAGAGTTGCGTGTCACCAGTGGGATGGCTGAGCTTGCCCAGCGTTTGAGGGATCTGGGGCCGGGGTCGATGGCGATTCTGGCGGCCGAGCATTCTCCTGGCGCGCGTCCCGGTGAGGTCGGGGCGCACGCCTATGCGGTGGTCAACAGGGATGGCGTGATCGAAGTGTGGGATCCGGCGACGCGGGCCCGTGTCGAGTTGCCGGACCATTTCACATCACGTGCGTGGGCGGTGACCTTCGACAGCGACGGCAATCCGATTCATCCGCGAGATCATGCGACCAGCCCTCGCGACGGGGAACTCGATGTGCGGGAGCCGGGCGACCGTGGGCCAGAGTCGCGCATCGGCGGGTTGCGCAATGATTTGGTCGGCCAGGCGCAGATGCCGGAAGGTCATCCACGTCCGGAATTCACCAATGAAGTCGATGTGACGGGCAAGGATGTACCGGGTAAGCGGACGCCGTTTGCGGCGCGAACGGATCTGGAGCCGAACACGCTGTATCACGTCGAGGGTCGAGGCGATTTCTACACTGATCACACGGGTCGCGTCGTGTTCGTCGAAGCGACATACGGGGTGAAAGGAAACTTGAATGCGGACCTGAACCGGCCGCAGCCCGACACCACCTACGTGGTACATCCCGACGTCACGAACCCGATTCCCGGGGTCAGCCATGCCCACGTGTTCGAAACCGATCACTTGGGGCGGGTGGTGTTTGCTCACACCGATGCCCTCGTGTTGGGCGACGCGTCGAGGTCGGAGTCGATTCAGCAGCGTATCGGTGACCAGGGGGGTGACGGCTACGATGGCGGACACACCTTCGCCAACTTCGCTGGTGGCGGTCCGGAGAGTATCAATCTGTTCGCCATGTTGGAGTCGGTGAACCGTGGGAGCGGTGACAGCTTCTACAACTTAGAAGGGAAATGGCGTGGAGCTCTGGGAGTGGAACCGCCTCCGATTATCCCGGTAACGGTCAAACCGATCTACAACGATGGCGGATCAGTGCCGACGAAGTTTATTGTGCAGTATACAATTGGGGGCGGTCGACCAGAAGAGAGGACCTTCAAGAATGAACTTGAATGAGGGTGGACTATACTCCCAACAACGAGCTCAGGCCGCGTTGGGTACGGAGGTCGCGAAGTTTATACCGGAAGGCGCAGACGGGCTCCTGGTTGAAGCTTCAGAAACGTATCCGACTTCACGGTACCTTTATAAGGCGCTATACTCGGATGGAACCTCCAAGTACGTTGCTATGGATATCAACTTTGATAGGGACGTCATTTCTAGACTTCGCGAGGCCATGTATCAAGGAGGTTTGGGCACGTGGTTTTCGGCGGTATTGATCGTTGACCGATCAGGTTCTGTGGATGGGCAGTTCAATTACGATTCAGAGCCAGAGTGGGATGCGCCAGTCGACCCAGTTGTCTATGTAACGGATCAGGAGAAGCTTCCGCGGGATGTGGAGAATCAGCCGGATTGGTTGAAGGCGAAGCTGGCTGAGGGGTTGGCTCGTCGCGAGGAACGGGGACAATAGCGTGCTTCAGGTGATAAGTGGGCGAGGTGTCCATGGTGTTTGATCCGCGGGTGTTTCCTATCACGGATCAGCCTGTCTGGCATAGCGGGGTCTACCGGCTGGTGGATGGTCGGTGGTATCAGTCGAGGGACAGGCAGACGGTGGTCAGGGTCTATAGTTCGAATCTAGATTCGATTCCGAGTGGGTTCGAGTCGCTGGTGAATCCTGATGGCTGGGAGAAAGAACACTATTCGGGCTATCGGGATGTCTCGCCGCAGGAGTGCGGACCCAGTGTCCGCGTCGAGAATCTATGTATTTGGAAGAACATTGTGTGGTCGGTCAGTGGTGTCAGTGTCGCGGATGGCGGTGCGTGGCGGTTGAAGAGCCGCGGGGTCTTGGAGGGGGATTATCCCGATTTTCGACCGATTGCTAAAGATGCTGAACTTGGGCATTGGCCGGGTATCTTCTTTTGGGCTCGCGGGGAAC
>NZ_BAEE01000032.1 GCF_000241265.1 Gordonia araii NBRC 100433
TTCTGCCGCCCCTGATTCGATACTTGATATCAAAGTCCGAGGGCGCCACCGCTTTGTTTCGTAGTTCAGATCTATCGAAATGCGATACACTAATACCCTTCGAAATATGCCTACCGCCGTAATCAGTCAGCAGTATCTAGATCCGATACGTGGCTGGAATCTAATTTCGACGCGTATTACTACAGCGCATACGTAAATGGCTAGAATCACGATATCTCGCGCTTGAACCGTCGAAGCAACCAACTAGAAGGGTGAATGGTGAGTGTACTGGTGTCTTCCATATGGTCGATTACCAACCTTCGCCCCAGGTTGAGACTCTGTCAACAACTTCGCAAGGTTCCAACCTGGTCCGAGTCGTTATCTATCTTGTTTTAACCCAACTATATGGCCGCCCCTCTGTTCCATCCAGGCTTCTGAATGAGCAGGTCGTCATGGTCACGCCTACGACACTCGTCCGCAAACCCAGCGGCCACACTACAGAAAGTACCATAATCGGCCTCACCAAGCCTGTAGTACTCGACATAGTACACAACCCCACTACTGGCCGGAATAGCAAGATAGAAAGATCCAGACTTTCGGTCCATCCCTAATGAGTAACGGTTCTCACGGGAAAAGAAGGTGTCTTCGAACCGCGCGAGCGTCACAGCAGAACT
>NZ_BAEE01000031.1 GCF_000241265.1 Gordonia araii NBRC 100433
CAGCGGTCGACGGTGCGGTCGTTGCAGGCCTTCGCGAGTCCCCACGCCGACGGCGTCGCACAGGTCGCCAGCGTGATCCGTCCCGGCAAGAACTCGCATGACCTGCTGGCTATGGGATCGTCGCGCAACTACGGCTTGCGCTTGAAGGCGGGCCAGACCGTCCAGCCGCAGCCGTTCTCCCTCGTCGGCGACGGCGCCGGTTCGGTGTTCAAGATCTTCACCGTGGCCGCCGCGATGGAGAAGGGCCTGGGCACGAATGCCTCCATCCCGGTCCCGGCGAGCCTGCAACTCACCGGCATGGGTAACAGCGGCGGGGTGAACGGCTGTCCGCCCAGCTACTTCTGCGTCAAGAACGACGGCAAGTACCCGGCACAGATGTCCATCACCAACGCGCTCGCCCAGTCGCCGAACACGGCTTTCGTCGGACTGTTGCAGCGAACCGGTGTGAAACCGACCGTCGACATGGCGGTACGCCTCGGCCTGCGCAGCTACACGACCCCGGGCTCGTCCGGTTTCGGCGACAAGTCGATCGCGACCTACGTCAAGCAGGGAAATCTCGGCTCGTTCACCCTCGGCCCCTTCGCCGTCAACGCGCTCGAACTGTCCAACGTCGGGGCGACCCTGGCGTCCGGCGGAGTGTGGTGCCCGCCCAATCCGATCGCCGCGATCACCAAGGTCAAGCGGGACCGTTACGGCAACCTGATCATCGGGCCGGACGGCAAGCCCGCCCACTCGGTCGTGCCGTTCTCCTCGCCCAAGTGTGAGCAGGTCGTCGACCGTGGCCTGGCGAACGCCCTGGCCAACGCGATGAGCAAGGATGATGTCGGCGCGGGCACCGCCGCGGCCGCCGCGCGCGGCTCGGGGTGGAGCCTGCCGATGTCGGGCAAGACCGGAACCACCGAGGCGCACCGCTCGTCGGCCTTCCTGGGCTTCACCAACCAGATGGCCTCCGCTGTGTACGCCTACAACGACGGCCCGCGTCCCGCCGAGCTCTGCTCCGGTCCGCTGCGCCAGTGCGGCTACGGCAACCTCTACGGCGGCAGCGAGCCGGCCCGTACGTGGTTCAGCGCGATGCAGCCGGTGGCCACCAAGTTCGGCCCGGTTCACCTGCCGCCGAACGCGTCGGAGTACGTCAGCGGCAGCGCGCGCGGTCGAGTGCCGGGAGTCACCGGACTGCCCGCGAGCGAGGCCACCGCGAGACTGCAGCGCGCCGGATTCAAGGTGACCCAGCTCGAAGCGTCGAGTTCGCGGCCGCAGGGCACCGTGCTGTTCACCGCGCCGTCGGATTCGGCGATGCCGGGCAGCACCATCACGATCTACGTGAGCGACGGGAAGAAGAGCGGCAGCTCCGGCCCGACCGAGACCACGGTCGAAGTTCCCGGGGTCGGCCCGGTGGTGATCCAGATCCCCGGCTGATCCGCCGAGTGGGCACCTCACCCCCGCCGAGTGGGCACCCCACCCCCGCCGAGTGGGCACCCCACCCCCGCCGAGTGGGCACCCCACCCCCGCCGAGTGGGCACCTCACCGTCGCCGAGTGGGCACGTCTGATCGTCGCGCGTATCCTGAATCCATGTCTGATCGCGCACCGGCCCGTAGTCTGACGTCCTTGTTCGCCACCCCTGCGGGACGTGCGGTCGCGGCGACGGCGGGTGCCGGAGCGGCCGGTTTGTTCTACGCGACGGTGATCGAGCGCAACGCCTTCGCGTTGCGGCATGCCACGATGCCCGTACTCGAACCGGGTTCGACGCCGCTGCGCGTTCTGCACATCAGCGACCTGCACATGATGCCCAACCAGTACTTGAAGCAAGCCTGGGTGTCGGAACTGGCCGAGCTGGAACCCGACCTCGTGATCAACACCGGCGACAACCTCGCCCACCCGAACGCGGTGCCCGCCGTGATCCAGGCGCTCGACGGACTCCTGACTCGCCCGGGATTGTTCGTGTTCGGCTCGAACGACTATTTCGGTCCCACGCCGAAGAACCCGTTCAAGTACTTCGACACCGACCACGAGCGCAAGCACGGCGAACCGCTGCCGTGGCGCGACCTGCGCGCGGCGTTCATCGAGCGCGGCTGGCTCGACGCGACGCACCGGACACACGAGATCGAGGTGGCGGGAACACGGATCGCGGCCGCCGGCGTCGACGACCCGCACCTGGAGCGGGAACGCTACGAGACGATCGCCGGCCGACCCAATCCGCTCGCACAGCTCCGCTTGGGTCTCACTCACTCGCCCGAGCCGCGCGTGCTGGATCAGTTCGCGGCCGACGGCTACGACTTGGTGCTGGCCGGACACACCCACGGCGGCCAGCTGTGCCTGCCGTTCGCCGGGGCGATCGTCACCAACTGCGGCATCGACCGTTCACGAGTCAAGGGCCCGTCGCGGTGGGGCAGCCACATGCGCCTACACGTCAGCGCCGGTCTTGGAACGTCGCCGTATGCTCCCGCGCGTTTCTTCTGCCGCCCGGAAGCGACGCTGCTGACGCTCACGCCCGTCTCGCACGGCGGGGACGACGCCGACGTCGCCTCGCTCCCCCAACTGGCCGAAGACCGCGCCTGACCGCAGAAACGAGGAGGCCCTGACCAGGCGAACCCGGTCAGGGCCTCTTCTGCAATCTCAACCTTGCGTCGGGGTAGCGGGATTCGAACCCACGACCTCTTCGTCCCGAACGAAGCGCGCTACCAAGCTGCGCCATACCCCGTATCAAACCTGGACCAGCTTACCGCGTCGGATCGCCGGGATGAAATCGGGTTGTCGGCTGCTTCCCTACTGGTACGAGATGAACCACGGCACCGGCCGAACCTGCATGGTTCGCTGCGGCGAGAACACCGGATGGTCCTCGGTGTAGAAGTTCTTCCACCCCATCACGATGTCCGGCGAGAGGCCCTTGATGAGGCGGTTCCACGTCGCCATCTTCACCGGCGGCGTGCCGTGGCCGTCGGCGTGGATCATCATCGCCAGCTCCGGATGGCCGGTGTTGATCTTGTCGCGGTTGGCCAGCATGTCGGAGTCGAACTGATGCAGCACGAGCAGCTTCTGCGGCAGCTTGTTGTCGCGCACCAGCTCCGCCAGCCAGTCGGTCACCCGGTTGACCTCCGCGGCCGAGACGGAACCGATCTGCGTCAGGTGAACCTGGTTCGGCTTCAGTCGCCACTCCGGGTCGAGGGCCAGCCCGACGTGCGGGTGTTTGAGTAGGTCGGCATAGATCTTGGCTTGAGTGAGAAAGTCGACGCGCCCCGGCTGCAGGTCGAGGGTGACGTAGACGCCGGCCTTCCCGGCCTCAATCACCCACGGCTCGATCGTCTTCGGGTCGATGACGTTGGTGTACTTGTTGCCCGGGCCCGGCGACGCCGATGCGACGGTCACGATGATCTCGAAGGCCGGGATCACCTTCTCCTTGCTGAACGGCTGATACCTGGCCGCCAGCCGACGAGCACGTGCGATGGACTCCTGGAGGCTCTGCCGCCCAAGTGGCCCCAGTGCGGGAGCACCGGGCGATCCGTACAACGCGACCATCCGTCGCCCCGGGAACAACGTGTAGCCACCGCCGGGCAGCTCGGGAGCCTGTTGTGCCGCCTCGACGCGGGAGGTGAGAAGCGCCGGTGTGCCGAACTCACCGCCGATGCCGATCACCCGGGCGTCGGGGTGGCGTTTGACGAAATCGATCGCCTCGCCGCTGGCCATCGGGTCAGGTCGGCTGACGACGGTCGGGACCGCGCCCGCGGCCGACGCGGTGGCCGCCGCCGTCGCGCTGCCGGGTCCCGCCGGAATCAGCACAAGTATCGAACCGGGATCTGCCACCGGTGCGGGTTCGGGTGAGCCGCTCGCCGAGTCGACGCGAACTCCGACGTCGGCCATACCGGCCGGCTCGACAGCTACGGCGGACCGGACGCCCAGACGCGCCAATTCCCGTCGCACCGGTTCCGCCGACGTCGGGCCGACGTCGAGTAGCGGGACGCGGCGCTCGCGGGCAAGGGTCGCACTGCGTTCGACGACCTCCGGCGACGCCTCGTCACGCACCAAGACGACCGCGGCGGACGACGGGAAGACGGCACGGCTGGTCAGTACCGACGCCGGCTCGTTCGGGTTGCCCAGCACGACCGCGATCTGCTCGACCGGCGCGACGTCGGTGCCGCTGGCCGGTGCGTCGCCGACGAGTGCCCACACGGCGATGAGGAGTCCGGCAACACCGACGCCGCCGCCCGCGAGTAGCAGGCGCCGTCGATCAGTCAGGTTCGACCACACGGCTCGGCGTCCGCGACTACTCGTCCTCGTCGTCGTCGTACGACTCGACAAACGACACGCGCGGTGTGCTCACCAGGTGGTAGACGGCCCAGCCCGCGAAGACCACGGTGGCGATGCCGAATACGACGACGAGGACGGCGGCAACGGTCTTGGCCGTGGTCGCTGTCAGCCCGTCGGAGGGGGCCAGGAGCACCGCGAGCCCGAGCGACAGGAGCAGACCGAGCAGCGAGAACGCGGCACTGCGCACCTTCGGACCGACAACGCTGGCGTAGAAGAGGCGCTGGTAGATCGTCGTCTCGAACTCGTCGACCGCCGCCAGGCGAACGGCGTCGGCACCGGCCGCCTCGCGGAGGTCGCGAGCCAGTGCGGCGTCGCGCAGCAGTGCCTTCGATTCGCGTCGGCGGTAGGCGACGAACGCCAGGACCGCGACGGTCACCGCGATCAGCAACAGCGGCAGGGCCACATTCGCATTGTTCACGGAGATCACGGTACCGCAGGCGGCCCCGGCGTCATGCCCGCCTGCCCGTTCAGACCGTGGCGGTCACCGTATGCGCGATATTGCCGCGCGTCGCCTTCGAGTACGGGCAGAATCCGTGGGCCGCCTGGGCGAGCTCGTCGGCCTTGGCCTGATCGAGTCCCGGCAGTGCGACGGCGATGTCGGCGACGAGCCCGAAGCCGTTGTCGGCGGTGTCTTTGCCGATGCCGGCGGTCACGGTCACGGTCGTACCGTCTGGAACGGCGACGCCGGCGTTCTTGGCGACCAGGCGCAGAGCGCCGAGGAAGCAGGCGGCGTAGCCGGCGGAGAACAGTTCCTCCGGGTTGGAGCCGTTCCCGCTGCCGCCGAGTTCGACGGGCGGCTGCAGATCGAGCTTGATGCGCCCGGATTCGGATTCGACGTGCCCGTCACGACCTCCGCCGCTGGCCGTCGACGACACACGGTAGGCAACCTCAACACTCATCTTCATTCCTCCATCTTGTAGGGGTTTCGAGCCGTCCGGAACGCGACGCGGTCAGGCGTTGCCCGGACGTAGCAGCCTCGTGGGGCGCAGGGGGCTCGGCGCGGGAAGCCAGCGGCCGACCGAGGGCCGCCAGGTGCAGACGGCGGCGAGGACGAGCGCCCCGAACTGGATCCACCCGATGACGAACATCAGCGGCGCGTTCTCGCTGAAGGCCAGCAGATCCAGCCCGACCGGGATGCAGACGAGATTGATCAGCACGAACGCCGCGAAAAGGCTCCGCGCATTGCGGCTGTGGTGATTCCCGATCGCGCGCAGCAGCGCGAACTGCACCGCCAGCAGCGCCACGATGGACACGATCATGGCCGGAGGGAGCGTATGGGCGAGGCCGTGGTACTCGTCAGCCGGGGCCTTCGGGATCGGAATCTCGACTCCCGCGGGCGCCTTGTCCCGGTTCCGGATCGCATCGTCGATCGTCTGCTGCATGCCCTCCATCAGGCGCGACTGCAACGCGTCGGAAATCGACATCACGTTGACCAGCATGTACAGAGCAGACGCGAGTCCGGCGGCCGCGCCGATCCACCAACAGACCCATGCGTCGCGCGCCAGCGCGGGCGGCGGCGGCCCCGGGTCGTCGACCGGCTTGGGGTAGTGCACGTTGGACTCCGCGGAACTGTGAGTCAGTTCGGCAAGATCCATGGCGTCCAGTTCGGCCTGGCTCGGGATCCGGTCGGGATCGTCGGGAACTGTCATACCTTCGATACTGCCACCCGCCGCAACCCTCCGGGGCAACTCATCGCCGGGTGATGCGCAGCATGCGCCCGATGGTCGCCTGCCAAAGCGTCCCGTCGGGCCCGATCGTGCCGGTCAGCTCCAACGGTTCGTCGAGTGGCGCGTTCCCGACGGGCAGGGTGACGACGCGACGCCCGGTCAGGAAGTCGGAACCGATCAGGTACACGGGTCCGAACTGCTGGGGAACCCCCGGGACGTGAGGACCGTATCCGAGCGCGTAGACGATCCCGTCGCCGGCGAGGCGCGGCAGCGTGGCAATACGGTCCGTGTTCTCCCACACTCGCCGGCAGCCCGACTCGGAGACGTCGACACGGGTCGAGCCTCCGATGAAAGGGGCGGCCGGCGGATCGGCTCGACCGGTTTCCGCCTGGGGCGGGTACTGATAGCCGTAGGTGCTGGGGATGACCAATGTGTTGCCCCGTGCGGGAATCGAGTTCTCCGTGCCCTGACCGCTGCGACGGAAGGCCCGCATCCGGCAGACCAGACTGCCGTCGTCGCTGCGGTACACCAGCAGGTCGGGATGCCGGTCCGCGTTGTCGACGATGGCGACCCAGGCGTCGCCGCCCGGCCCGAAGTAGGTGGGCGTCGTTCCCGACCCCCAGGTGAGCTGACCGGGTTTGCGGGCCGAACCCCTGTCGTAGGCGCGCCGCCACCGCGTGCGCGGCTTGCCGTCGACTCCCGCGGTCATCTCGTAGAGCGCGTGCGTGGTCAAGACGGATACGCCTGCCGGTCGCACCGACAGCCCGTTGCCCATCTGCTCGCCCGGTCGCAGCCGCACCGACGCGATCCGAGGCCGGCCGGCCGTCGGCGTCACGGTCCCGACGACCCCGTTGGTCGTCACGAACCACACGCGCCCCTGGTAGTCGGGCGCCAACCCGGTCACCGTGTCGCCGCGGGGCAGGTGCCCGGCCAGTGAGACCCGTTCTTCGACGACGAGGCGCGGGGCACGCAGCCCGCCGCGGTGGGCGACCCGGACGATCGCCCCCGAGCCGTCGGCGACGACAACGCGATCCGACGCGTCGAGATAGCCGTACACGCCGCCGAGCAGTCCCCCCTTGGTGAGCGGGAGTCGCGCGAGCACCGCCGCGGTGCGCGGATGGAACAGCGTGACGGTCGGAACGGCGACTCCGCCCTGGCCGAAGAACTGGGTGCAGAGCGAGATCGGCACACCGGCGCGGCCGAGGAAGGTCGCGGCGCACGCGCCGCCCGGCACCGACGACGCGGCGAGGCGGGCACCTCGGCCTGGCCCGGGATGCGGGGTCGAATCGGTCGACGCCAGGTCGCCGTGCATCAGCGAGGTTCCGGGCGGACCTACGTCGACGCCGGGTTCGGCCGATGCCGGGGCACCGCCAACAGCAAGTAGGAACACGACGGCGATAGCCGTCGTGAGGGTTGAGCGCATGTGTTCAGTCCTCGGGTTCCGGTGTCGCGACAGGGTCGGTCGAATACGGCGGACCGCTCGGCGGCGGCGGGTTGGGCCGTCGGCCGCCGAGCGCCCACATCATGATTCCGGCGAACAGCCCGACGATCCCGAGGATGCCGCCGAAAATGGCGAGCATGATCCCGCCGACGCCACCGATGATCCCGCCCGCGGACAGCGGCGGTGCGATGGTCACCCCGGGCGAATCGCATGAAACGCGGTAGTCGCCCGACTCGGCGATGACGTACGACGCGAAGGAGATCCGGGATTGCTGAGCGATGGTGACCGAGCTGGTCACCGCGCGTCCCGGCTTCACCGGTGCCGGACCCGAAATCTGGCAACGGGGCCGCGGCCCGACGTACACGCCGTTGGCCCCGTAGGTGTAGAGAGCCACCTTCTGGCCGGCGTCGAAATGGGTGGTCACCGTGTTGCCCGGACCGGCGACGGCGATCGACTCGTCATCAAAGTTCACGATCTGCCGAAATCCGCCGACGGCCAACAGGATTCCGCCGACGATGCTGAGCACGATGACCGCCGCCGCGATCGCCGTGATCCATTTGCCGGCCCGTTTCATGCCCCGGATTGTCCCATACGCAGGGGCACGCCGACCCGCGTCTGACTAGTCCGAGAGCGCCGACATCAGATAGCTGGCCGCCGGGAGCAGGTTCGGAAGCATCGCGAGGATGTGGGTGCTTCCGGTGCCCGGAAACAGCGGCGGTGTGCCGTCGTTCATCATGGCGACGGCAACGCCTTTGCCGCGCCATTCGCCGTAGAGCCGCCGCACTTGCCCGTAGGGCACGATGTCGTCGGCGGGCGCGGCCTCCAGCAGCACCGGCGCGTTCGGCTTGCCCTTGCCGATCCGCTGGTCGTCGAAGGCTTTCAGCAGTTCGGGAGTACGCAGGACGAGCTGCCCGATGGATTCGCCCGACCGCGTCCACTGGTTGCTCCGCCGGAGGCCGAAGCCCGCCCCGGTGTCGGCGGCGCATTGGTTCGCCACGGCCCCCAGCATCGCCTTGCCGGCCGGGTTGAGCTCGCGGTCGAGGATCGGCCGCACCTCGGGATAGCGGACCGTGAGACCGTTGAGCACGTAGCCGATGTATCCGGCGTTGCGGGTGCCGTCGAACCTATTAATCACACTGATCAGATCAGCCGTCGGCGCCCCGGCGTACGTCGCGCGCACGTCGAGTTCCGGTGCGTAGTCTTCGGCGAGTTCCGCGGCCGCGGCGGCAGCGCCACCACCCTGCGAATAGCCCGAGAAGGCGATCGGCGAATCACCCGGCGCGCTGGCGAGTTTGAGCGCAGCGCGGGCAGCGTCGATCATGGCGTAGCCCTGCTCGGCGCGGTTCAGGTAGGTATGCATCCCCGGTGTGCCGATGCCGACGTAGTCGGCGATGGCGACGCGCACCCCGTTGTTGAGGAACAGGAACATCTCCGGAGCGGTGTAATTGAGCGCCACACTCCGCTTGCCCGGGTCGATCGCGATCGGCCCGCCCATGTTCTTCGACGTGGCGCACTGATCGCCCTGGCCGACGGTGCCCGGCCCGATGACCACCGTCGGGCGAGGTCCGCGTCCGCGCCACGGCAAGGTGGGCTCGATGACGACCCCGGTCGCGGCGACCGGCTCCTTGTCCTGGTAGCTCGTCATGTACATGACGCGTGTCGCGCTTCCCGGCCACTGATGGGGAATGCCCGGAATCTGCAGCATCACCGAGATCGGCTGCGTGCGCACGAGCACGCCCGGCTCCGAAGCGGCCGGACTCACGCGCGCGGGCGGCGTGTAGAAGTCGACGGCCGACGCCGTCGACGATCCGGCGATCGACCCGACGCCGGCGACCAGGCCCGCGACGAGCATCGCCGACGCCCGGACGATACGCGGGCGCGCGAAACTATTGTGACGCATGAGGCTGAAGTTAACCCGCGCCTCGGTGGGGTCGCCAGCGTCGTTCCGCTAATGCAACCGGGTGTTCTCAGATTGCAACACCGCTGGTGGTCGAAGCGTTATCAGTCCTCGTCGTCGGCGTCGGCCGACTCGTTGCGCTCCTTGGCGATCTCCAGCGCGCGCTTGGCCGTCGCCTCGTCCGGGTAGGGCCCCATCCGGTCGAGCACGCTGCCGTGCTTGCCCTGCGTGACCTTGCCGGTCGAGATCTCGTAGTACCACTGGTCGTCGTCACTCATGGCTCTAGCGTAGTGTCCCGACCGGCTTGCCGTGACCCACCCGCTAGGGTTCCAAGTCGATCAATCGTGAGCGCGAACACCGATCTTGAAGGAGACCGCAGTGGGACAGATCAGCCACGAGAACACCGTGAACGCCCCCATTGCCAAGGTGTGGGATTACATGTCAGAGGTCGCCAACCTGCCGAACTGGATGTTCGGGATGTCGGAGATGACGCCGCTGAGCGATCAGACTCGCGGCGAGGGCGCCCAGTTCCAGTCGCGGATGAAGGTCGGGGCGCGAGTCGACTCGGTCGTCGAGATCACCCGATGGGTCGAGGGCAAGGAGATCGACACCGCCTCGGTCTCCGGGTTCAGCAACAAGACCCGCTGGAAGCTCACCGAGGTCGATCCCGACACGACGAAGATCTCCGTCGAGATCGAGTACAACTTCCCCGGCGGATTCGCGGGGAAGGCGATCGCCAAGCTGGTCGAACCCGGGGTTCACGCCGCGGTCTCCGCATCGGACCACAAGCTCAACAACATCCTCACGGCGTTGTAGGGCCGCCATGCCCCGGAGCATGACCTTAGGGATCATCGTCGACACCGGCCTCGCCGAACTCGGCCTGGCAGGCCCGACGACATCCTTCGATCTGATCGAACCCGGCCAGCTGGGCATCGCCCAAGTCGGGCCGCACGTCGTGCTCGTCGACCCGATCACGATGCGGAACCACATCACGCCGCTCGGCGCCCGGCTGGGCCGGCAGACCTACGTCGTTGCCCTGGAGAACGCGTCATCGACGTACCTGATCGAGGCCGCCGGACCGGTCAACCGGGTCCGACTGACCCAGCAGGGGAAAGTCGTCGAACAACAAGGCCAACCGCTCCCGGCCCGCCGTTCAGAGACATCTCGCTGCCGGATGGCGCCGACTACGATCGCGACACCCAGTGGCTGCGGTTGGAGATGCGCAACGACGAACTACTCGCGGTCGGGTCCGACAGCGCCGCCGTCCTCGATCTCTTCCACCGCCGGCTGCAGATGTTCTTGGGACACATCCGGTCGGGCTTTCTCAAGCGTGACCTTCGCAAGGCGGGCATCCGCAAGTTCGAGGCCATCGAAGTCGTCGTACAGAGTGCGGCCGAAGCCGACCCCGGCATGCTCGCAGCCATCGACCGGGCCAACGAAGCCCTCGAACACGAGGGCATCATGGTGAGCTACCAACAACTCCAGCGCTGACGCCGAGCCACTGTCGCGGCCGGATCGCTAGACCAGCAGTTCGGCGATCTGGATCGTGTTGAGCGCAGCACCTTTACGCAGGTTGTCGCCGGAGACGAACAGCGCGAGCCCCTTGCCGTCGGGCACGCCGGGGTCGACGCGGATCCGGCCGACCAGCGACACGTCCTTGCCCGCCGCTTCCAGCGGCGTCGGAACGTCGGCCAGCTCGACCCCGGCCGCGTCGGCGAGGATCTTGCGGGCCTGATCCGGGCTCAGCGCCTCGTCGAACTCAGCGTTGATCGACAGCGAGTGGCCGGTGAACACCGGCACGCGCACGCAGGTTCCACTGACCAATAGCTCGGGCAGACCGAGGATCTTGCGCGACTCGTTGCGCAGCTTCTGATCCTCGTCGGTTTCCTCCGAACCATCGTCGACGATCGCCCCGGCGAGCGGAACGACGTTGAACGCGATCGGCGCGACATACTTGACCGGCTCGGGGAAGGCGACCGACGAACCGTCGTAGACGAGCTTCTCGGCGTCGGCCGCGGTGGCACGGACCTGGGTCGCGAGTTCTTCGACGCCGGCCAGTCCGCTGCCGGACACCGCCTGGTACGAGGAGACGATCAACCGTCGCAGGCCAGCTGCGACGTGCAACGGCTTGAGCACCGGCATCGCGGCCATCGTCGTGCAGTTCGGATTGGCGATGATGCCCTTCGGCGGGTTCTTCGCGAGCTCGCCGTTGACCTCCGAGACGATCAGCGGTACGTCGGGATCTTTGCGCCAAGCCGACGAGTTGTCGATGACGGTGACACCGGCAGCGGCGAAGCGCGGCGCCTGCTCGCGCGACATGGTCGCACCGGCGGAGAACAGCGCGATGTCCAGACCGCTCGGATCGGCCGTCGACGCATCCTCGATGACGATCTCGCCATCGCCCCACGGCAGCTTCTTGCCCGCCGAGCGCGACGACGCGAAGAACCGCACCTCGTCGGCCGGGAAGTTCCGCTGAGCCAACAGCGTCCGCATGACGCCGCCGACCTGGCCGGTCGCGCCGACGACACCGATCTTGGCGCCCATGACTACCGCCCCGTTCCGGCGTACACGACGGCCTCTTCGTCGCTGCCGAGATCAAAGGCCTCGTGCAGGACACGGACCGCCTCGTCGAGGTCGGTATCGCGAATGAGCACCGAGATCCGGATCTCCGACGTGGAGATCAGCTCGATGTTGATGCCCGCCTTCGCCAGCGCCTCGCAGAAGGTCGCGGTGACGCCCGGGTGCGAGCGCATGCCGGCACCGACCAGCGACACCTTGCCGATGTGATCGTCGTAGAGCACCTCGGAGAAGCCGATCTCGTCGCGCAGGCCGTTGAGTTTCTCCACCGCGACCGGGCCGCGCTCGCGCGGCAGCGTGAAGGTGATGTCGGTCTTACCGGTCTCCACCTTCGAAATGTTCTGCAAAACCATGTCGATGTCGATCTCGGCGTCGGCGACCGCGCGGAACACCTTGCCGGCCGAGCCGGGGGTGTCGTCGAGGCCGACGACCGTGACCTTGGCCTCGCTCCGGTCGTGCGCAACACCGGTGAGAATCGCTTCTTCCACGGGAATGTCCTCCATCGATCCGGTCACCAGGGTGCCGGGCTTGTTCGAGTACGACGAGCGCACATGAACGGGAACGTTGTAGCGCCGCGCGTATTCCACGCAGCGCAGCATGAGCACCTTGGCACCAGCCGCGGCCATCTCCAGCATCTCCTCGAAGGAAACGGTGTCGAGGTGACGGGCGTTGGGCACGATGCGCGGGTCGGCGGTGTAGATGCCGTCGACGTCGGTGTAGATCTCGCACACGTCGGCCCCCAGCGCGGCGGCCAGTGCGACGGCGGTCGTGTCCGACCCGCCGCGACCCAGCGTCGTGACGTCTTTCGTGTCCTGGGCGACGCCCTGGAAGCCCGCGACGAGAACGATCTTGCCGTGATCGAGGGCATCGCGGACGCGCCCAGGCGTGACGTCGATGATCTTCGCCTTGCCGTGGCTGCTGGTGGTGATGACACCGGCCTGCGAGCCGGTGAACGACTGCGCCTCGGCGCCGAGCGACGCGATGGCCATGGCGACCAGCGCGTTAGAGATGCGTTCGCCCGACGTGAGCAGCATGTCCATCTCGCGCGGCGGTGGCGCCGGGTTGACCTGTTCGGCGAGATCCAGCAGTTCATCGGTGGTGTCGCCCATCGCCGACACCACGACCACCACGTCGTCGCCACGCTTGCGGGTGTCCACGATGCGCTCGGCGACACGACGGATCCGCTCGGCCGTTGCGACCGAGGACCCGCCATACTTCTGCACTACGAGCGCCACGGGGATTTACCTCTCTGAACCTGGGGAGTTACCGACGGCCAAGTCTACCGGGACGGCAGTTGGCGCTACGAGGGCACCGCAGCGCCATTACGATCGCCGTCGTGACCACCACCGCCGCGCGCCGCACCGACGTCGTCGACGATTGGGTGGTCCCCATCCTCACGTTCTTCGCAGTGCGCCTCATCGGCGTGGCCGTGCTGGCCCGGCTCGCCGACCTGCGCGGAACGACGTTGCCCGCGTCGCTGAGGATGTGGGACGGCAAGTGGATGCTGGCCATCGCCCAGTACGGATACGAGGACGTGCCGGTGGCCCACACCGACGCGCACGGCATCCACACTCCGGATACCGCGTTCGCGTTCTTCCCCGGCTACCCGTATCTCGTCGGCGTCGTCGCCAAGCTGCCTGGCCTCGACGTGTATAGCGCGGCGATCATCGTCACGCTGGCCTCCGGAGCGCTCGCCGCGGTGGCGATCGCGCGGATCGGGCGCTGGTGCGCGAAGCAGATGACCGGCGCCGACGACGATCAGTCTCGCACCGCAGGCCTCATCCTGTCGGTGCTCTTCGCCGCGGCCCCGATGGGCATCGTGCTCTCCATGGCCTACACGGAGGCACTGTTCTGTGCTCTCGTGGCCTGGTCGTTGGTGGGCGTAGTCGAAAAGCGTTGGTTGCTGGCCGGACTCACCGCGCTACTGGCCGGCACCGTGCGCCCGACGGGGATCGTGCTGATCGGAGTCGTGATGCTCGCCGCGTTCATCGCCGCGGCCGGATTGCCGTGGGGGAAGACCGGCAACGCGGGCATGGAACGCGGCGGCTGGCGCGCGTGGGCGGCATTTCTCGTTGCCCCGCTGGGCTATCTCGGCTACCTCGGATTCGTGTGGCGCCGCACGGGCACTCCGATGGGCTGGTTCGACATCCAGACCGCCGGTTGGGGCACGAAATTCGACGGAGGCCGGGCCACCTTCCAATTCGTCAACCAGACGCTCGTCAACTCCGGCGGGGTGGTTCCGGTGGCCACCGCGTTGATCATCGTCGCAACGCTGGTTCTGGTCGGGATCAACGTCGCCGCCCGGACTCCGTGGCCGTTGCTGTTGTACGGGGTACTCGTGGTCGCGTCGATCGTGTTGTCGAGCGGGCTGATGATGAGCCGGGCCCGACTGCTGCTACCCGCCTTCGTGCTGTTGATCCCGATCGCGAACTACCTGTCGCGCCAGGCACCGGCGGCCCGCTACACGATCCTCGGCAGCGTCGTCGCGCTCAGTTCCTGGTTCGGAGCGCACATCTTGACGGTCTATCCGCACGCCATGTAGCGCCGACCGTGCCCACTTTCCCGCCGAGTGTGCCCAGAATCTCGCCCACCGTGCCCAGTTTCCCGCCGACCGTGCCCACTTTCGCGCCGAGTGTGCCCACTGACCTCGCGTCGGTCTCGATACGCCCACTCGGCTAGCGCCTCGCGGGCACTCGACCACCGATTGGTGCGCCGACCGTGCCCAGATTTTCGCCGACCGTGCCCAGAATCTCGCCGAGTGTGCCCAGTTTCTCGCTGAGCGTGCCCTGAATCGCGGGCCGAGCACGACCCGTCTACTCTCACGCTCTGTGAGCAACCGGCGATGGTGGGGATTGGGCGTCCTCACGTTGCCCGTGTTGCTCGTGTCGATGGACGTCTCGGTGCTGTTCCTCGCTATGCCGCAGGTCTCGCGCGACCTCGGTCCGTCGCCGGCCGAAGCGCTGTGGATCCTCGACTCGTACAGCTTCGTCATCGCCGGGCTGTTGATCACGATGGGCGGACTCGGTGATCGCGTCGGCCGGCGCCGACTGCTCCTAGCCGGCGCGACGATCTTCGGTGCGGGGTCGATCCTGGCCGCCTTCGCCGCTTCCCCGTCGACGCTGATCGCCGCCCGCGCCGTCATGGGATTCGGTGGCGCGACCCTGCTGCCGTCGAGCTTGGCCATCATCTCGACGATGTTCCCCGACGCCACCGAGCGCTCCCGCGCCATCGGCGTCTGGACGGCGGCCTTCGCCGGGGGAGCCGCGGTGGGCCCGATCGTCGGCGGCCTCCTGCTGCACCAGTTCTGGTGGGGTTCGGTGTTCTTGATCAACGTGCCGGTGCTGGGCGCGCTGTGGCTGGCGTCGTCGTTGCTCCCCGCCGACTCCCGACGCGATGCCGCGGACTCCGACGTCGCGCCCTTCGACGTGCTCGGTGTGGTGCTGTCGATCGGCGGAATCCTGGGGGTCGTCTACGCGATCAAGCACGTGGCGCTCTCCGGAGTCGACATCACGACCGTCGGCGCCGGCATCGTCGGCCTCGGATTGCTCGCCGGTTTCGTCGTGCACTGCAACCGTGCCGACCACCCGCTGGTCAATCTCGGCCTGCTGCGCAACCGGAGCTTCGCGGTCGCGATCTGCACGACGCTGGCGGCGATGATGTCGCTGGCCGCGACCACCTACCTGGTGAACGAGTATCTGCAGTCGGTCACCGGTCGCGAGCCGCTGGGTGCCGCCCTGCTGGGTATCCCGATGGCATCGATGGTCTGCGCGTTCTCGCTCGGCTCGGCGCGGATCGTCGCACGCCTCGGTGTCCGACTGTCCTTCATCACGGCCCTGCTGGTCTGCGCGACCGGGATGCTCACGCTGCAGCTGACCGGAGTGCACGACGGCCTGTGGGCCTTCCTGCTCGGCTCGGCCATCGCCGGCGTCGGCTACGGCACCGCGTTCAGCCTGGTGTCCGTCGTCGCCGTGGGATCGGTGCCGCCCGAACGTGCCGGCGAGGCGACCGGCATGTCGGAGACGAGTTTCGAGCTCGGCCAGGCCCTCGGGCTCGCTCTGCTGGGATCGTTGGCCGCGGTCGTCTTCACGCGCGGCCTCGCGTCGAGCGGGTCACCGTTGCGCGGAACGCTCGACGAGGTCGTCGTCTCGGCGGGCAACGACGCTGCGGTCGTCGAGACGGCGAAGACCGCCTACATGACCGGGATGCACGCGGCGCTGGGGACGGCGGCAATCATCCTTCTCGTCATGGCCGCGGTTACAGCGATGGTGCTGCCCCGCGAACGGGACAGCACCATCTACTGACTAGCCGCGACGATCAGAACTTGGCGCAGTTCGCCCTCGCCCGGTCGATCGCCTCGCCGAACGTCGCGCGGTCCTTGGCCGACTGCACCGGATCACCGAATACGCCCGCACGCTCGGCGGCCTCCAGGGCGACGGTCTCGACCGGATGCGCCTTGCGCCATTCCTCGGCCTTGGCCTCGCGCTGCGCCTTGGTGCGCACGATGTCCTGCTGGAAGTGACTGCGGTAGTGGTCGTCCTTCGTGATCTTGGCCCACACCTTGGGGTCCTGCTTGGCCAGCGCCTTCTCGGCCTGACCGTAGGTGCAGTTGGCTCCCGGGATGGGAGTCGACTTGGGGATCGTCTTCGGCGGCGGGCCGTGCACCGGCGTCGGGGCGGCGTGGGCGATGCCGGCGGAAAGTATCGAAGCGGCGCCGACGCCGACGACGGCGGCGGTGATCTTCTGGCACAAGGAACTCATGGGCTGTCTTCCTTTCGTGGTGCCCGTCCGACGGGCTGACGGGGACGAGCTGGGCTGACCCTCAACCTCGGTCCGATCAGACCGGAAGGGGCACTAGACACGATGGCAGACGTCAGCCACGCGGCCGGGCCCGGGTCACGACCTCCGGCGGCAGTCCCCACTCGTCGCGGCCGAGCCTGGACACCGGACGCAGGCGTCCGAACTCCGGATGCCCGTCCACGAGCACCTCGTCGTCGATGCTGAAGGCGACGACATCGCCGAACACCATCGTCGATTCCTCAAAGCCGACGGTGTGCCGCAGCCGGCATTCGAACGCTGCGGGACTCGATGCGACGTGGGGTGGCGCGACCAACGTCGACGGTCGCATGGCCACGCCGAACGCCGCCGCCTCGTCCACGTCGGGAGGGACGGGAGCGCTGGTGGCGTTGGCGGCGTCGATCGCGTCGTCGCTGACGAGGCTGACAGTGAATTCGCCGGTCGCTTGAATGTTCCGCAGTGTGTCCTTGGGGCCGATCGAGGTGAACGCGATGATCGGCGGGCGCACCGAGGCGACGGTGAAGAACGAGTGCGGCGCGAGGTTCCCCTTCCCGTCCGCGTCGGTCGAGGCGACCCACGCGATGGGCCGCGGAACGACCAATGCCGTCAGCAAGCGATACGGATCGACACCGTCGACCCCCGGTCGGAGAACCTGTCTGTCACCCACGGCGCCAACGTTACCCACGCACGGGCAGCCCGGACTTGCCGCATTCCTTTTGTGCGCGGCCACACCGACCGGGTAATCTCGTTGCCATGCAGCGCGCACTCCTCCTCGGTTGCCGCGGCGGGGTCTGAATCGACCGGCCCTCCGTCGCGGGCCACTTCGCGCGCCGGTCATCTTCCACCAACCTTCACGGAGATTGACCATCATGACTTCCCCCGACTCCTTCACCGCCCGTCAAGGCACGCGCATCGTCGAGCCTTCCGGGCCCATCCCCGACGGACAGCCCAGCTGGAATCCTCAGCGCGGTTCGGCGATGCCCGTCCACCGCTACCGTTCCTTCGCCGACGAGGTCGAGCGGATCTCGCTGCCCGACCGCACCTGGCCCGACGCCGAGGTGCAGCGCGCTCCGCTCTGGTGTGCCGTTGATCTGCGCGACGGTAATCAGGCACTGATCGACCCGATGAGCCCGGCGCGCAAGCGCCGCATGTTCGACCTGCTGGTCCGCATGGGCTACAAGGAGATCGAGGTCGGCTTCCCGTCGGCAAGCCAGACCGACTACGACTTCGTCCGCGAGATCATCGAGGACGACGTCATCCCCGACGACGTCACCATCCAGGTGCTGACCCAGTGCCGCGACGAGCTGATCGAGCGGACTTTCGAAGCCTGCCAGGGCGCGCCCCGCGTCATCGTGCACTTCTACAATTCGACGTCCGTGCTGCAGCGGCGCGTCGTGTTCCGGGCTGACAAGGACGAGATCACCAAGATCGCGACCGATGCCGCGCACAAGTGCCTCGAGGAACAGAAGAAGTATCCGGACACCCAGTGGCGCTACGAGTACTCCCCGGAGTCCTACACCGGCACCGAGCTGAGCTACGCCAAGCACGTCTGCGACGCGGTCAGCGAGATCATCGCTCCGACACCGGAGAATCCGCTGATCCTCAACCTGCCCGCCACCGTCGAGATGGCCACCCCCAACGTCTACGCGGACTCGATCGAGTGGATGAGCCGCAACCTGGCTCGCCGCGACTCGATCATCCTGAGCCTGCATCCGCACAACGACCGCGGTGAAGCGGTCGCGGCCGCCGAACTGGGCTACCTGGCCGGCGCCGACCGCATCGAGGGCTGCCTGTTCGGCAACGGCGAACGCACCGGCAACGTCTGCCTGGTGACCCTGGGGATGAACCTGTTCTCCCGCGGCATCGACCCGCAGATTTCCTTCTCCGACATCGACGAGATCCGTCGCACCGTGGAGTACTGCAATCAGCTGAACGTCCCCGAGCGGCACCCGTACGGCGGCGACCTGGTCTACACGGCGTTCTCCGGCAGCCACCAGGACGCGATCAACAAGGGCCTCGACCAGATGAAGATCGACGCCGACGAGGCCGACTCCGACGTCGAGGACATCCTGTGGCAGGTGCCCTACCTGCCGATCGACCCGAAGGACGTCGGCCGCACCTACGAGGCGGTCATCCGCGTCAACAGCCAGTCAGGCAAGGGCGGGGTCGCCTACATCATGAAGGCCGACCACGGCATGAACCTGCCGCGGCGCCTGCAGATCGAGTTCAGCCGCGAGATCCAGAAGCTGACCGACGGCGAGGGCGGCGAAGTGTCGCCCAAGGAGATGTGGGACGTCTTCGCCGACGAGTACCTCAACCCGATCCAGCCGCTGGAGCGGATGCGTCAACGCGTCGACGCCGCGGAAACCGACGACGGCGAGGACACCGTCACCGCTGTCGTGAAGGTCGACGGCGTCGAGAAGGAGATCGAGGGCCGCGGCAACGGTCCCCTCGCCGCCTTCGTCGACGCCCTGGGCACCGTCGGATTCGACGTCCGCATCCTCGACTACTCCGAGCACGCGCTGACCGCCGGTGACGACGCCAGCGCCGTCGCCTACGTGGAGACCGAGATCGACGGTGAGACCGTGTGGGGCGTCGGTATCGCGTCGTCGATCACGACGGCGAGTCTGCGGGCCGTTGTCTCCGCCGTGAACCGCGCCCACCGCGCCGACTCCCCCGAGCAGGGCGAGCAGGCGGAACGGACCTGGGCTCCGTAAGGCGAGAGGCGTGGTAGCCCCCCGGCGTCCGGATCCACCACTTCCCCATCAGTGATGCAGTTGACGCTACGGTGTGGTGATGGGCGACAACCTCAACGTCGACAGATCGGCGTTGCTACATGCAGCGGATAGGTTTGAGGAGATTGCAGAAGAGATCCGATCCCGTGTTGACTCGCTGACCAAAGAATCTGAACACCTCTTTGAAACATGGGTCGGTGGAAAGGCCGTCGATCGATTTCGGCCCGGTGTTGAAGACTGGACGATTTCCGCACGCGCCCTAACTGATCGACTCGAATACATAGCCAAGAACCTCGTCGGCAGCGCCAACGCTTATCAAAATCAGGAGGACAGCAATACCGCCGCACTCCGTACGTCGACCCGTCCCACGTATCTGAATCTGGATGTATGAGCAGAATCCGGATCGACGTCGACGTTCTCGACGCGACAATAGAGCAGATGGTCACCTTATGCGATGCCCTCAACGATGAACTCAAGGCAGTGCAGTCCCTGACTAAGGACCTCCGAAACTACTGGGATGGCGCAGCTGTAGAGGCATTTGAGACTGCTACAACCTTGTGGATACGGGACGCCAAGGCGTCCATCACTGAACTAAACCGGCTGAAAATAGCCGCCACGACTACCAGAAACAACTGGACCAAAGCGTTCGACGCCGACACGGCGATGTGGGGGTGATACGTTGCCGCCCAAGTCTCGCGCCGATGCCGATCCAGACAGTTTCAGAATTGTCGCGGATGACGCTCTGTTCGTATACAACGGCCTCTCGTCCACTATCAAAAAGGCTGCAGAGGCACTTGATGCCTGTGGCGGGATGGCAGGCAATGATCGCTGCGGCCGTACCTTTGGAATTCAATACGATCTGGCGATCTCCGGGGAAGATGGATACTTTGGCCTACTGGCGGTCACGGTCAACGCCGCTGGAATACTGCATGTACTGCTCTACTGCACTGCCGCCAACATCGAGGGGGCTAGTGACGGCGAGCCCTACGACTCCGGTGCGGTCGACTCCACGCTAGACCAGCGACCCGACAGCCCGATTTCGGTTCCTAGCATCATCTCCTCGATTGGTGATGGCGTCACTCCTCCGGCCTGGTGGACCAGGGTTAGCGGACATGTAGGCCTCGACTGGCCCAATGGCGACCTCGACAAGCTCACTTCGGCCGCCGATTCATGGCGAAGCATCGCCGACGATCAAGCCAACTATCAGAATCGGCCGGATGAACAGAAGATAGCGGACCAGACCCTTCCATCTATTGAGGCAATCTCGACGGACGTTTGCACACTCCGGGTATCTCTCAAACCAGTATGCGATATTG
>NZ_BAEE01000030.1 GCF_000241265.1 Gordonia araii NBRC 100433
CGTCGCGGACCGGCGAACTCTCGGTCATGGCCGATGACTGGAGCCTCGCGTCGAAGTCGCTGCGCCCCCTGCCGGTCGCGCACAAGGAACTCAACGAGGAGACGCGGGTCCGGCAGCGTTACGTCGACCTCATCGTGCGCCCGGAGGCCCGTGAGATCGCGCGCACCCGCATCAGGGTGATGGCCGAACTCCGCGCCTTTCTCGACGAGCGCGGCTTCCTCGAGGTCGAGACGCCGATGCTGCAGACCCTGCACGGCGGCGCCGCCGCGCGTCCGTTCGTCACGCACTCCAACGCCTTCGACATGGACCTCTACCTGCGCATCGCGCCGGAGCTGTTCCTCAAGCGCTGCGTCGTCGGCGGCATCGACCGTGTCTTCGAGGTCAACCGCAATTTCCGCAACGAGGGCGCGGACTCCACGCACAGCCCCGAGTTCGCGATGCTGGAGACCTACCAGGCCTACGGCACCTACGACGACGCGGCCGAACTCATCCGCGGCCTCGTGCAGACGGTCTGCCGCAACGTCCTTGGCACGCTCACCCCGACCATGCCCGACGGCACCACCTACGACCTGTCCGGCGAGTGGACCTCGCTGTCGATGTACCCGTCGCTGTCGGAGGCGCTCGGCCGCGACATCGTGCCGCAGTCGGAGGTCGACGGCGTCGCGCAGGGCACCAGCGTCGACGAACTGCTCAAGATCGCCGACGACAACGGCCTCGACGTTCCCAAGGACAAGGGGTACGGCCACGGCAAGCTCGTCGAGGAGCTGTGGGAGCACCTCGTCGGATCGAAGCTCGACGAGCCGGTGTTCGTCCGGGACTTCCCCGTGGAGACGTCGCCGCTGGTGCGTGCGCACCGCAGCATCCCCGGCGTCGTCGAGAAGTGGGACCTCTACGTGCGCGGCTTCGAGCTGGCCACCGGCTACTCCGAACTCGTTGACCCGATCATCCAGCGCGAGCGCTTCGTCGACCAGGCCCGTCTGGCCGCCGCAGGCGACGACGAGGCGATGGTCCTCGACGAGGAGTTCCTGGCCGCGATGGAGCACGGCATGCCCCCGACCGCCGGCACGGGAATGGGCATCGACCGGCTCCTGATGGCGCTGACCGGCCTCGGTATCCGCGAGACGGTGCTCTTCCCGCTGGTTAAGCCGCGCACCGACTGAGCGATACGGCTTTAACTACGCACGTCAGCGGTCGGGGCCTATTCCGGGGCGGGCGAGATCACGTCGATCCCCGCCGACCGGGCGGCCTCGCCAAGTCTGCGGTCGTAGGTCAGGACTGCGGCCGCGTCGAGTCGTATCGCCGCTTCCAGGTGCAACGCGTCCAGGGTTCGCAGGTACGGCATGGGTAGGAGGCCGGCGCTGCGATAGACGGCTCGGTCGAGCGCGGCGAGCTCGACTCCTTCGAGGAGCGCCGTCACGTCGGACGGGTCGAGGTCCTCCCGGACTGCGATCCGGCGCATTTCCGTCTCGAGCAGGTCGGCGGACACCAAGGTGGCCGAGGTGTTGTCGAGCCACTCCGCGAGCGCGGCGCTTTCGGGGCGGTCGATCAGCAGCGCGCCGAGCGCTGAGGTGTCGACGTAGACGACCGGTGGCGTCACAGCCGGTCCGCGCGCAGGTCGTCCAGTGTCGCGGCGAGTGATTGCGCCGTGGCCTTGCGCTTGATGTTCAGGGCCGTCCAGCCGCCTCGGCGCCGGGCCGGACGCGTAATCGGCAATGCCGGTGCGGGCGCGTCCAGCGGCACGATCCGCCCGACCGGCACGCCGCTATTGGTGAGGACAAAGGATTGTCCTTCGCTGACCGCCCGGAGCACGCGCCCTGACTGGTTGCGCAACTCGCGCTGCGTCAGGCTCTCGATCCGGGACTCGACCGCGCCCATCCCCCGATCGTAGCACGGGTGCTACGGCTAGAAGGCGGTCTCTCGACCGTGCACACGGCGGCCCGACTCCGGCCGCGCCACCTGCCGCGCGGTCGCGTCGATAGAATCGAGCGCGTGAGTAACAAGCAGCGACCGCGCCCGACCCTGTGGGAGTTCATTCCCTACGCCTACGGTCGTCGCACCTACGGCAAGCGTCCGCTGCCCGCGCGGTACCAGGCGTGGGTGCGCGAGGACAACGCCGGACCGGGGGCGACCCGACGCGTCGTGCTGCGTTTCATTTTCCCAGTGATACTGATCCTGCTGCCCTTCGGTGCGGCGATCCCCAGCGTCGGGGTGGCCAACACGATCATGATCACGCTGCCGATTCTGCTGGGCGCCTTGTACTTCACCTTCGTGTTCGACAAGTACTACCGGCGCGCCACGCTGCAGCGCCACGGCCTCGACCAGGCGCTGGCCGACGAGGCGATCCGTCGTAAGAGCGCCGCCGAGCACTTGGAGTACGAGAAGCGCCACGGCCGCGCCTGAGCCGGCAGAGCTATGACAGCTCGCGTTTGAGGATCTTGCCCGACGCGTTGCGCGGGAACCCGTCGACGACGACCACCGAGCGCGGCACCTTGAAGTTGGCGAGGTGCTCGCGGGCATGGGCGACCACCGCGTCGGGGTCGATCTCGGCCCCCGGCTTGGCGGTGACGAAGGCCCGCCCGACCTCGCCCAGCCGATCATCCGGCACACCGATGACCGCCACCTCCGCAACCCCGTCGGCCCGGGCGAGCACCTGTTCGACCTCGGCCGGATACACGTTGAACCCGCCGCAGATGTACATGTCCTTGAGGCGGTCGGTGATCCGCAGGTTGCCGTTGTCGTCGATGGTGCCCACATCGCCGGTGTGCAGCCAGCCGTCGTCGTCGATCGCCTTCGCGGTCGCCGCGGGATCGTCGAGGTAGCCGCGCATCACCATCGCTCCCTTGGCGAGCACTTCCCCGGCACCGTTCTCGTCGGGGTTGTCGAGCTTGATCGCCATGCCCGGATAGGCGCGCCCGCAGGTGGTCGCGACCGTCACATCGTCGTCGGCCGCGGTGCACGTCGTGATGAAGCCGCTGGTCTCGGTCTGCCCGTAGGCCGTGAGGACGGTCTCGACGCCGAGATCGGATTGCAGACGTTCGACGAGGACGACCGGCACGACTGTGGCGCCGGTGACCACCAGGCGCAGCGTCGAGAGGTCGTGTCCCGAGCGGCCGGGGGAGTCGAGGATCGTCTGGAACACCGTGGGGGCGCCGGGGAACACGGTGATCGCGTGCTCGTCGATCTTCCGCATGGCCGCATCGGGGCTGAAGACGGCGAGCGGCACCATCGTCGTGCCGAACAGCAGCGACGGCAGTATGCCGGCCTTGTAGCCGAAGGTGTGGAAGTACGGGTTCGCCTGCAGATACCGGTCGTGCGGGCCGAGTGCGCCGTTGGCGCCCCACGCGCGGGCCCCGGCGAGTGTCTGGCGGTGCTCGGCGAGCACGCCCTTGGGGGCGCCCGTCGTGCCCGACGTGAACAGGATGTCGGAGAGATCGGTCGATTCGACGGCGTCGGCCCGCGCATCGGCGGCACCGATATTGGTGCCGCGCGTCAAGAACTCGGTCCAGCTGATCGCGCCCGACGGCGACGGAGCCGTCGTATCGAGACTGATGCCGACGATGGTGCGGCCGCCACTGATCGCATGGCCCAGCAGGTCGGCCAGCCGGTTCGTGCCGACGAACTCGCCGACCGTGACGATCACCCGGGCGTCGGCGCGCTCGATGATGTCGGCAGCCTCGCTGATGGTGTAGCGGGTGTTGAGCGGGACCAGGACGGCGCCGGCGTAGTGGGTTCCCAGCGCCGCGATCGGCCAGTGATAGCTGTTCGGCGCCCAGATCGCGACGCGGTCGCCAGGGGCGATGCCCGCGTCGATGAGCGCCGCGGCGAAGACCCGCGCCTGGCCGAGCAGTTGTTGCCAGTTGAGGACGGTCGTCGCGCCCCACTGGTCGTCGATGATCGCCGGCCCGTCCGGCCAGGTCCGCGCGGCGAGCCGTAGCGCTTGGGGAGTGGTCTGGGCGGGCGCATCCATAGTCAAAACCTAGCAAATGCTTGGTAGGTTAAGCTAGGGGTCATGACGTCGATCAACCTCGCCGACCGCAGCGTCGACCTCGGCGAATGGGCGGCAGCCACCCCGGACGCGGACATCGTGTTCGCGCGCGCCGTGCGGGCTTGGCTCGACGAGAACCTCGCAGGCGAATTCGCCCATCTGCGCGGCCGCGGGGGCCCGGGCAGCGAACACGAGTTCTTCGATGCTCGGCTGGCCTGGGACCGTCATCTGGCCCGGGCGGGCTGGACCTGCCTGGGCTGGCCGTCGCGCCACGGCGGCCGCGGGGCGACGATGAGCCAGCGGATCATCTTCCACCAGGAGTACGCGCGCGCCAACGCACCGGCGCGCGTCAACCATCTCGGCGAGGAACTGCTCGGCCCGACGCTCATCGAGTACGGCACCGAAGAACAGCAACGGCGCTTTCTGCCGGGCATCGTCGACGTCACCGAGCTGTGGGCGCAGGGTTATTCGGAACCCGGCGCCGGTTCGGACCTGGCCGGCGTCGCCACGACCGCCCGCCTCGACGGGGACCACTGGCTCGTCAACGGCCAGAAGATCTGGACCTCGTTGGCGCACCAGGCGCAGTGGGTCTTCGTCATCGCGCGCACCGAGCCGGCCGGCGCCGGGAGCGAAGCGAGCGGGCCGAGTCCAGCACGAGCGCAGCGTCATGCCGGGCTCTCCTTCCTGCTCGTGCCGCTCGACCAGCCGGGCATCACCGTGCGCCCCATCCAGCAGCTCACCGGCACCTCGGAGTTCAACGAGGTCTTCTTCGACGACGCCCGGACCGAGGCCGACCTCATCGTCGGCGAACCCGGAAAAGGGTGGTCGGTGGCCATGGGGCTGTTGCAGTTCGAGCGCGGGGTGTCGACGCTGGGCCAGCAGGTCGGGTTCGCCCGCGAACTCGACAATCTGGTCGCCGTCGCGCGGGCGAACGGGGCGATCGCCAACCCGGAGATCGCCACCGCGCTCAAACGCGCTCGCATCGAGCTGACGGTCATGCGCGCCCACGCCCAGCGCACGCTCGACACCGAACTGGGCGGATCCGGCGCCGCCCGCACCACGCACGGTTTCGACACCGCGGCTGGCGACGCCTCGGTCGCCAAGCTCCTGTGGGCCAATTGGCATCGGCGTCTCGGCGAGCTAGCGATGCAGGTCGTCGGTGCGCCGTCGCTCGTCGGCCCGGCCACCACCACCGAGGGCGTTCCCAACGACCTCACCGATCCCGAGAACGTCGAACTCGACGAATGGCAACGACTCTTCCTGTTCACCCGTGCCGACACGATCTACGGCGGGTCGAACGAGGTGCAGCGCAACATCATCGCCGAGCGAGTCCTCGGTCTACCCCGAGAGGCCCGCGCATGACGCAACGACCATCCCCGCTCGCCGCCGAACCCGCCGAGATCGCCGGCCACGACCTGCTGCGCGGCAAGCGCGTCGTCGTGACGGCGGCCGCCGGGACCGGGATCGGCTTCTCCTCGGCCCGCCGCGCTTTGCTCGAGGGCGCCGATGTCGTGGTCAGCGACTGGCATGAGCGGCGCCTCGGCGAGGCGCGCGACAAACTCGCCGGCGAGTTCGCCGAGCAGCGCGTATTCGCCCGTCCCTGCGATGTGCAAAGCACCGAGGCGGTCGACGGGCTGATCGCCGACGCGGCGAACGACCTCGGCGGGATCGACGTGCTCATCAACAACGCGGGCCTCGGCGGCGAGACTCCGATCGTCGACATGGGCGACGACGAGTGGGACCGCGTCCTCGACATCACCCTGAACGGAACGTTCCGCGCGACGCGGGCCGCCCTGCGCTACTTCCGCGACGCCGAACCGGGTGTCGGCGCGCAGCCCGGCCAGCGCGGCGTGATCGTCAACAACGCGTCGGTCCTTGGCTGGCGCGCCCAGCACAGCCAGGCGCACTACGCCGCAGCGAAGGCCGGTGTGATGGCGCTGACCCGCTGCGCGGCGATCGAAGCGGCCGAATACGGCGTGCGGATCAACGCCGTCGCCCCGTCGATCGCCCGCCACCCGTTCCTCGCGAAGGTCACCAGCGACGAACTCCTCGACGAACTCGCCTCGCGCGAAGCCTACGGCCGCGCCGCCGAGGTCTGGGAGATCGCCGCCACCATCGCCATGCTCGCCAGCGACTACACCACCTACCTGACCGGCGAGATCGTCTCGATCTCCAGCCAGCGCGCCTGACCGAGGACGCCGGCAGCAACGAACTCCTAGGAGCCCCGAATGAGCACACCCCAGGCCTACATCGTCGACGCGATCCGCACCCCGGTCGGAAAGCGCAACGGCTCACTGGCCAAAGTCCACTCGGCCGACCTCGGCGCGCATGTGATCGCGGCGATCGTCGAGCGCACCGGGATCGAGCCGAACGTCGTCGACGACGTCGTGTTCGGCTGTGTCGACACGATCGGCCCGCAAGCTGGCAATATCGCGCGCACCGCATGGCTGACCGCGGGTATGCCGCTGGGCGTGCCGGGCACCACCGTCGACCGTCAGTGCGGTTCCAGTCAGCAAGCCATCCACTTCGCCGCGCAAGGGGTGATGAGCGGTACCCAAGACGTGGTGCTGGCCGGTGGGGTGCAGAACATGAGCGCCATCCCGATCAGCCAGGCCATGATCGCCGGGCAGGAGCTCGGCTTCACCACGCCGACCGCCGAATCGCCCGGATGGCGCAAGCGCTTCGGCGACGCCGAGATCAGCCAGTTCGTCGGCGCCGACATGATGGCCAAGAAGTGGGACATCAGCCGCCGCGACATGGAGGAGTGGGCGTTGCGGAGCCATGAGCGCGCGCGTGCGGCTATCGCCGAGGGCCGCTTCGACAATGAGAACGTGCCGCTGGGGGATTGCGTCGTCGACGAGTGCCCGCGCGAGACGTCGCTGGAGAAGATGGCCTCCCTCGACGTACTCGCCCCCGGATCGGACCTGACCGCCGCGGTGGCGTCGCAGATCTGCGACGGGGCGTCGGCGACGCTCGTCGTCTCCGAACGCGCGCTCAAGGAGTACGGCCTGACGCCGCGCGCCCGCATCCACCACATGTCGGTCCGCGGCGACGACCCGGTCATGATGCTGTCCGCGCCGATTCCGGCGACGGCGCACGCGCTGGAGAAGTCGGGCATGAGCATCGGCGACATCGACGTCGTCGAGATCAACGAGGCGTTCGCCCCCGTCGTGCTGGCGTGGCTCAAGGAGACCGGGGCCGACCCGGACAAGGTCAACCGCAACGGCGGCGGCATCGCGCTGGGCCACCCGCTCGGCGCGACCGGTGCGAAACTGTTCGCAACCCTGCTCAACGAACTCGAGCGCACCGGCGGCCGTTACGGCCTGCAGACGATGTGCGAGGGCGGCGGCACGGCGAACGTGACGATCATCGAGCGCCTTTAACGCTACTGTCGACAGCATGGTGAAACGCTGGGCATTAGTCGTCGGGTTCTGCGCGCTGGCACTGGCCGGGTGTTCGGCCGCCGACGACCCCGATGGGACGACCGCGCCGCGGCCGCCGGCCAGTGCGTCGGCCGGGGACACCAGGACGTCGACACCGGCCGGAGACACCTCGCCGAGTGCCGTCGCGGGCACGTATGCGAACGACGCGGGCGACTGGGTGGTTCGCCTCAACCCCGACGGCACCTGGGAAGAGGATCTGGGCGGCAAGGTCAACGCTTACCGGGGCACCTTCGTCCTCAGCGGCACCGAGCTGACCTTGAACGCGGACAACGGAAGCTCCGTCAAGGCGGAACTCACCGGCGACCAGCTCAAGCTGCCCAGCGTGACCCTCACCAAACGCTGACCGGCGGCCCGGTGGCCGGGGTGTGATGGACGCCACCCGCAGGGTAGTCTTTGGGATAGATCAGGGTGATTGTCTCAGCATTGGAGTCCCAACATGACCAAGCCTGCCGAAGCCGGTGTGCGCACCGGTGACAAGGTTTCCTCGGAAACCCACACCATGGAGGAACTGCTGGAGATCCAGCGCGCCGCGTTCCTGCGTGACGGGATTCCCGATGCGAAGACCCGCATCGACCGCATCAACCGCCTGCAGGCGCTCCTCCTCGACAACGCCGACGAGATCTGCGAGGCCCTCGACGCCGACTTCGGCACGCGGCCCCGCGAGCTGTCGATTGCCGCCGATGTCGCCGGCTGCATGATCGATCTGACGCACCAGCGGCGCAGCGTCGAGAAGTGGATGAAGGAGACCAACGTCGCCCGGCTGCAGGGGCTGCTCGGATTCAAGCAGCGGCTGCGCCATGATCCGCTCGGTGTCGTCGGCATCATGGGCCCGTGGAACTTTCCGCTGCAGTTGACCGTCGTCCCGGCCGGCTCGGCGCTGGCCGCGGGCAACCGCGTGCTGTTGCGCCCCTCGTCGATCACCGCGCGGACCACGGAGGTCATCGCCAAACACGCCCCCGACTACTTCTCGATCGAGGAACTCGCCGTCATCACCGCCAAGCACGGCGGTGGATCCGACTTCGCGAAGCTGAAGGTCGATCACATGTTCTTCACCGGCTCGCCGGAGGTCGGCGCTTCGGTGGCGTCGGAGGCCGGGAAGAACCTGGTGCCGGTCACCCTTGAGATGGGAGGCAAGAACCCGGCCATCGTCGACGTCGACGCCAGCATCGACGAGGCCGCGAAGTTCCTCGCCGACGCGCGCATGGTCAACGGCGGGCAGGTCTGCCTGTGCCCCGACTATGTTTTCGTCCCCGAGGGCAAGGTCGGCGAGTTCACCGACAAGGTCGTCGAACGGTGGACCGCGAATTTCCCGACGATCCTGTCGAACAAGCAGTACACCTCGACGATCAACGAGAAGAACTTCGAGCGCATCGTCGGGTTGATCGATGACGCGGTCGAACTCGGCGCCACCAAGCGCCAGGTCGTCCCGGCGGGGGAGAGTCTGCCCGACGCCCAGGCGCGCAAGATTCCGCCGACGTTGCTGACCGGGGTCAAAGCGGGCATGAAGATCGAGGAAGACGAGGTCTTCGGGCCGGTCCTCACCGTCTACCCCTACCGCGACCTGGGCGAGGCGATCGACAAGGTCAACTCGGCGGGTCACCCGCTGACGCTGTACTGGGTAGGGCCGGACAACGACCGGCTCGCGCATGTCGCGGACAACACTCGCAGCGGTTCGATCAGCGGCAACGACTTCGCCCTGCACCTGCTCTCCCACGGCCTGCCGTTCGGCGGCGTCGGCCGCTCCGGGATGGGCAACTACCACGGCAAGTTCGGGTTCGAGACCTTCAGCCATGCCCGCGCGGTGACCGTGTCGTCGATGCCCATCAGCTTCGCCGAGTTGATGTCGGCTCCGTTCACCGACCGCGACATCAAGCTGACCGACAGCCAGATGGCCATGTTCCGCCGCTTCCTCCGGGGCTCGATCAGGAAGAACGCGAAACGATGACGGTTCAGGGGGAGACCGACCCGCGCTTCGAGCGGGTGCGCAGCGCCTTCGGGCGACTGTTCGCGGGGCGGATCAACGGTGGCGGGGCGCTCTGCGTCTACGAGGACGGCGTGCCGGTCGTCGACATCTGGGGCGGGACCAGTGATCGCCGGGGCGAGATCGAGTGGGCCCCGTCGACGGGTGCGATGCTGTACTCGGCGTCGAAAGGATTGTCGGCGCTCGTCGTGCACCGCCTGGCCGACCGCGGGCTGATCGACTACGACGAGCCCGTCGCGACCTATTGGCCGGAGTTCGCGGCCACCAGCGGCGAGCGCATCACGGTCCGCAAGCTGATGCTGCACCGCGGCGGTCTTTCCCAGCTGCGGGGCATCGCCGGCAGCGTCTCCGAACTCCTCGACCACGAGCTGATGCAGGCGCGCCTCGCGTCGGCCATGCCGGATCGCCACTACGGCGAGCCCGCCTACCATGCGCTGACCTTCGGCTGGCTGATGGCCGGCCTGGCCGGTTCGGTGACGGGGAAATCGATGCGCGAACTGTGGGCATCGGAGCTGGCCGAACCGCTCGGGATCGACGAGCTGTCGCTCGGCGCCCCGCCGGCGGGCAGCCCGCTCGGCCTGGCGGAGATCGTCGACCCGTTCAAGCTCGGGAACGCCGGTCTGCGCGATCCGGTCCTCGCCACGATGTCGCGCCTGCCCGGTCCGCTCGGGGCCATGGCCGGCGGGGTCACCGCCGGCCCGGGGAGCGCGCGGCTGTTCAAGGCGCAGAATCCGGCCATCTTGCAGGCCGAGATGTCGGCGGCGAACGGCGTCGCGTCCGCGCGTGCGATGGCACGCATCTACGCGCCGCTGGCCACCGACGGCACCGTCGACGGTCAGCGGTTCCTGTCGGAGGCGACCGTGGCGTCGTTCGAGGCTCCGTTCCGCTGGAAGCGCGACCGTGCCCTGGGCTTGCCGATGTCGTGGAACCACGGTTTCCACCGGGCGCCGATTCCGGTCGCCAACGGCTTCGGCCACGTGGGCTACAGCGGCTGCTTCGGATGGGCCGATCGCGCCTCGGGCGTCTCGGTCGGATTCGTCCACAACCGTCTGACATCGACGGTCGTCGGCGACCTCGGGATCTTCCTGTGGCTACTGCCGATGATCACCAAGGCGGCCGCTCAAACGAAGGCGCCCGTCCGTCCCGGAGGTCGCAGGCTTTCGATCGCGAGCTGATCCCTCGCGACCCGTTGAGGGCCGGTTCAGCAGGCGTTCCAGGTGCGGCGCACCCGGAACGTGCCGAGATTGGTGGTTCCCGTGCGCTTGGTGACCTTCCATGCGCTGGCGCCCACCTCGCGGCCCTCGCTGCCCCAGCGGTAGGTCGTCCCGTCGGGGCGAGTGCCGCTGTTGCAGCTGGAGAACACGCGGTCGACGGTGACGCGGTAGGCGCGGCGAGCCTGCAAGCCCTTGAACACCATGCATCCGCGGGGTGAGGAGTTCAGCGTGCGCTTGGCGCCGAAGTCCCAGAAGTTGCGGTTGCTGACAGTCATCGGTCCCACGTAGGGATCGCCGCCGATTCGCGCGCAGACGCGGACCGACGGTGGGCCGGCCGCGTCGGCGGTCGCGGGCACGGTGGCCACGAGGCCGCCGGCGAGAGTGGCAAGAGCTGCCAGGATGACGATGAGTCTGCGTGCGTTCACGAAATGTACCTTCCCCCAGTGAATAGCTCAGAGGCTAGCAACCAAGCACTTGCTAGGGTGAAGCGACCCGGAATACGAGGAGGCGCGGTGGCGACCAAGGCTGGATCAGGCGCATCCCGCCGAGAGGAATTGCTCGGCATCGCCGGCGAACTCTTCGCCGACCGCGGACTCCGTTCGACGACGGTCCGCGACATCGCCGACACCGCGGGCATCCTCTCCGGCAGCCTCTACCACCACTTCGACTCCAAGGAGTCGATGGTCGACGAGTTGCTGCGCGACTTCCTCGACGCGCTCTTCGCGCGGTATCGCGAGATCACCGACGCCGGACTGTCGGCCACCGAGACCCTGCGGCAGTTGGTGATCGCCTCGTTCGAGGCGATCGACGCCCGCCACACCGCCGTCGCGATCTACCAGAACGAGGCGCGTCACCTGGCCGCACAAGAACGGTTCGGCTACATCAGCGAGCGCAACGTCGAGTTCCGCCAGCTGTGGGAGTCGGTGCTGCGACGTGGAGTCGCCGAAGGGGATTTCCGTCCCGACCTCGACGTCGATCTGGTGTACCGCTTTCTGCGCGACACCGTGTGGGTGGCAGTCCGCTGGTATCGCCCGGGCGGCGCGAAACCCGTCGACGAGATCGCCGATCAATACTTGAGTGTGGTTCTCGACGGGATCTTGCCGCGCTGATCCCGCGACGTTTCGCCGCTCCAGCACCGATCGACGCGGGATGGGCGAAACCATGGTGGAAGGGACGGCCGTCACCGAACGGAACCTCAGCGCAGCGTCGATGCGGTCACCGTGAACTTGGCGTTGCGGGCGATCTGCCTGGTCGGCCCCACGATCCGAGCCAGCGCGCCCCGGTAGCGAAGGTGCGAATTCCACACGGACCACAGCTCGCCACCTGGTTTCAGGGCGCGCGCCGCCTCGGCGAACAGGTGCCCGGCGATCCCCGTCGACACCGCCGCGTCGGAGTGGAACGGCGGGTTGAGCAGCACCAGGTCGGCCGAATCGTCGGGCAGCGGCGCGAGGCCGTCGCCTTGGCGCACGTCGATCCGGTCGGCGACGCCGTTGGCCGTCGCCGTCGCACGGGTGGAGGCGACGGCCGCCGCCGAGCGGTCGACGGCCACGATCCTGGCCGCCGGGTCGTGACGGGCGTACCACGTCGCCACCGTGCCGCTGCCGCAGCCGAGGTCGACCACATCGGTGCCCGACGCCGCGGCGAGTTGTCGCAGCAGGAATCGAGTGCCGATGTCGAGACCGGTGCCGGCGAAGACACCGCCGTGGGCGGCCACGGTCAGGTCGAGGTCGGCGTGATGCGCGGTGCGCGGCCACGATGCCAACCGTTCGTCGGCGCTGGCGGCACGCGGCCCGCGGGCGAACAGCACCCGCGACTTTTGTCTGGCGTGGCTGACGTCGACGCGATCGAAGACTTCCCGCAGCACCTCGTTCATCCGGGGTGTCATGTGCTTGACGCGCCCGCCCGCTACGACGACCACGTCGGGCGCGGCGTTCGCCGCGATGAGCGCCGCGACCTCGGCAAGGCGGTCCAGCGATCGTGGCAGCCGCAACACGACGAGGCGCGCACCGGCGACGACCTCGGCGTCCCACGACATCGACCGGAAGCCGATGGCCTGATTGCGCTCGGCATTCGCGGCCAGCGCCTGCTCGCCGGTGACGAGGTCTTGGTGGACCCGGATCTCACCGCTTCCGCCGACGAGGTCGAGCAGACCCAGGGTGAGCGCGCCGTAGGAGTCGTCGATGACCGCGACCTCGTCTCGACCGAGCTTCGGATCCGCCGACCCGATCAGCGGCGCGACCTCGTCGAGGATCAGCCGGTCCGCGGCATCTATTGCGACGAGACCGGTGCCCTCGACGTCGGGGAAGCGGCGCAGATCCACGACTGGGAGCCTACTGCGCGGCTACCGGATCACTGCGCGGCTACCGGATCACAGGCCAGCTCTCAGCTCATAGCCTCTCGGCTCATAGAACGGTGTAACCCAGCCGCGTGCAGAGCCGGTGCTCGACGGGCGAGCCCGGTTCTCCGGGCGGATCGTCGTCTTCGCGTCCTCTCTGGTAGCGGCTGGATCCCTTGCCGCCCTTGTCGCGGATCTTGTTGATCGTGTTGCGGGCCAGGTCGTCGGGGTGGTGGGCCTGGTTGATGCGGGTGGTGCCGGCGAGGCCGTCGTGGCAGCGCAGCCGCCATCCGACTCGTCCGGTGTGGGGGCCGGTTCGCTGGTAGATGGTTTCCCATTGGCGGGGGTTGTTGCCGACGGCGCGGTTGTTGT
>NZ_BAEE01000029.1 GCF_000241265.1 Gordonia araii NBRC 100433
CCCGGAAACTCCGCGACTCCCCCGACGATGCTCGCTCACGAAGAGAAGCCGAGGCCCACTTCCGCGACCTGGACGCGTTGATGGCTTCGCGAAGAGCCGAAGCCGAGCGGGCATCAGGAGACTCACCCGGTTCAACTGATAGCTGAGTGCGACTGCCTCAACGGCGCGAGACTCGACTAACTGCGTCCCGTGCCTACCCTTCGTCAGCAGGCAGGCCGATCCGCTCCCGCAGCTCGGGCTCATGGGTCGTCTGGTCGGTGTTCGCTGGAATCCCCTCGCCCTTGAAGTCCGCAGGGGTTAGGCGGCGTCCGAGCGCGGCCTCGACGCAGCGGAAGCAAACCCACCCGTCGAGTCCCGTTGCCTCCCACACTTCGTCTTCAAGCATGTACAGGTCGCTCCGACCTTTGCACTTCTGGCAGCGCAGGTCGATCAGGTACATCTCCCAGTCGTATCGGTGGACCGCGCCGTCATCCCAAGTGAACTCGCGCCAGCCATGTTCGCCCCTGACACGAGTCAGACGAGCGTGCGTCTGCTCGACGTACTCATCTATCAGGTCCTCCATCAGATACTCGACTCCGCTTAGCCTGTTCAGTCCGTCGTAGTGCTCGCCGTCGACTTCTTCGTTGTACCCGGATACTCGGAGCGTCCATCCCGGCAACACGTGGTCGACAGGCGTGTAGTCAATCTCGGCCATTCATCTACCGCCCTCGGATGGCGATCCTCCTGGGTAGCAGTATGGCGACGCTGTGCGACAAACATGGCGAGGACGTGACGCCTGCTTCCTGGTCCACATCCTCGCCGCGAACACCATCAGGGTCATGACCACTGTTCACATCTACAAAAGCGTCGTCGCGTTGAAGCGGCACCGTCGACTACAGCGCGACAACGACGACGCACAGGCCCCGCGTGGAAGGGCGACACAGACCTTGCGATCTTAACGAAGGACAACGGAACGCGACGTGTCGCCGTCGACCCTGGACACCTGGTGGCATGACTGCCGCCGGGCTCAGCGGATTAAGGCCCCACGACATGCGACACACTCACCACCTCGGCCTCGGCATCACCAACGCCGGCAAACGAGTCCTCGCCATCACCGACGAAACCAGCGTCACCGTCATCGACCTCGAAACCAACGAAGCCCTCTCCACCCACCACATCGACCCAACCAAGAACTACTGGCGAAACACACGAAGAGCCCCTGGCCGATGGCCAGGGGCTCCTACGTGACACATGTCGCGACTCAGATGAGACCTATGTCGCGACTCATCACAATGGCGGAGGATAGGGGATTCGAACCCCTGAGGGCTATTAACCCAACCCGCGTTCCAGGCGAGCGCCATAGGCCACTAGGCGAATCCTCCAGGTCTGGAGTGTCCTCCAGTGCTCAGCAGATGATAGCGGTGGGGGCGCTCGAACCCCAAAACCCGGCGGGCGGCGAATGCCGAGTCGAAGGGTGCCGCCGTACCGTCTACACTTGGTGCCGGATCCCGCGCGGCGTGCATCCTGTGAACTCCCCCAGGGCCGGAAGGCAGCAAGGGTCAACGGGCTCTCTCGGGTGCGCGGGGTCCTCTACTTTTGCCGACTCCATGCGAGAGGCCACCGGCCGTGAACTACCACTCGAGAAGTCCTGCCGAACTCCGCGATATCCGCGACGATCTGCGTATCCGCTACGACGAGCTCAAGAAAGCCGGGTTGAAGCTCGACATCACCCGGGGCAAGCCGTCGCCCGAACAACTCGACCTGTCCAACGAACTGTTGCATCTGCCCGGCGACGACTTCCGCGCGCCGGGCGGGACTGACTGCCGTAACTACGGCGGCGTCGACGGGTTGCTGCCGCTGCGCGAGGTGTTCGGCCCGCTGTTCGGCGTCGCGCCGGAGAACCTGGTGGCCGGAGGCAACGCGAGCCTGGAGATCATGCACGACCTGACGGTCTTCGGATTGCTCCACGGAGCGGTCGGCGGCTCGAAACCCTGGTCGGCCGGGCCGATCAAGTTCCTCTGCCCCGTCCCCGGCTACGACCGTCACTTCGCGATTTCGCAGAGCTATGGCATCGAGATGATCCCGGTGCCGATGCGTCCCGACGGCCCCGACGTCGACGTGTGCGCCGAGTTGGTCGCACGCGACGAATCCATCAAGGGCATGTGGCTGGTACCGACATACTCCAACCCGACGGGCGCGACGGTCACCGACGAGGTGGCGCGCGCACTGTTGTCGATGAAGGCCGCCGACGACTTCCGGATCTACTGGGACAACGCCTACGCGGTGCACACGCTGGTGGACTCGCCGCCGGAACCGTTGCGGATTCTGGAACTCGCCGAGCAGGCCGGTCATCCCGACCGCGTCTACGCGCTCGGATCGACGTCGAAGATCACCTTTGCCGGTGCCGGGGTCGCGTTCTTCGGTGCATCGACGGCGAACCTCGATTGGTACCGCGAACACCTGTCGATCAAGACGATCGGGCCCGACAAGGTGAACCAGTTGCGGCACCTGCGGTTCTTCCCTGACACCGACTCGGTGCACGCCCACATGGCGCGCCACCGGGAGATCCTCGCGCCGAAGTTCAACCTGGTCCTCGACATCCTCGATGACCGGCTTTCGTCGTCGAAGGTCGCGGCGTGGTCGCGCCCGGAAGGCGGGTACTTCATCAGCGTCGACGTCCTCGACGGCACCGCGACCCGGACGGTCGCGCTCGCCAGGGAGGCGGGAATCGCGCTGACGGCTGCCGGTGCGACTTTCCCGTACAAGCGGGACCCCAACGACACCAACATCCGCCTCGCGCCCAGCTTCCCCGGCCTCGACGAGTTGCGCGTGGCGATGGACGGCTTCGCGACCTGCACGCTGCTCGCGGCCACCGAGTCGATGCTCGAGCAGGATTCCTGAGACGTCGATCGGTTCGATTGGCCGGTCGGCGGAGAGCATGACACGGTGGAACGCGTGAAGAGATCGGTGACGGGTGCGCGGACGGCCCTGGTCGCGCTCGGGGCGCTGCTGGTTGTCGTTGTCGCGGTGTGGATTCAGCACCTCGTCGTCGGGTTCTCCACCCCGTTCTGGGGCCTGTTCGACAATCAGCTCGACCTGGGCGTGTACCGCGCGGGCGCGCAGACGGTGCTCGACGGCGAGAAGCTCTACGAGGCCAAACTCCTCGGCCAGATGGACTACACCTATACGCCGTTCTCGATCATCGGATTCATCCCGTTCGCCTGGATGCCGATGGGGGCCGCGCGCGTGGTGTGGATCGCGGGAATCCTCGTCGCGCTCTACCTCACCATCATGATCAGCTTCCGCAGCCTCGGCAGGCAGGTGACCTGGACCCTGCGCGCCGTCGCGGTAGCGCTCGTGGCCGTGTTCATGTTGCTGGAGCCGGTCCGCACGACGATCTGGTACGGCCAGATCAACGTGTTCCTGATGGTGGTCGTGCTGGCGGATTTGCTGCGCGGTCCCGACGCCCGGCTACGCGGGGTCGCAACCGGCTTCACCGCGGGCATCAAGCTGACACCGATGCTGTTCGCGGTCTATCTCCTGGCCATCCGCAAGACGCGGGCCGCCGTCGGCGTCGTCGCGGGCTTCGGGGTCTCTGTGCTGATCGGATTCGCGATCCTGCCGTCGACCTCGTGGGACTACTGGACCGCCAAGCTGCGCGATCCCGACCGGGTCGGAACACCGAAATCGCCGGGCAACCAATCGATCCGGGGACTGCTGGCGAACCTCGGGGAAACCGACACCCCCAGCGCGCTCCTGTGGATCGTGCTGGCGGCCGGCGCCCTGGCACTCGGGCTGGGGGCGGCCATCGTCGCGCACCGCGCCGGACAGGAACTGCTGGCCCTGTCGGTGGTTGGGATGACGTCCTGCGCGGTCTCGCCGATGGCGTGGGGCCACCACTGGGTGTGGTTCGTCCCGCTGGGTGTCTTCGCGCTGAACTGGGTGGCCGATCAGAGTCGGTCGGCGCTGTCCCGGATCGGCGTCGGGGCGCTGGCGCTCGGCGGCTTCCTGGCCGCCTTCTCGTGGCGCACCTACCTCGACTATCCGACCTGGCAGTTCAACCAGGTCCGCGACGACGCCTACCTCATCGGGTTGTTCTTCAAGAACGGCATCATCGGATGGCTGGACTGGTTCATCCGCGAGCCGTTCGTCTGGATCTTCGCGGTGACCTGTGCAGCCATTCTGTTGATGCGACGGCACCTGAGTAGCAGTTCTTAGCGCGACGGCCTCGTCTTCCGTCGATCGTGACCAGATGCTGGTCACGATCGACGGAGCAAGCGCGACTGGATCGCCAGGCTAGACATGCATATTGCATGCAGATAAGCTAGATTGCATGTCACACTTGCAGGTGCGAGAGGTCCCCGAGGAGGTCCATCGGACTCTGAAGGCCAGGGCCGCGTCCTCCGGACGCAGCCTGTCGGAGTACGTCTTGCTTGTCTTGAAGCGCGAGGTGGCACAGCCGACGCTCGACGAGGTCTTCGAAAGGGCACGCCGCTTCGGTTCGGTAGACGCCGGTGACCTGATTGCGGAGATCCTCCGAGAGGATCGCGACCGGCGATGAGGCTCGTGCTGGACGCCTCGGTGCTGACCGAGGTGCTCATCGCCAGCCCAATCGGTACGCGCCTGCAACCAGACCTGTACTCCTACGAAGGTGCCCTACATCTTCCGCATCTCGCCGACGTCGAGACGATGTCTGTGTTGAGCAGGCTCGCGCGACGCCAGGTGCTGACTGAAGACCGCGCGCGGCAGGCCACTCAAGAACTGCGTGTGTTCCCCGCCCGACGTTGGCCCGCGGACGCGCTGATGCTGCGGATCTGGGACCTGCGCAAGAACCTCACACCGTATGACGCCAACTATGTCGCGCTGGCTGAGGTACTTGACGCCGAGTTCTGGACCAGGGATGCGCGACTGTACCGCGCGATATCCGAGCACAGCCGGTGCCGGGGGCGCTTGATCGGCTGACGGCCCCCGGCTGCCGCACCCGAGCGTCCGCGGGCACCGGTAGGCTCGTCGGCGTGGCTCTGTATCGCACCTATCGCCCGGCAACCTTCGCCGACGTCGTCGGTCAGGACCATGTCACCGACCCGCTGCGGCGCGCCCTCGATACCGGCCGGATCAACCACGCGTACCTGTTCTCCGGGCCGCGCGGCTGTGGCAAGACATCGTCGGCGCGCATCCTCGCGCGGTCGCTGAACTGCGAGCAGGGGCCGACGTCGACGCCGTGCGGCACCTGCGATTCCTGTGTGGCGCTCGCGCCCGGCGGACCGGGGAACCTCGACGTCATCGAGCTCGACGCGGCCAGTCACGGCGGCGTCGACGACACCCGCGAGCTGCGCGACCGGGCGTTCTTCGCCCCGGCCCAGTCGCGCTACCGCGTCTTCATCGTCGACGAGGCGCACATGGTCACCAACGCGGGATTCAACGCGTTGCTCAAGATCGTGGAGGAGCCGCCGGAGCACCTGATCTTCGTGTTCGCGACGACCGAGCCGGAGAAGGTGCTTCCGACGATTCGCTCGCGCACCCACCACTACCCGTTCCGCCTGCTGGCGCCCCCAGTGATGCGCGGGCTCCTGGAGCGCATCTGCGAGCGTGAGGGCGTCACCGTCGCCTCCGAGGTCTTCCCGCTGGTCATCCGTGCCGGCGGAGGTTCGCCGCGCGATTCGCTCTCGATCCTCGATCAGCTGCTCGCCGGAGCCGGCGACGACGGGGTCACCTACGAACGGGCGATGTCGCTGCTCGGCGTCACCGACGTCGCACTGATCGACGAGGCCGTTGACTCATTGGCCTCCGGTGATGGCGCCGCGTTGTTCGGCGCCGTGGAGACGGTCGTCAACGCCGGCCACGATCCTCGGCGCTTCGCCGTCGACCTCCTGGAGCGCCTGCGCGACCTGATCCTCTTGCAGGCGGTTCCCGAAGCCGTCGAGCGCGGGCTGGTGGAGGCGCCCGGTGACCAGGTCGAGAAGATGCGGGCGCAGATCGAGCAGCTCGGTCCGGCGATGCTCGCGCGCTCGGCCGAGACGGTGCACACCGCCCTCGGCGAGATGCGGGGCACGACCTCGCCCCGGCTGCTGCTCGAGGTGATGTGCGCCAGACTGCTGCTGCCCGAGACCTCCGCCGACGACGCCGCGCTGCTCGCCCGTATCGAGAAGCTGGAGGCCGGGATCCCCGCGTCCGGCGGCGCACCCGCCGCGGCGCCCGCCCAGTCGGCCGCTGGGACGGCTGCACCCCCGCCGCCCGCCGATGACGCGCCACTGAAGTTCACCCGCCCGTCGCAGCGCAAAGAGACCGCGACGTCGTCGGCCGAGCAAGAGCCGGCGCCGGCCGAGCAAGAACCGGCACCCGTCGAGCCGGATCCGGTTGCCGAGCGGGCGCCCGAACCCGAACCTGTCGTCGAGCAGGCGCCGCCGGAGCCGGCACCCGAGCCGGAGCCGATCCCTGAGCCTCAGACGTCTCCGGCACCCGAGCCGGAGCCCGAACCCGAGCCCGAACCCACTCCGGAACCCGAACCCGAGCCGGTTCGGGAGCCCGTGCTTGAAGCCGCTCCCGAACCCGTCGTCGAACCGGCGGCCGACCCCGCGATGGAACCGGCAGCCGAGGTGGCTCCCGTGCCCGAAACGCCCCCAACCCCGGATCCCGAGCCCGCCCCGGTGTCGAATCCGTCGGGTCTCACGATCGACGAGGTTCGCAACCGATTCCAGGATCTGCGCGCGGTCATCAACGACTTGTCGAAGCGCCACGGACCGATGATGGCGGAAGCGTCGGTCGTCGACTTCGATGGATCGACACTGGTCATCGGGCATCCGTTCGAGATGCTTGTCGGACGCCTTTCGGACGATTTCGCGACGAACGTCGTCCGTGAAGCCTTCCTTCGAACGTTCGAAGTCACCATCGCCGACGTTCGCGTCGTTCACCGATCCGATGCGGGTGCGTCCGCCCCGACCTCGCCGCGGGCGGCGACCGGCCGGACGGCATCGACGCAACAATCGTCGGGCAGGCCCGCCTATCAACGGCCGAGTCGAGGCGGGTCGGCCGCCACGTCGGACGACCTGCCCCCCGAACTCGAGGAGCCTTCTCCGCCGCCCCCCAGATCTGACGAGGAGATCCCGGACGCCGAGCGCGACGAGATGGTCGCGGAGGCCCACAACAACTCGTCACCCAGCGAGATCCGCGACCCCGACGACGTCGCCCTCGAACTCCTGCAGAACGAACTCGGGGCCCGCCCGATCGACTAGCCGGACGCCCGCTAAGGGGTCCACCACGGACGAAGTGGGACGTTGGGCCGACGGTCCGGGCCGAGCTTCGTCGCCAGCACGTGGTGCAGTTCGATGATGTCGCGCTCGAAACCGATCCGGCATCCGGCCATGTAGAGGCCCCAGAGCCGGGCGGTGCCCTCGCCGACTTCCTCGACGGCGGCATCCCAGTTCGCGACGAGATTGGCATTCCAGTCGCGCAGCGTCATTGCATAGTGCTCGCGGAAGTTCTCCTCGTGGACGACCTCCAGGCCGCCGACATCCTGGATCTTGCTGACGATCGTGCCCGCACCCGTCAGCTCCCCGTCGGGGAAGACGTAGCGGTCGATGAACGGCCCGGCCTTGTTGGGGCCGATGTTGTCGGGGCGGGTGATGCAGTGGTTGAGCAGCAGGCCGCCATCGCGCAGCTTGTCGCGCATGAACGAGAAGTACGACGGGTAGTTGTGAACGCCGATGTGCTCGGTCAGTCCGATCGACGAGACCGCGTCGAATCCCGATTCGCGTACATCGCGGTAGTCGGTGTGGCGTACTTGCGCCAGGTCGCCGAGCCCGTCGCGTTTGATGGCGTCCTGCGCCCACTGGGCCTGCTCGGCCGAAAGCGTCGCCCCGATCGCGTGTACGCCGCGGCTCGCCGCGTAGCGGACCATTCCGCCCCAGCCGCAGCCGACGTCGAGAAGACGGTCGCCCGGCTTCAACCGGAGCTTCTCGAAGACGAGGCGGTACTTATTCTCCTGTGCCGCCTCCAGGTTCGCCTCCGCGTCGGGATAGACCGCGCAGGTGTAGGTCATCGACGGTCCCAGCACCCATTCGTAGAACGCATTGGACACGTCGTAATGGTGGTGGATTACTTCGGCATCGCGAGTCTTGCTGTGCCGCAAGCCTTCTGCGAATCGACGCCATCGCGGAACCGCCTCTTGGGGCGGCGGCGCGATCGGCTTGAAGTGCTCTAGGCCGATACCGCGGGCGATCTGCGCCATCTCCAGCGGAGAGGGCTTGGCGAAGCTGAGGTCCTCGGATAGCGCTCGTAGCCCCTCGTACGGATCGCCCGGGTGCACGCCGACGAGTTCGAGGTCACCGGCGACGTAGGCGCGGGCCAAACCCAGGTCACCGGGGGCGGTGACCAGATAGGTCGTGCCGCGCGGGGTCTTCAGATCGACGCCGAAGGGTGCATCCTCGGGTCCGGAGGTGCTTCCGTCGTACGCGGTCAGCCGGATACTCGGCTCACCGCCGAGGAAGGTCTCGAAGACCTTCGCCAGTGGCATGTGCCCCGTCGAAGTGGGGGACTCCTTGAACGTTGTCATTGACTCTTCACCGCCTTGGAATAGAGGTCGAGCAGCCGCGACCGGGGGTCGTAGGCGGCTTTGAGTTCGCGGTAGCGCTCGCCGCCGTAGAGCGCGTCGAACTCGTCGGGGGAGTAGAAGGACTCCGAGTACAGCGACTTGTGCCCGTCGAGCGCCGCGACCTGCTTCTCGATGAGCCGATTGGTGTACCCGGGCTGACCGGGCGTGACCGGAACCGCCGACCAGAAGCCGACGTTGACGTAGCTCCGGTGCGGCTCCAAGGGGTAGAGCGGCCACGGCTGGCGCGGATCGGCGTTCGGGGGCGGCGGGTCCTTCAGTCGCAGCGGGCACAGCCAGATCGGTTCGATCGGCACGTTGGCAAGGAACCAGTCAACGAACTCGACGGTCCGCTCGATCGGCACCTCGATGTCCTGGACGACGCGTTCGTTCGGCGGCAGCCCTTTGCGCGCGTTCAGCCGGTCGCCGACGTCGAAGCGGTGATCGAGGGCGATGAGCTTCCAGTAGAAACTGCTGCGCAACCAGCGCTTGGGCCAGAATCGGCGGATCTTCGGGTTCTGGGCGCCGAACGCGCGCGAGCACCAGAACCAGTCGGTGTCCCACCGCCACAGGTAGTCACCGATGGTGAGCCGGTCGGACTTCGGCGTCTCCGCCGGGGAATGCTGAATCGACCGGTAGTAGATCTCCTGGTCGGTGTAGTCCGAGACGGGACCGGCTTCGTCGCTTTGTCTGCCCAGGGTCAGATAGGACTCGTCGGCGCTGAACACCACGCCGTCGAGATAGTCGACGGGCACACCGTCGAACGTCTTCTCGTCGACGATCCGCGTCATGGTCTCGACGAGTGACGAGACGGTGGTGAAGCGGACGTGCCGAAGTTCGACGTACGGCTTCACCTGCTCCAGCTCGGTGCGTAGGCGAACCGAATAGCCGAGCGTCCCATAGGAGTTGGGGAATCCGAAGTACAGGTCGGCGTGCTCGTTCGTCGGTGTGGCGGTGATGATCTCGCCCGCACCGGTCAGAATGTCGATCTCGGTGATCGATTCGTGCGGCAGACCGGTCCGGAACGATGTCGACTCGATTCCCAGGCCGGTGACCGCGCCGCCCAGCGTGATGGTTTTCAGCTGCGGCACCACCGGCGGCGCCAGGCCGTGGGGCAGGGTCGCCGCGACCAGGTCCTCGTAGGTGCACATGCCGGCCACGTCGGCCGTGCGCGCGACCGGGTCGATCGAGATGACGCCGGTCAGCCCGGACACGTCGAGCCCGGGGTGGGGGTTGCGTTCTCGTCGTCGGAAGAGATTCGACGTCTTTTTCGCCAAACGCACCGTGGCCTCGGGCGGAATCGCACGGTAGCTCTCGAGCAGGCGCACCACACCCTGCTCGTAAACCGAAGGACCCGTCTCCAAGTTCACTGCCATTACCAACTAGCCTAGGTTCGAAATGCGCTGTCCGCGAGGACAAGCGCAAACCACCGGAGTTGGAGGAGTTCCCATGGCGCAGGTTACCGCCAGTCAGACCGTCGAAATCAACGCCGCGCCGGACGCCGTCCTGGCCGCTCTCGCCGACTACTCGACGGTGCGCCCGGCGATCCTGCCGGAGAACTACCGCGACTACGAGGTGCTGTCCGGGGGCGAGGGCGCCGGCACCGTCGTCCACTGGATCTTGCAGGCCACCGAGAAGCGTTCGCGAGACGTGAAGGCCACCGTCGCCGTCGCGGGTTCGACGGTCACCGAGACCGACGCCAATTCCACGATGGTGACCACCTACTCGGTCGCGCCCAGCGGCAGCGGATCGCAGGTCACGACGACGACCTCGTGGCAGGGCGCCGGCGGGGTCGGCGGCTTCTTCGAGAAGACCTTCGCTCCCAAGGGGCTCGGTCGTATCCAAGCCGCCCTGCTGGGCAACCTCAAGTCGCGGCTGGAGAGCTGAGCCGCCGCCGTCGACCCAGTCCGCTCCCGCCGCGCGCGGGAGTGGACGCGACACGCGTGATCCTGCGGGACGGTTCCACCGTTGCCGACGCGCTGCTGGCTTCCCGGGTGGGCGCCGAGATCGGCATCGACGGGCTCGCCGAGCGTGCCGGGCACGGTGAACTCGTCGACATCGACGGGCAACCGGTCGCGCTCGACGGCCCGGCGGGGCCCAACACCGCGGTCTTCCTCTACCGTGACCTGCCCGACGAAGTTCCGATCCCCTTCGACCTGGAGATCCTCCACGAGGACGAGAACCTCGTCGTCGTCGACAAGCCGCATTTCCTCGCGACGATGCCGCGGGGCCGCCACGTCGTGCAGACCGCGCTGGTCCGGCTGCGGCGCCAACTCGGCAACGACGCGATCGCGCCGGTGCACCGTCTGGATCGGTTGACGGCCGGTGTGGTGATGTTCACCCGACGGCCGCGAGTGCGTGCCGCCTACCAGGAGATGTTCGCCGACCGCGCGGTCCGCAAAACCTACTGGGCGGCCAGCGCGACGCTGGGAGACCGGTGGCGCGAGGAAGTCCGCGTCGCCAACCGGATCGAGAAGCGGGCCGGTGATCTGCGTGCCCGCGTGGTGGACGGGCCGGTCAACGCCATCAGCCGCATCACCCGCGTCGACGACGGGTTCCGCCTCGTACCCGAAACCGGCCGCACGCATCAGCTCAGGGTGCACATGGCGGGGCTGGGCGCCCCCATCGTCGGGGATCCGCTCTATCCCGACGTCGACCACGACCTCGCCGCGGCTCCCGACCGCGGCGATTTCAGTACCCCGCTGCAACTTGTCGCGGCGAGCCTCGAGTTCACCGATCCGGTCACCGGCGGGTCGCGGCGATTCCGGTCCCGGCACGCGGCGGTAGTCTCGTGGCGTGACTGAACCCGAGATCGAGCCGAATCAGCGCGGCGAATCCTGGACCCGCATCACCGCGTGGGTCCTGCTGATCGGCGGCGCCATCGGTCTGGTGGCGTCCTTCGTCCTGACCGTCGAGAAGATCGAACTGCTCGCCAACCCCGCCCACCGGCCGTCGTGCTCCATCAACCCGGTGATGAGTTGCTCGCCGGTCATGCAGTCCTGGCAGGCGGGCGTCTTCGGGTTCCCCAATCCCCTCATCGGCATCGCGTCGTTCTCGGTCCTGGTCACCCTCGGCGTCCTGCTGCTGACCGGTGTCCGGTTCACCAAGTGGATCTGGATCGGGCTGGAAATCGGCGTCGTGCTGGCGCTGATCTTCGTGCACTGGCTGATCTACTCGAGCCTCTACGCGATCGGCGCGCTCTGCATCTATTGCATGGTCGTGTGGGCGGTGACCATCGTGCTGTTCCTCGTCGTGACGGTCCGCAACCTGATGGCGGCGACCGACCATCCGTCACGCGTCCTCGCCACGATCGCACCGTACGTTCCGTTGATCGCGATCCTCTGGTACATGATGATCGCCGGCGCCATTCTCGACCGGTTCTGGTACTACTGGTCGACCCTGCTGTAGCGGCGTAGGCGACCGACGAGGTTCCGTGACACTAGACTCGACCGGGTGACTATCCACGGGTCGTACGAGCGTCATGCCGACCTCGGGTGCGAGGCCGTCGTCTTTCTCGACGACGAGACGGGTGCCTGCTTTCAAATCCAGCGCGACCTGGTCGGAGGGCCCCGCGCCGACGAGTACTGCGTCACCACGGGGGCCAGCGCTCCGGTCTACGGCGGAGTGAAACAGTGGCGCCGTCGCGACGATCGTTTCGAATTCGAAGTCATACCCAGGGTGGGACGGCTGTTCGGCGACGACGTCCTGTCTTTTCAGGTCTCGCCCACCGACACGACCCTCGACGAACTCGCCGCGCATCTCGATCGGCTCCTGCGCTGAGTTCGGCACCGCGGCGACTACCCTGGACCGCGTGACTGAGACACCAGATTTGGGCGGCCTGCTCGGCGGGGACGAGAACGGTCTGTCGGGCCTGCTGGCGCAAGCGCAACAGATGCAGGCACAGCTGATGGCCGCGCAACAGGAGATCGCGGAGACCGACGTTTCCGGGTCCGCGGGCAACGGGCTGGTCACCGTCGTCGGTAGCGGTGCGGGCGGCGTCACCAAGATCACCGTCGACCCGAAGGTCGTCGACCCGGCCGACATCGACACCCTCCAGGACCTCATCGTCGGGGCGCTGAACGATCTGGACGCGAAGCGCGAGGCGCTGGCGGCGGAGAAGCTGGGTCCGCTCTCGTCCGGTCTGGGCGGCCTGCCCGGCCTTGGATAGCGCACCGAGTAAGCAGCCGAAGGAAGCGTTGCCATGTACGAGGGGCCGATCCAGGACCTGATCGACGAGCTGGCCAAGCAGCCGGGGCTCGGCCCGAAGGGCGCCCAGCGAATCGCGTTCAGCCTGCTGGCCGGGGAGAGATCCGACATCGACCGGCTGATCGGGGCACTGGGACGAGTGCGGGACGACGTGACGTTCTGCTCCGAATGCGGGAACGTTTCGGCCAACCAGCTGTGCCGGATCTGTTCCGACGCGCGCCGCGACGCCACGAAGATCTGCGTCGTCGAGGAGCCGAAGGACGTCAACGCGATCGAGCGGACCAAAGAGTTCACCGGTCGCTACCACGTGCTCGGCGGGGCGCTCGACCCGTTGTCCGGCATCGGTCCCGATCAGCTGCGCATCCGGGAGTTGCTGCGCCGGCTGGGCAATCAGGAGGACGGCATCGACGTCACGGAGGTGATCGTCGCGACCGACCCCAATACCGAGGGGGAGGCGACCGCGACCTACCTGTTGCGGATGCTGAGGGATTTCCCGGGCCTGGAAGTGACCCGACTCGCCTCCGGACTCCCGATGGGCGGTGACCTCGAGTTCGCCGACGAGCTGACCCTCGGGCGCGCGCTGTCCGGGCGGCGGGCCCTGGCTTGATCCGGCGATGGCCGAGACTTCTGTCGTCGAGGTCGCGTCGACACTCGCTGCCGGCATCGTCGCCGTCGACGGGCCGTCGGGGTCGGGGAAGTCGACCTTCGCCGCCGCGCTGGTAGCCCGATTGGCCGAGTCCGGTCGGGATGCGCTGCTGGTCAGCACCGACGAGTTCGCCACCTGGGACGACCCCGTCGCGTGGTGGCCGGAACTCGTCGAGGGCGTGCTGATGCCCTTTCGGGCCGGTGCGGACCTGCGCTACCGCCCGCGCGTCTGGGAAGGCGGGGCCGCCGTCGTCGGGCCGGAGATCCACCGAGTGTGGCGGCCCATCCTGGTCGTCGAAGGGGTGTCGTCGGCACGGCGCGCGATGACGCCTCATCTCGACCGCGCGCTGTGGCTCGACGGCGGATCGCCGGAGCAGCGTCTGGAAGCCGCCGTCGCGCGCGAGGGCGAGCAGGCGCGCGAGCATCTCGTGGCCTGGCAGCGCTTCGAAGAGGGCTGGTTCGCCGTCGACCGCACGCGTGAGCGCTGTGAGGTGGTGTCGCCGAGTTGACGGCGTCGTCTTGCGTGGGTCTCGATACACCCGGCTCGCAAGCTCGCCGGGCACTCGACCTACCAGGTCTCGATACACCCGGCTCGCAAGCTCGCCGGGCACTCGACCACCTATGGGTCCGTCACTCGACCACCATGAGTCCATTTGGGTGGTCGAGTGAATTCGAGCGAAGCGAGAATTTGTATCGAGACCTGGTGAGTCGACGTCGCCAACCGGTCAACGACCGGCGGCCAGCCGCTCCTTGCGAAGCTGGTCGACCGCGGGCAGGTCGAGCGGGCTCAGCTCGGTGGTTCCGAGAGCCATCTTCAGCAGGTAGTCGGCGAGTTCGGGATTGCGCGCCAACGCCGGACCGTGCATGTAGGTGCCGATGACCGAGCCCTGGACCGCGCCTTCGACCCCACCGCCGACGAGATTGCCGTCGCCGTGCCGGACGGCGCCGAGCGGCCTGGCGTCGGGCCCAAGCGCCGTTCCGCCGCGGTGATTCTCGAAGCCGGAGAGCGGTTGGCTCAGCCCGTCGATGCGCGGCTCGGTGATGAGCTCGCCGATGCTGCGCTTGGCCTGGGGGGCGGTCGTGAGATCGAGCATCGAGATACCGTCGACCCGCTCGCCCGACGATGTCTCGTACCAGTGGCCGAGTACCTGGATCGCCGCGCAGATCGCCAGCACCGGCCGTCCGGCTTCAGCCGCCCGCTGCAGCCCCGGATACCGCGTTAGATGACGGGTGGCCAGCCGCTGGGCGTAGTCCTCGGCGCCGCCGAGGACGTACACGTCGAGGCTCTCCGGCACAGGGTCGTCGAGGGTGATCTCGGTGATCTCGGCGTCGATTCCGCGCATGCGCGTCCGCTGTCGCAGGATCAGCGCGTTGCCCCCGTCGCCGTAGGTGCCCATCACGTCGGGCAGGACGAGCCCGATCCGCAGCGTCGACTCGCTCATCGTGCCTCCCGCTCCAGTGCCGTGCCTAAGTCGCGGAACGCGGTGTAGTTCGCCAGGACTTCGACTCTGCCGGGCGGGCAGGCGGCTATCGCGCGCAACGGGTCGGGAATCGTCGTGTGCTCGACACCCGCGTAGAGCAGGCGCACGCCCAGATCGGCGCTGCGCTCACCCGACGCGACGACCTTCATCGACTCGAACGCCTCGAACCGCACATCCCACAGCCACGACAGATCCTCACCGTCGGGAACCTGCCCGTTGACGGCGATGACCAGACCGGGGGCATCCTGGTCGATCATCGACAGCGCTTCCTGCCAGCCGGCCGGGTTCTTCGCCAGCAGCATCCGCACGGTGTGCTCGCCGTATTGCGTGACGCCGTAGCGGCCGGCGATCTCCTCGACGGTGCCGACGGCGTGCGCGGCCGCTTCGGGTGTAGCGCCCATCGTGACCGCCGCGGCGATCGCCTGCGTCGCGTTACCTCGGTTGGCGCGTCCGGGCACCGCCGGTTTCAGCGGGGCGATGAACCCATCGGGGCCGTAGACGTTCTCGTCGTCGAACCACCAGTCCGGCGTCGGCCGGTGGAAGGACTCGTCGCCGGTGGAACGCCACTGGCCGTCGGCGGAGCGGATGATGGGCTCGCCGGTGCGCGGGCAGCTCACCGAGTCGCCGACCCAACTCGCGCCGGCCGCCACCCAGACGACGTTGGGCGCGTCGAAGGCCGCGGAGGTGACCAGCACGTCGTCGCAGTTGGCGATGACCGTCATCTGCGGGTGCCGTGCGATGCCCTCGCGCAAGCGGCGCTCGATGATGTTGATCTCGCCAACCCGGTCGAGCTGATCCCGGGAGAGGTTCAGCAGAACGAGGACCTCGGGGTTCAGCGCGTCGGAGACATGCGGGACGTGCAGTTCGTCGACCTCCAGCGCCGCCAACGGCTTCTCACGGGTCAACGAGAGGGTCGCGATGATCCCGGCGTCCATGTTGGCGCCGTCGGCCTGGGTCGCGACCGGTGCGACGCCGGCCAGCGCGGAGGCCAGCATGCGCGTCGTCGTCGACTTGCCGTTCGTCCCGGTGACAAGCGCTGTGCGACGTCCGGCACCGAGGCGGGACATGATCGACGGGTCGACCTTCGCGGCGACCAAGCCGCCGATCATCGATCCTTTGCCGCGGCCGGCCGCGCGGGACGCCCATCGAGCGGACGCGGCGGCGGCGAGCGCGAGACGGGTGCGGGCGGGCAGGCCCGGGTCGTGCGACATGGGATCGAGTTTCGCACATCGGTCTGCTCGTGGTCGCGTGCCGTCCTGGGTAGGGTCTGGAGACTGTGAGCGAATCCACGAAGGTGACATTGCCGTTGGCCGTCCGCGTGCAGCGGGTGATCTTGCAGGGTGTGGGGAAGGTGACCGAGCCCGTGCACGGCGTGGTCGGCCGGGTCGGGCCGACGAACACCGACGGCGACCGTCTCGACCCGTTGCTCGCGGCCGTGTGTTTCGGCGCGGACAAGGTTCCCGCGCTCGACCTGTACGACGATGATCCGGCGAAGGCGCGCCGCAAGATCGACGAGTCGTCGGCGATGATGGCGCCGAGCCACCCGCCGTTCACCGTCGACGAGGACCTCGTCATCGACGGTCCGGATGGGCCGATCCCCGCCACCAGGTACCGGGCGGGTGCGCACTCGCGCGGGCTGGTCGTGTTCCTCCACGGCGGCGGCTGGACGATCGGGAGCCGGGCCAGCCACGACGGCACCGTGCGCAACCTCGCCGTCGACGCCGGGGTCGACGTGCTGTCGGTCGAGTACCGGCTGGCGCCGGAGCACCCGTTCCCCGCGGCGTTCGACGACGCGATGACGGCATGGCGCTACGCCGTCGACCACGCGGAGGAATGGGGGCTGGATCCGCGCAAGATCGGCGTCGCCGGGGACAGTGCCGGCGGCAACCTGGCGGCGGTGGTGGCGTTGCAGACCCGTGGCGACGACATCGTCCCGGCACACCAGCTGCTCATCTATCCGGCCGTCGACCTGGCGGGCAAGACCCCGTCGCGGCTTGAGTTCGCCAGAGGACGATTCCTCACCGCCAAACACATGGACTGGTTCGTCGGCAACTACGTCCCCGACGAGAAGGATCGCGTCGCACCGCAGGTCTCGCCGTTGCGCGCCGACGACCTGTCCGGCCTGCCGCCCGCACATGTCGTCGTCGCCGGCTTCGACCCGCTGCGCGACGAGGGGATCGCGTACGCCGAGAAGCTGCGCGAGGCCGGCGTGCCGGTCACGGTCGATCGAGCGGGCTCGCTGATCCACGGCTTCTTCAACATGACGATGATCTCGCCGGCCGCTCGCGCGTCGGCGCGGCGGGCGGCCGAAGCGGTCGCCGAAGCGCTGCGCTGAACCCGGAAGGATTCGCTGCGCGCGCCGGAGATATCCGGTTTCCCTCCGCGGTGCTCGCCCCGGACTTAGGGTTGGCTACGGCGTTTCGGGGGCGACGAGAGGGCAGGGCATGAGCGAGGGTGGTCCGACTCCGGAAGTGGAGTCGGTTTTCGACGATGACGACGGTGGATCGACCCGCGGTGTCATCCGTATCGCGTCCGTCGCAGCCTTGGGCGGCCTCCTGTTCGGCTACGAAACCGCCGTCATCAACGGCGCGACGAAAGCCATCCAGAACGCCTTCCAGGTCGAGCCGGCACCGCTGGGTTTTGCGGTGGCGTCGGCGCTCATCGGCGCGGCGGCCGGTGCGCTGACCGCCGGACGGATCGCCGACCGTATCGGCCGCCTGATGGTCATGAAGATCGCGGCCGTGCTGTTCCTCGCCAGCGCGATCGGCTGCGCGTTCGCCCCCGAGTCCTGGGGTATGGGCGGGTTGGCGTTCTTCGTGGTGTTCCGCATCATCGGAGGTTTCGCCGTCGGTGTCGCGTCGGTGATCGCGCCGGCCTATATCGCCGAGACTTCGCCCGCGCGCCTACGTGGACGTTTGGGTTCGCTGCAGCAACTGGCGATCGTGACCGGCATCTTCCTCTCCTTCCTGGTCAACCTCGCACTTCAGCGACTGGCGGGCGGCGCCGAGAAGGATCTGTGGTTCGGTATGGAGGCCTGGCGCTGGATGTTCCTCGCCATGGCGCTTCCGGCGATCCTCTACGGCGTGCTGTCGTACACGATTCCCGAGTCGCCCCGCTATCTCATCTCCCAGCAGCGCATCCCCGAGGCGCGCGCCGTCCTTGAGCGCCTCCTCGGCGAGCGGAACCTGGAGATCACCATCAACCGCATCCGGTCGAGCGTGAAGACCGAGACGAAACCGTCGTGGCGCGACCTCAAGCGTCCGAGCGGCAAGGTGTACCCGATCGTCTGGATCGGCCTGCTGCTCTCGGTCTTCCAGCAGGCGGTCGGTATCAACGTCGTCTTCTATTACTCGAACGTGGTCTGGGGTTCAGCCGGGTTCGACGAGAGTTCGGCGTTCCTGACGTCGACCTTCACCTCGGTGGTCAACATCCTGACGACCTTGGTCGCCATCGCCCTGGTCGACCGGGTCGGCCGCAAGCCGCTGCTGCTGGTGGGTTCGGTGGGTATGACCGTCTGTCTGGTCACGCTGGCCGTGGCCTTCGGGCAACTCGTCGACAAGGTCGACTCGTTGGGCAACGCGGTGGTCGACGCCGACACCAACGAGGTGGTGCAGACCCTGCCGGGTATTTGGGCGACGGTCGCGCTGGTCGCGTTCAACCTCTTCGTCGTCTTCTTCGGCATGAGCTGGGGCCCGGTGGTCTGGGTGCTGCTCGGCGAGATGTTCCCGAACCGCTTCCGCGCCGCGGCGCTCTCGCTGGCCGCGGCGGGGCAGTGGGCCACCAACTGGCTCATCACCCAGACCTTCCCGATCATCAAGGACGGTCCCGGCCTCACCTTCGGCTACTCGATGTACGCGATCTTCGCCGTGCTCTCGTTCCTGTTCGTCGCCAGGTTCGTGCCGGAGACGAAGGGCAAGACCCTCGAGGAGATGGACGCGCTCGCCGGGATCACCGACGAGTAGACCAAACTCGACACGACGACCTTCAACGCGGATCTACATTGGAGGCCGTCGTGCAGTGCTCGGAGAATGGCGAAGTGTCGCTCACCACACGGGGTCATCTGCAAACGGGTCGGGAATGGTCGCAGCCAATTCCCTGCCCTTCGGGGTCAGTTCGAAGCAGAACTCGTAACTCGGATCCAGCCCATTGGGGTGTTGTTCGATAAATCTGTCCATCCTGTTGAGCACCTCTGCGTTGCCTCCCGGCCATGGGTGGAATCCTTCGTCCACAGTGCCGACGACGGCGAGGCCCTCGTCTACTATCCGGTGCAGAACTGGCCGTACGGTCAGCGAGGCCCCGTTGCTCGAACCAGTCACGTAGTGGACGGCATTGAACGCGCTATCGATTGGCACCCAATCGTCTAGGCCCTCGATGAGAAGAATCGCAAACACCTTCTCTTTTTCTTCGTCTGGCGAAATGTTGCTATTCAACGTGCACCTTCGCTTTCCTTCCGTTTGGATAGACGACATCCAGAGTGGCTCCTCCGGAACCTGACTCTGGCCTATATCCAACGGTCGTACCGTCAGGGAGTCGTACCATATGTCCGTTTTTGTAGTACCCGGAGTCAGGTGTGATTTCCACGCCGCCCCGCGAAAGGCGATCATAGAGAGACTGGATCTCTTCTTCGGAAGGTACTACATAGACGCCACGGTTCTTTCCCTTCCGTAGCGTATTGATTACTTCCCGTATCTGCTCAGCAGTCATACCTGACTTGGCTCACTTCTGCGGATTCTGAGGTCGGCGGGCCTGTGACCTGCGGGTTGGGGTGTCGGGGTGGACACTAATCGGGGATTCTAGGCTGGTGGGATGGCGTTCGTGCGGACGGTGAAGACGGCCTCGGGGGCGACCGCGGTGCAGATCGTGTACTCCAACCGTAAGGGCGCCCGCATGATCGACCACATCGGGTCTGCACACAATGACGCCGAACTTGCCGCGCTGAAAAATGTTGCCGCGCAACGGTTATCGGAAGGTCAGGGGCAACTCGACCTCGGGCTCTCGGCCGCCGACACAGGAGAGACACTGCCGATCCGCGGCAGCCGCATGTCAGTCCTGTGGGACGCCCTGGACGGGGTGTACCGCGAACTCGGCTTCGACGACACGACTGGCGGGGACTCCGTGTTCCGGGATCTGGTGCTGGCGAGGATCATCGAACCGACCAGCAAACTGGACTCCCTGCGGGTCCTGGACGAGGTCGGAGTGCCGGTGCCCTCGTACGCGACGGTCAAACGGCGGCTCCCGGTCTACGCTGGCACGTCCTGGCGGCAACAGCTTGCTGCCGCGTGCGCAGCTCATGCCGGGCTCGGGCCGGCGACTCTGGTGCTCTACGACGTCACGACACTGTATTTCGAGACCGACAAGGCCGACGGTTTCCGCGAACCCGGCTTCTCCAAGGAACGCCGCCTGGAACCGCAGATCACCGTCGGCATGCTCACCGACGCCAGCGGGTTTCCGCTGATGATCGAAGCGTTCGAGGGCAACAAAGCCGAAACCCTCACCATGATCCCCACGATCACCTCGTTCATGGCCGCCCACCAGCTCACCGAGGTCACCGTCGTCGCTGATGCGGGCATGATCTCAGCGGCCAGCATGGCCGCGATCGAGAACGCCGGCCTCACGTTTATCCTCGGCGACAAACTCCCCACGGTGCCGTACCAGATCGACCAATGGCGGCAGAGCCACCCAGGCCAGGAGCCGCCCGACGGGCTGACCCTGACGCAGCGGTTTCCGGCGAACCCGAAGACCAGCTACTCCACTGATCGGGTCACCTACTACCGGTACAGCGCCGACCGAGCGCGACGCAGCCTGCGCGGTATCAACGAACAAGTAGCCAAAGCGGAGAAGGCCGTGCAGGGCAAGATCCCGGTCAAGCGGAACCGGTTCGTCAAGCTCGCCGGCGCCGAGAAGTCGGTCAACCGCGAGCTGGCCGAGAAAGCGCAGGCACTGGCCGGGTGGAAGGCCTACACCACCAACACCACCGATCCGGCCCCGGACTTCGTGATCGGCGCCTACCACCAGCTCTGGCGGATCGAGAAGAGCTTCCGCATGTCCAAATCCGATCTGGCCGCCCGCCCGATCTACCACCACACCGAGGACTCCATCCGCGCTCACCTGGCGATAGTGATGGCCGCCCTCGCAGTCACCCGCATCATCGAGGCCCGCACTGAGTGGTCGATCAAGAAATTCGTCACCACCGCCCGCCGCTACCGCACCGTCTACATCGACATCGGCGGCAAAACCCTCACCGCCGCCGACCCCCTCACCGCAGATCTAGCAAAAGCCCTGGTCGCACTCCGGGGTGGACACTAATTCGAGCCAAGTCAGGCACGCCGCCCCGCGAAAGGCGATCATAGAGAGACTGGATCTCTTCTTCGGAAGGTGCTACATAGACGCCACGGTTCTTTCCCTTCCGTAGCGTATTGATTACTTCCCGTATCTGCTCAGCAGTCATAGCGGCTTCGCCTTCACGGCCACGCTCGGAGTCTTCGTGTTCGAAGTCCGCGGGAACGGGCGACCGCGAAGCTATTGGCTCAAGGAAGCGCTTTGCGGTCTCGGAGTCAGAGGTGACTTTCTGGCCGCTAGCGGCATAGGCTGTCAATGTTCCTTCGAAGGAGCTGATGATCGTTCTAATCTTTGCGGCGGCTTTCCTTAGTTGATCGTCATCGTCATCGTCGTGACCAGCCATAGTCGAGTTGTAGGCCTCATCGACCGCTGTCCTGCAGCTGCGGAGTCCGTGGTTGTAGGCGGTACACATCGATTCCAATTCGGCGGCAATAT
>NZ_BAEE01000028.1 GCF_000241265.1 Gordonia araii NBRC 100433
AGAGTGCGGAATCGAGCGCGCCTTCGGCGAGGGTGACCACCCGCGTCGGGTTCTTGGGAATCGTGACGCTGCGGTTGGCGGCATCGACGTAGGCCCGGCCGTCCGATGGCGGTGCCGCGGTCTGTTCCGAACCGCATGCGGCCAGCCCGACGGCGAGCAGGCCTCCGGTGACAGTGGTGATGATCCGGGCGGCAAGCCTCATGGTCGCCCTCCCTTTCCAGTCGTCAGATCGCGAAACAGCAGGTGGGCCCACCACGCGAGGTCGTGGCCGCCGGCATAGCGGTGAAGCGTCGCCGGCCACCCGGCCCCCGCCAGCTCGTCGGCCAACGCCGTCACCGGACCGACGAGCAGTCGTTCGTTGCGCCCGACGGCCAGACGCACGGCACGCGGCGCCGAGCCGGCGACTTCGCCCGCGATCCAGCTCCGTTCGTCCACCCACTCGGCGGGCCGGCCGGTCAGGCCGGGTTTCCACCACATCGACGGAGAATACGCGAGTACCTCGTCGACCTCGGCCGGAAACCAGGCGGCCGCGGCCAGCGCGGCGATGCCGCCGAGGCTCTGACCGGCCCAGACGGTCGGCCCGTCGGACAGTCCCAGGGTGCGGCGCGCCGTGGGGAGCACCTCGTCGACGAGGGCGGTGAGGAAGCCCCGGTTCGCGCCGAGCTGTTGCAGCCGGGCCGCGGCGGTGCTCGGCGCGTCGATCCCGAGGAGGGCGATCGGCCCGGCGGATGTCTCACCATCGGGTTCGTCGGCCGCACCGGCGAGCATCGCGGGCAGGTCGCAGGTGTCGAACCACTTGTCGGCGTCGAGGAGGACCGCTAGGCGTGCGGTGCCGGTACCCGCGCCCAGCGGCTCGGTCAGCCGCCACCGCACCGGCTCGGCACCGTCGACGCCGAGCGAATCGAGGGCCAACGTGCCGGTGGCCGCGAGCGGCGGACTCGCGGGCTTCGGCCGACACCACGGGCGAAGGTCGGGGGCAGAGGAACCGCAGAGCACCGAGCCGAAGGGTGAGTCGTCGGCCAGGGGGTTCGCGGGATCGCTCACCGCGCCGCGCGCGACCTCGCGCGAATAGCGCAGTTCACCGTCGTGCAGCGCGGGGTCGTCGGGACCGTACGGGTAGAAGCGGTAGGTCGCCATCGTGTCGCGCGGGACGGAGAACTCCGTGAACCACAGATTCGTCGCCCCCCATCGGCGCATCTGGCCGCGTTCGCCGTGCGCGCCGTCGGTGAGGCGGTTGGCCCACGCGTAGACCCCTGCGCTGCCGGGATCGGCAGTGAACGTGAGCAAGACCCGCTGGCGGTCGGGGTCGTCGGGGTCGTCGGTGAGCAGCGGGGTGCCGTGCACGACGAGGCCGGCGATCACGGCGTCGGGGTCATCGCCCGGATCGCCGTCGACGATGCGCGCGCGCAGTGCGTCGGCGCCGGCCTCGGAGGCGCTGGGCCGGGTCAGGGCGTCGGCGACGGCGGCCAGCGAATCCGGTGCCACCATCCCGGGATGGTTCACCGGGAGGTTGGCGTAGTGCACCGCGCCTCGCACATGTGGCTCCCACGCCAGGGCGGGCAGGAAGTCCTCCGCGCTCTCGGCGGCGGCGAAGTGCCAGGCGTCGCCGTCGATGACGGCCGTCCGGTGGGCGCGCATGAGGGCGGCGAAATGGCTGACGACATCGGTGATGCTGCGGACTTGATCGAGCGTCAGGCTGCCCAGAGCGGCGTGGTTCTCGCGCAAGGCCGCCAGCACGTCGTCGTCGGTGTCGAGGGCGGCGTCGGACTCGGCGCCGGCCATGATGAGCAGTGCCCGCCGCACCTCGGCGGGCGTGGCGGGGGGTTGGTCGGCCCAGCATTCGCTCGGATACGCGTCGAGGAGAGCGACCTGAGCGACCTCTCGACCGCGAGCGGCGGTCTGCGCGGCGATCTCGTGGGCGATGACGCCGCCGACCGACCAGCCCAGCAGGCGCAGCGGGCCGGTCGGGGCGACCGACTCGATGGTGTCGAGATAGTCCCGGGCGACATCGGTCAGGGACGCGGGCAGCGGTCCGGCGTCGGCGTCGCCGCTCAGACCGTCGGCCTGTAGCGCGTACAACCCGGTACTCGTGGGCAGATGCGGAAGCAGGCCGGCGTAACACCAGCCGAGGCCGCCGGCGGGGTGAACGGCGAAGACCGGCGGATCGGCGGATCCGTCGTCGGGAGCGGCGCGCAGGGTCAGCAGGCGGCCGAACGGATCGGCGGACCCGTCCCCGGCGATCCGCTCGGCCAGCGCGGCGATCGACGGTGCGGCGAAGAGGTCGGCGACGCCGACGGGGGTGCCGAGGACCTCGCTGCAGCGCCCGGCCAGCGCCGACGCGCTCAGCGACGTGCCGCCGAGGTCGAAGAAGCTGTCGGTCACCGAGACTTCGTCGCGTCCCAGTGCCTCGGCGAACAACGGCGCGATCGCCAGTTCGGTCGGGGTGCGGGGGGCGGTCACCGCGTCGGAGCCCAGACGCGGCTCGGGCAATTGCCGACGGTCGAGCTTGCCGTTGCGCGTCATCGGAATGGCCTCGAGCACCTCGATCGCGTCGGGAACCATGTACGCGGGCAGCCGGCGGACGAGCTGGTCGCGGACCGCGAACCGATCGACGGGCGCACCGGCGGCGACGACGTAGCCGACGATCACCGTCGTGGATCCGGTGCCCGTCGCGACCTCGCGGGTGACGACGACGGCCTGCTCGATATCGGGAAGATCGGCGAGCGCCGCTTGGATCTCGCCCAGTTCGATGCGCCGGCCGCGCACCTTCACCTGGTCGTCGACGCGCCCGACGTAGATCAGTCGGCCGTGATCGTCGCGGTGCACGAGGTCGCCGGTCGCGTACATCCGCTCGCCGGGGCGGAACGGGTCGGCGACGAAGCGGGTCGCGGTCAGCCCCGGGCGCATCAGGTATCCGCGGGCCAGTTGGATCCCCGCCAGGTAGAGCTCGCCGACGGCGCCGGGAGGCTGCGGGCGCAGCGCCTTGTCGAGGACGTAGGCGCGGGTGTTGGCGATCGGGGAACCGATCGGCACGACGGAGCCGTCCCACTCCGCGTCCGGCGCCCATTCGGTGACGTCGACGGCGGCTTCGGTCGGCCCGTAGAGGTTGTCGATCACGGCCGACGGCAGCAGGTCCCGGCCGCGCCGGAGCACTTCGGGAGGCAGGGCTTCGCCCGAGCACACGATCAGGCGCAGCGCGGCGAGATCGTCCGACGGCGGATCGGCGGCGAGAAAGGCGGCGAGCGCCGACGGGACGAAATGACAGACGGTGACGCCGAAGCCGGCGAATTCCGCGGCGAGCGCCGGGCCGTCGCGTTCGACGCCGGGTGACGCCAGGACCAGGGTGGCGCCGCGGATCAGCGGCCAGAAGAACTCCCACACCGAAACGTCGAAGGAGTAGGGGGTCTTCTGCACGACCCGGTCGTCGTGGGTGAGCGCGAACGTGTCGTCCATCCACCGCAGCCGGTTGACGATGCTGCGGTGCTCGATCACGACGCCCTTCGGGCGACCGGTCGAGCCGGAGGTGAAGATGATGTACGCGGCGTCGCGCGGCGTCGGCGCGCCCGCCCGATCCCCGTCGTCGTCCGTCAGCACGTCGATGTCGAGCGCGAGTTCCCCTGCGCGCCAGTCGGCTTCGGCACCGGCGGGCGGTGTCAGGACGACCCGGGCGCGCGTGTCGTCGAGCATGCCCTCGATCCGGGACGGTGGCAGTTCGGGGTCGATCGGCAGATAGGCCGCCCCGCACGCGAGAACGGCCAACAGTCCGCACACCATTTCCGGCGAGCGGGACAGCCGCAGGGCCACGACACCGCCGGGGCCGACTCCGTGTGTGCGCAACGCCGCGGCGAGATCGTCGACGGCGGCCCGCAACTGCGAGTAGGTGAGTGTGTGGGGGTGCCCACTCGGCGTGGGTGAGGTGCCCACTCGGCGCGGGTGAGGTGCCCACTCGGCGGTGTCGGACCAAAGGAGTGCCGTCCGATCGGCGTGCTCGGCGGCCGCATCGGTGAGCAGCGTCGTCAGCGTCGTCGACTCGGCCTCGTCGACCAGTGCCGGCTGGTCGGTCCGGTTCAGCTCGACGATCTCGAGTGTCGCCTCGCTCGGCAGGGCAACGGGCAGTGAGCCGATCAGCGTGTCGCCGTCGTCCTCGCTGACCCGTGACAGCAGTGCGCGCAGGCGGGCGGCGTGCGCCTCCGCCTCAGCGAGTGTGTAGCGGGCCGGGTTGGCCTCGACCTCCAGGACGAAACCGCCGTCCGGCTGAGGCGATCCGGTCAGCGTCAGATCGTCGACCGGTCCCATCGCGATGTTGCCGACGGTGCCGGCCGCTGCCCCGAAGCGCAGTTGCGGGGTGAAGAACTTGAGGTTGGCGCCCGGTCCGAACAGCGGGGTGTCGGCGCCGACGAGTCCCAGGTCGCGACGCAGCCGGTCGGCGCGATAGCCCACATGCGGCCGGACCGTGCGCAACTCCCGGGCGACACCGCCGATCAGGTCGTCGATCGTCGCGGTGGGTGCGACGGTCACGCGCAGCGGCAGGATGTTGACCTCCGGCTCCATCGTCACCGGTGCGCCGAGTCGGCGATTGGCCCACGGCACGCCGAGGGTGACCGTCGGCTCGCCGGAATAGGCCGCGACGTAGCAGGCGAGCGCTGCCATCAGCGATTCCGCCCAGCCCCGGTCGGTCGCCGACGCGCGGGGAGGCAGCCGGTGCGTGATGCGCAGCGCGCGCTCGCGGGCGAGCGCCGGCTCGGACCGCGATACCGACGGCGGCCGTGCGGTGTCGGCGTAGGCGGCCCAGAAGTCGGCGTCGTCGGCGGTGCCCGCGGTCGCGGACGGATCGGCCGGTGCGAACGGCATATCCGGGCGGGGTTGGCCGGTGACGTCGGCCGTATAGCAGTCGGCGACCCAGCGGAGCAGGCGGGCGAAGGAGTAGCCGTCGACGGCGATGTGGTGAATGCGAGTGATCCATACGTGCCGATCGTGCGCCAGGCGCACGACATCTTGCCCGGAGAGCCGGTCCCCGGCGATCTCGTCGCTGATCGGAGCGGTCGTCATGGCCCCGGCGATGATGCTCTCCAACTCGCCATCGTCGGCGGCGTCGTGAAGCCGCGCTCGATGTTCGCGAGGGTCGGGGGAGATGCGGGGGCCGGATCCGTCGTCGGCGTAGCGGGCGTTGAGCGGGGGAACCTGGCTCAGGCAATCGTCGAGCACGGCGGCGAAACGTTCGGCATCGAACTCGCCGACGATGTCGATCCGCTCGGCGCACTGGTACACCGGCGCGTCCGCGACCTGCAGCTGTGCGAACCAGACGGCAAGCTGCGCGGGTGTTAATTCGTCGTGCAAGATGGACGCTTCCGATCTGGTGCGGTCTGCAGCTTAGGTTAACCTATGGATTACGATCGCCTCGTGGCTGGATATCCCCCTGAGGTGGCGCAACGTTACCGATCTGCCGGTTATTGGATCGGGCAGACGCACGCCGGGATGCTCGCGGAGTCCGCTGCCGCCCACCCCGATTCGGAGGCGGTGCGCGACGAACGCCGCGCGCTGACCTACACCGAACTCCTCGACGGGTCGCGCCGCCTGGCCAACGGGCTGGTCGAGAAGTACGGTCTGCGGCCGGGCGACCGCGCGGTCGTCCAGTTCCCGAACGTCACCGAGTACGTCGAAGTCGTTTTCGCACTGTTCGACGCCGGCGTTCTGCCGGTCTTCGCGCTGGCGAGTCACAGCGCAGCCGAACTCGAAGACCTCGTCGCCCGCTCGGACGCCGCGGCGTTCCTCACGGTCGGCGAGTTCGGCGGAACCGACTTCGCCGCGCATGCCGAGAGGCTCGCCCGGGTGCGTCCGGCCGTGTCGGACGACCGGCCGTTCCACACGATCGTCGCCGACCTGGCCGCACCGGATGCGCTGGCGGCGGCGCGCGGCGAGGACGCGGGGTCGACCGGGAGGTCGGGCGCCCCGTCGGATATCGCCTTCCTCCAGCTTTCCGGCGGCACGACCGGCGCGCCCAAGATGATCGGCCGCACCCACGACGACTACCTCTACTCGGTGCGCGAGTCCGCGCGGATCTGCGGACTCGACGAGTCGTCGGTCTTCGGCGTCGTGTTGCCGGTGTCGCACAACTTCACGATGAGCAGTCCCGGCATCCTCGGCGCGCTGTACGCCGGCTCACGGATCGTGATGGTGCCCGGGACCGATGCGCGCACCGTGCTGTCCACGATCGCCGACCAGCGCATCACCCAGCTATCGGCTGTTCCCCCGCTCGTCGCGACGTGGCTCGACTCGCCGGAATCCGGGCGCTACGACGTGTCGTCGCTGCGGGTGCTGCAGGTCGGCGGTGCGAAACTGTTGGAGACCGTCGCCCGCCGCGTCCCCGACTTGTTCCCCAACGTCACGCTGCAGCAGGTCTTCGGCATGGCCGAAGGGCTGGTCAACTACACCCGGCTCGACGACGACGTCGAGCGCATCGTCTCGACGCAGGGGCGTCCGATCAGCCCCGACGACGAGATCCGCGTCGTCGATGCCGACGGCAACGTGCTGCCCGACGGACAGGAAGGCAGCCTGCAGACCCGCGGGCCGTACACGATCCGCGAGTACTGGGGCGACGCCTCGCCCGAGTCGTTCACCGACGACGGGTTCTACTGCACCGGCGATCGCGTCGTCCGGGATTCCGACGGGTACCTGACGGTCGTCGGGCGCGACAAGGACCAGATCAACCGTGCGGGGGAGAAGATCGCCCCGACCGAGGTCGAGGGCGTCCTGCTGCGCCATCCGGGGGTCCGTGACGCGTCGGTCGTCGGGGCGCCGGACGAACGTCTCGGCGAGCGCATCGTCGCCTACGTCATCCCGTCGTCGTCGGCGGCCGGGGCGGGGGAGGTCCCCGACGAGTTCGTGCTCCGGGGCTTCCTCCGCGAGGCCGGTCTGGCGCGGTTCAAGATCCCCGACGACGTGCTGATCGTCGACGAGTTCCCGACGACGGCCGTCGGCAAGGTCAGTAAGAAGGCCCAGCGCGCTGACGCCGACGTGAAGGCGAAGCCCGAGGATCCCTTCAGCGCGGAGCGGTTGCGCGCCGACCTGGCGGACAAGCTGATGGTCGATCCGGCGGCGTTGACCGGGGCGCTGATGCTCGCCGACAGCGGCATCGATTCGCTGCAGCTGATGGCACTGCTCGACAAGTGGCGCGCCTCCGGTGCGGCCGGACTGGACTTCGAGACGGTGGCCCAGTCGCCGACGATCGACGATCTGATCGCCGCGGTGCGCCAAGCGGGAGCCCGGTGACCGAGGGCGTCGCGGTGCGGGACGCGCGTGCGGACCGGGCCGCCGGTGCTCGTCGCCGGCGCGGTATTCGCCTCGCGGTCATCTGGCTCGGACTGGTCGCCGTGCTCGCCGTCCTCGTGTGGCTGAGCTTGTTCGTCGGTTCGCGCGACGTCAGCGCCGGTGCCGTGTGGGACGCGTTGCGCGGGCGCGATGCGGGCTTCGACTTCGACGCCGTGATCGGCTACCGGGTGCCGCGCGCCGTGCTGGCCGTCCTCGTCGGCGCGGCGCTGGGCGTCTCGGGGCTGCTGATCCAGCGGCTGATGAACAACCCACTCGGCGACCCCCAGATCCTGGGCGTGAACGCCGGTGCCGCTCTCGCCGTCACCCTCGGCATCGGGATCTTCGGACTGACCTCGATCTGGTGGAACATCGGCCTCGCCTTCGTCGGCGCGGTGCTCGCGATGGCCGTCGTCTACGGCCTCGGCACGGCCGGTCGCGGGCCGCTTACCCCGTTGCGCGTGACGATGGCGGGCATCGCGGTCACGGCGGTCCTGACCGGTGCCGTCCGCGGGATCACGCTGCTGTGGCCGAATGCCTTCGAGACGCTGCGCATCTGGGAGGTCGGCTCGGTGGTGGGCCGCGACCTGTCGGTGACCTTGCGGGTCGCTCCGTTCATCGTGGTCGGGATCCTGATCGCCTTCGCCGTCGCCCATGCCGTCGACGTCGCCGGGATGGGCGACGAGATGGCGACGGCCCTCGGGGTGCGCGTCGCGACGATCCGCGTCGTCGCCCTGGTGGCCGTGACGCTGCTGGCGGGAGCCGCGACGGCGGCCGCCGGGCCGATCGGGTTCGTTGGCCTGATGGTGCCGCATGCGATTCGGCTCGCGCTGGGCGTCACCGGGCGCTGCGCGGTGGCGTTCGCCGTCGTGCTCGGCGCCGTGCTGGTGTTGGCCGCCGACGTGATCGGGCGCGTCCTCGTGGTTCCCGACGAGATCCCGGTCGGTATCGTCACCGCTTTCGTCGGCGCCCCGATCCTCATCCTGCTGGTCCGCAATTCGGCGGGGGCGAGCCGATGACGGGGACGATCGACTTCGGCCGACCGCAGCGGGTCGTGCGCGTCGGACGGCTCTCCGAACGGGTGGACGGCCGCTCGCTCGTCGTCGGGCTGGTGCTCGTCGCCGCGCTCGCGGTGGCCTTCTGCGTCGGACTCGTCGCCGCCGACGACGGGGTCGGGTTCGCCAACCTCCCCGACGCGATCACCGGCCACGACCCGCTGGCAAGGCTCGCGATTAGCGAGTGGCAGGTGCCGCGCGTCCTGGCGGCGATCGTGATGGGTGCGGCGATGGCGGCATCCGGCGGCATCTTCCAGCTGCTCACCCGCAACCCGCTGGGCAGCCCGGACCTCATCGGCTTCGGCGTCGGCTCCTACACGGGCGCACTCGTCGCCGCCCTCGTGCTGGGACTGGGCTTCGTCGCCATGGCCACCGGTGCGCTGATCGGCGGTCTGGCGACGGCGGCCGTCGTGTACTTCGTCGCCTACAAGCGCGGTGTCGGAGGATTCCGTCTGGTGATCACCGGTGTCGCGATCAGCGCGATGCTGGCGTCGGTCAACTACTGGCTGATCCTGCGCGCCGATCTCGACGCGGCGATGTCGGCTGCCCAGTGGGGGGCGGGCACCCTCGACACCGGCATCGTCCGCAACTGGTCCTATCTCGGGCCGGCCCTCGCGGTCGCGGGGGTGCTTTTCGTCGTGCTGGCGCTGCTGAGCCGCCGCGCGCGGATCATCGACCTGGGGCCGGATCTGGCCAGGGCCCTGGGCGCCCAGACCCGGGGCGTGTCGATCGCGCTGCCCGTCGTCGGCGTCGCGCTGATCGCCGTCGCGACGACGGTCGCCGGGCCGGTGGCCTTCGTCGCCTTGTCGGCGCCGCACATCGCGCGAGGGCTGTGCCGCTCCGGTCATACCCCGTGGACCGTCACCGCGCTCGTCGGATCCCTGCTGCTCCTGGTGGGCGACATCATCGCGATGTGGGTGTCGGCGGTGATGCGCAGTCCGCTCCCCGTCGGCGTCGTCACCGTGTGCCTGGGCGGTGTCTACCTCTGCTACCTGTTGTTCACCGAGATGAGGCGTGCGCGTGGATAGTCCTGCCAATGATCGGTTGATCGCCCGTGATGTGACGCTCGGCTACGACGGCGGCGCCATCGTCGACGGGCTGAGCCTGACCATTCCCGACGACGAGTTCACGGTCATCATCGGCCCGAACGCGTGCGGCAAGTCGACGCTGCTCAAGTCGCTGGCCCGGGTGCTGGCGCCGCGCAGCGGCAGCGTGGTCCTGGACGGCAAGGTGATCAGCGAATACGCCCCGCGAGAGGTCGCCAAGATCCTCGGGCTGCTGCCACAGTCGTCGACGCCGCCCGAAGACATCCGCGTCGCCGAACTCGTGTCGCGCGGCCGGTTCCCGCATCAGGGCTTCCTGCGCAACTGGTCGCCTGACGACGAACGGATCGTCGCGCAGGCCCTGGCGGCGACCCGGACCACCGAGCTGGCCGACCACCGCGTCGACCAGCTCTCCGGAGGCCAGCGCCAGCGCGTGTGGGTCGCGATGGTCCTCGCGCAGCAGACGCCGCTGATCCTGCTGGACGAGCCGACGACCTTCCTCGACATCGCGCACCAGATCGAACTGCTGGAGCTGTGCCGCGCCCTCAACCGCGAGCAGGGACGCACGGTCGTCGCCGTCCTGCACGACCTCAATCAGGCCTGCCGCTACGCCGATTTCGTGGTCGCGATGCGCGACGGGCGGATCGTCGCACAGGGCGCGCCGGCCGAGGTCGTGACCGAGGAGGTCGTCGAGGAGGTGTTCGGCCTGGCCTGCCGGATCATCGACGATCCGGAGTCCGGGACGCCGTTGGTGATCCCGCGGATGGCCTAGCGTTCCGGCACGGGCCACTATCGTGGCGGACATGACTTCGGTGAGCGGCGTGGACGTCGACGGGCTGCGGGCGTTGCGGCGCGATCTGCACGCGCATCCCGAGCTGGCGTTCGACGAGCACCGGACCGCGGGCGTGATCGCCGACCGCCTGAGGGGACTCGGCGTCGAGGTGACGACCGGAATCGGCGGGACCGGGGTCGTCGGGGTGATCGACGGGACGTCGCCCGGGCCGACCGTCGGTCTGCGCGCCGACATGGACGCCCTGCCCATCACCGAGGAACTGGAACGGCCGCACGCGTCGCAGACGCCGGGCGTCATGCACGCCTGCGGGCACGACGGTCACTGCGCGATGCTGCTCGGCGCCGCCGAGATCCTCGGCGCGGACCGGGATTTCGCGGGCCGGGTCGTGCTCGTCTTCCAGCCGGCCGAGGAGGGCGCGGCCGGCGCCCCCGCGATGCTCGCCGACGGTCTGCTCGAGCGGTTCGGGATCCAGGAGATCTACGGATTGCACAACATCCCGGGTATCGCCGAAGGTGACTTCGCCGTGCGGCCGGGCACACAGCTGGCCTCCTTCGACGACCTCGACATCGTGCTCAGCGCCGCGGGCGGGCACGCGATGGCCCCGCACCTGACCGGCGACGTCATCGTCGCCGGCTCGGCACTGGTGACCGCGCTGCAGACGATCGTCGCCCGCCGGCTGGATCCGACGGTGCCGGCGGTCGTGTCGATCACCCAGTTCACTGCGGGGTCGACGAACAACGTGATCCCGCCCCGGGCACATCTGCGCGGGACCGCGCGCTGCCTCTCGGCGCAGGCCCGCGACGAGATCGAGCGCCTGGTCGGGGAGATCTGCGCGTCGGTGGCGACGAGTCACGGCGTCGAGGTCGAGCTGACCTACGAGCGCCGCTACCCCTGCACGGTGAACGAACCGGCCGCAGCGGCGCGGGTGGCACGCGTCGCCGCAGGCATCGTCGGTCCGCAACGGGTCGATGCCAACTGCGCGGGGATTCTCGCCGCGGAGGACTTCGCCTTCTTCCTGCAGGAGATCCCCGGCGCGTACGCGTTCATCGGGAACGGTCCTATCACCGACGAGCGGGGACCCGTACACAACCCGGCCTACGACTTCAACGACGACATCATCGAGCCGGGAGCCCGGTTCCTGGCCGCGATCGCGCGACAGGCCCTGACCGACCTGTCCTGACGCCGACCGTGCCCAGTTTCCCGCCGACCGTGCCCACCGGTGGTCGAGTGCCGTCGAGGCGCTAGCCGAGAGGGTGTATCGAGACCCGCCGACCGTGTCCTAGCGCGGCGTCAGAACGGTGAGCTGGCCGCTGATGTGTTGCGTGCCGTAGACGATGCCGGTCGCCGGATCGACGACGATGGTGTGCACCGCCTTGCCGCCCGTCGGGATCGTCTTCAGGATGGCGCCGGAGTCGGCGTTGAGCACGGTGATCGTCTTCTTCTGCAGGTTCGCCGTGTACACGAGGCGGCGCTGAGCGTCGATCGCCAGCTTGGACGGCGAGGACTTGGTGTCGATGGTCTTGACGACGCGCAGCGACGCCGGGTCGATTATCGAGATCTTCCCGGTGTCGAAGCTGGAGGCCCAGATGCGGCCGGTGTTCGGGTCGACCTTGGGCCGCGAGTTCGACGGTGTCTTGATCTTCTTGATCACACGGTGGGTGCGCAGATCGACGACCGCGACGAAGTTGTTCGTCTTCGCCTCATAGTCGGCGTTCCCGACGTAAAGGCGCTTGCGGCTGGTATCGATGTCGAGGAACGACGCCTTGTAGAGGTTCGGGATCTCGCCGACGAGGCGACCGGTCGACGACTTGAAGATCCCGACCTTTCCGGTGCCGTTGAATCCGACGTAGAAGCGGTCGGTGGCGGTGTTGGCGACCGCGCCCATCGGGTGCGAGTAGGGCAGCGGGGTCAGGTTGGCGGGGGTGACCCGCTTGGCGTTCATGTTGAACACGGTGATGCCGCTGGCGTGGGCGTTGGTGACCAGGACTCGACCGCGCTTGGAGTCGATGGCGAGGCCGTCGGGCACCTGCGGCGTCGGGATCAGCTCGACCGGGCCGATCATCATCATCCCGCCCGGCTGGTTGGACAGGTCGACGCTGCGCACGGGCCGCTTGGTCGTCGTGTCGAACACGGTGACGCGGGGCTTCACCGGATCGTTGCTCGGAATGAAGTCGCGGCCGGTGGTTCGCATGGGTGCGTTGTTGTCGGCGATGAAGAGCTGCTTGCGCCCCTGGTCGAGCGCAAGCTCGCCGCCGCTCACGACTCCGGCGGGCACCGACGAGACCTGGTAGTCGGGTACCGCGTGCGCGGTCGCGGGGACCAGTAGGGCGGACGATGCCGCGACGACGGTTGCGACGGTTCCGGTGCGGGCCAGCCAGGTACGAGCGAGATTCATGAAGGCAAGCCTAACTTAGGTGGTCGACGAACATCGCCCCAGGGCTCGGTAGGCGGCGCGACGGCAGGTGTGACGTCGGCCACGCGATTTGGTCACAACCCTGTGAGAAAGCTTAGGCTCCCCTAATCAGGGATTCAGTGGCAGAAGAGAGGGGATAACGTGCGGGGGCGGGAGACATTTTCGGGGCGGTCGTCGGTGCAGGGACGCGGGCGAGGGTGTGTGCGAGTGGTCGCCGCGGCGACGCTCAGCCTGTTCGTCGTCGCCTTCGCGACCGGAAACGCGTCGTCAAGATCCCCGGTGAGATTCACACGCTGGCTGTGGATCCGCGTTCGGGCTGGCTCTACGGCACGCAGAACGGCGAGACGGAACTGATGGTGGTGCGTCCGCGGCGACGATGAGCGCCGGCGACGGCAGGTCGACGAGAATCAGCACAACCCAACCTTGAGTGCTGGCACTCTCGGGTATAGAGTGCTAGTTGGCACTGTGAGAAGCCCGCGTTCACCCGCGACGACGGGGGCTTGCACGAGCAGGGCCACAAACGTCATCGTTTTTCGTTCAGGAAATGAAAGTAGAGGACTCACATCGTGGCGAGTGTGAACATCAAGCCGCTTGAGGACAAGATCCTGGTCCAGGCGCTCGAGGCCGAGACCACCACCGCTTCCGGCCTGGTGATCCCGGACACGGCGAAGGAGAAGCCCCAGGAGGGCAAAGTCATCGCCGTGGGCCCCGGTCGCTGGGACGAGGACGGCGAGAAGCGGATCCCGGTGGACGTGGCCGAGGGCGACACCGTCGTCTACAGCAAGTACGGCGGCACCGAGATCAAGTACGACGGCCAGGACTACCTGATCCTGTCCGCCCGCGACGTGCTTGCCGTCATCGGCTAGCTCCAACCGCTCGGAACGACACCGCCCCGGATCCGCTGGATCCGGGGCGGTGTTCTTTGGTCTGCTTGTTTCCGGCCGAGTCAGCCGGCGAGGTTTCCGCGCCGACCGCGGTTCTTCAGGATCATGGCGCGTTCGGACTCGCCGAGTCCGCCCCAGATCCCGTAGGGCTCGCCGACGCGCAGCGCGTGCTCGCGGCACTGGACGAGTACCGGGCAGTCCTGGCACAACTCTTTCGCGCGGCGCTCGCGCCGCACGCGCGCGTGGCCGCGTTCGCCGTCGGGATGGAAGAAGACCGAGGAGGCCTCTCCTCGGCATGTGCCGAGGCGTTGCCAATCCCAGATATCGGCATTGGGACCGGGCAGCTGGGGAATCGACATGACGATCTCCTTCTGTGGTCACTGGCCCTTTCGGGCCCTGTGTCGGGCTCCCTTGTGGGGTGCTCTGCGGCCACATTAAACAAGCGCTCCAGCAAAAGTCAATTTAACGAATTCGCGATAGCGCATAGTAAAAATTGGCCCAGATTTAACGCTTTAGTTACTGGTCAGAACTAGTTTGATCTGATACTGAAGGGCGGCCCCGGGGCCGTGAACTACCGTGTCTTCCATGGCGGAGCAGGCGTGGGCGAGTGCCCGCTGGCGTGAGGCCGTCGGCCACGGTTCTCGTGGAGCGGTGGCGCGCGGGAGAGCCGTTCTCGACGAACTCGATCCGGCCCTGCGCCACTCCGGCGACGTCGATGCCCGTGCGATGCGTTCGCTGGCCTTGAGTACGCGGGCGTCGTGGCTGCGTCAGGCCGGGCGACACGACTTCGCCGCCGGGCTCGACGGCCGTGCCGCCGTCGAGGTCGCGGATCAGTTCCCCTCGCCGCGGCCGGGTTGGGCGCGCGCCGCGGTGGGCGACGCGCTCGTCGGGCTCGCCGCCGACAACCTGGGGCTCGGACGGTTCGACTCGTCGTCGCGATTGCTGATACGTGCCGGCGATGTCCTCGTGGGAAGGGGCGAGAACGAGCCGGCTTCCGAGTCGGTCGACGACTGGCTCGTCGACGGCCGGGTGGTCCTGCGCTGGCATTGGGTCAATGCCGAGAACGCGCTGTACCGCGGTGACGCCGACACCGGCAGGCAATGGGCCGAACGTGCGGCGAACCTGGCCGCCGAATGCCCCTCGACGCATCACAAGGTCAAGACGCGGTTGATCGTCGCGGCAGCGATGGCGGCCGAGGGCGACTCCGCTGCGGCAACGGAACGGGCACGCGAGGTCGTCGAGGACGCGTCCACCGCCGGGCTCTTGCCGCTGCAATGGGCCGGCCTGCAGATGGTCGTCGCGCTCTCGCCCGCCGGTGCCGAACTCGCCCGGCTGAACGATGTGACCGCGAAGTTGCGCGAATCGGGCTTTTTCCGGGTGGGGATTTCGTGTCCCGCGGGGACCGCGGGCTAGGCTGGCTCAGATGTGCGCCCGGACCCGTCTACAGCTCGCGCACAGGTTGTAACACGGAAACCGCAGCGGACGATGAAACTCACAGGTGATGCGCTTAACGAGGCCGTCCTGGCAGCAGCCGGGGGGGATCGCCGAGCGCTAGCCGCCGTCCTCGAAAGTGTGCAGGAACCGCTGCTGCGCTACTGCCGTGGGCGGATCGGAGTCGGAGAGCGACATTTGTTCTCCGCCGACGACATCGCGCAGGAGGCGTTGATGGCGGTGATGACGGCACTGCCCAGGTACAGGGACGAAGGGCGCCCCTTCCTGGCGTTCGCCTACGGAATCGCTTCACACAAGGTCGCCGACGCGATGCGGATGGTCAGCCGGTCCAAAGCCGACCCGACCGACGAAATGCCCGAGCGGGTCAACTTCCTCGACAGTCCGGAGCAGCTAGCTCTCGACGCCGAGGGGAATCGTCGGATGACGGCATTGCTGGCGACCCTGCCGGACAAGCAGCGCGAGATTCTAGTACTGCGCCTGGTCGTCGGATTGACTGCCGAAGAGACCGCGGACGCGGTGGGCTCGACGCCCGGTGCCGTCCGCGTCGCTCAGCACCGTGCGCTGACGAAACTGCGCGGCGAACTGCAGGACCAACGAGACGAGAAAGGGCAACGCCGATGAGCGATCTGATGCCCACCGAGGGTGGCGACGTCGCCGATCTCGACGTCGCCGACATCACTCGCGACGACGAGATGGTCGAAGCGCTCAGTCTCGGCCTGCCGGTCGTCGCCGATACCTCCGTCGACTTCGAACTCGCCGAGCTGCTGGTGGGATGGCGCACCACGGTGCACCGGGCCCCGGCCCCCGAGCCGATCACCGTCGACGATGTGGAAACGGCTATCGCCGCGCGCTCCACGAAGACCTCTCGTCGCGCCGTTCGGCACCTGAGGCTCGTCGCCGGGGCAGCCGCCGTCATCGGTGTCGCCCTCGGTGGACTGACGATGCTGTCCAAGGGGGCCACCCCCGAGGATCCGCTGTGGGCGATCAAGAAGGTCGTCTACTCCTCGCAAGCCGTGCAGACGCAGGCTTCCTACGATGCGCGCAACAACCTCGAGGAGGCGGAGAAGCTGCTCGCGGCCGGCAAGCCCGAACAGGCTCAGCAGTATCTGCACCGCGCACAGGCCAACATGGCTCCGGTGCAGAACAAGGAAGCGCGCGCGCAGATGGACGAGTGGATCGGACGCCTCGCGACGTCGGTGGAAGCGTCCATCAAGGCCGCGACTCCGCCCGCGCCGCCGAAGAAGACCGCGGCCAAGCCGAAGCCGCCCGCGCCCACGGTGACCGACGAGATGCCGACCTACACCCAGCAGGCCCCGCCGCAGCAGACTCAGCCGCCGCAGCAACAGGCTCCGCCGCAACAACAACAGCGACCCGAGCCCACTCAACCGCAGCAGCGCCCGGGCAACCCCGGATGGCGACCGCCTCGGCCGCCGATCACGATCCTGCCGAACTGATCTTTATCCGGCTGATCGGCGAGACTCAGCGACGCCCGCGTCCGCGGTGTGCCTGGCCGTCGGCATAGCCGCGGCAGTAGTCCCAGGTGACGTAATCCTCGGGACGAGGGTCCAGCGCCGGTTCATGCGGGCGGACGGTGCCGTCGGCGAGCAGCTGCTGCAGGTTGGCGCGCAGCATGTCCCAGTCGTGGTAGTGATCTTCGTTGCAGTCGTCGCACATGACGACGAGACCGCGCACTCCCTGCGGCGCCAGCAAGGATTCGTAGACGGCGAGGTCGGCCAGATCTTCCTCGACAGCGAGCCGCTCCGCGAGGTCCAGCGGAATGCCGGGCTCGACAGAGTCGAGCGCCCCGGCGGGGTCGCTCGGGTCGTCGGCGAAGGGGTCCGGCGGCAGGCCGGGCGGATACTGGTTGGCCACGCCTATACCGTAGCCGATCCGTGAGCCGGTCCAGCGCAGCGAACCGTCTGTGACCGGCGACATCACCGGGCGGGAGGCCGGTGAGCGGTGTGCGGCGAACCGCTACGATGGGGCAATGGCGAATGTGCGGACAGGCGGCGACGATCCCGCCAAGGTTGCGATGCTCGGCTTGACGTTCGACGATGTCCTGCTGCTGCCGGCCGCGTCGGACGTGATCCCGTCCGAAGTCGACACTTCTTCGCGTCTGACCAAGAGCGTTTCCCTGCGCGTGCCGCTGGTCTCCTCGGCCATGGACACCGTGACCGAGGCCCGGATGGCGATCGCCATGGCCCGTGCCGGCGGCATGGGTGTGCTGCACCGCAATCTGTCGGTCGAGTCGCAGGCGAGCCAGGTCGAGACGGTGAAGCGGTCCGAGGCCGGAATGGTGACCGACCCGGTGACCTGCTCGCCGACCAACACCCTCGCCGAGGTCGACGCGATGTGCGCGCGTTACCGCATTTCCGGGTTGCCCGTCGTCGACGGCGCCGGTGAGCTCGTCGGCATCATCACCAACCGCGACATGCGGTTCGAGGTCGACCAGAACCGTCCGGTGTCGGAGGTGATGACGCCGGCACCGCTGATCACCGCGCAAGAGGGCGTCTCCGCCGATGCCGCGCTGAACCTGTTGCGGCGCCACAAGATCGAGAAGCTGCCCATCGTCGACGGTGCGGGCAAGCTGACCGGGCTCATCACCGTCAAAGACTTCGTGAAGACCGAACAGCATCCGCTGGCGACCAAGGACGCCGACGGCCGGCTGCTCGTCGGAGCGGCCGTCGGTGCGGGTGACGAGGCATGGACCCGGGCTATGACGCTGGCCGACGCCGGCGTCGACGTGCTCGTCGTCGACAGCGCCCACGGTCACTCGCGCGGCGTGCTCGACATGATCGGCAAGCTCAAGGCCGAAGTCGGCGATCGCGTTCAGCTCGTCGGCGGCAACGTCGCCACCCGCTCGGGTGCGGAGGCGCTCATCGAAGCCGGGGTCGACGCGGTCAAGGTCGGCGTCGGGCCGGGCTCCATCTGCACGACCCGCGTCGTGGCCGGGGTGGGCGCACCGCAGATCACCGCGATCATGGAGGCCGTCGCCGCCTGCCGGGCGGCCGACGTTCCGGTGATCGCCGACGGCGGACTGCAGTACTCCGGTGACATCGCCAAGGCGCTGGCGGCCGGCGCGTCGACGGCGATGCTGGGCTCGCTGCTCGCCGGCACCGCCGAGTCGCCGGGCGAACTCATCCTGGTCAACGGCAAGCAGTTCAAGAGCTACCGCGGCATGGGGTCGCTGGGGGCGATGCAGGGCCGCGGCCAGGGCAAGTCCTACTCGAAGGACCGCTACTTCCAGGATGACGTGCTCGCCGAGGAGAAGCTGGTACCCGAGGGGATCGAGGGCCGCGTGCCGTTCCGCGGACCGCTCGCCGAGGTCATCCACCAGCTGGTCGGCGGCCTGCGGGCGGCGATGGGATACACCGGCTCGTCGTCGATCGGCGAGTTGCAGCACGCGCAGTTCGTGCAGATCACCGCGGCCGGGCTCAAAGAGTCCCACCCGCACGATGTGACGCTGACCGCCGAAGCGCCCAACTACTATTCACGCTGACGGTGCTTGGCGCCGGGAGCGATAGCGAGCTGGCCGAACCATTTCGGCCGGTGTCATGGTGATGCCGCCGAAGGGGCTGGCAGGAAGGCGCGGTCGTCGTGCGTGATCTTGTGGAATTTGGGATGGGGCGGACGGCCCGGCGGACCTACGAGCTGGACGACATCAGCATCGTCCCGTCGCGGCGGACCCGGTCGTCGAAGGATGTGTCGACGGCATGGCAGATCGACGCCTACCGGTTCGGTGCGCCGATCCTCTCGCATCCGACCGATGCGCTGATGTCGCCGGATACCGCCATCGAGCTGGGACGCCTCGGCGGGCTCGGCGTTCTCAACGGTGAAGGACTGTGGGCGCGTCACCGCGACGCCGACGACAAACTCGCGGCGTTGCGCGACGTCGCCGAGAACGACCCGGACCCCCGAGCCGCCGTCCGCTTCCTGCAGCAGCTTCATGCGCAGAAGATCGACACCGGACTGCTGGCCGAAGCCGTTTCGCGGATCCGGGACGCCGGTGTGACGGCCGCCGTCCGGGTCAGCCCGCAGCACGCCGCCGAGCTGACGCCGAGCCTGATCAAAGCCGGCGTCGAGCTGCTCGTCGTGCACGGAACCATCATCTCGGCCGAGCACGTCGCCGACGGGGGAGGCGACCCGCTCAACCTCAAGACGTTCATCGCCGACCTGGAGGTCCCGGTGATCGCCGGCGGCGTCCACGACCACCGCACCGCGCTGCACCTGATGCGCACCGGGGCGGCCGGTGTGATCGTCGGCTACGGCGCGACCGAGGGGTCGACGACGACGAACGACGTGCTGGGCATCGGCGTCCCGATGGCGACGGCGATCGCCGACGCGGCCGCAGCCCGCCGCGACTACCTCGACGAGACCGGCGGCCGCTATGTGCACGTGCTCGCCGACGGCGACATCAACACGTCCGGCGATCTGGCCAAGGCGATCGCCTGCGGTGCCGACGCGGTCGTGCTGGGCACGCCGCTGGCCTCGGCGGCCAGCGCCCCCGGCGGCGGCTGGTACTGGACCCCTCCGGCGGCGCACCCGGACACCCCGCGCGGCGCGATGCTGCAGATCGCCACCCCCGACGACCGGCCGACTCTCGAGCAGATCATCCTCGGCCCGTCCGACGACCCGTTCGGCGAGCTGAACCTCGTCGGCGCGCTGCGCCGGTCGATGGCCAAGGCCGGGTACAACGATCTCAAGGAGTTCCAGAAGGTAGGGCTCTCGGTTCGCGCCTGACCAGCAGATCCGCCGAGTGGGCACCTCACCTCCGCCGACTGGGCACCTCACCCACGCCGACTGGGCACCTCACCCACGCCGACTGGGCACCTGCGGTGGTCTCGATACACCGAGTCGCTGCGCTCCTCGGCACTCGACCACCCAATACAGCTCCGCCTCTAGTCGCCGAGTGGGCACCTCACTCACGTCGAGTGGGCACCTCACCCACGTCGAGTGGGCACCTCACCCACGTCGAGTGGGCACCTCACCCCTGCCGAGTGGGCACCTCACCCCTGCCGAGTGGGCACCCGCCGTCGGCCACTGTGCCCTGGGTCACGGGGTATGACAATGAGCGATGTGACATGGGGTCTATGATCAATCCATGTCTCGCAGCCCACAAGACAGTCATTTTGACGTGCTCATCATCGGTTCCGGATTCGGAGGCAGCGTCAGTGCGCTGCGCCTGACGGAGAAGGGGTATCGAGTCGGCGTACTCGAGGCCGGCCGCCGATTCACCGACGACCAGTTCGCCAAGACCAGTTGGCGCCTGCGCAAGTTCGTCTGGGCCCCGAAACTCGGGTTGCTCGGCGTGCAGCGCATCCACCTGCTCAAGGACGTGATGATCCTGGCCGGCGCCGGTGTGGGCGGCGGCTCGCTGAACTACGCGAACACGCTGTACAAGCCGCCGTCGCCGTTCTTCAACGACAAACAGTGGGCCCACATCACCGACTGGGAGTCCGAACTCAGCCCGCACTACGACCAGGCCAGCCGCATGCTCGGCGTCGTGAAGAACCCCACGTTCACCAACTCCGACCGGGTGATGAAGGAGGTCGCCGAGGAGATGGGCGTCGGCGAAACCTTCGTCGCGACGCCCGTCGGCGTGTTCTTCGGTGAGAAGACCGGCGGCGAGGGGTCACCCGGCCAAACCGTGCCCGACCCGTACTTCGGCGGCGCGGGACCGGAGCGGACCGCGTGCACCGAATGCGGAGCGTGCATGACCGGCTGCCGTGTCGGCGCCAAGAACACCCTGGTCAAGAACTACCTGGGCCTGGCCGAGTCCGCGGGAGCCCAGGTCGTCGAGCGCACCACCGTTGACGGGCTGCGCCAGCTTCCCGACGGCACGTGGGAGGTGTCGACGCACGGTTCGTCGTCGTGGGGACCGTTCGGGCGCCGTCGCCGCATCTTCACCGCCGACAATGTGGTCATGGCGGCGGGAACGTTCAACACGCAGAAGCTGATGCACGCGGCCAAGCTCTCCACGCTGCCGAAGATCTCCGACGCGATGGGCGTGCTGACCCGCACGAATTCCGAGTCGATCCTCGGTGCGATGAGCACGAAGATCGACCCCGAGAACGATTACTCGCAAGGTGTCGCGATCACATCGTCGTTCCACCCCGACGAGTCGACGCACATTGAGCCGGTCCGCTACGGCAAGGGATCGAACGCGATGGCCTACCTGCAGACGGTGCTCACCGACGGTGGCTCGCGACTCAACCGGATTGGCCAAGCGCTCAAGCAGTTCCTGCTCCACCCGACGTGGCTGCCGCGGCTGCTCGTCCCGCGCGGCTGGAGTCAGAAGACCGTAATCGCGCTGGTCATGCAGTCGTCGGACAACTCGCTGACGACCTTCGTCCGCAAGCGCGGACCCTTCAAGTATGTGACCAGCCGCCAGGGGCACGGCGAGCCGAACCCGACGTGGATTCCCGCGGGCAACGAGGCGACCCGACGGATCGCCGACAAGCTCGACGGCGGCATCGCCGGCGGGACGTGGGGCGACATCTTCAACATCCCGCTGACGGCCCACTACCTGGGCGGCTGCGTGATCTCCGACGATCCCTCGTCGGGTGTCATCGACCCGTACCACCGGGTGTGGAACTACCCGTCGCTGTATGTGGTCGACGGTGCGTCGATCACCGCGAACCTCGGCGTGAACCCGTCGCTCTCGATCAGCGCGCAGGCCGAGCGTGCCGCGTCGCTGTGGCCGAACAAGGGTGAAGCCGACCAGCGTCCGGCGCAGGGATTGCCGTACGCGCGGATCGCGCCGGTCGCTCCGGTATCACCGGTCGTTCCGGAGGGCGCGCCCGGCGCGCTGCGCCTGCCGATCACGCCGGTGCGGGCGAAGCAGAAGGAGAAGGCCGCCGGCTAGGCGGTCACCGTCTGCTGAGTAACCGTGCGCGCACCGGCCTATGTTTCGCGCGAGAAGCGGTTCTCGCTGGGCATCGACGACGACGGTCGCCGGTACATCTCGATCCCGATCGCCGGCCGAATGGTCGACTACGAGGAGTTCTACGGACTCGACGCTGAAACATACGAGCGCTTGCTCGCCGATCCCGACCGGGCATTCGAGGTCGCCGAGCAATGCCGTGACCGGATGCACGACCGGCTGCTGCTTCATCCGCCCGCACCCGACCGGGGCGCGGCCGATGTTCTCGGTGATCCGGTCCCGATCTGCTACGACCAGGTCGATCTCGCCGGCCGCCGGGCCCTGGTTCTCGTCGATCACCCGACCAACGACGCCGGCTGGCCGGTCGACCTGCCGGCCGGGACCACGCATGTGATCATCGTCGACGACACCCCGAATCCGACGATGACGCTGCGCGTACACCCGATCGGCAAACCCGATGACGTCGTCTACATCGATCATTCTCAGCTGGGCTTCACCGGAAGATAGGTGACGTGAGCGCATCCCTCGACGTCGATGCCCTGACTACCACTGGCTGGCGCGTTCGGTCGACAGGTCGAATCCGTGACCGTCGGAGTTCCGTGTGCAGGAGACGCGCTCTCTCGACGACGTGCAGGTGAACCCGGCCGCGGTGATTTTCGAACCGTAGGGCAGGACCTTCTGCTCGTCAGACGCAACGAAGACGCCCTGATTGAAACAGGAGGGCACGATTGGGCCGTCCTCCTCGATATAGAAACCCTTGGCCAGCTGACTCACCGGAAATGTGGGGTTCACGCAGTTGGCGCCTTTCGGCACTGGCGCGCGCTTCGACTGACAACCCGAAATCAGTCGGCTCAAGCCGCAGTAGGTGTTGCGCGACGGTGTCACGAAGTAGACGCCGAGGGCAGTCGCGTATTCCTTGGGATCGACGGCCACAGCCGCTTCGGCCGGGGTCGTTTCGCTCGACGTTGCCGGTGGAGAATCGGTCGAGGTGAGTGCCGGAGATGTCGACCGCACCGAACTGGTCGTGGCCGGACCAGCTTCAGGACTCGGGCCGCACGCCGCCAGCCCGGCGGCCATCAACAATGTGCCTGGAACAGCCAACCAACGTCGCACCGGAAACCCCTCACATTTGGCAGCGTGTAGTCGGCTATCGAGATGGGCGTTGCCGGCGTTACGGGTAACCCCAAATGAGCTGGGCCATGGATCATCGAAATTATCCGATTTTGATATCATAGTTGATATCACGAAGGGGAGGTGATTGTGATGGCCTCAGTAGTCATTCGGGGTCTCGACGACTCCGTGAAGGAGCAGCTTGCCGCACAGGCGAGGGCTCACGGCCGGTCGATGGAGGCCGAGCTGCGCGACATCCTGGTCCGGGCCGTGCAACGGCCCAATATCGGGCTGGCGATGTACCAGGCGTCGCGTGAACTCGGTGGGATCGACCTCGAAATCCCGGCGCGTACCGACATCGCCCGGGCAGTGGACCTCGAGTGATCGTCCTCGACACGAACGTCGTCTCGGAGGTTCTTCGGAAGCGCCCCGATCCCTCCGTCCTCGCGTGGATGGAGTCCCTGACCGGCGAGGTGGCGATCACGGCGATGACCGCCGCCGAACTCCTCGCCGGGGTACGACGACTTCCGGCAGGTAAACGTCGGGCGGCGCTCGGCTCCATGATTGAGACGGTGCTGCGGACATACCGTGAGAGCGGCGCGGTGCTTCCATTCGACGAGGCCGCCGCCGCGGAGTACGCAGAGGTGCTATTCCGCCGAGAAAAGGCCGGCCTGCCGATCACGACTGCCGATGCGCAGATCGCGGCGATCTGCAGATCGAAACGCGCGGTATGCGCGACACGAAACACGCGGGACTTCGCCAAGACTGGTATCGAACTGGTCGACCCCTGGGCCACCCGGTGAACCCGACGGCGTTGCGCTGACCCACCGGGTCAGATCGACGCCGGGCCGTCCTTCGATGTACACCTCGACGCCCACTAGACTGGCCGCCGTGGCCCAGACTTCCAACGCCAGCCCCCGCCCAGTCCTCGTCGTCGATTTCGGTGCTCAGTACGCGCAGCTGATCGCGCGTCGGGTGCGTGAAGCGCGGATCTACTCCGAGGTGATTGCCCACGACGCTCCGATCGAGGAGTTCCAGGCGAAGAACCCGGCGGCGCTGGTCCTCTCGGGCGGACCGGCGTCGGTCTACGCCGACGGCGCCGCAACGCTAAACCCAGCGATCCTCGACCTCGACATCCCCGTCTTCGGCATCTGCTACGGCTTCCAGGCGATGGCCCAGGCACTAGGCGGCACCGTTGCCAACACGGGCGGACGCGAGTTCGGCCGCACGACGCTCACCACGCAGCCGGGTGTCCTGCACGACGGACTCGGCGAGACCCAACCGGTCTGGATGAGCCACAACGACGCCGTTCAGCAGGCTCCCGACGGCTTCACCGTCACCGGTACCACACCCGGCGCCCCCGTTGCCGCATTCGAGAACACGGCCAAGAAGATGGCCGGCGTCCAGTACCACCCCGAGGTCCTGCACAGCCCGCACGGCCAGCAGGTACTCACCCGATTCCTCTACGAGATCGCCGGCCTGGAACCGACGTGGACCGCGGCCAACATCGCCGAGGCGCTGATCGCCGACGTCCGGCAGCAGGTCGGCGACGATGGTCTGGCCATCTGCGGCCTGTCCGGTGGGGTCGACTCCGCGGTCGCGGCCGCACTGGTCCAGCGCGCCATCGGCGACCGCCTGACCTGTGTCTTCATCGATCATGGTCTACTGCGCGCGGGGGAGCGCGAACAGGTGAAGACCGACTTCGTCGCCTCGACTGGTGCCCGGCTGGTGACCGTCGACGCCGAGGAGAAATTCCTGTCCGACCTGGCAGGCGTCTCCGATCCGGAGACCAAGCGCAAGATCATCGGGCGCGAGTTCATCCGGGCGTTCGAGGACGCCGCGGCAGGCGTCGTCGGCGACCAGGCGGCATCGGGCAAGAAGGTCGAGTTCCTCGTCCAGGGCACGCTCTACCCCGACGTGGTCGAATCCGGCGGCGGGTCCGGCACGGCCAACATCAAGAGCCACCACAACGTCGGCGGCCTGCCCGACGACCTCGAATTCGCCCTCGTCGAGCCGCTGCGGCTGCTTTTCAAGGACGAGGTGCGTGCCGTCGGCCGCGAACTCGGCCTGCCCGAGGAGATCGTCAACCGTCAGCCCTTCCCGGGCCCCGGCCTGGCCATCCGCATCGTCGGCGAGGTCACCAAGGACCGCCTGGACCTGCTGCGCCGCGCCGACCTGATCGCGCGCGAGGAGCTTTCCTCGGCCAACCTCGACGGCCAGATCTGGCAATGTCCCGTCGTCCTGCTCGCCGACGTGAGAAGCGTTGGGGTCCAGGGCGACTCGCGGACCTACGGCCACCCGATCGTGTTGCGCCCGGTCTCGAGCGAGGACGCGATGACCGCCGACTGGACCCGCGTGCCCTACGAGGTTCTCGAGACGATCTCCACCCGGATCACCAACGAGGTGCCCGAGGTCAACCGCGTCGTGCTGGACGTGACCAGCAAGCCGCCGGGCACCATCGAGTGGGAGTAGCGGCGGGCACTCACATCGCCAGCACGAAGACCAGCATCAACAGCGCCAGCACGACCGCCCCGGCGACGATCAGCAAGCTCTTGTCCCAACCCTTGTCGTCCTGCTGCGGGGGCTGGTGGGTCGACGGCGGCGGAGCGGGCACGAACGACCGTCCATACGATCCCGTCGTCACGGCCGGTGCGTAGGACCGCTGGTAGGAACCGGTGACGAGCCGCGGCGGGCGCGGCGTGACCAGCGCCCATACCGGCACGGCGCCGTCGGGACGGCTGATGCGACCGTGGAGTATCTTGTCGGGGGTCGTGCGATTCTGTGCCGCCGCGATCGCTGCCAGCTGGTCGCGGACCGCGATCATCGTCGGACGCTTGGCCGGACTCGGCGTCAGCATCGCCATCAGCATCGGTTCCAGCGGACCGGCCTGCTGCGGCGCGTCGAATCGGGCGCGCGCCACTCGGTCGAGGAGGAAGGTGGTGTCGTCGTCCATGCCGAAGGGCGGCTTGCCCTCGACCATCGTGTAGATAGTCGACCCCAGCGAGTACACGTCCGACGCCTCGCTGGCGGCGGCACCGCGGGCCACCTCGGGGGCGAAGTAGGCGGGCGTCCCCGACACCATGTCGTCGGTGGCGTGCGTATCGTCCTTGAAATCGGCGATACCGAAATCGGTGAGCTTAACCAGCCCGACGTCGCCGCCCGAGCTGGCGACCAGGATGTTGCCCGGCTTGATGTCGCGGTGCAGAACGCCCGCGTAGTGCGCCTCGGCCATGGCGGCGGCGATCTGAGCGCCGATCTGGGCCACCTCGTTGGGCGGAAGCGTCCCGACGGTATGCAGGATCTGCGCGACGCTGCGCGACGGCAGGTATTCCATCACCAGCCACGGGGTCCCGCCGTCGAGGGCGACGTCGTGGACGGCAATGGCGTTGCGGTGAGCCAGTTTTGCCGCGATCCGCCCCTCGCGCATCGCCTTGGCGCGGATGGCCTCGGCACTGTCCTCGGCGAGTCCTTCGAGGGAGACGACGCGTTTGACCGCGACGTCGCGGTTGAGCAATTGGTCCTTGGCCAGCCAGACCGAACCCATGCCGCCCTCGCCGATCCGCGACCGCAGCCGATAGCGCCCGGCGACAAGGTGATCGGGGCCGGGCACCCGCTGCTCGATAGTCACTCCGCGAGTATAGAACCGGCTACGCGGCCACTTCACCGCCTGGCGCCGCAACGATCCGGCCGCGGGACCGGAGCCGTTTGGTCACCACTCCGCGGGTGGGGCCGAAGAGGTAGACGAGGAAGAACAGCACACCCTGCGTGAGCACGACCATTCCACCCGGTGACGTGTCGCGATAGTAGGAGATGTACAGCCCGACCACACCGCACAGGGCCGCGAGGGTGGGCGCCACGATCAGCATGACCCGGAACCGGTCGGTGAGCTGATAGGCGGTGGCTCCCGGAATGATGAGCATCGCGACGACGAGGACGATGCCCACGACCTGCAGCGCGGTGACCGCGGTGAGGGCGAGCAGCCCGAGGAGGATCGCGCCGAGCAGTCGCGGGTTGAGTCCGATCGCGAAGGCGTGGGTCGGGTCGAAGGCGTAGAGCGTGAAGTCGCGGCGCTTGAGGATCAGGACCAGTGCGACGATGGCGCCGAGAATGCCGATCTGGACCAGGTCGGACACCGAGACTCCGAGCAGATTCCCGAAGATGATGTGGTTGAGATCCGTCTGACTCGGGGTGACCGAGATGAGGACAAGACCGAGCGCGAACAACGTGGTGAACACGATCCCGATGGCGGCGTCCTCCTTGACGCGCCCCTGGTTGCGCACCGCGCCGATGAGGGCGACGGCCAGGAACCCGAAGACGACCGCGCCCAGCGCGAAGGGCGCGCCGACGATGTAGGCGAGGACGACGCCGGGCAACACGGCGTGCGACACGGCGTCGCCCATCAGCGACCAGCCGATCAGCACCAGCCAGCACGACAGCAGTGCGCACACCACCGACGCGACGAGCGTCGCGGCGAGCGCACGCGTCATGAATCCGTACTGAAACGGGTCGACGAGCAGATCGATCACCGTACTCATGGCGTACCCGCAACGGTGTCGAGCGGATCGAGGCCGAACGCGCGCACCAGGTTCTCCGGTGTGACCACGTCGGCGGGCGTGCTGTGTGCGAGCACGCGGCGCTGCAGCAGGATCGCCTCGTCGGCCAGGCGCGGCACCGACTGCAGGTCGTGGGTGGAGATGAGGACGGTCGCGCCGGCATCCGCCGCGTCGCGCAGCAGCGCGGTGAGCGCCGCCTCGGACCGCTTGTCGACGCCGGCGAACGGCTCGTCGAGCAGCAGCACCGACGCTTCCTGGGCCAATGCCCGCGCGACGAAGGCGCGCTTGCGCTGGCCGCCCGAGAGCTGGCCGATCTGGCGGTTCTGGAAGTCGGTCAGTTCGACGCGGGCGAGTGCCTCGTCGACGGCGTCGCGGTCGGCACCGCGCGGACGCCGGGTGAAGCCGAGCCGACCGTACCGTCCGGTCATCACGACATCGCGTACCGACAGGGGGAACGCCCAGTCGATCTCCTCGGACTGGGGAACGTAGCTGACCGCGCCCGAGCGCCGCGCCGCCGCGGGAGCCATCCCGTCGATCGCGACGCTGCCCGACGACGGTGTCACCAACCCCATGATCGTCTTGAACAGGGTGGACTTGCCGGAGCCGTTCATCCCGATCAACGCGCACACGGTGGCCTGGGGAACGGTGATGCTGACGTCGTCGAGCGCCAGGATGTCCCCGTACCGGACGGTGACGTCGCGGACGTCGATCGCCGCGTCGCCGAGGGGGCCGCCGGGCTCGGTGGCCACCGCTTCCACCACGGTCATCACGCGGCCTTTCCGGTCAGACCGGCGACGATCGTCTTGGCGTCGTGTCGGATGAGGTCGAGGTAGGTGGGCACCGGGCCGTCGGCCAGGGAGAGCGAGTCGACGTAGAGGGTGCCGCCGAAGCGGGCTCCCGTGGCTCCCACGACCTGCCGCATGGCCTTGTCGGACACGGTGGATTCGCAGAACACGGCCGGCACCCGCTTGCCGCGCACGAAGTCGATCGTGGCCGCGACGCGCTGCGGGGTGGCCTGCTGCTCGGCGTTGACCGGCCAGATGTACCGCTCGGTCAGGCCCGCGTCGCGCGCCAGGTAGGAGAAGGCGCCCTCGCAGGTGACCAGCGCGCGCTCGTTGGCGGGCAGTACTTTCAGCGAGGCCACCAGGTCCTGTTGGACGGCGCGCAGCTTCTTCTTGTAGTCGGCGGCGTTGGCGCGGTAGGTGTCGGCGCCTTCCGCGTCGATGCCGATGAACGCGTCGACGAGGTTGTCGACGTAGATCTCGACGTTCGGCGGACTCATCCACGCGTGCGGATTCGGTTTGCCGGCGTAAGCGTCGGAGGTGATGTCGATCGGCTTCACCCCCTTGCTGGCGACGACGCGCGGAGCATCGACGTCGGCGACGAACTGGGCGAACCACGCCTCCAGGCCGAGGCCGTTGTCGACGATCAGCGACGCCGTGGCCGCTTTGCGGACATCGGCGGGGGTGGGCTCGTATCCGTGGATCTCCGCGCCCGGTTTGGTGATGGATTCGACGGTCAGCCGGTCGCCAGCGACATTGCGGCCGATATCGGCCAAGACGGTGAAGGTGGTGAGCACGACCGGCTTGCCGTCATCGGTCCGCGACTCACCCGAACATCCGGCGAGCACCACAGCCCCGACGAGGGCGAACACCAACGCGACCAACCTCTTTTTCGCCATAGCAATACTATAACTTCGGTTGGCCGAAATTAGAAGTCCGGGGACGGCGAGGAATGGCCAACGCCATAGCGACGGCGAGCCCGCATGCGCCCAGCGAAATGAGACCGGCCAGCACGTATCCGGTCGTCGACGGGATCGTCGTGCTCGCCGGAAGTTCGGATCGGCGGATCGACCAGGCGAGCACCATCCCGACGACAGCGGTCGACAGGGAGGTGCCGACGGCGCGGGCCAGCGAGTTCACCCCGTTGGCCTCCGCCGTCTGCTCGGCGGGCACCGACCGCATGATCTGCGCGGGCATAGCGGCGTAGGCGACGCCGAGCCCGCCGCCCGACAACGCGCCGACCACGGCGATCGTCACCCAGTTCAACTGCCACACATCGGCCAGGGCGAGCAGCAGGACGACGAAGGCGACGCCCATGCCTCCGGCCCCGACGGCCAGCGCGATTCGCGGACCGTACATCCGGCACAGCTGCGAACACACCGGTGCGCTGAGGAACATCAGAAGCCCGGCCGGCGTGAGGATCAGGCTGGCCACCAGCATGTCGAAACCCATTCCCGCGCGCATCCACTCCGGCGTCATGAGCAGTTGGATCGGGAGCATCTGCATCGTGTAGAACGCGAAGCCGATCGCGACCGACGCGAGGTTCGTCAACAGCACCGGCCGGTCGGCGACGATCCTCAAGTCGATCAGCGGGGCGTCGAGCCCGAGCTCGTAGCGGCCCCAGACGACGGCGATCGCCGCCGATGCCGCGAGCAGGCCGAGCGTGGCCGGATGGCTCCATCCCCACGCCGCACCGCGGGAGAGGGGGAGCAGCATCGCCGTCAGCAACAGGAGCAAGCCGGCCGCCCCGGCGAAATCGAAGTGCCCGCCGGGTGGCGGATGTGGCTCGCGCACCACGAGGGTGACCCCGACCATCGCGACGAGGGCGACCCCCGCCGAGACGACGAACAGGGTGTGCCAGTCGAAGGCCTGGGCGATCGACGCGGCGAACGGCAAACCCAGCGCGCTGCCGATGCCCAGCGATCCGCTCATCATGCCGATGGCCGACCCCAGGCGCTCCTGCGGCACGATGTCGCGCATGATGCTGATGCCCAGCGGGATCGTGCCGATGCCCAGGCCCTGAAGGCCGCGTCCGATCAGGAAGGGCAGCAGCGTGGGGGAGAGTGCGCAACCGATCGATCCGATCGCGACGCACAGCAGGCTGAGCAACAGGATGCGGCGCTTGCCGTACATGTCGCCGAGTCGTCCGGAGATCGGTGTGACGACCGCGCCGACGAGAAGCGTGATCGTCAACGCCCACGCGGTGTTCTCGGGCTCCGCGTCGAGCAGACCGGGCAGGCCGGGGATCAGCGGGATGATGATCGTCTGCATGAGCGCGACGACGATGCCCGCGTTGCAGAGCGCGGCGACCGCGAGCCAGGGAGTCCGACCGCGCTGCATCTATCGATGCTACTTCTATATAAGGCACGATCCTTCTCCGGGTGCTCCGCCGCCGCCGCGACCCCTCGCGCGTCAGGCGCCCAGTCGCAACTCCGCGTCGCGGAAATCGGCGGGCAGATCCTCCTGCGGGTCGCCCAGGCCGAGGTGCTCGCGCAGCGTCGTCCCCTCGTACTCGGTGCGGAACAGGCCGCGACGACGCAGTTCCGGCACGACGTAGTCGACGAACTCGTTGAAAGTGCCGGGCGTCTGGGCGCTGGAGACGATGAACCCGTCGGCCTCCCCGCCGTTGAAGGATTCCTCGATCTGGTCGGCGATGTCGGCGGCGGTGCCGACGAACTGCGGCAGGAGGACGCCCTGCGCGTACAGCTTGCCGATGTCGCGCAGGGTGAGGCTGTCGCGCTGGGACAGCCGTCGCGCGACGTCGAACAGTCCCTGGGTGCCGCTCACGGTGATGTCCTCGACGGGCGCGTCGAGGTCGTACTGCGAGAAGTCGTGATCGGTGTGCACCGAAAGCGTGATGAGACCGGAGATCGGGTCGGCGAGCTCGTTGTGGAAGGCCTGCTTCTCCCGGGCGATCGACTCGGTCTCCCCGATGAACGGGATGAACGACGGGAAGATCTTGACGTGGTCAGGGTTGCGGCCGAAGTTCGACGCCCGCGACTTGACGTCGTCGTAGTAGGCCTTGCGGCCCTCCGGCGTCGGATCGATCTCGAAGATCGCCTCCGCCCAGCGCGCCGCGAAATTCTTCCCGGTGTCCGACGACCCGGCCTGGATCAGCACTGGCCGGTGCTGCGGCGAACGCGGCTGGTTGAGCGGTCCGCGCGAGCGGTAGTGGTCGCCGACGTGGTCGATCGGGTGGATCTTCGACGGGTCGGCCCAGACGCCCGACTCCTTGTCCGCGGTGACCGCGTCGACGTCCCAGCTCGACCAAAGCTTGACCGCGGTGCTCACGAACTCCTCGGCCAGCTTGTAGCGCTGGTCGTGCTCGACATGCTCGTCGAACCCGAAGTTCTGCGCCTCGGCCTGCGAGAGCGAGGTGACGATGTTCCAGGCGATCCGGCCCCGGCTGAGATGGTCGAGCGAGCCGAAGACGCGCGCGACCTCGTAGGGGTGGAAGTAGGTCGTCGACTTGGTCACCGCGATGCCCAGCCGGGTCGTGACGGCGGCGATGCTGGCGGCGACGAGGCTCGGGTCGATCGTGGCCGCGGCCTGGGTGCCTCGCCGGAACGGCTCGGACTGGTCGCCGCCGAAGCGGACCGGTGCGGCGAGCAGGTCGGCTAAGAACGCGAAGTCGAAGGTGCCGCGCTCGAGGATCCGGCCGACCCGGTGATAGTGGTCGGCGCTGAAATAGTCGGTCTCCGATCCCGGATGCCGCCAGGCGGCGTGCGAATGGGTGACGGGCGAGGCGATGAGGAAGCCTCCGAGGTGGAGCTGGCGAGTCATGATTCGGTCCTTGGATCGAGGTGTGGTGTCGGTGGGACCAGTGAAGCCGCCGGCCCGCGGCTGGGTCGACCTTGCAACCGTGGTGATTCGAAGCGAGCGCCGGGCCCGCGGCGGTCAGCGGGCCCACGGCGGGCTGGGTACGCTGTGGACGAATTCTCCGCGTCTCCTCCGAAACCGAAGGCTCACATGACGTTGCCGACCGGATCTCGCGACCTTCTCGCTCGGATACTGCTGGTGTTGGCCGCACTCGGCGCCTTCGGCTCGGTCTGGTCGGCGGCCGAGGCCGTGTCGAAGGCCGACGACGCGCTGCGGGTCACCGCCGTCCACGATCTCACCGGCTTTCCGGTGTATGCCGCGCTCTTCCTGCTTTCTGGCGTGGCGACCGCGCGGCCTGCCGGGAGTATGGGAGGTGCTGATCGCCCAGAAGCTGATCGTCGGGCTTCTGCTGTTGGCCGCCTTCCGCGACGCCGACGGCGCCGTCCTGACCGGGACCGTGGATGTCGCACTGGCCGGCGTTCTCCTCGTCGCCTACTGGGCGGCCAGGGGATGGAAGGCCTGGTCCGGGCGCTGACCGGGCGCTCGTCGTCCGCGCCGCATTGACAGCCAATAGAACATATGTTCGCATTGAGCCATGCGGTGGTCAGAACAGACGATCGAGTCCGACGACGGCGGGCTGCCCGGGCTCGGGCGCGCGGATCTCGTGCGGACGGTCACGACGCCGGAGTTCGCCGGCATCACCTTCCACGAGGTGCTGTGCCGGTCGCTGCTCAACCCGGTCCCGGTGTCGTCGGGTATGCCGTTCCGGTTCAGCATCAACACTTTTCGCGGCTGCACCCATGCCTGTCGGTACTGTTTCGCGCGGCCGTCCCACGAGTACCTCGACTTCGACGCCGGTGAGGATTTCAATCGCCAGATCGTCGTCAAACTCAACGCCGCCGCGGTGCTGCGGAAAGAGTTACGACGACGGTCGTGGCGGCGTGAAGTGGTTGCGCTCGGCAGCAATACCGACCCGTATCAGCGGGCCGAGGGGCGGTATCGGTTGATGCCGCCGATCATCGGCGCGCTCGCAGCGTCGGGAACACCGTTTTCCATCTTGACCAAGGGCACACTGCTCCAGCGCGACCTGCCGCTGCTGCGCCAGGCGGCCGATGTCGTCGACGTCTCGCTCTCGGTGTCGCTGGCCATGGTCGACGACGAGCTGGCCAAGCACCTCGACCCCGGCGCCCCGTCGCCCCGGGCGCGGCTGGAACTCATCGGTGCCCTGGCCGACGCCGGGTTCTCCCCGCATGTGATGGTTGCGCCCGTGGTGCCGTATCTGACTGATTCGGCGGCCCATCTCGACGCGTTGTTCGGTGAGGTCGCCGCCGCGGGGGCGGTCAGCGTCTCGGCGATACCGATGCACCTCCGGTCGTCGACGAAGGGGTGGTTCCTGCAGTGGTTGGCCGACGAGCATCCGGCACTCGTGAAGCGTTATCGAGCGCTGTACGGCCGGGGCGCCTACGTGTCCGGTGAGTACTCGTCGTGGCTCGCGCAGCGCCTGCGTCCACTGGCCGCGCGGCACGGTCTGATGGGGCAGCCGGGGCCCACGCCGCCCGCAGAATCCACGCCGGTTCCATCGGTGGCTCCGGGAGCTGCGACGATGGCGGAGCCGACCCTGTTTTAGCGCTCTGAACTGGGGTAATGCTCTCTCTTGCGCGTTGTCGGGCTGGGGGTCTACAGTCTGTCTATCGAATAAATGTTCGATGAAGCTCGGTATCTTCCCGACCAGCTTCGCGGGTGGCTCGCCGATCCGGCGGGCACGGGTGAAACACGGTCGGAGAAGACATGGGTGAAGCAGCGATCAGCCCCACCATCGCGCAACTGCGCCAGGCGATGGCCAAGGTCGGGGCAAATGCCGGTGGCGCGGTGCCGCGGGGGAATTCCGATGCCGGACCGGGGGAAGACGGTCTGGTGCCGGAGATCCTGGCGGTGCCCGCCTCGCTCGCCGAATTGTTTCCCTGGGGAGGGTTGGCGCGGGGCAGCGTGGTGGCGGCTTCGAGGACCGGGTCGCTGCTGCTCTCGATGATCGCCGCGAGCAGCGGGGCCGGAGCGCAGGTCGCGGTCGTCGGACTGCCCCGGTTGAGCATGCTCGCCGCCGCCGAGATGGGTGCGGAGCTTTCTCGGATCGCCCTCGTCGCCGACCCCGGTCCCGATCCGCTGCAGATCGCGACGGTCCTGCTCGACGGAATGGATCTGGTGGTGCTCAACCTCGGCGGGATGTCGGTACAGCCGTCGCGCGCCAAGGTTCTCGCCGCCCGGGCCCGACGCAACTCGGCGGTGCTGCTGGTCGTCGACGGCCGGTGGCCGGGAGCCGCCGCGCATCTGTCGGCGCGGGTGAGCGGGTACCGGACGTCGCCGACGGGATCGGTATGCGGTTATGGCCGGATCGACGGGTGGGACCTGTCGGTGTCATTGCGTTCACGCAACCGTCCGCTACGGCACACCAGATTCACCGCTACCGACGGTGGCCGAGGTTTCGATGCGTCGGCTCCGTCGTCGCCGACACTCAACCCGGTGGTGGCCGCGACGGGGGAGCGGCTGTGTCGAGAGCCGGAGTCCGTCTGATGGCCCGCCGGACTCTAGCCCTGTGGGCGCCGGATTGGCCGGCCGTCGCCGCTGCCGCCGAGCGAGATCTTCCGCCCGACGTGCCGATCGCGGTCCTCGCCGCCAACCGCGTCGTGGCGTGCTCGGTGCCGGCACGACGCTCGGGTGTGCGCCGCGGTATGCGCAAACGGCAAGCGCAATCTTCGTGCCCCGAGTTGGTCATCGTCGCCGACGATCCTGACCGCGACGGCCGGTTGTTCGGCCCGGTGGTCGAGGCGGTCACCGTCATCCTGCCCGCGGCCGAAGTGCTGCGGCCGGGGTTGTTGGCAGCACCGTTGTCGGGGACGCGGTATTTCGGCTCCGAGGAGAACGTGGGCGCGGCGGTTGTGGAAGCGGTCGCAGACGTCGGAGCCGAGGTGCAAGTGGGTGTCGCCGACGACATGTTCACCGCGGTGCTGGCGGCACGCCGGGAGTGCTTCGTCGCACCAGGCGGTGACCGGGAGTTCCTGGCTCCGCTGTCGATCCGAGAACTGGCGGTCGAGCCCAGCTTGGGCGGTGACTCCCGGGAGGAACTGGTGGATCTGCTGTGGCGCTTGGGAATTCGCAGGATGGGCGCCTTTGCGGCGCTCTCCGCCGCCGACGTGGCCGGCCGATTCGACGCCGATGCCGCCTTCGCTCACCGGCAGGCGTCGGGAAAACCGGGACGCGCACCATCGGCGACACCGCCGCCCCCGGAACTGACCGTCGTCTACGCATGCGACCCACCGGTCGAACGCATCGACGCCGCGGCCTTCCTGGCCCGGCGGCTCACCGCGCAGTTGCACGAGCGACTCACCGCCGCATCGGTGTCCTGCACCCGTCTGGCTGTCCACGCGAGAACCGAACGAGGACAAGAGAATTCGCGTATCTGGTGCTGTGCGCTGCCGCTGACCCCGGAGGCGACAGCCGATCGGGTGCGCTGGCAGCTCGAAGGGTGGCTGACCGAGGGGGCCACCGGGGTGGGCGAGGGGCCGGACTCCCCGGTCGTCGAGTTGCGGTTGGAGCCGATCGAAGTGTCCACCGGGACGGGGCTGCAGTACGCCCTGGCCGGATCGGGGATGGTGTCGGGGATCGACGGTCCGCGCGCCGAGCGAATCCGCCGCTCCCTGGTGCGAGTCCAGGGTCTGCTGGGGATGGACGCGGTGACGATCCCGGTTCGCAGCGGCGGTCGTGGCCCCGCTGAACAGATCACGCTGGTGCCGGCGGGCGAAGCGGCGGTCCCGGAGCGGCCGGTGGGCGTGCCGTGGCCGTCGCGGTTGCCCGAACCGACCCCGGCCGTCCTGGTCGACACTCCGGTGCGGCTGCGCGACTCCGCGGGGGAGTCGGTGACGGTGACCGCACGAGGAGCGTTCACCGGCGAACCGGTCGCGGTCGCGACCGAGGACCGAGGCTGGTCGGTGCACTGGTGGGCGGGTCCCTGGCCGTGCGGGCTTTCCGGCGACGGGATTCTCGCCCGCGCCCAGGTGCTGCTCGACGACGAGCGGGCACTGCTGCTTCGTTTCGGTCCCGATGAGCAATGGCGGATCGAGGGGGTTTACGAGTGAACGGCCTTCGTGTTTCCGGAAAGGTATATTGGTACCTCTCGATGAGAAGGTTGGTACCTAATGGCGATGAACATCAAGAATCCGCAGACACACGAGATGGTCAAGCAGATCGCCAGACTCACTGGGGAGAGTCAGGAGGCGGTGGTGCGCTCGGCCGTTGAATCCCGCCTGCGTGCCTTGCTTGCCGAAGACGAAGCTCGGCGGATCCTCGTTCGAGGCGCTGAGATCGGCGACATGCTCGAACTAACCGCGGGCACCGACCTGACTGCCGACCTCTATGACGAGAGCGGTCTGCCCGGATGATCGTCGACACCTCGGCCGTGATGGCGATCCTCACCGGCGAGGCCGACGCGCAGCGCTACGCCGGTGCCTTGGCCGCCAACGCCTCGGTCATGTCGGCGGGCACCTACCTGGAGTGTGCGATCGTGATCGACCGCAAGGGCCTGTCGCAAGCCAGCCGGGCGTTTGATTCCTGGCTGAGAGCCGCACGGATCGAGGTGGTCCCCGTCACCGTCGAGCAGGTACAGATCGCTCGGCGGGCGTTCGCGGACTTCGGCAAGGGGAGCGGCCATCCGGCTCAGCTCAATTACGGCGATTGCTTCGCCTACGCCCTCGCCGTCGACCGCGACGAACCGTTGCTCTGGAAGGGGGTGGACTTCACTCACACCGGGGTCAGGTCTGCACTCGACGCCCACCGGGACGGTTGTTAGCCACGGGTGGTGTGGCCGGGACGTGTTTCGTTGCGGTGTGTTGGGCCGGGCATCGTTGGGGGAATGTGCCGAGGCTGTCGAGCGGACGGTTGGGCACTAGTCCGACCCTACGAACATATGTTCGATAAGATGGGGCGGTGGGCTGGAACAACGGTCCGTCGAGCTGGGCGGAGATGGAACGGGTGCTCTCCGGGCGGCCGCGCTCGGGGCAGAACGTGCGCGACGACGTCCTGCCCGACGATCAGCACGTCGATGACACCGGCGTTCCCGACGGCGGGGACGGTCCGGCATGGTCGCGCAAACGGGAGGCCTATCTTGCCGACGAGACGGTCCGTCCGGTCCGGTCCGCGGCGCCGTTCGCCGAACTGCACGCGCATAGCGCATTCAGCTTTCTCGACGGGGCGTCGACGCCGGAGGAGATGGTGGAGGAGGCGGTGCGTCTGGACCTCAAGGCGCTGGCGCTCACCGACCACGACGGCTTCTACGGAGTAGTGCGCTTCGCCGAGGCGGCGCGCGAGTTCGGATTGCCCACCGTCTTCGGCGCCGAGCTGTCCCTGGCGCACGACGCGGTGCGAACCGGTGTCCCCGATCCGCCGGGGGAACATCTGCTGGTCCTCGCCCGCGGACCGGAGGGCTACCGGAGGCTGTCCCGGGCGATGGCGGCCGCGCACATGAGCGGTGGAGAGAAAGGGCTGCTGCGCTACGACCTCGACGAGCTGTCGGAGGCGTCCGGGGAGTGGCTCATCCTCACCGGATGTCGCAAAGGAGCCTTCCGTCGAGCGCTCGACCGCGGGGGGCCCGAGGCTGCGCGCCGGGCGCTGGGTGACCTGATCGAGCGATTCGGCCACGACAACGTCGTCGTCGAGCTCACCGCCACCGGCCAGCCCGACGATGACGAGCGCAACGCGGTCCTGGCCGGACTCGCCGCGGAATGCAGGCTGCCGACCGTCGCGACGACGGGAGCGCACTTCGCCGGACCGCACCGTCGGCGGCTGGCGATGGCCATGGCCGCGATCCGGGCCCGCACCGACATCGAGACCATCGACGGCTGGATGCCCGGGGTCGGGGGAGCGCATCTGCGCAGCGGCGACGAGATGATGCGGCTGCTGTCCGCTCACCCCGGAGCGATCGACAATGCCGTCAACCTTGCCGCCGATTGCGCATTCACGCTGGACCTCATCGCTCCGCAACTTCCTCCGTTCACAGTCGACGACGGTTACACCGAGGCCACCTGGCTGCGCGAACTCACCATGCGGGGGGCGGCGAACCGCTATGGCCCGCCAGAGAAGAATCCAGACGCCTATCGGCAGATCGAGCGCGAGTTGGCGATCATCGAGGACCTTGAGTTCCCCGGCTACTTCCTCATCGTCCACGACATCGTCGATTTCTGTCGTAAAGAGGAGATCTTTTGCCAGGGGCGGGGTAGTGCCGCCAACTCGGCCGTCTGTTTCGCATTGGGCATCACTTCGGTGGACCCGATCGGGACCGGCCTCCTCTTCGAGCGCTTCCTCTCCACGGAGCGCGACGGGCCGCCTGATATTGACGTCGACATCGAGTCCGACCGCCGCGAAGAAGCGATTCAATACGTCTACGAGAAGTACGGCCGGGACAACAGCGCTCAGGTCGCCAATGTCATCACCTACCGTCGGCGTTCGGCCATCCGCGACACCGCGCGCGCCCTCGGTTATGCGACTGGGCAGCAGGACGCGTGGAGCCGGATGCCCGACAAGGCACCCGACGACGTCAAGGAGCTGGCCGCCCAGATCGCCGGCCTTCCAAGGCATTTGGGCATTCATTCCGGTGGCATGGTGATCTGTGACCGGCCGATCGCCGACGTGTGTCCCACCGAATGGGCGCGGATGAAGGATCGCAGCATCCTGCAGTGGGACAAGGACGACTGTGCTGCCATCGGCCTGGTGAAATTCGACCTTCTCGGGCTGGGGATGCTCTCGGCGCTGCACTACATGATCGATCTCGTCTCCGAGCACGAGGGGATCCACGTCGACCTCGCGAAGCTCGAACTGACCGACCCCGCCGTCTACGACATGCTGTGCCGGGCCGACTCGGTCGGCGTGTTCCAGGTGGAGTCGCGCGCCCAGATGGCGACGCTGCCGCGACTCAAACCGCGCAACTTCTACGACCTGGTCATCGAGGTCGCCCTGATCCGCCCCGGTCCTATCCAGGGCGGATCTGTGCATCCGTACATCCGGCATCGCAAGGACCCCGAGTCAGTGCACTACGACCATCCCGCCCTCAAGCCCGTGCTTCGCCGCACCCTCGGCGTCCCGCTATTCCAGGAACAGCTCATGCAGATGGCAGTCGATGTCGCGGGATTCAGCGCGGCCGAGGCCGACCAGCTGCGCCGGGCGATGGGCTCCAAGCGGTCGCCGGAGAAGATGGCAGCTCTGCGTCAAAGGCTCTTCGACGGCATGCGCGATCTGCACGGCATCACCGGTGACACCGCCCAGGGCATCTACGAGAAGATGGCGGCTTTCGCCAACTTCGGCTTCCCGGAGAGCCATTCGCAGAGCTTCGCGTCGTTGGTGTTCTATTCGGCCTGGTTCAAGCTGTATCACCCGGCGGCGTTCTGTGCCGCGTTGCTGCGGGCGCAACCGATGGGGTTCTATTCGCCGCAGTCACTGGTGGCCGACGCGCGCCGTCACGGCGTGACGGTGCACCGCCCGGACCTGAACGCGTCGTTGCCGCACGCCACGCTGGAGGAGGCGGGGGCTCACGTGCGACTGGGGCTGGCCGGGGTGCGGACCGTCGGCGACGAGGTGGCCAAGCGGATCGTCGACGAACGCACGGCGTACGGACCGTTCCTCGATCTCGACGATGCGGCCGCGCGCGTCGAGCTGACCCAGGCGCAATGGGAGGCACTCGCGACAGCGGGCGCGCTCGACTCCTTCGGCATGACCAGACGCCAGGCGTTGTGGGCGGCGGGAGAGGTGTCGCGGCGCAAGCACGATCAGCTACCGCTGCGTCCGGGCTCGCCGACGCCGGAACTGCCCGGGCTTTCGGATGTGGAGTCGGCCGCGGCCGACGCGTGGGCCACCGGCATCACGCCGACCAGTTACCCGACGCAGTACCTGCGTCCGCGCCTGAATGCGATGGGCGTGGTGCCCGCCGACCAACTGCTGAGCGTCGACGACGGTGCCCGCGTCCTTGTCGCAGGGGCGGTCACCCACCGCCAGCGGCCGGCGACCGCGTCCGGGGTCACGTTCATCAACCTCGAGGACGAGACGGGCATGGTGAACGTCATGTGCTCGGTCGGCTTGTGGCGCAAGTACCGCGAGTTGGCGCATACGGCATCGGCGCTGGTGATTCGCGGAAAGGTGCAGAACGCCGAAGGAGCGGTGACGGTGGTGGCCGACCGGTTGCAGAAGATGGATCTGCGGATCGGTACCCGGTCGCGGGACTGGTGCTGAGCCGTTCCCCGGGCGCCATCAACCAGCGGCGGATTCCAGTGGCCTACACCGCGCCGTCGAATCCGTGCTGCCGCCACGCCTCGTAGACGGCCAGTGACGCGGAGTTGGCGAGGTTGTGCGACCGTCGGTCGGGAAGCATGGGGATACGCAGCTGGTCGGTGACGTGCGGGTCGGCGAGCATCTCGTCGGACAGTCCCGTCGGTTCCGGCCCGAACATCAGGACGTCGCCCCGCCGGTAGTCCACATCGGTGAAGAAGCGCGTCGCGTGGGCGGTGAAGGCGAACACCCGCTCGGGTCGCAGTGCTTCCCACGCCGCCGCCAGATCGGCGTGGACCGTCACGTGCGCCATCTCGTGATAGTCCAGCCCGGCGCGTTTGACCTGTGCATCGGTCATCTCGAACCCGAGTGGTTCGACGAGGTGCAGCTCGCAGCCGGTGTTGGCGGCCAGCCGGATCGCGTTGCCGGTATTCGGCGGGATGCACGGCTGCACGAACAGGATGCGGAACACGCTCGCACGGTAGCAGCCGTGCAGCCGGGGCGGCGGCGTCGCCCGACCGTCGCGACATGGAACAATGGCAGCCGTGACAGCGACACGACTCGACGGCATCGCCACGCGCGATGAAATCTTCACCGACCTGGCCACCAGGGTCGAAAAGCTCAAGGCCGCCGGCATCGAGCCGGGGCTGGGCACGATCCTCGTCGGCGACGATCCGGGGTCGCAGTCCTACGTCAAGGGCAAGCACAACGACTGCGCCAAGATCGGTGTCAACTCGATCCGCAAGGATCTGCCCGCCGACATCACGACCGAGCAGCTCAACGCCGCGATCGACGAGTTGAACGCCGATCCCGGCTGCACCGGCTACATCGTTCAGCTGCCGTTGCCGCGCCACCTCGACGAGAACGCCGCGCTCGAAAAGATCGATCCGGACAAGGATGCCGACGGCCTGCACCCGATCAACCTGGGCCGCCTCGTCCTCGGCAAGGAGTCGACACTGCCGTGTACGCCGCGCGGCGTCATCCACCTCCTGCGCCGATACGACATCCCCATCGACGGGGCGCGGGTCACCGTCATCGGGCGCGGCGTCACCATCGGCCGGCCCATCGGGCTGCTGCTGACGCGCCGCAGCGAGAACGCCACGGTCACGCTGTGCCACACGGGCACGCGCGATCTGGCCGCCGAAACCAAGCGCGCCGACATCATCGTCGCCGCGGCCGGCGTCGGGCACCTGATCAAACCCGACATGGTCGCGCCGGGCGCTGCGGTCATCGACGTCGGCGTGAGTCGCGGCGACGACGGGAAACTCGTCGGCGACGTTCACCCCGACGTGTGGGAGGTCGCCGGTGCGGTGTCGCCCAATCCTGGCGGCGTCGGGCCGCTGACCAGGGCATTCCTGCTCGTCAACATTATCGAGCGGGCCGAGGCCCAACTGGCGGCACGAGGAGCATGACGTGACCGATTCCGGCCGCGCCGAGCCCGAGCACAACGTGACGCCGCACGTCGACGTCGCGCCGGAGGCTCAGCCCGTCACCGCGGTCGCGAACATCGACCTGCCGGAGATCGAGACGCCGCCGACCAACGCCGAGCGCGCCAAGAAGCTGCGGCGGGCCAGGGTCCGCCGCTGGTACGTCATGCAGATCCCATATTTCTTGGTGCTGTTCGTCGTCCTGGTGGCCGGGATCCTGGTCTTCGTCGACCGCTGGCGCCGAGGGGCCTTCGTCTTCGGTGGAGCATTGGCCTTCGGCGCCGTGCTACGGGCCTTCTTGCCGACGAGTCGCGCGGGCCTGCTTCAGGTCCGCAGTCGCGGATTCGACGTCGCGGCGTTGGCGACGCTGGCGACGGTCGTGCTGTGGATGGCGACGACGATCGACCCGCTGGGCACGCGCTGAGTTCAAATTTGTCCGCTGTCGGCGCCTTCGTGGCCGATATGTCCTCGTCGCGGCCTGTGGCCGACGAATTTGTCCGGGCGGCTAGCGAGCCAGCGCGACGGTCTGCCGCAGCAGGTCGGCGATGGCGTCGAATTCGATGAGGAAAGCGTCGTGTCCGTACACCGACTCGACGACGCGGAGCCCGCCGACGCAATTGCCGAGTCCGGCGGCCAACTCCTCCTGCAGCCGCAACGGATACAGGCGGTCGGTGTCGATCCCGCCGACGACGACCGGCGTCTGGCATGAGCCGAGCGCCGCGGCGACGCCCCCGCGTCCGCGGCCGACGTCATGGTTGTTGAGTACCTCGGTCAGCGCCACATACGACGCCGGGTCGAAACGGGCGACGATCTTGTCGGCCTGGTGGTCGAGGTAGCTCTGCACCGCGTAGCGTCCGTGGTGCAACGGATCTTCTTGTCCCTGAGGGGAATTGGCGAACCGGCTGTCGAGTTCCAGCTCGTTCCGATACGTGAGATGGGCGATCCTTCGTGCGACGCCCATCCCGGCGGTCGGTGCGACGCCGGTGCCGTGGTAGTCGCCGCCCTGCCAGGCCGGGTCGGCCTTGATGGCGGCGATCTGGGTGGTTTGGGTGCCGATCTGATCGGCGGTGGCGCGTGCGCCGACGGCGAGTACCAGCGCGGCGCGGGTCCGTTCCGGGTACTCGATCGCCCACTCCAGGGCGCGGGCGCCGCCCATCGACCCGCCGACGGCGGCGGCCACCGAGGTGACCCCCAACTGATCGAGGAGCGCGGCTTCGGCGCGCACCTGGTCTAGGACGGTGATCTGCGGGAAGCGTGAACCCCACGGCTTGCCGTCGGGAGCAAGCGAGGACGGTCCGGTCGAGCCGTTGCATCCGCCGAGCACGTTGGCGGCGATGACGCACCACTCGTCGGTGTCGAGGGCCGATCCGGGGCCGATGAGTCCGTCCCACCAGCCGGGCGCGGTGTGCTCGTCGTTGGCCGGACCCGTGATGTAGGTGTCGGCCGTGAGAGCGTGCAGCACCAGGACGATGTTGTCGCGCGCGGCGTTGGGTTTGCCCCACCGCGAGAAGACCATCGTGACCTCGGGGATCGTCGATCCTCCGTCGAGGGAGATCGAGCCGACCGGGATCTGGTGGAGCGAGCCATCGGGGGTCTGCGCCCAATCCGGTTCAACCGCCGACGACGGCGCGGACGTAGCGTCCACGCCGTGTCGGCGACTGTTCAGGATTGTCATTTTCGCTTCGCTGATCGCGCAGCCCTGGCCTTTCTTCGTTAACCCTTCGCCGCGGCGAAGCCCTGTTCGAGGTCGGCGAGGATGTCGTCGATGCCCTCGATGCCCACCGACAGGCGGACGAGGCCGGGCGTGACACCGGCGGAGAGCTGTTCCTCGCCGGACAGCTGGCTGTGGGTCGTCGACGCGGGGTGGATGACGAGGGAGCGCACGTCGCCGATGTTGGCGACGTGGCTGTGCAGCGTCAGCGCGTCCACGAACTTCTTGCCGGCTTCGACGCCGCCTTCGAGCTCGAAGCTGATGACCGAGCCGGTGCCCTTGGGGAGCAGCTTGCCGGCCAGTTCCTTGTACGGCGACGAGTCGAGATCGGCGTAGTAGACCTTCTCCACCTGCGGGTGCTTGGTGAGGAAGTCGGCGACCTTCTTGGTGTTCTCGATATGCCGCTCCACCCGCAGGCTCAACGTCTCGATGCCCTGCGCGATGAGGAAGGCGTTGAACGGCGAGATCGCCGCACCGGTGTCGCGCAGCAGTTGCACACGGGCCTTCAGCGCGTACGCCGGAGCGCCGAGGTCGACGAACTTGACGCCGCCGTAGCTCGGGTCGGGCTGCGTGAAGCCGGGGAAGAGGTCTTCGCCGTCGCGCTGCACCGACCAGTCGAAGTTGCCGCCGTCGATGATGACGCCGCCGATGGTGGTGCCGTGCCCGCCGATCCATTTGGTGGTCGAGTGCACGACGATGTCGGCGCCGTGCTGCAAGGGGTTGAGCAGGTACGGCGTGGCGACGGTGTTGTCGACGATGAGCGGCACACCGTTGCGGTGGGCGACCTCGGAGACGGCGGCGACGTCGAGGACCTCGATCTTCGGGTTGGAGATCGTCTCCCCGAAGAAGGCTCGGGTGTTGGGACGCACCGCGGCCTGCCAGGACTCGGGGTCATCGGGATCGTCGACGAAGGTGACCTCGATGCCGAACTTCGGCAGCGTGTAGTGGAAGAGGTTGTACGTGCCGCCGTAGAGACGCGGGCTGGAGACGACGTGGCCGCCGGCCTCGACGATGTTCTGGATCGCGTAGGTCTCCGCAGCCTGGCCCGATGCGAGGAGCAACGCGGCGACGCCGCCCTCGAGCGCGGCGAGGCGCTGCTCGACGACGTCCTGCGTCGGGTTCATGATGCGGGTGTAGATGTTGCCCGGCTCGGCCAGCCCGAACAGGTTGGCGGCGTGAGTCGTGTCGTTGAAGACGTACGAAGTGGTCTGGTAGATCGGCAGGGCCCGTGCGTTGGTCGCCGTGTCGACGCCCTGGCCTGCATGGACCTGCTTGGTCTCGAAGCTCCAGGCAGCAGTCGGATCTTCGGGAGTTTGCGACATGGTTCTGATTCACCTTCCGGTCGGTTCGGGTTGCCCCGGCCATGGGTCCGACCGTCGGACCCGCGCTTGCCGTGCGGCGTTTCCGCACGACCAGGTCATCACCCCGGAGCACCCCACCGCGGTTGGAGGGTTGCCGGTCAGCGAGCCGGGACTTCGCGCTGACGCTCTGGACCTGTCCACAAGGATATAACACCGCTTCTCGCGTCCTTGTTGGGTCTGGATTCAGCGTGAACGCAATTGGAAATCAGATGTGACCTGACTTGCTAGTAAGAAACGCTGTTACATAGGTCATACTTGATCTAAACTGATCATGTTCCATTTCAGATCACGATGACACAGCCCGTCTTCGTGATCGTCTTGTCGGGGGAGGGGCCCGGTGGGGTTCCTTGTTGGAGAAGGACTTTCACATGTCGAATGTGATCGGGGCGGATGCAAACGTGCGGACCGGAAGGTCCACTGCGACAAGGATGAAGCGCTTGACCGCGCTGGTTGCGATAGCCGGCGGTGTGGCGCTGGGCGCGGCGCTGTTGACGCCACCGGGTGGTGCCCGGGCGGCGTGTTCGCAGTATGGCGCCGTTCTGATGGTGCCCGGGACGAATGACGTCGACAACAGGTCGATGCAAGCGGTGAAACATCGGGCGCGTAACACCGAAGGCAAAGACGTCATCGAGGTGAGGTACCCGACGACGCTGTGGCCGGTCGGTTCGGTGGGCTTCGACAAGGACATCGAATTGGGCAAGCAGGCGACGCGAGATGCCATCGCCGAATACCAGAAGCAGTGCGGACCAGCCTCCACGGAAGATAAGACCGGGCACATCGAGGTGGTCGGCTACTCGCAAGGCGCCCGTGTGGCCGGCGACGTGCTGTCCGAGATCGGCAATGAGGGCATAGAAGGAATCGACAAGGCGGGGATCACCGGCACGCTCTATTCCGATCCGCGCCAAGAGGGCATACCGGGATTCTTCGGCCGCGGTATCGAGTTGAGCTTCCTGGGGGTGATCCCCGGCTTGACCATGTCCGGCTCACGTAAAGGTGGCTTCGGCGACCTGCAGGTGACGACGCTGTGCAGCCAGGGTGACGGGATCTGTTACCTCGCCGATCCGATCAAGGATCCCCTGGGGGCGATCGACTCGCTCGTCGGCTACATCCTCAAGCACGGGGACTATCCGCTGCTGGGATGGATGGGACTCGAGCGGTCCGCGGAAGCGTGGCAGGCCGGTATCGACGAAGGATCGACGACCTGCAGCCAGGCGCCGAACAATGGCGGGACCGTCTGCGTGGTGTCGCGGACCTCGTCGGTCACGCTGGCGATCCGCCAGGTCGCCGCCGCGCTCGGCCTCCCCAACGCCGACGACATCCCCGACCTATACGGCAAGATCCAACGCGTTCTGAACCTCAACAACGTCCTGCCCGGGGTCACGATCTCCGACATCCAGCCGGTGATCAACCTGATCTACAGCGCATTGCCGCAGATCCCGTACATCACCTACAACGCTGGCGGATACCTGCCCGATCTGTTCACCTTCGCCGACCTGGTCGGTGGAGTCGTCCCTGCGCTGACCGGAAACGCCTCCCAGTTCACGACCGCCGCGACCGCCCTCGCCCGCAGTGTCGCGAGCATTCTGGCGATACCGATCAACGGGACCATCTATTGGGGGAACAAGCTCAGCGCCGCGCTCGGCGGTCCGTCGGAGCTACTCGGCAAGCAGTGGTCGATCGGATTCATTCCCGACGAGACGAAGTACTGGGGCAAGACCGTCGAGTGGGCGGACGACCTTGGCCCGGCGGCACCCTCGGCGTTGTCGGCACTGCCGGCGGTCGCGGGCGACTTCGTCGCCGACCTGAAGGCCGCCGCGAAAACTCAGTTCTGGGCCGCGGCGCAGTCGGACGCCTCGGAGTCGGCTGCCTCGGATTCGCCGCCGACGCCGAATGCCGCCCGCGTGACGGCGGTGCAGACGCCGTCGGCCCCCGACACCGCCGACTCGCATGACGGCGGCCGGGTTGCAACCCCCGGAGACAGCGCGCGTCGGTCGGCCGGCAATGCGCCGACTGGACTTGCGCCAGGGAATCCGGCTCGGCACGCACCCCGCCGAGCGGCCCCCGCTGCGCCGACACAACCGGCGGCACCGACGCCGGCGGCACCGACGCCGGCGGCACCGACGCAGCCCGCGGCACCGACGCAGCCCGCGGCACCGACGCAGCCCGCGGCACCTGAGACACCGACGCAACCGGCCACGCCAGCACAGCCCGCGGCACCTGAGGCACCGACGCAACCGGCGACTCCGACGCAGCCCGCGGCCCCTGAGGGTGGGTCCGCACCCCAGAATCGCTGGGGCACACCCGGCACCGGTCAGAACAGGTGGGGCGGCGGACAGGGCGACCAGTCCGGACAACGCGGCCAGTCGGGTCAGAGTGGCGGTCAGCCGGGACAGTCGGGTCCGTCGCGCTGGGGAGGAGACTCCTGGGGCGGTCAGCGTGGCGGCACCGGTGCCGGCGGCAACTCCGGTCCGAACGCCGGGACACCCGGTGGGACCACCTCGGGCGGCTCGGCCAACTAGCGCGTCGGCTGACTAGCGCGTCGGCCAGCTCACGTGGGGCGGCTAGTTCACGTGCAACGGAGCGCGGGGGACTTCCCGTCGCAGCCTGATGAGTTCGCGCGCGTGCGCGTCGAGCGCGATGTCTTCGTCGGTGATGGGATGCCACGGCCGCACTTCGGTGGCATCGCCGTTGCCGTCCACGGCGGCGACGATCGCCAGCGCGTGCCCGGTGTCGCGGAAGACGCCCGTTCGCGGGTCGGCGGCGCTCATCTGCACGGCGACGTGCATAGTCTGGCGACCGGTGTGCAGCAGACGGGAGCGGGTGCGGACGACATCGCCGATGTGAACCGGCGCGTAGAAGCGAACTCCACCGACGTAGGCGGACACGCAGTCGGAGCCGGCCCATTGCGCCGCGCACAGGTAGGCGGCTTCGTCCATCCATTCCATGATCCGGCCGCCGTGGGCATTACCGCCCCAGTTGACGTCGGTGGGCGCGGCCAGGAAGCGCATCGTCGCGCGCGGCGCGGTTCCTTCGGCGCTCAGCACCGCCGAGTCGATCTCCGCGCCGATCCGCTTGCGCAGCTCGATGCGGGCAATGGCGGCTTCGGCGTCGGCGATCTCGGTCAGCGTGGTGGGGCGCCATGAGGGGATCGGTCGGGGCCGGCGGTGTTCGTCGAGTGCGACGAGGACGACGAGGCAATCGCTGACCTCGCGGTACTCGCCGCTGCACGGGTCGGCCGACGACACGGTGCACATCAGGTGCATGCTCGACGATCCGGTGTAGACGATGCGCGCGGATACCTCGACCAGGTCGCCTGCCGAGACATGGCGCGAGAACCGGACGTTGCCGACGTAGGCGGTCACGCAGTAGCCGCCCGACCAGGCCGCCGCGCAGGCGTACGCGGCCTTGTCGATCCAGTTGAGCAGGCGGCCGCCGCGGACCGCGCCGCCGAGGGAGGCGATGTCGGTGGGGGCCGCGAGGAATCGCAGGGTGATCCGGCTGTTGTCGTCGGTCATGTCGTTCTCCTGACGTGTGGTGACGACTATCGTTGCGCGCCCGGAATTCTCACGTCGCACCTGGTAGGGGTCGTGCGGAGTCGGTCATCTGCCGGAAACGCGGATCTCACCGTGCTGAATTCTCCGGCGTCGGAGGGGCTCGGAATCGGGCGGAAATCGCTCGGTTCGGCGGCCCGGCGCAAGCGGTCGTTTCGCAGCTGAGAGGTAGTGACGAACGCAACAAAGCGACCGGGTAGACTAGCTAAACAGTACGCGCGTTATGTTTTAGCTCGGACGCAGGGCCACCACGTGCGTACTAGGTTTGATCTAACGCAGGTCGCCGTCGCGTAACCCGCGAGAAGACCTGGCGCCAGACGCAGACGCAGCCACAACCTGCGCATCCGATGCCGAGGAGGGCACCAGCCATATGGGCAAGATCAAGGTCGAAGGGACAGTTGTCGAACTCGATGGCGACGAGATGACGCGGATCATCTGGCAGTTCATCAAAGAGAAGCTGATCCACCCCTACCTCGACGTCAACCTCGACTACTACGACCTGGGCATCGAGCACCGCGATGCGACCGATGATCAGGTGACCGTCGATGCGGCGCACGCCATCCAGAAGCACGGCGTCGGCGTGAAGTGCGCGACGATCACGCCCGACGAGGCGCGCGTCGAAGAGTTCGGCCTGAAGAAGATGTGGCGCTCGCCCAACGGCACGATCCGCAACATCCTCGGCGGCACGATCTTCCGTGCGCCGATCCTCATCTCCAACGTTCCGCGCCTTGTGCCCGGTTGGACCAAGCCGGTCGTCGTCGGCCGTCACGCCTTCGGCGACCAGTACCGCGCCACCGACTTCAAGGTGCCCGGCGCGGGCACCGTCACCATCACCTACACGCCCGAGGACGGCTCCGAGCCGATCGAGCACGAGATCGTGAAGACCCCCGACGAGGGGGGCGTCGTGATGGGGATGTACAACTTCAACAAGTCGATAGAGGACTTCGCGCGCGCCTCGTTCAACTATGGGCTGCAGCGGAATTATCCGGTGTACCTCTCCACGAAGAACACGATCCTGAAGGCCTACGACGGCGCTTTCAAAGACATCTTCCAGCACATCTTCGACACCGAGTTCAAATCCGAATTCGACGCCGCCGGCTTGCACTACGAGCACCGGCTGATCGACGACATGGTGGCCTCCTGTCTCAAGTGGGAGGGCGGCTACGTCTGGGCGTGCAAGAACTACGACGGCGACGTGCAGTCGGACACGGTCGCGCAGGGTTACGGTTCGCTGGGCCTGATGACGTCGGTGCTGCTCACCCCGGACGGCAAGACGTGTGAGGCCGAGGCCGCCCACGGGACGGTCACCCGTCACTACCGCCAGCATCAGCAGGGCAAGCCGACGTCGACCAACCCGATCGCGTCGATCTTCGCCTGGACCCGCGGCCTTGACCATCGTGGGAAGCTCGACAACACCCCCGACGTGCGCGAGTTCTCCAACACCCTGGAGGACGTCGTCATCAAGACCGTCGAATCGGGAAAGATGACCAAGGACCTGGCGCTGCTCGTCGGCGGTGACCAGGCGTACCAGACGACCGAGGAGTTCCTCGCGACCCTCGACGAGAACCTGGCGAAGGCGCTGAGGGCCTAAGCTCGATTTCGCGGCACACGGCACCTTGACCTCAACTGGGATTGAGGTTCTAGCGCTTCTGCCATGACGAAGAACATGAGCGAAGCCGCCGGGACCTAATACTCAGTCATCGACTACACCGTCGACGGCCCGATAACCCAACGGCAGTTGGCTGATGCGTTCGCAGCCATCCAGCTCGAATGGGTGCGGGACTATCCGGGATATCGATCATCGCGCATTCTCGCCAGCGTCGATGGAACCCGGTTGTACAACGTGATCGAGTGGGCGGACGAAGAGGCGTACGCGCACTTCGAGCGCGTCTCCGATACCAAGGGGTGAGTCCAGGCGATTCGCGATGCCCTCGAAGCGCTCGACGGTGAGGCGGAGGGCGGATGGATGAGGTGCCGCGCTACCGGCTTCTCCACCTGGTGACCCGATAACCCTGGGCGTCGGTGCGACTCGTTACCTTGACCGAGTGAGCATTTCGGTAACCACGGTCAACGTCAACGGCATTCGAGCGGCGGTCAAGGAGCGCTCGGCCGAGAATCTCGGTTTGCTTCCGTGGCTGGCCGAGCTGGAGTCCGAAGCCGTTGCGCTGCAGGAGATCCGCGCAACCGAGGAGCAGGCGCGCGAAGCGCTGGCGCCGGCGATCGACGACGGCTGGCACCTCACGATGTCGGAGTCGACGGTGAAGGGGCATGCCGGCGTCGGAGTCCTGACGCGAGCCGAGCCGACGGCGGTGCGCGCCGGTTTCGGCAGCGACGAGTTCGACACGCTCGGCCGGTACGTGGAAGTGGACGTTCCGACGTCGCTCGGCGAGGTCACCGTTGCGAGCCTGTATCTGCCCAAGGGTGCAGTCGATCCGGCACACACGTCGACGGCGACCGAGACCGACGAGCGCAAGTTCGCCGAGAAGAAGCGGTTTCTGGCAGAGTTCGGCGGCTACCTGAGCGAGAAGGCGGCCACCGGACGGCACGCCGTCGTGGGGGGCGACTGGAACATCGCGCCCACCGAGAACGACCTCAAAGCCTTCAAGACCAATCGTCGTAGCCCGGGCTTCCTGCCGCATGAACGCGAGTGGGTCGCGGCGCTGCTCGACGACGGCTGGGTGGACGTCACCCGCACGCTGACCGGCGACGTGCCTGGGCCGTACACCTGGTGGTCGTGGCGGGGAAAGTCCTTCGACAACGACGCCGGGTGGCGCATCGACTACCACCTGGCGACGCCGGAACTCGCCGAACGTGCCGTGAAGTCCTACGTGCACCGACCGGAGGCCTACGACTTGCGATGGTCGGACCACAGTGCGGTGACGACCGTCTTCGAGGGCAGCGACGACTAGAGGCTACGGCCAGGTCGACGACTAAAGAACGGTGTAGCCGAGCCGGGTGCAGAGGCGTCTGTCGACTTGCGAGTCGGTGGTCTTGGACGGCTGATCGGGTTTCGCTGGCCGGTCAGGCGGATCGGGGTCGTGTTCGTGACGTGCCGATCGTTTGCCGCCCTTGTCGCGAATGTGGTTGATGGTGTTGCGGGCCAGGTCGGCGGGGTGGTGGGCGTGGTTGATGCGCGGGGTGCCGGCGAGGCCGTCGTGGCAGCGTAGTCGCCAGGTGACCCGGCCGGCGTGTGGCCCGGTGTGCTGGTAGAGGGTTTCCCATTGGCGTGGGTTTTGGCCGACGGCGCGGTTGTTGGGTCCGCTGGTGGCGGTGAGCTTGTCGATGTCGGTCTGTCT
>NZ_BAEE01000027.1 GCF_000241265.1 Gordonia araii NBRC 100433
GATATTCATACCCATTTCATGCCGCGCAACGTACTCGACAAGGTGTGGGCGTACTTCGACTCGGCTGGCCCGAAGCTCGGCCGCGAGTGGCCGATCAACTACCGGGCTACCGAGCAGACTCGTGTCGACGGTCTGACGGCATTCGGCGTGCAGGCGTTCACCTCGATGATCTACGCGCACAAACCCGACATGGCCGCGTGGCTGAACTCGTGGGCGCTCGACTTCGCCGCGCGCGAACCCCGCTGCCTGCACACGTCGACCTTCTACCCCGAGCCGGACGCACCGGGCTACACCGCCGCGGCCATCGAGGCCGGCACGCGAATCTTCAAGGTGCACGTCCAGGTCGGCGACTTCTCCCCCGACGATCCGATGCTCACGCCGGTGTGGGGACTGGTCGAGGACTCGGGTCTGCCGGTCGTGATCCACTGCGGATCCGGTCCGGCACCCGGTCGCTTCACCGGGCCCGCGCCGGTCGCGAACGTATTGCGCGAGTTCCCGAAACTGCGGCTGATCGTCGCGCACATGGGGACGACGGAATACCTCGACTTCCTCGATCTCGCCGAGCGCTACGAAAACGTTGGTCTGGACACGACGATGTCGTTCACCGATTTCGCCGAGGAAGGCGCGCCGTATCCGCGCGAGGCGCTGCGGCGTGTGAAGGCAATCGGAGACAAGGTCTATTGGGGTTCGGACTATCCGAACATTCCGTACCCGTATGCGCACGGAATCGACGCCCTCATTCGCCTCGATCTCGGCGACGAATGGCTGCGCAAGGTGCTCTACGAAAACGCCGCCGCACTGTTCGGCCTGGAAAAGGCGTCGTAATGCTCACGCGCCTTCGCGATCTCACCCTGACTGAGCAGTCCGCGTCGGGCCACGATCACCTATCCGCCGCCAGCGGGATCGTCGTGCTCGGGACGCGCTTCTACATCGTCGGCGACGACGAGTGCAGCCTTGCGGTCTTCTCGTCGGAGAATGACGCGCCCGGCCGATTGGTCCGGCTGCTCCCCGAAGTCATGCCTGCCGATGCCGCGATGCGCAAGGCTGCGAAGCCCGACTTCGAGGTCTTGCTGCTACTACCCGCAGCGCAGGCGCCGAGCACGCTGCTAGCGCTCGGGTCGGGATCCACCGCGAACCGACGGCGTGGCGCGCTGGTCGGGCTCACCGACGGCGGCGAGGTACGCAGTGTCGACGTCCTCGACCTTTCGCGGTTGTACACGGCGATCGCGGCAGTGGTCGAGGAGGTCAATGTCGAAGGGGCGATTGCCCGAGACGACCGCCTGCTCGTCTTCAACCGCGGCAACGCCGCACATCCCGACAATGCGATCCTCGCCGTCGACCTCGCCCGTGTGCTGGCCGGAAAGCCGGTTGAGATCCTGGCGGCGAGCACCCTTCGCTTGCCGCATGTGAATGGTGTGCCGCTCTGCGTCACCGACGCTTGCTCGCTCGACGACGACACCATCGTCGTCGCGGCCGTTGCCGAAAGACACCTCCGACTCGTATCACGACGGCGCCCTCGTAGGGGCCGCGCTCGGCATCCTCAGCGCCGGCCACGGCTACGCGAGCGGACAAATTCGTCGCCGTAGCGAGCCGTCGTGGACATATCGTCCATCAGCGGTTCCAGGAGCGACGAATTTGTCGCATCACTCCCCGATGACGACGACGGCCTTGCCGCGAACCTTCCCCTCGTGCAGATCGTGCAGGGCCTGCGGCAGTTGAGCCAGCGTGTAGGTCGCATCGACGGGAGGCCGCATTCCGCCGTCGATCATCTCGATGAGTTCGTCGTGCAGCATCGCCGGCACATCCGGGTGGGTGCGGATGTATTCGCCCCACGCGGCGCCCACGATGTCGATGTTGCGGAACAGCACGCGATTGAGTTTGACGGTCGGGATGCCGCCCGCGGCGAACCCGATGACGACGTACCGGCCGTCCGGCGCGACGGTGCGCAGGGCGTCGTCGAAGACGTCGCCGCCGACGGGGTCGATCATCACGTCGACACCGCCGTCGGACAATGCCTTGACCTTGTCGCCCCAGCCCTCTTCGAGCTGTACGACTTCGTCGGCCCCGGCGTCGCGCAACATCTGCTCGGCACCGCGGCGGTGGACGATCGCGATGACCTTGGCGCCCATTTCCTTCGCGACGCGAATGGATGCGGCACCGACGCCGCCGGCCGCTCCGAGGACGCCGACGACCTCGCCCGGTGCGGTGTGCGCACGCAGCTTGAGCGCGAAGATCGCCGTCTGGAAGTTGATGCCCATCGCCGCGCCTTCGGCGAAGCTCAGGCCTTCCGGCTGCGGCAGGATCTGCTCGGGCACCGCCACCATCTGCTCGGCGAAGCCGCCGATCCCGGCGAACACCAGCACCTTGTCGCCGACCTGGTACCGCCCGCCCTCGGGCGCCTCGCGCACGACGCCGGCGACCTCGGTTCCCGGCGTGAACGGCAGCGGGGGACGCATCTGGTAGAGGCCGCGGCTCATCAGCAGGTCGGGGAAGCAGACACCGCAGGCCTTGATGTCGATGAGGTACTGTCCGGCACCCGGCTTCGGGTCGTCGACGTCGGCGAGTTCGAGGCCGCCGGGGCCGGATTCTTCACGCAGCAGCTGAGCCTTCATAGGGCCACCCTACGCGGTGGAACGTGTTCCAACTCCGGATACGATCAGGTTCATGGATTCCCCGACGACCCTCCCGTCGACACTCAGCCGAGAGCGGCTCGACGTGGCACAGGCGGCCCCCGGATTTCTCCCCCTCGACGAGGCGCTGGCACTCCACGAGGCAGCGGGAACCTTTGTCGCGCAACCAGACTCGGTCGGAATCGGCGTCGAGGTCGGCACGTACTGCGGCAAGTCGACGGTGTTTCTCGGGGCGGTGTCGGAGGCCCACGGCGCGCTGCTGGCAACGGTCGACCATCACCGCGGTTCCGAGGAGCATCAGCCGGGCTGGGAGTATCACGACGAGTCGCTGGTCGACCCGCACGCCGGCACCCTGGACACGTCGGCGCGGTTCCGCCGAACGATCTTCGATGCCGGCCTGGAGGACACCGTCATCGGGATCATCGCGTCGTCGACGATGGGCGCGCGGATGTGGGGCCGGGAGGTCGACTTCGTGTTCATCGACGGCGGCCACAGCATGGCGGCCGCGCAGAACGACTTCGACGGCTGGTCGCCGTGGGTGCGGATCGGTGGCGGACTGCTCATCCACGACGTCTTTCCCGATCCGGCCGACGGTGGCCGCCCGCCCTACGAGATCTACCGTCAGGCACTCGACAGCGGTCTGTTCGAGGAGGTCGCGGCGCACGGCTCGTTGCGCGTGCTCCAGCGCGTCGCCGCCGGCTGACCCTCGCGACGCCGAGTGCGGGGCGTCTCAGGATTCCGGGCACGGCTCGCGGAACGGGAGGTTGTGCGCCGCGGTGCGCCACTGCTCCTCGGTCAGCGTGCCGCCCGTCGCCGCACATACCCGGCGTGCCTGCGCTTCGTGGTCGATCTGCCACCACGCCAGCATCTGATGGCCGCCGACGAACACGCGGGACGACCCGGCGAAGGCGACGGTCCGCAGGAGCAGCGCGTCGGACTTCCCACCGAAACCGGTGCCCTCGTGCCGCGGATCCGACGGATCGTCGAGCGACCACAGCTCGGTGCCGCGATCGGTCCCGGCCGCCAGCCAGCGACCGTCTGCCGACCGCGACAACGAGGTCACCCTCGACGGCCGGGGGATGCGCCGGACCACCGTCGACGAGGAGCCGTCGACGCGCTGCACGACGATCGTCGAGTCGTCGGACCCGGTGTACACGAACCTGCCGTCGGCACTGAAGACCGCGCCGAGCACCATTCCCTGGTGGACCGTGTCGACGCTCGGACCGGTCGGCCGCGCCGGGTCGCCGATGGACCACCGGTACGTGCGGTGATCGGCTGAACCGACGACGATCGTCGAGTTGTCCGGGGAGAAGGCGGCCGATTCGACGAATCCGTCGACCCCCGACAGCCTGCCCAGCGGCCGGGGCGACGACGGGTCGCCCAACGACCAGAGCCGCAGCGACGAATCCGTGTCGGCGGTGACGAGCATCGACCCGCGCGGAGCGAACTCGACGAGCCCGACGTGCCGTGTTCCGGTCGGCAGGGTGCTGACCAGCCGCGGAGCCGCGCGGTCGGAGATGTCGTAGACGACGACCGTTCCCCCGCCTTCGAGAGCCGCGGCGAACAGCCTGCCGTCCGGGCTGACCGCCACATCGCTCGCCGCCTTCGCGCCGGGCAGCGCGATCGTCGACGCGAACCGGGGGCGGTCCCCATCGATCCGCCACACGGCTATCCGCAGCGATCCCGCGGTGACCACCACGGTGCCCATGGCGTCGGTGGCCGGGCGCCGAATCGGTGAGCGGTGTCCGGGGACGGGCGAATCGGGGAGGTTCCACGCACTGATCGTTCGTGCGCCTCCGGCGGTGAGCAGGGTGCCGTCGGCGAGGAAGTCGACGGCCATGATCCCGCCGCCGCCCGAGCGCATCTCGGAACCGATCTGTTGCAGCGGCTGGCGCTGCACAGCCGGATCCACCACGTCGGCGACCGCCCACCGCCGGGCCGCACCATCGAGGCCGCCGGTGACCAGCGTCTGCCCGTCAGCGGTGAAGTCCAGCGACCAGATCGCGTCGGGGTGCGCGTTCATGGTGAAGCCGACGAATCTGGGTGCACGCGGGTCGGTCAGGCCCCACACGCCGATCGTCCCGTTGTCGCGCCCGGCGGCGAGAACCCTGCCGTCGGGCGACACGGCGACCGAATGCCAGCCGATGCCCACACCGTCGCGCATCGTGGCCACTACGCGCGGCGAGGCGGTGTCACCGACGTCGACGACGAGCACCGCACCCCCGCTGGTCACGGCCGCGAGCAGCGACCCCGTCGGGCCGAACGCCAGACTCCGGACGGGACCGGAGTCGCCGTCGACCGTCCCGCGCGCCACGAATCCGCGGTCGGCGTCCCAGAGCGCGACCGTGCCGTTGTCGTGGCTGGTCGCGAGCACACGGCCGTCCGGACTGAACGCCAGGATGTACGCGGTCCCCGCACTGGGCGGAACCGCCAGCCTGTGCAACAGCGCCGGACGCGACGGGTCGGTGACGTCGAAGACGGCGATCGCTCCGTTGCCCGAAGCCACCGCCAGGCTGTTGCCGTCGGGACTGAACGCCACCGACGTGGCGAAATCCCCGACGATCACCGGCGTCGGATAGGGCCGCAGCCTGGGGCCCGCCCACAGTCGCACGGTCCGGTCGTAGCTGGCGGTGGCGATCAGCCCGCGCGTTCGGGCGACGACCAGGTCGTAGATCGGCCCGCGGTGCAGGCGCTCGCTGGAGCGCGGCAGCGGAAGGTCTTGGGTGCGCAGCACGCCGAAGCGGGCGTCGGAGTCATCCGGTCGCAGCCGCCACGCCGCCACGGACAGCTGCGCGGCCAGCCCCGGATCGGTGGATCTGGTCTGTTCGGCGGTGGCGAGGAGTTCGGCGAACCGCGCGTCGTCGCGCTGGTGACCGAGGGCCACATTGCCGGCGATGGCGATCCCCGCTGCCAGCATCGCGACGACCGCCAGCATCGCGATGGCCGTCTGGCGCAGCCGCCGGCGGCGAGCGGCGCGGTCGAGATGCCGGCCACTCGCGTCGAGGAAGTCTTTCGCGCGCGCCGGGAGCAGCGGATCGTCGGCGACGACCGCGCTGCGGTGGTAGCGGGCGTCGTCGTAGAGCTGGGCGTCGTCGCGACCGCTGGTCTCCCAGTCGTCGGCGTCGACGGTGACGCGCTGCAGGACCGGCTTGAGCACGCGCGACCGCTCGATCAGGTCGGCCATCCGCGGCCACTGGGTGAGCACGGCGTCGTGGATGAGGACGATGCCGCGGTCGCTGACGATCAGCAGTCGTGCCGCCGCGAGCTGCTCGACGATATGCGTGAGCGCGTCGTGGTCGGGGTCCACGGCGGCGATCCCCGGCGCGTCGAGCGGTACCCGCACGACGACGCGGTCGGCGGCGACGTGGACCAGCGCCAGCAGCAACCGCTCGGCGACCGGCTGCTCGTCGTCGGGCAAGGAGGTGAACGCGTCCTCGGCGGTGGCCGCGATGGCGGTGCCGACGCCCCCGAGCGCGCGGTACCCGGCGAGACTCAGCGACTCCCCGCGACGACGGGCCGCCATTTCGGCGAGCACATGGGCCAGCAGCGGAAGTTGCCCGGCGCGGTTGTCGGCGTCGGACGGTGAGGCCGAATGCAGATCGGCGATGATCCGCGCCGCCAGCCCCGGCTCGACGCGCAGTCCGGCGACACGGGCCGGTTTGACGATGATGTCGGCGAGTTGATCGTCGCTCATCGGTCCGACGATCAGCGAGCGGCGCTGCCAAGCGTGGGCCAGCACGTCGATCGCGGCGGCCCGTTCGTACATGTCGGCGCGGATGCCCAGCACGACCACGTGCCCCGGGGCGGCGGCGAGGTCCAGCATCCGAGCCACCGCGGCATCGATCTGTCCCGCGGTGAACCCGCCGACGAGCAGCCCCTCGCATTGGTCGACGGTGTGGATCCAAACGGTCGCGGAATCGTCGTCGTCCTCGGTCGCCATATCGGAGCCCTCGACGAGTTCGACCGCATAGCGAGCGTCGACCGCCCAGCGGTCGCCGTCGGACGCATGCCGCTGCAACAACCGCGCGACGCCGGCACCGAGCAGTGACGACTTTCCGGCACCGGATACCCCGGTCACGACGATCACCCGGTCGCGGGGCACGGCAGCCGCGGCCGCCTCGGCGATCAGCGCGCCGAACTCGTCGAGAACGTCGTCACGGCCGAAGAACACGTCGCGCTGTTCCGGCGCGAGCGGTGCCAACCCGACATAGGGCACGTCGACGTGCGGGCCGGGTGCGGGGATCGTCGACTCTCCCCCGTCGCGCGCCAGACTCCACCAGTGCCGCCATCTCGGTAGCGGCGGGACCTGCCGCTCGGGGTCGCGCATCTGCGCCCGCAGGATCAGCCACGTGAGGACCGGCTCGAGCGAGTCGAACGAGGCCGGCAGGTGCCGGCCGCGTCGCCAGTCGCTGATGCGCTGCACCGAGGCCGTCGGGGTCGACGGCGACAGCTTCGCCGCACCGCGCGAAACGGTCTCCAGGGTGGGCGAGCCGGCGGCGTCGAACAATGCCGTGAGCTGATGCGCGAAGCGACCGGTTGCCTCGCCAGATGCCTGGTTCACCCCCGAACCGTACCCAGCCGACCGTGCTTCCGGCGAACTGTGCGATCCGGTCCGGAAAACTGGGAAACGACGTCTGACCTGCTTTGACGCCCCCAATCTCCACCGGCCGAATATGCCGATGGTCCCTGCCGCCGGACAGTGATCGAAACAGCCCATTCGCCCGCTCGACAGCGGGCACCACGTGGAGGAACCCATGTTTCGCTCGGTGTTAGCCCGGATCGCCCCGTCGCGCCGCTGGACTCCAACCCGGCCACCAAGGAAGCGTTCATGACGGCCAAGACGTGGGCCCGCGTCACCGGACTCGACGAGAAGGGCGTGAGTGCCACGCTGACCCTCGGTTACCAGTTCGGCTACCCGGTGGCCATCGCCCCCGACGGGGTCGACATCACCATGCACACGCCCGACCTGAAGGTCATCGGCGGCATCGCCGCGAAGGTCAGTCCCGAGATCGGCGGCGAAATCGGTGCGCCGCCCAGCGCGTCGGGAAAGATCGGCGGCGAATTCGGCCCCGAGCTGGGTGCGGAAGCGACGATCATCCCGTCCACCGACGTGAGCTTCAGAGTCGCGCCGGGCAAGATCCAGGAGGTCGAGGCACTCAAGGTCACCATGACCAACCCGCGGTTCGCCATCGACTGGGACGGGATCCACTTGGCCGTGTACAACGCGGTCGGCCCGGTCACGGTCCGTCCCTTCGCGCGGATCCTGGTCACCACGAAAGCCGGCGTCTACCAGGTGGTCGCGCTGGGGGTTCCGCGGCAGGTCTGACAACAATCATCGCCGGGTCTGCAGAGAGGCCGTGAGACCGGTAGCGACGCGTCAAGCCGTCGCGGCGTCGAACCGCTGCGGCAGCGGCAGGTTCCCGACGCCGCTGACCCGCACCTCGCCGAGCCCCTGCCAGGCCGCCGCTTGGGCGAGCAGTTCCACGGCGGCCTCTACGGTGCGGGCCGGCGCGCGTTCCTCCTGCCAGGCCGCCTGCACCAGTAGGGCCCGGCCGCTCCGATCGGCCTTCAGGTCGATCCGACCGGCGAGACGCCCGCTCACCATCAACGGCAGGCAGTAGTAGCCGTACTTGCGCTTCTCCTTGGGCGTGTAGATCTCGATGCGGTAGTGGAAGTCGAACATGCGCTCGGCGCGCGGTCGGAACCACACGACCGGGTCGAACGGGGTGAGCAGCGCATCGGGTGCCAGCCGGCCGGGCACGCGCGCGTCGCGGTGCAGCCATGCCGGCTCGGGTTTGCCCGCCGCGTTCGTCCATCCCGCAACCCGCACCGGAAGCAGAAGCCCTTCGGCTTCGAGTTCCCCAACGACCAGGCGCGCATCGGCCGTCTTGAGCCGGTGGTAGTCGGCGAGGTCGGCCAGCGTCGCGACGCCGAGGGAAAGCGCGGCGCGCTCGACGAGTAGCCGGTGGGCGTCGTCGCGGGCGACCGGGACGAGTGCCTCCGCCGGCAGCACGTCCTCGGCGAGCGCGTATCGGCGCTGGAACCCTTCCCTCCCGGCCGAGGCGACCTCGCCCCAGGCGAAGAGGAGTTCGACGGCTCGTTTCGTCTCGCTCCAATCCCACCACGGTCCGCGGTTGTCGCGCGGCCCCTCCTCGAGTTCGCGCACGAACTGCGGACCGCCGTCGGCCAGTTGGGCCCGCACCCGCTGCAGCGTCGACGACAACGCGCCGGCGCGGCCTTCGCGCCGATGCCGCTCCCGGTACTCCGCCATCCGCCACCCGAACAGCCCACGGTCCCGTACCGGCACGAAGGCTGCCTCGTGGGCCCAGTATTCGGTGAATTCGCCGCTGCGCCACAGATGACGGTCGAGAGCATCGGGGTCGTATTGCCCGTGCCGGGAGAAGACCGGCAAATAGTGGCTGCGCGCGAACACGTTGACCGAGTCGATCTGCAGCACGTGGAGCCGATCGAGGGACGGATCGAACGGCCGGCGCTTGCGCAGTCGCGGTGTGTTGGCGAATCCCTGTGCGGCCAGCGCGACGCGACGAGCCTCGGCAGCGCTCAGCGACGAACTCATGGGCCCACGCTATCGGCACACCCCGACAAGACTGCCGACCGCGTGGGCGGTCTCAGGCGGAGACGGGGGCCAAGCCGAGCTTGCCGGCCAGCTTCGCCAAGTAGCCCGACGCGCGTTCGACGGAGTCGTCCGGCAGCCCGTACAGCACGGTCGTCACGCCCAGGTCACGCCACTTCTCCAGCTTCTCCGGTACGGGCTTGAAGTCGAGCACGACGATCTGCGGGTCGCCGTCTCGGCCGGCGTCGGACCAGATCTGCTTGAGCAGATCGACCGAACCCTCGATGTCGGTTTCGCCGGGAGTCGTGATCCAGCCGTCGGCGCTACGGGCGATCCACTTGAAGTTCTTCTCGTTGCCGGCCGCGCCGACCAGCACCGGGATGTGCGCCTGCGTCGACTTCGGCCATGCCCAGCTGGGACCGAACTTCACGAACTCGCCGTCGAATTCGGCTTCTTCCTGCGTCCACAGGGCGCGCATCGCCTCGAGGTACTCGCGCAGCATCGTCCGCCGGCGCTTGGGCGGCACATTGTGGTCGGCCAGCTCGTCGAGATTCCAGCCGAACCCGACGCCGAGCGTGACGCGCCCACCGGAGATGTGGTCGAGGGTCGCAATGGTCTTCGCCAAGGTGATCGGGTCGGACTGCACGGGCAGTGCGACGGCGGTCGCCAACCGGATCCGCTCGGTCACCGCCGCGGCGGCGGCGAGGGTGGTCCACGGATCGAGCGTGCGCATGTAGCGGTCGTCGGGGAGTTCCGACGTGCCGGTTCCCGGGTGTGCGGCGTCGCGCCGGGTCGGGATATGACCGTGCTCGGGCACGTAGTACGACGCGAAGCCGGCCTGCTCGATCAACGGAGCCAGGACGTGCGGCGGCAATCCGCGGTCGCTGGTGAACTGCACGATTCCGAACTCCATCGGACGCCTCCTGGACAGGTGTCTAGTTCAGAAAACTGTAACACGTTCTAGTGCGAGTTGGCATGGGGTCTCGATACACCCTGCTCGGCTAGCGCCTCGCCGGCACTCGACCACCAAAACACCGACCGTCTTCCAATGGGCGGCCGTCCTCAATGGGCGACCGTCCTCAATGGGCGGCCGTCTTCAATGGGTGGTCGAGTGCCGACGGAGCTTGCGACGTCGGTGTATCGAGACCCCCGCATCCCGAACATGCCGGCTCAGCGGGCGCCTCACCAGGCGCTCGACCCACCGGGTCTCGATACGCCGGCTCGGCTAGCGCCTCGCCGGCACTCGACCACCAAAAGACCGACCGCCTTCAAATGGGTTGCCGTCGTCAATGGGCGACTGTCCTCAATGGGCGGCGGTCCTCAATGGGTGGTCGAGTGACCGCGACGAAGGAGCGGTTGTATCGAGACCACGCAACCCGAACATGCCGGCTCAGCGGACGGGCGCCGCCTGGCGAACATCGCGGAAGACACCGTTTCCGCCGGAGCAGCGGCTCAGCGCGTCGACCGCCAGCACGACGGCGGCTGAGGTCCAGCAACTCTTCTCGACCGGCCAGCGCTTGCCGTCGGCGTACACCAGCCCGGTCCAGTACGAGCCGTCCGGATCGCGCAGATGCCCGATGTCCTCGACGAGCGTGACCGCCTCGTCGCGACGGCCGATCGCTTCCAGCGCCAAGGCCAGCTCGCTCGTCTCCGCGCCGGTCACCCACGGTCGGTGGTCGATGCAGCGGATGCCTTTGCCCTCGACGACGAATTCTTCCCAGCGCAAATCGATCAGCGCGTGGGCCGCATCGCCACGGACCGCGCCGCCCAGCACCGGGTAGTACCAGTCCATCGAGTGCGCCGACGGCTCGACGAAGACCCCCGGCACGACGCCGTCGGGTGCCGAGCCGACCTCGGCGAACACCGCGTCGAAGGCCCGCGCGAGCGCGGCTTGCGCCTTCGACCACCGGCTCGCCTCGGCGTCGGCGCCCATCTCCCGAGCGATGCTCACCGCGCAGTCCAACGACTGCAGGATGCTGGCGTTGCCGGTGAGCAGCGCCTCGTCGAACATGGCGAAACTCTGTCCGTCGGCGGCCCAGCGGAACGCGCCGTCGGCACGGGCGAACCGGCACACGAGATCGATCGCCGCCCGCACAGTCGGCCACATCTCGACGAGGAAATCGCGATCACCCGTCACGAGGCGGTGGTGCCACACACCGACGGCGATGTACGCGCAGAAGTTGCTGTCGATTCCGCCGTCGACGACCCGGCCCTGCCGGTACTCGATCGGCCACGATCCGTCCGGCCGCTGCTCGCGCGCCGACCACCGATACGCGGCAACGGCCTCGTCGACGAGGCCGGTCACCGATAGCGCCATCGCCGACTCGACGTGATCCCACGGATCGGTCTTGCCGCCGGGGAACCACGGCAGCGCGCCGGAGGGCTCCTGCATCGCGGCGATCGCGGCACCGGTGGCGGCGACCTGATCCGCAGTCAGGACGCCACGCAGCTCCGGAAGCTCGAAACCCACTGTTAGAGCGGCTTTTCCAGGTACAGGATGACCGACTTGCCGATCACCGGGTTGAGCATCCGCTCGGCGGTGCGGGTCAGCGCGGGCGCCTTCATCATGTCCCAGACGAGCAGTTGGTGATAGCCGCGGACGAGCGGGTTGCGCTCGTTGTCGACGCCCACTGCGCACTTGATCCACCAGTACGGCGCGTGCAGCGCGTGCGCGTGGCCGGTGCCCGTGACCGTCAAACCCGCCGCGGTCAGCTTCGACGCCAGCTCCGAGGCGCGATAGATGCGGACGTGCCCGCCCTCCACCTCGTGATACTCGTCGCTCAGCGCCCAGCACACCTTTTCCGGCCAGTACCGCGGGACGGTCACCGCGGCCCGGCCGCCCGGCTTGAGCACACGGACCATCTCGGCGATCGCCGCGTCGTCGGCCGGCACGTGCTCGAGGATCTCCGACATCAGCACGACGTCGAAGGAGTCGTCGCCGTACGGGAGGTGCAGCGCGTCGCCCACCTCCGCGCGGGCCTTCGCCGACGCGGGGACCTGCTTTTCGGCGATCATCGCGTCGAACATCTCCCCGACGTCGCTCATGTCCGATTCGGACTGGTCGAATGCGATGACGTCGGCGCCGCGCCGGAACATCTCGAACGAATGCCGGCCTTGACCGGCGCCGATGTCGATGGCGGCGGTATCGGGACCGACTCGAAGCCGGTCGAAGTCCACGGTCAGCACTAGCCTTCTCCTTCTCCGACGGCTGCGGCGCCGGCCTGGTCGATGGCGCGTTGGTACTGCGCGACGGTTTTCGCCGCGACGGCCGCCCAACTGAAGTTCTCCTCGACGCGCTTACGTGCCGCGGCGCCGAGTTCGGCGCGGGCCTGCTCGTCGTCGAGCAGCCGCAGCAGTTCCTGGGCGATGGCGCCGGAGTCGCGCGGCGGCACCAGTACCGCGCCCGCGCCCTCCCCCTCGCCGACGACCTCGGGAATCGCCCCGGCGCGCGTCGCGATCAGCGGGGTGCCACAGCTCATCGCCTCGACGGCGGGTAACGAGAACCCCTCGTACAGCGACGGCACGCAGGCGACTTCCGCCGTGGCGAGCAGTTCGGCGAGCTCCTCGTCGTCGATGCCGTTGACGACGCGGACGTGGTCGCGGATCGACAGCTGCTCGATGAGCCGCGCCGACGGTCCGGCCGGGTCCAGCTTGGACACCAGTGTCAGTTCGACGGGGCGTTCGGCGGCCACCTTGGCGATCGCCTCCAACAGGTAAGAGACGCCCTTGAGCGGCGCGTCGGCGCTGGCGACGCAGACGACGCGGCCGGGCACCCGGGCAGCCGTGCCGGATTCCCCTCGGTCCGCCCGACTGGGCGGCCGGAACAATTCGGTGTCGACGCCGAGCGGGATGGTCGCCAGCCGGCCGATCGGGATGTTGAACGCCTTGCGCGTATCGACCTCGCTGCTGCGAGACACGGTGAGCAGCACCGGGATTCGCCGCGCCACTCGCCCTTGCATGGCCAAGAACGAATGCCAGCGCGCCGCGGTGATCTTGCGCCACCCCTTGGCCGCCTTGACCGCCAGCGCGCGGTCGCGGGTGATCGGGTGATGGATGGTCGCGACGAGCGGAAAGCCCATCTTCGGCAGCCGCAGCAGACCGTAGCCGAGGCTCTGGTTGTCGTGAACGATGTCGAAGTCGCCGCGACGCTGCTCCAGCAGGCGCGCCACGCGCAGGCTGAACGTGAGCGGTTCGCCGAAGGCGGCGGTCCACATCTGCCCGACCTCGATCGCGTCGATCCAGTCGCGGTACTCGCCGAGCCGCGGGGTGCGGAACGGTTCGGGCTCGCCGTACAGGTCGAGACTGGGCACCTTCGTCAGACGCACACCGGCGTCGATCGCCGCCTGGTCGAGATCCGGATAGGGCTGGCCGGAGAAGATCTCGACGTCGTGACCGAGCAACGCGAGTTCTCGCGAAAGATGGCGCACGTAGACGCCTTGACCGCCGCAGTGGGGTTTGCTCCGGTAGGAGAGCAGCGCAATCCTCACGAGCCCGCCGCTTCCGCTGCCGCTTCGAGCGCGGAGACGTCGGTGATCTTGAGTCGCGGCCGGCCCGCCTCGCGGCCGGCCGACTTCTCTGCCGCATCGATGTTCTTCCACCCGGCCAGGTCGATCAGGTTGGCGCCGCGCTCGACGATCAGCTTCTCGACCTCCTCGCGCGAGGCCGCCGGGTCGGTCAGCTTCTCGTCGATGAAGTCGGCGAGAACCGCCTCCGCGGTCTCCTCGCCGCACAGCCGGTTGCGCCCGATGCCGCCGGTCGCACCGCGCTTGATCCATCCGGTGACGTAGACGCCGGCCATCGGCGAATCGCCGTCGAGGACGCGGCCGGCGTCGTTGGGGACGACGCCGCGCGCATCGTCGAACGGCAGATCGGGCACCGCCGCCGCGTGGCCCTTGTAGCCGATCGAGCGCAGCACCAGCCCGGTGTCGATGGTGTCGGTCTCGTCGGTCGGTGTGACCGAAACCCGTTCCGACTCTTCGTCATACGCGTTCTTCACAATCGTCATCGACGCCACCTTATCGTCGCCGTCGAGCGATACCGGCGACGCGAGGAAGCGAAACACGATGCGCCGGTTACCTTCGGTGGCCGGTCGCTGCGAGAACTCCTGCGCCAGGCGCACTTTGGTCGCAACCGTCGAGTCGAGCTCATCGGAGTCGGCAGCGTCCTGCGACGCCGGGTCGAGCACGAGGTTGTCGGGGTCGATGATCACGTCGACGCCCTCGACGTCGCCGAGCGCGAGGAACTCGCTGTTGGTGTACGCCCCCTGCGCGACGCCGCGGCGGCCGAGGATCACGACCTCGCGGATGTTCGACTCGCGCAGCTTCGCCAGTGCGTGCTCGGCGATGTCGGTTTTCGCCAGGTCGTCGGGATCGGTGACCAGGATGCGCGCCACGTCGAGAGCGACGTTGCCGTTGCCGACGACGACCGCCCGTTCACTGGACAGGTCGACGTCGAGGTCGGTGTAGTCGGGGTGACCGTTGTACCAGGCGACGAACTCGGTGGCCGAGATCGAACCGGGCAGGTCCTCGCCGGGAATGCCCAGGCGCCGGTCGGTGGCGGCGCCGACCGCGTAGACGACGGCGTGGTAGCGCTCCGCCAGCTCGGCGTGCGTGATGTCCTGCCCGACCTTCACATTGAGGAAATAGTTGAAGTTCTTCTTGTTGGCGGTCGAGGCGTAGCCGCGCTCGACGAGTTTGGTCGCCGGGTGGTCGGGTGCGACGCCGAAGCGGACCAGCCCGTGAGGCGTGGGCAGACGGTCGAAGACGTCGACCGTGACGGTCGGCTTCCGGACGAGGACCTCGGCGGCGTACAGCGCGGCCGGGCCGGCGCCGACGATGGCAACGTGCAGGGGCTTGTCGGGCAGCGGCGGCGCCTTCTTCGGCGGCACGAGCCCGCCGTCGACGTCGTGATCCTTGTAGTAGTCGGCGTTGATCTGGAGGTAGGGCTCGTCTTTCGCCGCCAGCTGGTCGTCGGGGAAGATGGCCTCGACGGGGCACTCGTCGATGCAGGCACCGCAATCGATGCAGGTCTCCGGGTCGATGTAGAGCTGCTCGGCGGTGAGAAACTCGGGCTCGTCGGGCGTGGGGTGGATACAGTTGACCGGACAGACGCTTACGCAGCTGCCATCGTTACAGCACGGCCGAGTGATAACGTGCGCCATCTGGTGATACCTCGCGGATCGTCAGGTAGAACGTGTTCTAGTTCACTAACTCTAGCGCACGGATGACGGCCTATCCACAAGGGAGATACGTGTCCGACACCCCCACGCCGCCACAGCCGTTGGCCGATCGACCCGACAACGCCAGATACTTCGAAGCGCAGTACCGCGTCCGCACCGGTGACATCGACCAGGACATGCGCGTCCGCCTCGACGCGGTGGCCCGCTTCCTGCAGGACGTCGCCAACGACAACATCGAGGCGACCGAGTTCTGGGAGACCGACCCGTACTGGATCGTGCGGCGGACGGTCGTGGACGTCATCTCCCCGATCACCTGGCCGGCGACCATCACCGCCCAGCGCTGGTGCGGCGCGCTTTCAACCCGCTGGACCAACATGCGCGTCCGGTTCACGGCCAAGCACGAGACCAACATGTTCAACCCCGACGAGCGGCCCGACGGGCTGATCGAGACGGAGGCCTTCTGGATCCTCGTCAACGACCAGGGCATCCCGACCCGACTGTCCGACGAGGCGTTCGAGATGCTGAGCCAAATGACCACCGAGCACCGGCTGCGCTGGAAGGCGATGAACCCGGTCAAGGCGCCCGACGCCGGCAGCGAACCCGACCGCGAGCACGTGCTGCGCGCCGTCGACTACGACCCGTTCAAGCACCTCAACAACGCCGCATACCTGGCGGTGCTGGAGGACGAGGTGCTGGCGCATCCCGAATTGATCGAGGGCCCGCACCGGATGGTCATCGAATACCTGCGGCCGATCGAGCCCGGGGCCTCGCTGACGATCCGCCGCCTCCGCGACGGCGACACCCTCACCCTCTGGCTCTTGCTCCACGACGAGGAGGGCGACGGCAAGCAGGTGGCCGCCACCATCTCGCTCGGCCCCCTGCCGACGTGACCGCGCCCACGACCTCCGAGGCACTCAAGAAGGTCCGGCCCGGACCGGTCTTCCTCGGCCTGCTCCTCGTCGCGGGAGCCGGCCTGTACCTCTTGGCGCAGAGCGGATCCGAGCGCACCGCGCTCGCGATCACCGGCGCGGTTCTGTTCGTGCTGGCCGGCTGGGTGATCTCGCTGTCGCTGCATGAGTTCGCGCACGCGTTCACCGCGTACCGGTTCGGCGACACCTCGGTCGACACCCGCGGCTACCTCACGCTCAACCCGTTGAAGTACACCCATCCCGGGCTGTCGATCGGCCTACCGCTGCTGATCATCCTCATGGGCGGCATCGGCTTCCCCGGCGGCGCGGTCTATCTCCATACTCAGGGCTTCACCAAGATGCAGCGCACGCGCGTCTCGCTGGCCGGCCCCGCCACGAATCTCGTGCTGGGCGTCGCGCTGCTGGCCGTCGCACGACTGGTGGACGCCGACGAGCACCGCAACCTGGCGGGTGCGCTGGTCATGCTCGCCTTCCTGCAGATCACCGCGACCGTGCTCAACATCCTTCCGGTCCCGGGATTCGACGGCTACGGCGCGATCGAGCCATGGCTCCCCGACGACATCCGCGCGACCGCCGACAAGATCGCGCCGTACGGGTTTCTGCTGATCTTCGCGCTGCTCTTCGTCCCCGCGCTCAACCGGGCATTCTTCGACGTGGTGTTCGGCCTCGTCGACCTGTCCGGTCTGCCCCGCTGGCTGATCAGCTACGGCTGGAACCTCTTCGTATTCTGGCGCTGACGCATCCGAAGGAGCGCTCATGGCTTCACGAGAAGACCTCATCGCGACGACGATCGAACTCGTCCGGCGTCAAGGAGTGGCCGGCACGGGCATCGCCGACATCATCGAACACAGCGGCCGATCGCGGCGGACGATCTATCTGAATTTTCCCGGCGGCAAGGCCGAACTCGTCGCTGCCGCCACCGACGTCGCAGGGCGTCGGTCAGCCGCTCTGATCGCTTCGATCATCGATCGCACCGCGAACCTGACCGAGGTCCCCGGCCTCGTTCTGGCCTGGCGGAAGGACGCCCTGCGATCGTCCGGTTTCCGAACGGGCTGCCCGATCGCCGCGGCCGCCGTCGGCGGCACGGACGCGCCGCTCGCCGCGAGAACCGCCGGTAAAGCCTTCGAGTCGTGGATCGCCCTGCTCGCCGACGCACTCGTCGAGCGCGGCGGTCTGGACCGCACGGCCGCCCGGGCGCGCCACCGCCATGATTGCCGCGATCGAAGGGGCGGTCATCGTGGCGACCGCCATGGAGTCGACGCAACCTCTCGACGACGTCGAGGCCGTCATGGAGGATTTCTTCCTCACCTTCTCGACGAACCTGGCGACCGATTTGGAAACCATCGGACGCAAGAGCGGCCAACCGCGGCGCGTTCCGGTCGCGGCAAGATTCGACGAGACCGGCGCCTGGCTGGTCAGCCAGCACGGGCGCCGCGCGGCTGGGTTCACAACATCGCGACGAACCCGACGGTCCGCATCCGTCAGCGACGTACCTGGCGATCCGGAGTGGCCGAACTCCGCCCCGACGACGATGTCGCCGCACGGACGCGCACGTTCGCCACCCATCGGTTCCTCGCGCCGCTGACGGCCGCCAGCTTTCGAGCGCTGCAGAGCGACCCCATATCGGTGCGAATCACTTTCACCGATTAACCCGGCTTTCCTGGTCACCGGCCTCAGCGACGCGCGCGCCCCATGATTGCGCCCACAACTCCAGAGGCCCCAGGGCGAGCAAGAGCCCTGCGCCGTGTTTGGTCAGCCGGTAGCCCGATCTCCCCTGGTTCACAATCCGCGCGGCGACCAATTCGTCCAGCCGCTGCGAGATCGTCGTCGGCGATGCCTCCGGAATGCGGTCGCGGAACTCCGAAAATCGAACCGAACCCCTCCGCATCTCCCAGAGAATCCGCAGCATCCAGCGACGGCCGAGGAGATCGAAGGCAGCCATCAGCGGTCGGCCGGTCTCCGATCCACGAACCGGCCGTCCCGGCAATGGCGCACGCTCTGACATGTGTCGATTCTATCTCTGGCCGATGCTCCGCCGAACCCAGACCAGATTTCCGGTGACCCCGGTCACACCCAGACTACGGGGATGACGGCCAACACCGTTCACGACCAAACATTGACAATGTTCATTGTCATCGATACATAATCTGTACCAACCGGAGGTACACCCTTGAAGCAGCGATTCTCGTCGCGTGACCAGCGCGAACGGCCACGATCCCGTTGGATGGCCGTCGTCGTCATCGCGGTTCTGGCCGTGTCCGCGTTCTACGTCGGCCGTCTGCGCCTGAGTGAGATCCCCGACCGCGCGATGGGGCACGCACCGACCGCGGCCGGTGTGGGTGAGCCGCGCACCAAGCTCGTCGAGTACAGCGTCTCCGGGCCGCCGGGCGCACGTGCGACCGTGTCCTACCTCGTGCCCGGGGGCGGAGTCGCCGACGAGCAGGTCACCCTGCCCTGGCGAACCACGCTGACGACGCGCGACTTCACCACCGCCGCCGGCGTGCTGGCACAAATCCATGCGACCGGGACCGCACGGTGCTCGGTGCGCGTCAACGGCACCGAACGGGCCGCCGAACGGGCGGAGCGTTCCCAACCGGTCGTCAACTGCGCCGTCCCCACCGCTTAGGAACCTCGATGACGTCACCAGCCCCCGTCAACTCCGACCGCCCCAGATCCGCACGGCTCCTCTACCGGTTCTCGGTTCCGGTCATCGTCATCTGGTTGCTGCTGATCGCGGTGCTCAACATCGCCGTGCCACAGCTCGAACCGGTCGTCATGCGCAAGGCGCAGTCCTTCCTTCCCGACCAGGCGTCGTCGGTGCAGGCGTTGACGAAGATGGGCGAGTACTTCGGCGGCGGCGGCAGCAACAACTTCGTCTACCTGCTCCTCGAAGGCGACGACCGCCTCGGCGCCGATGCACACGTCTACTACCGGGATCTGCTCGGCAAACTAACCGCCGACACGGAGCACGTCAGCTCCGTCATGGACCTCTGGTCCGATCCCGATCTCGCGCCGGTCGCCGAGAGCAGCGACGGCAAGGTCGCGTACGCGCTGGTGAATCTCACCGGAAACATGGGCACCGCGTTGGCCATGGAGTCGACCCGCGTGGCGCGCGAGGTCATCGCCGACAGTTCGCCGCCGACCGGTGTCGACGTCCACCTGACAGGTCCGTCGGCGGTGGTCAACGACGAGATGGTGGCGATCGCCGACTCGATGTTCCTGTTGGTGGCGCTGAGTGCGTTGCTGGTGACGCTGGTGCTTATGTTCGTCTACCGTTCGCCGTTCACCGTCGCGGTACCGCTGCTGACGGTCGGAGCGGGACTGGCCGTCGCTCGCTCGACGATCGCGTTGCTCGCCGAACAGAACCTCATCAACGTGTCGATCTTCGCCGCGGCACTATCCGCTGTGGTGGTACTCGGCGCCGGCACGAACTACGGGATCTTCCTTCTCGGCCGCTATCAAGAGAATCGGCGTCAGGGGATGAACCCGCAGGACTCGTACTACGCGGCGCTGGCCGGGGTGCAGCACATCGTGATCGCGTCGGCGCTGACCGTCGCCGGTGCGATGGCCTGCCTGACCGCCACCCGTCTGTCGATGTTCAGCACGGCCGGCCTGCCGTGCACCATCGCGATCATCATCACGCTGCTGGCGGCGCTGACCCTGGGGCCCGCGGTTCTGGCGGTGCTCAGTCGGCACGGCTATGCCGAACCTCGCCAGGACACGGCGACCACGCGCCGTTGGCATCGCATCGGCACCTGCGTCGCCCGTTGGCCCGTCCCCGTGCTCGCGGGATCGCTGGCGGTGATCGCGGTGGCCATCGCACCGCTGGCGTTCTACGCGCCGAGCTATAACGAGCGGCGGGCGCAGCCGGCCGACTCCCCCGCCAATCTGGGATTCGCCGCGGCCGACCGCCACCTGGCCCCGAACGTGATGGCGCCGAGCGTGCTCATCATCGAGTCCGACCACGACATGCGCAATCCCGCGGATCTCATCGCACTGTCCAAGCTGACCGATGCGGTGGCGTCGATTCACGGCATCGACGCCGTCCAGGGCGTCACGCGGCCCCTGGGCCGGCCCCTCGACCAGGGGACGCTGACCAACCAGGTCGGCTACATCGGCAACCGATTCACCCAGATGACCAGCCTGCTGAAGCATCGGATCTCGGATCTGCAATCGATCTCGACGGCGCTCGACAACCTCGACTCGGCGGTCAACGGCCTCGCCTCGGCGCTGGACCGGGGCAATGCCGGGGCGCAGACGTTGGCCCAAGCGTCGCGACGGCTCACGAGCACCACCGACTCGACGCTGAACAAGGTCGACAACCTCACCCAGGCGCTCGACCCGGCCCGTCGGACCATTGCCGGCACCCCGCGCTGCAAGCAGATCAAAGAGTGCAGGCAAGCACTCGCCGGGCTGTCGGCCTTCGACGACCTTCCGGCCCTGCGATCGGCGGTCGCCGAACTCGCCGCGGGCGCCGACACGGTGAGTCAGGCCCTGCCCGACGCGGCGAAGCAGATCCCCGCGCTGCGGACCGCCCTGGCCCAAGCCCGCGACGTCGTCGGCCCTCTGCAGGGCACCCTGAGCGCGTTGCTGCCGCAGACCCAGGAGATCACCGACTTCATCGACGAGGTGAGCAAGTCCTACGCGGCCGGGGCGCCCGGCAGCTTCTTCTTCCTCCCGAGCCAGGCGCTGGAGAGTCCACTCTTCCAGTCGGGCATGCCGCACTTCTTCTCGACCGACGGCAAAGCCACCCGCATGGTGGTCACCCCGGAGATCGAAGGGTTCAGCCGTGAGGCGATGGATGTCAGCGCCGAGGTCATTCCCGCCGCCACGGGCGCGCTGAAGGGCACCTCGCTCGCCGGTTCCACCGTCAGCATCGGCGGCCCGGGTGGGACGCTGCTCAACATCGAGTCGTTCGCCCACGAGGACTTCATCGCGATCGTCGTCGCCGCCTACGCCTTCGTCTTCTGCGTGGTTCTCCTGCTGCTCCGCAGCCTGATCGCGGCCATCGCGGTGATCGGCACCGTCACGCTCTCCTATCTCGCGGCCATGGGACTGTCGGTGGCGCTCTGGCAGGGAATGCTGGGCAATCCGCTGCACTGGTCGGTGGCCCCGATCTCCTTCAGCTTCCTCGTCGCGGTCGGCGCCGACTACAACATGCTGCTGGTCAGCAGATTCCGCGAGGAGTACTCGCGCGGGGGTGGCACCGGGTTGATCCGCGCCATGGTCGGCACGGGCAGCGTGGTGACCGTGGCCGGCCTCACCTTCGGAGTCACGATGTTGGCGATGCTGGCCAGCGACGCCCGCAACGTGGGCCAGATCGGCACGACCGTCGCCTTGGGGCTGCTCATCGACACGCTCGTCATCCGTTCGCTGGTCATGCCGGCGATCGCGCGAATCACCGGGCGCTGGTTCTGGTGGCCGACGAGATTCTTCGCCTGGGACAAGCGGGGTACCGGGTGATCTGGCTCACATGTGACCTGGGTCATGACGCTCGCCATGCCCGCTGCCCATTGACCTCTCCGTCGATGAGCCGCAAGGATCGGAGAAACATTCCTACGTAGGAGTAGGAATGCTGCGAAAGGACGCTCGATGCCGAGGATCTTCTCGACGGCGGTGGCCAAGACGGCCATCGACGTCGCCCGCCCCGCGCTGGACTCGCGGCTCAAGTACTCGCGCATGCCCTACGCCGGCAACCCGCCGATGCTGCCCTACACCGATTCCAAGCGATGGGCGTGGACGCACTACGGGGTGTTCATCCCCAGCCTGTCCGAGCCGCACCGGTTCCTCAACGTCATGACGCTCATCGGCACGACGGGCACCGAGATCTTCGACGACGGCACGATCGCCTCCGACGACGTCCGTACGAACTCGACCCTCCTGTGTTCGACCGCCCACGACGATCAGCATCACTATGCGGCCTATGACGCACACGCCGACTGCGAATTCGCCGACGACGGTTCGCGCCTGGCATGGGACGAGCAGTTGACGATCACACGGGACGGCGACAGCGTCGAAGTTCACGGGCTGTTCGACTCGTTCACCTTCGAGCTGTCGCTCAATCTCACCGACCAGGTCTCCTACTTCACCCGCACGCCGATCTATCAGCACCTGAGTTTGCTGGCGCCCTACACCGGCACCATCGTCGATGCCGACGGTACGTCGACCTCGCTCGCCGGCTTGGGCACCTTCGAGTACGCGCGGTGCATGGGTCCCCAGTCGCTGACGGCCAAGCCGGTCCGCCGGCCGTGGCGACTGCCGGTCGACTTCTTCACCTACCAGATCATCCAGCTCGACGAGGTGACGCAGTTGCTGCTCACCGAGGTGACCGCACGCGGCTCGGTCGCCTGCCGGCTGGTCCACGTGCGCAACGCCGACGGCACGGCCGACGTGCTCGACGACGTCGACTTCACCGTCGACGAGTACCAGCGCGAGCCGCGCATCGCGCCGAACGGGATCGCGATGCGCGTGCCACTCCGCCACACGTGGACGGCCAGGCGTGACGGCGAGCAGGTGCTGCACCTGACGTGCGAGGTCGACCAGACCCTGCGGTACGGGCACGGAAACGGGTACGCCGGATCCTACGATTACGCCGGGCAGTTCCACGGCAAGGACGTGAGTGGAATCGGCTACCTCGAATGGGTGGAGATGCGGATCCGCGACTAGCGTCGCGCCGTACCTCGGCGTCCGACGAACAGTCGACTTTCCGACGAACAATCGACCCCACGGGATTAGTCTTTCCGAGTCCACTTACTGCGCAGGGGGTTCCCGTGTTACGCCTGGCCATTCTTTTCACGATCGCCTCGGCCGCGTTCTCGTTCATGTCCTTCAACCGCGGCGGCGTTATTCCCGGCGTCGTGTTCGCGATCTGCGCGATCCTGCCGCTGGCCGTCGTCATCGTTTCGACGATCCGCTCCAAGCGCAGCGGCGGTCAGCCCGCGCCCATCAGTCCCCTCGGGAAGGGCATCATGGGTGCGGTCAGCATCGTGCTCGTCGCCGCCCTCGCCTACTCCGTCTACTGGACGTTCTGGTCCACCAAACCGGCCGACGACCTCGACAACTCCTACGACCTCGCCCGGGTGTGCGACAAGACCTACTTCCCCCAGTCCGCCGCGTACACCGGCGCAGGCCCGCACCCGATCATGGTCTTCACCCGCAGCGGAACCACATCGGGACTAAAGCAGGTGGACACGCCCTATGACTCTCCTCCGGAGTGGCGCTTCCAGGATGAAAAGCAGTATCAGCTCGTCGCCTGCCTCGATGACGTGTCGTCGGGCGACAAGGTCGGCGAGTGCGAGTTCGACAAGGGCACGGTGCCGGTGTACCAGGGCAAGTACAAGGGCCGGGTGATCGAACCGCGCACCGGCAAGAAGGTTGCCGACGTGGAGGTCGACGGCAACCGGACGAAGGACTGCCCAACGATCACGATGGTCTACGGCGACGCTAAGGACAGCCGGATCCACACTCAGCCGGATTTCGCCGACCTCAAGCGCGTTCTCGGAACCTACGTCAACGGGTGACCTCTTGCCGCCGCGATGGGCGACGATCAGCCGGCCGCGACCTTGCGATTGACCGTCCCGTACAGCTCGCGGGCGTGCGTGGGCGTGACGACGACAGCGTTGTCGGGCTGCCCCGCGGTCTGATGCGCGTGCAGAACGGCGGCCGTCATCGGCGCGACCTTGTCGATCACCCGGACGTTCACCGCCGGGTGCCCCACGATCCGCGCCGCGATCCGGGCCGGCAGCTTGATCCCGGCGTCGACGACGCCGGGCTGGTCGAAGCCGCCGAGCTCGCGCATCCACTTGGGCAGGGTCGCGATCGACGCCGGCGCCATCAGGCGGCTGGCGATCCAGAACTTCCAGCCGGCCTTGTCCCCGGTCGTCCGGAGCAGGTAGTGCATGCCGGTGCGGGCCCGTTCGCTGGTGCACAGTGACGGTCGTACCCGTTCGAAGTATTCGTGCACCTCGGCACGGGAGCGCGGCACGTCGGCAGGGTCGCAGGTCTGCAGCTCGGCGGCGATGCGCGACTCGGCCCAGTACTGACGGTCCTCTTCGTCGGTGAGCGGGCGCGGACCGTATTCCTCGTAACACTTGAGGACCGAATGCCAGCCGGTGACGTGAATCCACAGCTGCGAGGCCGGGTTGTTGGCGCTGTAGCGCTTACCGGTGATCGGTTCGATGCCGGTGGCCTGGGCGTGCACGCCCATCAGGTGCTCGGCCGCGGCGATCGCCGTCTTCGAGTCGGCGGTGGCGACGGTGAGGAAGTACGCCAGCGTCGCGTCGAGACGACGGGCCGGGTCGTCGTAGATCCCGCCCATGTCGGCGACGGCGGCGGCGAGCGGAGCGTCGAAGTGCTCGAGGACGACCGACCGCTGGAAGGCGATCACCGCCGTCGGGCTGCTCCACAGCTTCCAGGAGATCGAGTCGGGGCCGAAGAAGCCGTAGTCGGTTGTGCGGTAGTCGGCGAGATCGAACATGGTGACTCCTTATGCCGCGCGGTACGCGGCAGACATCATGCGGCCGTAGAGCACGGCCAGGTCTTGGGCTGTGAGGTCGTTGGTCGAGTCGAGCATCACGCGGACGGCCGCCTCACAGGAAGAGATGAACAGCTCAATGAGCGCGGGCAGCTTGCGGTCGAGTTCGGTGGTGTCCCACCATTTCTGCAGCGCCGGAGCGATCCAACGAGTCGAAGCGTCCGCGACCGTCGTACGCACGTCCGCGACAATCCTTGCGACCTCTGGATCTGGGCGGGCGTCGAACACTAGCCGCCACGAGTCGGGCCTAGCGGTGACCGCTGCGAGCAAAGCCCGGTATCCATCGACGAAGGCCTGGTCGGGATCATCGCCTGACGCTGAATGCAGGGCGTCGAGGGTCGACTGCAGCAGCAAGCTCGACTCGCGATCCAACAAGGCGCTGAGGAGCGAGACACGGTCGCTATAGCAGGCGTAGACGACCGGCCGGGTGACACCCATCGCGGCGGCTATCGACGCGATGCTCACCGCGGCCAATCCGTCATCGACTGCAATTCTCAAAGCGGCGTCCAGCACCAGCGGCCGGCGACGGTCGGGTCCCAGATGCGCGGCGCGCGTTCGACGCGCCGGTGGGATGGTCGTGGTCATGCGATCATCGTAGACCGATTTCCTACATAAGTGAAGAATTATCCTTCACGCGCGAAGGAAGTGTTCTTACGCAGCGTCGAGTCGCCGTACTACCACCCTCTACGCGTCACAGTCGACGCGCTCGTAGGTGTTGAGCCGTCGCCACCCGTAGCCGGTCCAATCGACGCCCTGGTAGGTCCGGCGGTAGTAGTCGGGCCAGAACCTGATGTCGTACTTGGTGACATGCGTCAGAGTCCAGCCAGTGCCGTTGCCCATATTGACGAAGTTCGAGGTGCACCACACGCTGTTCTTGGGTGTCAACGGAGGGCGCGGACCACCCATGTTGAACTTCGGGGCTCGCGGCTTGGGGAACTTGGGAAGCTGCCAGCCACATGACCAGTTGATGCTGCCATCCGGATCGTAGGCACTGCAGGCCGCGTGAGCGGGCGCTGCAGCCGGGCTGGGTATAGCGACGATCGCCGCGGCCAGCATCACACCTGCCAAACAACTCAGAAGACTGCTGCGGAAACACTTGTTCATCGCACATTCCTCCTTCTGGGACGAATCGAACGCACTGTGATCGCGGTATCAAGCTGAAATTAGCCTGTATACGGTACGCACACCTCACGGTGTGGCGAATTGACAGGAAACTGGCAGCTCTGAGCTGCTTCTCTACACCTCGCTCAACGGCGTCGACATGATCGACATCATGATCAGCGCGGTCGCGATGACGATCAGCACGCCGACACCGAGAATGACGCTCGACCAGCGGCGCCAGAAGAGTGATGCGACCGCCGAGACGATCGCCAAGGCACCGCCGATCCCCAGGGCCCACCACGCCCGACCGACCAGTGTCTGAGCCGCATCGCACGACATGCCGCAGATCGATCCGGAGAGGACGGCGAACACACCGAGCGCAAGAAGCCCGAGCAGGCCGAGCACGAGAAGGATCGCGGCCACGACGGTGAGGGCGACATTGGCCGACCGCCACGATCCACCGGCGGGTGCGGCAGGCGGAGGCGGCGGCGGTACGGGATAGGGAGGCGGCGACGTCATCGATCTACGTCTCGCTACGCACTCGTCTTAAGGACCAGCTCCATCAGCTTCTTCGCCCCGTCGCACGGGTCACCCGACGGCGGACCCAGCGATTCGACGAACCACGTGTAGATCCCCCGGCTCGGCGCTTTGGCGGTCACGCCGCAGACATTGCGGCCGCCTTTGCGCTGAGTGAAGGCCGAGCGCCCGTTGATCTTGATGTTCTCGGTCTCGTAGCCCATCTTCTTGGCGGTGCGCTGTTCGACGGTGACGCTGCCCCACTCGAACCAGTTGAAAGTAACCGTCATCATCGACGGCCCGAACACCGTCCACCGGCAGATCGCGCCGTTGAAACCGGGTGAGCCGACCGCGCCCCCGACCGCCTTGCCGATCTGCATCGGTTCGAGAATCTGGCATTCCAGGGTGAGCTTGTCGAAGCGGTCGGTGTTGATCTGACCGGGCTGTGGACCGGCACCCTGCGGCTGCGGATCGCCCGGCGTCGTGCAGCCGACCATCCCCAGCGTCGATACGAGAGCCGCGACAATCAGGACTCCCCGTCGTACTCGTTTCATCACGACGACCTCTCAATCGACATGCGCGAGAGTGTCCTCGTCGCGTCGCAGATCTTCTCGGTGGACATTTCCGACGCGTAGTCGGCGCGGACCGACCATTCGAAGAAGTCGGCGCCGAAGGCGATGCCGATTTCGCAGATCGTGTTGTCCCAGGCGATGAAGCCCTTGTGCCCGTTGATCTCGATGTCCTTGGTGACCGCGCGCGAGAGTTGCTCGGTGGCGCGTTCGCGGTCGATGGGCGAGCCGCGGTACCAGTTGAACGACGCGACCGCACCGGAGCGCAGGTTGTTGGACGACCACTCGCACGACGAAGTGTTGTTCACCATGTTCTGCAGGCCGCCGAAGCCGGTGATGCGGATGACCTCCTCGGTGGTCACCCCGCCGCATTCGCCGAAGTGCGGCCCGGTGCCCGCTTCGGCGGGAGCCTCGGGCGGGCCTTCGTCGTTCTTCCCAGCGCCGTTCGAGCCGCCGCCACCGCAGCCGGCGACGGCCAGCACGATCGCCGCGAGGATCGCGACGAGGGGCATGGACGTGCGGAACCGGTCGAGTTCGCGACGTTCCCTTTTGGTGGGCCGTCCGGCGCCCCGGTCGCGGCGCGGCTGGCTGGCCAAGACCTCTTTCGACGGCGGGGGCGGCGACTTGTCGATGTAGCAGGCCGTGGCGATGGGAGCGGAGACCCGTTTGGAGACCTCGCGGGCCACCTCGACGATGCGTTCCCGTCCGCCGATGCGGACGCGCACCTCGTCACCGACGGTGACCACCTGTGCCGGCTTGGCCGTCGCACCGTTGACGCGCACGTGCCCGGCGCGGCAGGCGGCACCGGCCGCTGAACGCGTCTTCGTCAGCCGGATCGACCAGATCCAGGAGTCAACTCGAGTGGCCATGGGATCAGCGTAGCGACTTCTGCTGATCGCGGGACTGTGAGCGGGCGGGCGAATGACCCGCGCGAGCGCCGCCGACCGGCGAGGGAACAGAATACGATTCCCCTATGAGAATGCTCGCCGTGGCCGTCGGCTCCCTTGTCGCTCTCAGCGCGGTCGGAGCGCCGAGTGCATTCGCCGACAGCCGGTCCACCGAGCGGGTCGGTTCCCATTCTTACGAGTTGTACCGACCATCGGGTCTGGCGTCGCCGGCACCACTGGTCGTGGTCCTGCACGGCGGCTTCGGCACCGGCAAGCAGGTTGAACGCGACTACGGCTGGAACCGGCAAGCACGGGCGGGACGCTTTGTCGTCGCCTACCCCGACGGGATCGCCCGCTCGTGGAACGCCGGCGGGTGCTGTGGCCAGGCTCAGTCGAGGAACGTCGACGATCTCGGTTTCCTGCGGCGGGTCGTCGACGACGTAGCGCGCAAAGCTCCGGTGGACCGCAAGCGCGTGTTCATCGCCGGCATGTCGAACGGCGCGATGATGGCGTTGCGCGCGGTCTGCCAGACGTCGGTGTTCCGCGGTGCCGTCTCAGTGGCCGGCACCCTGGTGAGTTCTTGCGAACGACCGGCTTCGGTGCTGCAGATCCACGGCACGGCCGATCCGCGGGTGCGCTACCAGGGAGGCACCGGGTCGGGCTCGGCGCAGGTCGACGGCCAGGCCATCGAAGCCGTCGATCAGCGGCTGCGTCGCCTCGCGCGGTGCCCGGCACCCAAGCGTTCACGCGTAGGCACGGTCGTACGATCGACCGCCACTTGCCCGTCGGGCCGCGTGGTGGAGCTGATCACCATCGAGGGCATGGGACACCAATGGCCGGGCGCCAGTAAACGGCTGCCCACATTGGGGCCGCCCTCGTCGGCGATCAACGCCACCCAGGTCGCCTGGCGCTACTTCGCGCGGCTATAGGCCCGAACCCAGCCGCGCGCACCCGGCTGGCCCCGACGGCGCGGGGCGTTCCGCGGAACGTTTTCGCCACATCCGTCACTCTTGTTTCAGGCCGAATATTGTCCGACCCCACCCATAGACTGAACCCAAATCGAACTCCAGTTCTAAGGGGGGGAACCTGATGTCTGCGACGGTCACCAATCTGTTCGACGACGCTGCCGCTACCGACCTGTCCGACGACGAGCTAGAACGGCGCGTGCTCGGCCATGCGGCACAGATCGCCGTGCTGACTGGCCGGTTCTTGGACTACCTCGGCGAGTTCGACGCTCGGGGCGCGTGGATGGGCCCCGGGATGCACTCGTGCGCGCAGTGGTTGTCGTGGCGGGCAGGAATGAGCCTGCGCACGGCACAGGAACACCTGCGAGTCGCACGGGCGCTTCCCGGACTGCCGATGGTGCGCGAACACCTCCTGGCCGGCCGCCTGTCGTTCTCGAAGGTCCGCGCACTGACTCGTGTCGGCACCCCGGAGCGCGAACCCGAACTCGTCAACTTCGCGCTCTCCGCAACCGCCGCACAGCTCGACCGACTGGTCGGCACCATGCCGAAGATCGACAACCAAACCGACTATGACGATCCCGAGGAGCGCGCGAGCCGGAACGAGGAGAACCAGCCCAGGCCGATCGAATCGTATGCGTCGTGGCGATGGAACGAGGACGGCTCACTGCGAATGAGCATGTGCCTCAATCCGGTCGACGCCGCCCACGTACTCGCGGGACTCGTGCGCGCCGAGTATGAACGCACTCGCGTCGATGGCGATGCCGACCTGCCCCGCGCCGAAGAATTCGGCGGCTTGGACGAGGGTGACGCAAACGCGACGGAAGGCAGCGCAAGCGCGGCGAAGCGACACCGCGATTTGTGGCGGAACGTGCCCGCCAACGTCGCACCGGCGCTGGTCATGATGGCTGACGCCGTTATCGACGCGGTCAGCATGCCGGAGATCGCCCCTGGCGCGGAGATCCTTGTCCACGAGACTCCAGAACCCGAGGCCGCGGGCCGGTCAGAATCGGCGACCGCACATCTCGACGAGGGCCCAATCCTCACCGATGCCCAGCACGACGAGCTGCGCTGCAACGCGTCAGTGCGCAGCGTCGGGCACGACAGCTCCCGATATGCCGTCGGCCCCCAGCTGGGACCGATCGTGTGGTGGGGGCGCAAACGTCGCTTCCCGAATCCGGCGCTCACGCGGACCGTGTACATGCGCGATCGATCCTGCCGAGCACCAGGCTGCGGCCGGACTCGCGGACTGCATATTCATCACGTGCTCCCGTGGTCGCAGGGCGGCACGACCGATCCGGACAATCTGATCCTGCTGTGCGCCCATCACCATCGCATGTTGCACGACGACGACTTCGTCATCCTCGCACTGGGCAAACAACGGTTCCGGTTCCAGACGACCGCGGGCAGCGAACTGAAACCAGCGCCGGCCATGCTGCCCGGTCCCGCCGAATCGACGTCATGGAACCCCGATGCCCGAATAGCGCACGACGCGTTGACGCCGGAGGGCAACGGGCCACTTGACCTCGGCTATGCGACCGATGTGCTCTACGCCATCTGGGATCGGCGGGCGCGAGAGCGCAAGGCAGCTGACAACGCCACTAACGAACCCGTGGCAGCCTGACGAACGATGCGAAATCGACGACGCTCACGCCTGACTGGCGACGATAGTCACGACCGTCGCGATCGCGACCACGGCTGAGACGACCGCCGGCATCGCATTCGCACGGTCGGCCGAGTCTCCCGTGTAGTCGCCCCAGGCGACGTGGTAGCCGACCGCACCGAGGAGCAGGATCGTCATGCCGACCGCGCTCGCGATGCCGATCGGGTGATAGCGCAGGCCCACGAGCAGGCCCACCGCGGCCGCCGTCTCGGCGGCCCCGATGAACCGGATCTTGCCGTCGCCGAATCCGTGTCGCCGCAGATTGGCCGTCGGCATGCCTCGCAGAACCACCTTGGGCAGGCCGGCGAACAGGCAGATGACGACGAGCACGAGGCTCAGCGCAATAGCGGCAACGCTCATTCGACTCCCCTACGGCGTGTACATCCACTTCTCGATTGATCGCCAGCCGGCACCCTTGTTGCACGTCGTGTAGCCGACGTAGGCACCCGCGTACGCGCCAATGTACGCGCCGTAGAGCGCACCCGGGATAGCACCGAAGATAAAGAAGAACAGACCGATCACCGCACCGACGGCGACGCCGATCAGCAGACCGCCCCCGATGTAGCCCGATGCGCACGGCCAGTCTTCTTTGAGCTGCGCCCACATGGCGTCCCACGCCTGCCCTTTGGTCATCCGCTTGGACTTCTTGCGCTTGACCTTTGGCTTCCCGTCCTTGGCATGCGGCTTGCCGCCGGTCGAGCGCTTGGCGGCCAATGTCTTGTCGACCAGCGGGGTCAGCGCCACCGACTTGCGGTCGGACGAAACCGCCGAGCGGATCGGGACCGTCGTGCCTTCGCCGACGTTGAGTGAGAGCGGCAGACTGTCGACTGTCTTGCCACGAGAATCGACGATCAGCAACGCGTCGCCCGCCTGGCTGGGCCTGAACAGGCCGTCGGCGAGCTTCACGACGACCGACTGCGCGTCGTCGGAGGCGGACACCGTTGCCGATCCGAACGTCATCGTCGCCGCGGCAGGTTTGGCACCGGCAGTGCCCGACGGCAGGACCAGCGCCGTCGCGACCAATGCCGCGAGCGCCACCCCGAGCGATTTCCCGAGCTTCACGAGTTCTCCTTGGAAGTTTGGTTAGCAAAACCTAAGGAAATCCTTACCCGATGACCATAAGTGCTCGTTGGGCGAATTGAATGTGCCGTCGCTCACAGCTCGGAAGCTGACGCCCTCGGGCAGCACAAAGCCGCGCCCGCCGGGACCGAAGTCACCGACGGGCGCGGAGCGAGATGTGGCGGTCTAGTTCGCGTTGCCTCCCGAACTCGACGGACCGGTCGTGCCACCGGGTGCCGAACTCGTGCCATCGGGAGTGGACGTACCGAACGACGGGGCACCCGTGGGTCCGGAGAAGGACTTCGGGACCGAGTTGAACGGCAATTGAGGCCGGCTCGGCGCGCTCCAGGTGTTCTGACCGCCCGTGCCCTGCGACGACGGCGGCTTCCAACTCGGAGCCCAGCTCTGCCGCTGCTCCTTCCAGGTCTGCGACCGTTGCTGCCAGTTCTGCGTCGGCGATTGCTGGGTCTGCGGCTGCACGCTCTGGACCTGGCTGCGGGCCTGCGTCGGAACGCCGACATTCGACTGGGTCGCGGGCGTACCTGCCTGAGGCGCATTCAGCGTCGACGGAACACCGGTCTTCAACTGCGTCTGCAGCGACGTGACGAAGCTGTTTGTCGCAGTGCGAGCTGCCGACGTCGCGGCCGGGTCCGAGGTCGGCAGGCCGGCGGTGAACGGCAGTGTCGGGAGCCCGCCGCCGCCGATGATGTCACCGATCAGTTGCGCCAACGCCAGTAGGTTCTCACCCGGGAACCTGATGTTGTCGAAGCTCAGCCCACTGATGCTCGGAATGATCTGCGACGGGTCGAACGCGTTGAACTGCACATCCGGGAAACCGAGGTAGTTCGGCGTGTTCGGCGTAGCCACGTTTCCGCCGGGGTTCGGCGTCGAGGGAGTTCCCGTGGACGACGCGATCGCCGGGAAGATCGTTGCCGTCTGCCCCAGCCAATTGACGACGATAGGGTTGATCAGACCGTAGTCGCTGGTCAGCGATACCAAGCTCGGCAACCCGTATGCGCCGGTACGCCCGCCCGCACTGAATCCCAACCGCACAAAGTCGTCGGTAAGGAGTTTTTGGATCGACTGGCCATCCCCAGTGATGATTCCACCGATCAGATCACCAAGCGTGTCACCGGGAGAGGTCAACAGGTTCAGAGCACCCAGCGGGTTTACTAGCGCACCCGAGATCGACTGATCCGCGGGATTATGATTGCCCGCCAGCACTCCCAGCGCGTTCACGCATGTGCCGTCCGTTGACGAACTAGCGAATGTCAGTAGCCCAAGGCACGCCACTTGGCCGGATGGGATATTTATGATGCCCAGAATCGACGCGTCGGTAGTAGCCAGGGCGAGTCCGATCAAAGAGAATGCGGTAGCCCTCTCACCCTGGCCTGCAAAAGTCACGGCGAACGAAAGCGGTAGGACTGCAATCGACGTTGTATCTCCAACGAAGTCCTTGACTCCTGGAGTGATTACTGTGCCGTTCCACAGAATGTCCCCACCGGGAAGAGCCCGAACGATACCTTCTGGGTCGACGGCGGTGCCGCCGAGAATGCTGTGCGACGCCGCTTGCGCCTCCTGCGGCGGCGCAACGAGCGCCCCACCAAGCGCGACGGTCGACGCGGCGGCGACCGCTGCGACGGTCTTCCGCATTCGCATGTTCTTGCGGCGAGCCGCCCTGTTCTGTGTCCCCCGACCCCCGTTGCTGCGCTTCGCGAACTTCACGACAAACTCCTGCCTGCTCAACAGGAGCCGAACACCGACGGAACTGCCGGCGTCTCTAGATTGAAACACCGAAATCGGTCCAGGTGACCCAGATCACCTAAACAGCCCAAGGCTCTCTACCTGGACAAATGACCGAGTCAAGCGACCACTCCGCTTGGCGGCCGACACAAAGAACCGCGCCCGCCGGGACCGGAGTCACCGACGGGCGCGGAGTCTAGGGCGCGTCTAGTTCGAGCCACCTCCAGACGTCGCGCCGGTCGCTCCTGTACCGCTCGGGGTAGCGGACTTGCCACCCCAGCCACCGAACGAGGGCTTGGTCCCCGAGCTGAACGGAGATTGCGGTCGGCTCGTACCACTCCAGTTGTTCTGGCCGGCAACGCCCGCACCCTGCTGCGACGGCTGTCCGGCTGCACCCTCGGACCGCTTCCAGCTAGGCGTCCAGCTCTGCTGCTTCTGCTGCCAGGACTGCGTGCGCTGCTGCTGGTTTGCCTTCCACGTTTGCTGGGTCTGCTGCCACTTGTCGGTGGTGCCCTGCCAGCTCTGCTTGGCCCCGGACTGCCAATTCTTGACCGCGTCGCCGGCCTTCACCGAAGGCGTCGCCGACTTGGCCGCGGCAGATTGCGTCGCGGGCGCCGGCGAGGTTGCGGTGACCAGCTTGTTGATGGTCGCGGGCGCCACGCCGGCACCGGCCAGCGTGCTGGCGCTCGACTTGTCCTCAACGCCAAGTTGCTTCGCTGCGAGGAGATTGAGGCCGGCATTCTGAACCGTGTTTGCGCCGGGGCTCGACAATGGAAGAATTCCACTGAGCCCAAACGCATCCGCAAGGTTTCCTATGAACGGGAGCGTGAAGCTATTCAGACCTGTCACGGTCGGTAGATTTAACGTTGGCGTACCCGGAATGACGTGCGGAAGTGCAAGGTAGTTTGGTCCCTTATTTCCGTTCACATCTCCGTCTTTAAAGGTCGGAAAAAGCACAACTTTCTGTCCGAGCCAATCGATCGTGATCGGTTCCTGAAACCCGTACGTGCTTGTCAATGCCACCAAGTTGGGGAGACCATATTGCCCGGTGCGATCGCCGCCTACCGTGAGCCGGGCGATATCTGCCGTGAATATGTCCTGCAGCGACTGACCGGTCAGCAAGCCACCGATTACCCTCTCCAGAACGCCATCCGTGTCGGTAAAGACATCAAGGAGCGCAAACGGATTGGTGATGGCCGCTTGCAGTTCCGGGATACTCCTGTCGCCGGTGAGAATGCGACCGTCAAACGTACCCAACAAGTTCCCGCATGCACCCAACCCCTCCGCATAGGCTGCTGTGACGGCACCCAGGCAGTCGAGCCGCTGAATCGCCGGAATAAGAGGCAGCGCCCCCAACACTGGCGTTACACCCACACTAATGGGGTCCGTGTTCCATGCGTTGGCAATGCCAAGCAGAGCAAAAGACGTCGATGTGCGTCCACCTGATGCGCCTGCCGTTGCAAGGCTCAGCGGCAGGTACGAGATCGCAGTGGCCTTCCCTCCTGTAGATGCGAGCGCAAACTGGATTCCACTCCCGATCACTTTGGCGGTACCACTAGGCAGGGGGCGGCTGGGCAACGGCCAAATGTCAAGGGGCAGCACGTAGACCGGGTCTGGCACCACAACCGCAATCCCGGTTCCCGAGGACTGCGAGCAATCCGCAGTGCCACCACCCACGACCTTTGGTTCATCCATCGTCGAACCACAGAGGGCCGTGTTCCACACAGCCGCCGCGGAGCTAGCTCCACTCACAATCCCTGCGATGAGGTCATCGAGTGGACCCGCATTCGCCTCCTGCGGCGGGGCGACGAGCGCGCCACCCAGCGCGATTGCTGACGCAGCCGCTACAGCGGCTACGGCTCCTCGCATGCGCCGGGATCGGCGTGGTCCTGCCTTCGTCTTCACACTCGCGTCGCTACGCTTCGTTGCCTTCACGACTGACTCCTGTCTCGTGCCCTGGTCTGTGACCGCCCAACCGGATCAACCGGTCTTTGACGATTCAAACACTGAATTTAGCGGGCGTGACGCGGTTCACACAAATCCGCCGCGCAACCTTCTGACCTGGACATATGTCCGTCGATTTGGGTCGCTCGACCAACTCGTCGGTAAGGAAGCGGACCGGAGTCCACCGCAAACCACATGTCCGCAGGTCACGACCTCAAGCCGCGCGAATCCGACATCACGGACGCAGATGCACGACGTTGATCTGGTGCCGATCGGCCAGTCGCTGGGCGATCAGCGACCGGTGGCACACCACGGGCTCGCGCTCGACGCAAAACAGTGCCGCCAGTCCCTCGCCGGGCAGTGCTGCGACGATCGGCGCCAGATCAGCGTCGTCGAGAATCTCGCGGGTGTAGCGGCGGACATACTCGGCTGCCGGCACCTGCCGTGAGCGCTTACCGACTCCCCGTCGGGCATCCTCGGCGTACTGGACCTCGCGAATCTCGGTCGTGGGTGCGAGTTCGCGCCGATGGTCGTAGTCGATGCCGGCGCCGGCCAACGCTGCCTGCAGCCGCCGGGCATTGGCCCAGGCGTAGTCGGGCCCGCGAACACCGCGGCGCTGTCGGACGTCTAGCAGGAGCCGGACGTCGGCTTCTCGGAGTCTGCGGAGGAAAGTGTCACCGTCGAATCCGTAGACGCCGATCGTTGCCATTGTTGGCATGTTGTCTCACCTTGGTTTCGATACACCGTCGTCAGGGCTGGTCTCGATACGACCGCTCCTTCGTCGCGGTCACTCGACCACCCACAAAACCCCGACCACCCAGTAATCCGCCCGACCGCCGTCGGGATGGTTTCGATACGCCGCCTCGGCTGGCGCCTCGACGGCACTCAACCACCCAAGAAGTTCGCCCGAACCCCATAGGGCCACGCGACCACCTAGCCGCCGTTCAACCACTCACTGGGGCCACGGCTATTCCGTCCAGCTCTACTAGCTGGCCCGGGATCGCCAGCCTCGTGACGCCGAGCATCGTCGTCGTCGGAGCCACGCCGGCCGCGGCCAGCCTCGAGGCCAGCACGCCGTAGTGGGGGAACAGCGCATCAACGTCGGTCGTGTAGACGTTGAGCCGCACGAGGTTCGCCAGCGTCATGTCAGCCGCGGCGAGCACTGCCTCCACGTTGTCGACGGCGAGCGCCAACTGGGCAGCGATATCGCCGTCGTGTTGCGGTCGGCCGTCACCGTCCATCGCGGTCTGACCGGAAATGTGAAGCGTCCGGCCCTCCCCTGTCACGACCTCGCCCTGGTTGAACCCCATCTCCTGCGACCACGTCACCGGATTCACTGCCATTCGCTCCATTGCCACTCCCATCGGAACACGCGCCCGGCGGCTCGATTGCCGCTCTCGTCAGCGTCGCGAGAAGTAGCCTGACAACGAAACATGACACCCTATGTCGTGTTTTATCGGGAGGATTGATTCATGCGCGCCGATCGCTTGGTCTCGCTGGTGCTGTTGCTGCGCCAACGTGGTCGAATGACGGCCGACGCCCTGGCCGACGAGCTGGAGGTATCGACGCGCACGGTCCTGCGTGACATCGATGCACTCTCGACCGCGGGCGTCCCCGTCTACGCCGAACGCGGCCGCCACGGCGGGTTCGCGCTGCTACCCGGCTTCCGCACCGAACTCACCGGCCTCAACCACGACGAGGCGCTCGCCCTGCTGACCGCCGGGTCGGGGCGCGGTAACCAGATCTTCGGCCTCGGCTCCGCGTTGTCGGCGGCGATGCGCAAGGTCGTCGATGCTCTTCCCCACGACCATCGGGCCACGCTCGGCGACGCGGGCAGCCGACTCCTCGTCGAACCGGATACCGACCTGCTCTCACGCCGCACCGATGCCGACGACGTTGCGACCGGCACGATGAACGAGGTCCGACGCGCGGTGCTGAGCGGCCGCAGACTTCGCTTCGAATACGCGGCACCCGGCAAGCAGCCGCGCGAGCACCTCGTCGATCCGATCGGGCTGGTCACCATCCGGAGCCGCGTCTACCTGCTGGCGGCCAAGGACGGCGAGGACCGTACGTACCGGTTGTCGCGAATGCTCTCCGCACAGGAGTTGAGCGAATCGGCGCAGCGGCCCGACGACGTCGACCTCGACCGGATCTGGCGTGAACGCGGCGCGCGGTTTCTCGCGGAGAACCATCTCGCCGTGACGCTCCGCGTCGCCCCACAGCGGCGCGACGAACTGCTGAACACGGCGAACTCCGTACGCGTCGAAGAACCCGGCGACGACGGTTGGCTTCACCTGGAAGTGACCTTCGACGACCTCCGCCATGCCGTGTGGGCGCTATGGCAGCTCGACGTCGACGCCGAGGCGCTCGAACCACCGGAGCTGCGGGCGGCGCTATATGAGCGAGCGTCAGCCGTCGTCGGGCGGTACGCCGCGGATGCTGAGCGTCGGTAGCGACTTCGGCTTGCGGGGATCTCGATACACCGTCTCGCTTCGCTCGCCGGCACTCGATCACCCAAGACATCCCGCCACGCGATCGGCCGAATTGAGTTGCTCGATCGCCCGTTGGGTAGTTTGCTCGCCGGCGCTCGATCACCCATGGATGTGACAGGAGTTCACCCGTGTGGTGAAAACGTTCCGCGGAACGCGGTCACGCCGTCGCGGCTTGGCGTTCGTCGACGACGATGAGTTCGGCACCCGACCCGATCAGGTCGCTCGCGGTGAGGCCGAACATCCGCAGGAAAGTGTCGCTGAAGTGCGACGGCGACGAGAAGCCGGCGTCGGCGGCCGCCGTCGTCAGATCACCGCCGTCGGCGACCGTGCCGGCCGCCCGCAGCATCCGGGCCCACAACCGGTAGCGCCGAAGGCTCGTTCCGGTCTCCCGACTGAACCGCCGCAGGAAGTGCGACGTGGACCAGCCCGCCCGGGCCGCCAGCCCCTTCGCGTCGGGTGCCGCCGTCGGGTCGTCGAGCAGGAGGCCGACAACCGAGGTGATCCGCGGGTCGAGCGTCCGCGACCGTCTGCCGGTCGCCGTGGCGACGATCTTCATCGGGTCGGGATCGCTGTCGCGGCACATGCCGGCGAGCACCGATTCCGTCGGGAGCCGCACTGAGCAACCCCCGGGCCCGACCGTGGCCCGCGACGCCCAGTCGGCGAGCTCCGCACGTCCGGCGTCGACGTAGCAGAACAGCATGCGCGACGGCGGTGCCGCGACGATCTGATGCTCGACACGCGGCACGATCAGTGCGCTTCGCGTTCTCACCCGCTCGTCGCCGACGGCGAGGGTGAACTCCTCGTCGACGCCGATGACGATGCACGGCACCGACGTCGTGTGCGGCTGCAAGCCCAGCGATTCGCCGAGGTAGACGCCGTGTCCCGGCCAAACCCACAATCTGGCCGCAGCGCACGTTTCTGGAAGCGCGGCGACGGTCATGACTGCGATCGTAAGTCGACCACCGACCGAGGAGACAGCAATGCTGACCAATCGCCTGACCCAACTGCTGATGATCGCCGCCGGCGCGCTGCACCTGATCCCGGCGACCGCCGCCGCGTCGCGCGAACGCATCGAGGCACTGTACGGAATCACCGTGCCCAATAGCGACGTCGAACTGCTGCTGCGACACCGCGCCGTGCTGTTCGCCGTACTGGGAGTGGCGCTGATCGCCGCCGCGTTCTCGCCGCGCTCTCGAGTGCCCGTCATCGTCGCGGGCCTGGTGGCCATGGGCTCCTGGGTGGGGCTCGCGGGCGTGATCGGCACCGACAACCCTCAGCTCGACCGCGTCACACGAGGCGACGTCGTCGGTGTCGTCGCATTGATCGCCGCGGCGGTGCTGTCTCGGAGGGCCACCAGCGAGGCTTACGATTGATTCCGATCATTGCCGGAGGTGTGAATGAGTCGCCGTGTCGTGCTGATCCGCGCGGTCAACCTCGGCGGCACCGGCAAGCTGCCGATGGCACAGTGGCGAGAGATCGCGGAGTCCCTGGGCGCGAGCGACGTGTCGACCTACATCGCCTCGGGAAACATGCTGTGCACGCCGCCGGGACCTTTCTCACCGGTGCGCCCACGTGCGACGCGATCGCCCAGGCGCGCACCTACGAGACCGGCGACGACCGGTGGGAGGTCATCGGCCGGGAGATGCACATTCGGTACGCCCGCGGCGCCGGGCGCCCCCAGATGAAGGACGCCTCGATCGCCCGCGCGTTGGGCGTGGCCGGGACAGCGCGCAACCTGAACACGGTGCGCAAGCCATCGAGCTTGCGCAGTAGCAGCTACGACCCACAGGCACCGGTTTCGGTACCATAGACGGCACCAAGCCGCTCACAAGGAGATCCGAATGCCGTCGCTCAACATCTCGTTCACCGACGAAGAGCACGCACTGCTCCAGGCAGCTGCCCAGCGCGCAGGAAAAGCGCTGAAACCGTTCGCTCACGACGCTGTTGTCGATGCAGCGAGCGAGTACCGCCAGAAGGTCCTTGACGCTGCACACCGATCGGCCGCGTGGTCCAAGGAACTCAACGAGCGACTGAAGTGACTCTGTTTCTCGACCGCGATGCCGTGGTGACCGCCGGTTCAGTCGCCTGTGAAGCCACGCTCGACGTTGGCGACGAAGGTCTACTCCAATCCGCGGTCGCGCGTCCCCAATCATCCGCCTTTGGTCTCGACGCGTATCCCAACCTCTGGGACAAAGCTGCGGCCCTCATGCAGTCGCTGGCGACGAACCATCCCTTTGTGGACGGAAACAAGCGAACAGCGTGGGCGGCGGTCTTCGTGTTCTTGGATATGAATGGGATCGTCCCCCGTGGGCCACTCGACATCGATGCAGCCGAACAGTTCGTGCTCGACGTCGCTGAGAGTCGGCTCACGGAGTGGGCCGCCATCTCGGCCCGGCTGCACGACTTCTACGAGTAGCCCTACCCCTTCACCCGGTCGGCGATCACGCGCCCTTGAACGACGCGCATGATCTCGTTGGTGCCTTCGAGGATCCGGTTGACCCGGAGGTCGCGGAGAATCTTCTCGACCTTGTACTCGGTCAGGTAGCCGTAGCCGCCGTGAAGCTGGAGCGCCTGGTCGGCGACCTGATAGCAGGAATCGGTGACGTAGCGCTTGGCCATCGCGCACAGCTCGACCTTGTTCGGCGCATCGTCGTCGAGCGCGGACGCCGCATCCCACAGCATCAGGCGCGCGGTGTGCAGCGACGTCGCCATGTCGGCCAGAGCGAAACGGATCGTCGGCTCATCGATCAATGCCTTGCCGAAAGCCTTGCGCTGCGCGACGTACTCGGCCGCCGCGTCGAATGCGGCTTGGGCGCCACCGAGCGAACAGGCCGCGATGTTCAGCCGGCCGCCGTTGAGACCGGTCATCGCGATGGAGAAGCCCTTGCCCTCGACGCCTCCCAGCAGCGCGTCGTCGTCGACGCGCACGTCGTCGAAGATGACCTGCGCGGTCGGCTGAGCGTGCCAGCCCATCTTCGCCTCCAACGCCCCGAACGACAGGCCCGGCGTGCCCTTCTCCACCAGGAAGGTGGAGATGCCCTTGGGTCCGTCGCCCCCGGTGCGGGCCATCACGACGTACAGATCCGACGCACCGGCGCCGGAAATGAACTGTTTGACCCCGTTGAGGACGTACCCGCCGTCGACCTTGGTCGCGCGCGTCGAGAGCGAGGCAGCATCGGAGCCGGCCCCCGGTTCGGTCAGGCAGTAGCTGGCGATCAGGTCCATGCCCACGAGCTTGGGCAACCAGCGCGCCCGCTGCTCGTCGTCGCCGTACGTGTCGACCATCCAGGTACACATGTTGTGGATGGAGAGGAAGGCGGCGATGACCGGGTCGCCGATCGCCAGCTGTTCGAAGATCCGCACGCCGTCGAGCCGTCGCAGGCCAGAGCCGCCGTGCTCTTCATCGCAGTAGATCGCACCCATGCCGAGCTGCGCGGCGGCCCGCAATTCGTCGACCGGGAAGAACTTCGTTCGATCCCACTCCAGCGCGTTCGGGGCCAAATGCTTGGCCGCGAAAGCGGCAGCGGTATCGACGATCACCTGCTCCTGCGGGTCCATGGTCCTCATAGGTCGAGACTAATGTCACGGGGTCTCGATTTCTGATTCCCCCTGCTCACGACGTAGAATTGTCGCCCATGTCCACTGTCATTCTGTACGGAACTGAGACCGGCACCGGCGAGCAGGTCTCCGATTCCATCGCCGACGTACTCGCCGCCGAGCACGATCCGTCGATCTACGACATGACGGACTTCGCCGTGGAAGACCTCGACCCGAGCGACTTCGTCATCGTCGTCTGCTCCACCTACGGTGAGGGCGAGCTTCCCACTGGCGCACTGCCTTTCGCCGACGAACTCGATGCCAACAAGCCCGACCTGACCGGCCTGCGCTTCGCGGTGTTCGGCCTCGGCGACAAGGTGTACGGCGACACCTTCAACCGCGGTGGCGAGATCATGGCCGAGATGCTGACCAACCTCGGCGCGACGCAGGTCGGCGAGCACGGTCGCCACGACCTGTCCTCCGACATCAAGCCGACCGCTCAGGCCGAGGAGTGGGCGCAGGGTATCGCGCCGCTCATCGAGGGCTGAGAGAACTCTTTCACCGACCCGCCTCGCCCGCCCGGCGAGGCGGGTCGTCTGGTTTGACGCCCGCGGCTGCCCGTTCCTCCAGGTGATGCACGGTGACGACGTCGGCTCGGACCGCGGCCAGGCGGGCCAGTTCGAGGACGGCCCGGATCATCAGCGCCAGCACGACGCCGAGGAATAGGGCGGTCGTGACACTGACTTTGATCTCCTCGCCGAGCACCAGCATGCCCAGCGCCATCGCCACCGCCGGTTCCATCACGTTCATGGCCGGGAACGACGTCTGCAGGTCGCCGGCGCCGAACCCGCGCTGCTGCGCCACGATCGCGCCCGGAGCCACCACGAGGAGCACATAAACCTGCGGATGGGTGAACACCTCGTGCCAATCGGTGAAGGTCTGCATGATGACCGACTTCACCAGTAGCGCGGAGACGCCGAACAGCACGCCGGACGCCAATCCGTAGAAGAGTGCGCGGTAATGGTTGTTGCGGGACTTCTCGGCCAGCACGACGAGGATCGCGACGACGGCGACCACCGAAGCCGTCGCAATCGCCAGCGTGGTCATATCCGGCCGGCGGGTGGACTGCTCCGGCCGCGCGATCAGGAGGAACGTCGCAACGCAGACGACCAGCACCAGCCCCCACGCCCACTCGTTGAGATGGGGATGCCGGTCGTCGGCCCACGCCTCCATCGGCAGCGAGAACAGCACGGCGAAGACGATCAACGGCTGCACCAGCAAGATCGGGCCGAGACCCAGCGCTGCCGCCTGCGCACCGAACCCCACCAACGCGATCACGGCGCCGATCCACCACTTCGCGTTGATCGCACCGGACTCCGCCGACTCCCGCTGCCTGATCACCGTGCCGAAGGCGATCAACAGTGCGGCGACGATTGCAAGCGTCGCCGGGAGCCAGGTATGCACGTGTCCGATTATCGCTGACGCCGCGCGGCGACGCCCTGCGAGGTCACCGTCGAATCAGCGTGAGCTGGTTGGTGAACGCCCCGTTCTGGTAGACCTCCCCGGTGTAGCCGCGAGCGGCCTTGCGGAAGACGTACCGGACCCGGGGCCCGACGATTTCGCCGCCGGAACGGGTGGGCCGGATGCGATGTCGATTCGACCGATCCCGGATGGCCATCCAGTTGCCGGTCACCCAGGCTTTGTACTGCCCCATGGAGCTGCCGGTACTCGCCGTACCGAGGTAGTAGAGCGTCAGGGTGTAGCGGCGGGTGCGATCCTCGCCTCGGCGGGCGAAGCACCCAATGCCGTTGTCGCGGTTGCCGTCGCGATCACTGCCGCCGCGATCCTCGTCGTGCCTTTCATCATCGTCGCCTCCGATCCGGTTGCGCTTGCTTTCAAACGCTACGCCGGTCCGGCCGGTCGATGTCCGACGGTTGTGAAGTCCTAGCGCGGAACCAGCGTGAGATACACCGTGACGGTGTTGTGACGGGGAACCAGGAGCATGTAGGACTCCCCGACGTAGCCGTTGCCCGACCGCCGGAAGTCGCGGCGGTTGACGCCCTCGGCGACGATGTAGCCGCCGCGGCTCGTCGGGTGGATGTCGTACCAGGTCTTCTGCGTCGACGCGTAGAACCGATTGCCGACCACGCGTGCCGGGTAGGAGATGACCTTCGATCCCTGGTGGTCGTAGGCGGTGTAGGTGTAATTGCCGGGTCGGATGCGCGCCTCGGCGGAAGGTGCCGCGACCGCTGTGACGCCCGTAGCGACGGTTGCGGCCGCGATCGCCGTCGCTGTGATGCGCTTGATGTCTCGCATACAGTCCCCATTCGTTCGGGTGGGTGCGTTGCGAAGTTACCGCGCGCCACAGCGCCGCGGGGCGGGATACGCCCAACCCGGCCTACGCCGGCTCCGAAGCCCGTGTACGCCCGTCCCCTGGAATCTGCCCCGTAGGGGTCTAGCGGGGTGTCAACCGGACATACGACGTGGTCGCGGGGTTGCCGCGGAGGAAGATCCAGTACGACGGCCCCGCGTATCCGGCACCCACTCGCCTGAGGTCGGTCCTGCTCACGCCTTCCGCGACGTAGTACCCGCCGCGGGGCGTCGGGTGAATACGGTGGACCTGCCGTGGGTAGCGAACGTCCGGGTAGAAGCGGTTGCCGACCACACGAGCCGGCGTGCGAGCGATCCGGTCCCCGGAGGCGTAGGCGGAGTACCAGTAGTTGCCAGATCGGATCTTTGCTTCCGCCGGCGCCGCCGCAATCGCGGTCGCACCGGTCGCCACGGTTGCTGCCGCCAGCGTGGCAGCCGCGATCCGCTTGAACTTCTGCATGGGTCCCCCAATGTCCGAGTTGGCTATCGGCTCTGAAGAGTACCGTGGGCGCGAAGCACGGCGCGGGAAGGTCGACTATTGACTCACTGAAACAGAAAGCCCGTAAGGGGGTGAGTTCTGTGGTCATCGGTCTTGCCGGATTGCTGACACTGTCGGGTTGCTCGGCGATCGATGGTGACGCGCCGCTCCCGAATGACAAGGGCACGATCAGTGTCAACAACCCGATCGAGCGAAGTCAGACCGGCGACGTCACCACCGAAGGGCACGCCATCACAGCACGCCTCGTCGACGCACTGGTCAAAGGCGGCCTGGTGGTCGGCGACTCTTCGTTCCAGGCGTGGGATACGTGTACGTCTGCCAAGCAGTTCGCGGTCGGCTACAACCCACGCAACGGGATTCGGTACATGGCGCATATTTACCTGACCCCCAGAACCGACATCGCCAAACCAACCCGGCTGGTACAAGACATCGGGGAGGGCTGGGAGACCAAGGACGATTCGTCAAAGGGTGAGTACGGGGTGTTCTCTCTCAGCCTGAGCATCATCAATAAGGTGCAGCTTTTGGTAGTGAGTCCCTGCACGTCGTGCACAAGACCGGCAAGGACGGGATATCCATCGACGAGATCCGCGCCCTGGGTGGTTTCATACGGGAGCCGTGGGTCCAATGACAGACGAAACGCCCGCTCGCTCCAGGCAGTGGTGCAACGTCGGTTTAGTCCGCGACGTTGAGCGTCGTAGTCACCGGCGTCGGTGAGACGGTGAGGTCGAGCACGGGGCAGTGCTGGTCGACGACCTCCTGCAGATGCCGGTACTGCTCCTCGGTCGCGGGGCCGGAGATCTCGACGGCGACGCGCACTTCCTGGAATCCGGGCCTGGTCGTCTCGTCCAGGCCGAAGAAGCCGTTGACGTCGAGGTCGCCCTCGGCCCGCGCGTTCAGGCTGTCAATCTCGATGCCCAGGCGCTGCGCCCAGAACCGGTAGGTCACGACCTGACAGGAAAGCAGCGCGGCGAGGTAGTACTCGACCGGGTTGGGTGCTGAACCCTCGCCCCCGAGCGCTGGCGGCTCGTCGACGCTGACCCGGTACGGCCCCAGGGCGATGTCGGAGCCCACCCGCCCGGTCGGTTCGGCGTGCGCGGTGAAGACGGCGACGGCGGCCGCGGGGTTGGCGTCGACAGCGGCGGCGGTCGCGCTGGCGATGGCGTTGAGTTCGCCGGAGTCGGGGATGGCGTGGGGGGTAGCAGTAGTCATGACGCCGACGTTATGGCCGCGACGCCGGGCGCCCAAGGTTTAGAACCGGGGAGAGTCTGGCTCGCGCGCCGCCAATACGGTCCCGCGCCCTCGACTGCAGGTGCGCGACCAGAACGGCGGCGCGGCAACCCCAGTTTGTCGTACCGCGGCGCTAGCGTTTGAACCATGGGAGTTTCCGACGAGTTGGAGCGCCTGGTGACGCTGAGCCGTCGTCACATCGAGCAGGTCTGCGCCGACGAGACGCAGATCCCGGAGTTCATCGAGTTGTGCCGCGAGAAGTTCGACGAGCACCTCGTCGACTACGAGGAGAACCTCGACGAGGACGACGTCGAGGCGCAGCACCACTGGCAAGAGGCCGTCGCCTGGCGCGAGACGGCGGCGATCCTCACCACGATGGTCAGTCGCACCGCCGCACACCGACGCAGCGCGTGAGCCGCACGCTCGTCCTGCTCAGGCACGGCAAGTCGGCGTACCCCTCCGGCGTCGCCGACCACGACCGGCCCCTCGCCCCGCGCGGTGACCGGCAGGCCGCACTCGCCGGGCAATGGATCCGCGACGAAGGGCTGGCCGTCGACGCGGTCCTCTGCTCGACCGCCCGCCGCACGCGCGAGACCCTGACGCGCACCGGAATCACCGCGCCGACGCGGTTCGTCGACGACCTGTACGACGCCTCGGCGTCGGAAATCCTGGAGACCATCCGCATCTACGCCCCGGAGGACGCGGGCACCCTGCTGGTGGTCGGGCATGTTCCGGGGATGCCGTCGACGGCGTTGGCCCTCGACCCAGCGGGTGAGGTCGCCGAGTTCCCGACGTCGGCCTACGCCGTGTTGTCGATCGGTGTCCCGTGGCCGGAGATCGGCCTGACCACCGACGGCGACGCCCGTCTGATCGGTGTGCGGATTCCGCGCTAGCCACCCGATGTTTGACGCCCGACAACGCGGGTACCCGACTCCTCGTACAACGAACGCTGTGCGAAAGGGTGACCCAGATGCACTATCCGAAGGCCATCGGCATGCTCGGCTACATTCTGATCCTGGTCGGCATCCCGTTCATCGCGATCTGGCTGGCGCTGGCCGCGTATGCGCATCCCGACGCCGGCTGGGTCGGCGTCGCAGCGGTCAGCACGTTGCTGCTGGGCATTGCCGCGCTCGTCGTCAGCCGTCTGGTTCTAACGTCGCGTCGTGACGTCACCGAACGGGTCGAGGAAGACCCGATCCAGCCCGAGGTCACCGCGGAGGAGGCCGCAGAGTACGAGGCCCACTACCACGGTCGAGACGTCGGACGAGAATGACCGCGACGACGGTCGCGGCGTCGGCAGCGTGCGCGTCAGAGAACGCGGAACCGTCCCCCAACAGCTTCGAAGGCCGTCGGCAACCAGTCGTACACGGCGACGATGCCGGTGAGCCCGGTGCGCTGCATCGGTCGGGAGACGGCGCGCGGGCCGGTGACGGCGATCGCCCCGCCCGCGTCGATCACCGATTGGGCCGCGTCGCGCAGCGACGCCAGACCGCCGGCGCCGAGGAAGTCCACGTCGGTCATATCGACGACCACACGGCGGGCGCCGGTCGCGCATGCCGCGCTCAGATGACCGTCGAAGTCGTCGATGCTCGCCGCGTCGACCGAACCGGCGATCGTGACCAACGTCGTGCCGCCAATGTTGGAGATGTGGGCGCTGCAGACCCCGTCCCGCCAGACCGGCGTTGTCGCCATCGCGTCGGCGGCTGGTGAAGTGATGAGATCGGACATGAGCCGAACCTCCGAGATTGTGTCTCGACGGCTGGAATATTCAACCGCACTTCCGACCATAACAACGTCGGCGACCACTAGCCAGGTCTACGTCAGTCGCGCTCCGCCACAACTGTTCATCCAGCGGT
>NZ_BAEE01000026.1 GCF_000241265.1 Gordonia araii NBRC 100433
GGGCGGTTCAGTACTTCGTCCTGGGAATCGGCATGAGCGAGTCCGACAAGATCAGCAAGACGGTCAACGACTTCGCCAAAGCCGTCGACGCAGGCAATAGCCCCGAGATCCTGGATCTAATGTGCGAGGTTGAGGCCAAACAGATTCGTGCCAGCGATGACACTGCGCGAGCAGCTGCGCACCTATGCCCGCAAGAATCCGCGGCACGGGTTCCGCCGGGCGTGGGCGCACCTGCGCTTCGACGATGGCATCGAGATCAACAAGAAGAAGGTGCACCGGCTGTGGAAAGAGGAAGGGTTGCAGGTTCGCCGCGCGCCGCGGCGGAAACGAGCGGGCCAATCATCGGTGCCGATTGTCGTCGCTGATGCACCAAAAGTGGTGTGGGCGTTGGATTTTCAGTTCGATTCCACGGTGGACGGCAAGAAGGTCAAGATAGCTTCGATGGTCGATGAGCACACCCGGATGTCGTTGCTGAACATCGTGGACCGCTCGATCACCGCCGAGCGCCTGATCGAGGAGTTGGAGAAGACATTCGCGATCTGGGATGGCCCGCCGATAGTGCTGCGTATGGACAACGGCCCTGAGTTCATCTCAGAGGCCCTGCGGGAGTTCTGTGCAGGGTCGGTGGGGATCTCCTACATTCCGCCCGGCACACCGTGGAACAACGGGTACATCGAGTCGTTCAACAACCGGCTGCGCGACGAGTGCTTGAACCGCAATTGCTGGCCCACACTGCTCGAGGCCCGTGTGGTCATCGGCGACTTCAAAGACGACCACAACCACCGACACCGGCACTCGGCGCTGGGCTACCGAACCCCGGCCGAGTACGCTGCCGGATGCACCCACAGACACCACCCCGTGGGCTGCGAGATCGACTGACCGACAGCAACAAGGAACTGGCTCTAGAACGGCCTGGACCGGCTATCGGGGACCTGCCAACCCCAATCGAAGCCATCACTATGGGTCTGATCGGGCTCCTGAGGTGTACTGGTCCAGTTAGGGGACCGGAGTTCGTCCGGATCGCTCACGGCTCGGGGTAGGGAGAACTCGAACGTTGCTGATGGCGAGCTGACGACGATGGTTGCGCCAAGCGCCTCCGGAAGTACAACGATTCCGTTGCCGCACGCGAAGTGCCCTTCGAACACGCGGCTCTTCTCCATCCGCTGATCTTCGCATGTGCAACCGCGCAACCGGCGCACCTTGGGTAGCACGGGGGTAGCACGCAACGCGCTTGACCAGCATAGACGCACCGAAACCGCCTGTTACCAGGCGGTTTGCAGTGGGGCGACCGGGGCTCGAACCCGGGACCTACGGATTATGAGTCCGCGGCTCTAACCAACTGAGCTATCGCCCCGCGGGCGCTAGGCCCGCCGAAAAGAGTACCGGTCACCGTCGATTCGACGTCGACGAGGACCGTCTCCGTCAGTCGAGGACGCCGAAGTTTCCCCGGATGATGTTGTCGGGGTCGTGCGTGGCCTTGAGTTGACGGAGCCGTTGCAGTGACGACGGCGGCAGCGCGTCGGACAGCTGCTCTGCCGGGTTGAGGAACGACAGGGGTTTGTGGCCGCTCGACGGCAACGCTTCAGCAAAGGCGGCCTGCTTACGGACAATTGCCTGCTCCACCTCCGGCGTCGCGGGAACACCGAACATGTAGACCGCATACGGCTCGGACAGCGGTCCGTGCGGACTGTCGCTCGGGCGGGCGAAGGCGCCGCCGAGGTGGCGTACCTGCAACGTCATGAGCGGCGCGATGGGCTCGTCAACGAGCACGTCGATCGCCGCGTCGTCGAGATCGGTCAGCAGTTCCGCGCGCGACGTCCCCGGACTCGGCTCTGTCGGTTCGCCGGTGATTCCGCCGAGATCGGCGACGCTGATCGGTGCCCGGGTGTCGGAGAGCGGAGCAGGCAGGTGCTCGGTCTCGCGCATCAGGCGGCGCGCGGTCTCGGCGTCGCCCAGGTAGGTGGAGTCGATGGCGACCATCGGCTCGGCACCGGGGAAGTTCAGCAGCTCGTACCAGAGGGTCAGACCCTCGGGGGCAGAGTTCGTCAGCGTGCGAAAGACCTCGGCGACCTGTCGTGCATGCTCGCCCGACCAGAGTTGCCGTCCGCCGAACACTTCCGGTGCCGGGTGCAGTTGCAGTTCCAGAGCGGTGACGACGGCGATGTCGCCACCGCCGCCGCGCAACGCCCAGAACAGGTCAGGCTCGGTGGAGGCGGTGACGCGGCGCGCGTGGCCGTCGGCGGTGACGACCTCGAAGGCGACGACGCTGTCGGCGATCCAGCCGAACGATCGCCCGAACCAACTCAGCCCTCCTCCCAGTGCGGCGCCGGTGACGGTCACCACCGGCGAGCTGCCGGGCAGTGCGGTGAGGCCGTGTTCGGCTGCGGCACGCTGCAGATCGCCGGAACGAACACCTGCGCCGATGCGCGCGGTCTTCGTCAGCGGATCCACGTCAACGCTGTTGAGCCGACCGGTGCGCAGCAAGATGGCGCCGGCGGCCCTGCCGGTCGCCCCGTGCCCACTGGGCTGGGTGGCAATCGGGACGCCGTGCGCGCCGGCGAATCGCACAAGCTCGACGACATCATCGGCGTCGGCCGCCTCGACAACGGCCCAAACATCCTGGTCGACGGCGAGATTCCACGGTCGGCGATGGGCGTCGAACTCGGGGTCGTCGCTGAACCAGGCACCGCCGCGAATCTTCGCGCGCAGCTCATCGACAATGATGGACGGGTAGACGGTCACGGGTAACTCCTTCTCGATGGACGTGATCGGACGCGATTCGCGTCCTCTCATCACTGAGACGAGCGCGGCCGTCGGAATGTGACGAACCGTGAACTGAGGAGTTCTCGTGGTACCGGAACCGCCCGCGCCAACGCTGGACGACGTCGCCGCTCGATTCGAATCGCACCGCCCGCGGCTCCACGCCATCGCGTTCCGCACGCTCGGGTCGGTATGGACCGCCGACGACGCGGTGCAAGAAGCCTGGATACGGCTCCAGCGGACCGACGTCAACCAGATCGAGAACCTTGAGGCGTGGTTGACCACAGTGGTGTCGCGGATCTGCGTCGACATGATCCGCCACTCCGCCACGAGGCGCGAGGAGTTGGAGGAACAGAACGACGAGGCGGTGCCGTCGGGCCTGGCGAACGTTGAACACGGTCCGGCCGAGGATGCCCTGCTATCGGACGATCTGGCGCTAGCGATGGACGTCGTGCTCGAAACGCTGGGTCCGCTTGAGCGTCTCGCGCTGGTCCTGCACGACGTGTTCGCATTGTCCTTCGACGACATCGCGCCCATCGTCGAACGTTCGCCCGCCGCCGCCCGCCAGCTGGCTTCCCGCGCCCGCGCGCGACTGCGGACCGTCGACGTGAACGCGGTCCGGGAACGGCGCGCCGCGGCGATCGAGGCATTCCTTTCAGCGGCGCGCGAGGGCGACTTCGGCGGTCTTCTCCAACTGCTGGACCCCGAGATCGAGCTGAACAGCGACTCCGCTGCTCTGGAGCTGGCCGCGGCCGGCGCGGAGTACGGTGCGCCGCTGCTCGATCGCACGATCCGCGGTGGCGATGCCGTCGCCAAGGTATTCGCCGGACGCGCGGAACTCACCAGGCTGATCAGCCTCGGTGGCGTGCCCGCTGCGGCCTATGTCGACGACGGCACGGCCCACGCGCTCTATCTGATTACCTTCGACGGAGACCGGATCGCCCGGCTCGACGTCGTCGCCGACGCCGCGCTCCTCGCCGGCCTGCCCGTGGCGTTCTAGGTGTCTTACCTGACGTCGGCGAGAACCTCGTCGACGAACGCGTGGATTCGCCGCCGCAGATCGGCGACTCGTTCTTCCCGCACCGCATCGAGGTCGGTGCCGCCGTGATACGCGGGCGGCAACTGTCGTGCGTTGCGGGAGCACCCGAACTTCTCGCAGATCAGCACGCCCAACGTCGAGCCACGGCGACCGGCCGCTCCGGCACGGCGCACCGTGTAGAGCACGGCGTCGTCGGAGAGATTGACGTCGTTGCACCACGAGCACATCGCTCGGCCGCGGGGTTTGGTCTCGGCGCGGGTGAGTAGTAGCGCGACCGGGCCGGACGAATGCTCAACGACGAGGTAGGCGCGGCGTGGGATCTTGCGGTCGCGCCAACCGAGGAATTCGAGGCGCGAGAAGTCGATCTGGCCGAGGTCCGGATAGCTGACTCGGCTGATTTCGCTGCGCGTAGCGCCGCGAAACGCGGATCGGATGGTTGCTTCGGTGAGTGGTTGCATGAGGTGACCAACCTTGGAGGTGGCCGACGCGGCGGACGCGCCGGGAGGGCGAATGGAGGTAACAGTGACCCGCCGATCACCGTGATCGGCTTCGGGGCGCGGTCAACTGTTGTGGGCGCGGTAGGCGCCGGACTCCTCGATTCGCGGGTTGCTCACGGAGCCCAGGCTAGCGCCCGGGCGGAATGCGCGCACCCGAGATTCCGTTGCCAGGAGTATGGCGGCCGATCAGCATTCCGAGATCCGACGTCGAGTCTTGGTCATCGGGGCGGGACAGGCGGGCCTTTCGGCGGCCTACCACCTGCGGCGAGAGGGACTTGTTCCCGGCGACGACTTTGAGATCCTCGACGCGAACCCGACGCCCGGCGGCGCGTGGAGCCACCGCTGGGACGCGTTGACCTTCGACGAGGTGCACGGGCTGTACCCGTTGCCGGGGTCGACGATTGGCCCGCCCGACCCGGCCGAGCCGGCCCGCGAGGTGGTGAAGCGCTATTACGCGCAATACGAGCACGATCATGGTTTCCGCGTCAGCCGGCCGTGGCGCGTCACCGCCGTGGCTCGCGACGGTGAGCAGTTCATCGTCACCGCCACAGGTCCGGCGAACGCGCAGCGCGTCTACCGTTCCGACGCGGTGATCAGCGGCAGCGGTACGTGGGACCGACCGTATGTGCCGCACTATCCGGGACGATTCGCAGGCTCTCAACTGACTACGCGCGACTTCGCCGACCCCGAGGACTTTCGCGGCAAACGCGTCCTGGTCGTCGGGGGCGGCACGTCGGCCGTGCAGTTCCTGCTGCTTCTCGACCAGCACGGGGCGTCGACCGTGTGGTCCACGCGACGGCCGCCGCGGTGGACCGACCGGAAATTCGATGCCGAATGGGGGATCAGGGTCGAGCGCGGGGTCGCCGAGCGTACGCGGCAGGGGCTGCGCCCGCTCAGCGTCGTCGCGGCGACCGGGCTGCCGCTGATTCCACGGTATGTCGATGGCATCGAGCGCGGCGTTCTGGTCTCGCGCGGCGCACTAGCGCGCTTGACCGAGACCGGCGTCGACTTCGTCGACGGCACACACGAAGACGTCGACGTCATTCTGTGGGCGACCGGATTCCGAGCCTCCCTCGACCACCTCGCTCCACTGCGGATTCGTGAGCCCGGCGGTGGTGTGTTGATGGCGCGCGACGACGTGAGCGTCGTGACGATGCCGGGCCTGTACCTCGTCGGCTACGGCCGCAGCGCGTCGACTCTCGGTGCGACGAGGGCGGGACGGGCAGCGGCGCGGGCCGCGCGCCGGCATCTTGCGGCCGGTGCGGACGAGCGCCTCACAGGGTGAGGGCCCGTCACTCGTCGTCGAGTCCGCCCTGCTCGAGGATCTGCGCCCGCAGCTGGACGAACTGTTCTTCGGTGACGATGCTGGCGTCGCGGAGTTTCGCCAGCTTCTCCAGCCGGGCTACCGGATCGGCATCGGATCGGGTGGCGTGGACGGAGACGTTGGGCGGCGGCACCGGCGCACCGGGCGGCGTGCTCATCGGTTGAGGCGACGGCGCGCCATGGCCTGAGACGTGGACTTGGGCCCCAGGGAACATCTGTTGGATCTGCGAGATCACGTCGTTCGCCGTCGTCGGCATCCCCTGTTCTCCGCCGGGTGAAGGGTTGCCGGATTGGTTCAGGTGGTCGACGATCGCGGCCGCCTGCTGGCGACCGGCGTCCGCGCCGGTTGCCACTTCGTCCCAAAAAACTGCGAGGTTGTGCGGATTGCGTGGGTCGACGGCGACCGGCAGCGCGGTGCCGGGGTGCGGCCACTTGGAGACTCGGCAATTCAGCTTGCTGTAGTCGGTCTGAAAGGCGGGCATACCGGGAACCTCCACGACCAGGGTGGCCGACACGTTCGCCCAGGTCGCAGAGTGTGGCGGGGCGCTGGACGCGATGACGCGCGCGGTTCCCCGGACCCAATCGGGACCGGGCTGCTCCTTGCCGAACAGATTGTCAAAGAGGCCCACGGCCTAATTCTATTCGCAGGCGATGCCGTCATCGTCGCGATCCAGGTGCGCGGCGTAGCCGTCTTGCCCCTTGTGAAGCGGATCGGCGCCGTCGGCGCGAACCGCGTCACAGTTCTCGTAGTACTTCACCTGTGTCGCGCCCGGCAGGGGAGCGGCGTATGCCGTGCCAACAACCGCTGATGGGGCAAGGCCCGCAGCGGCAAACAGGACGGCACCGAGGGTTTTGGCGACGACGGTCATCGAAGGCTCCTTCGTTCAGTCCCCCGGAGCAACTGAACATAGGCCGCGCCGGCTATGCCCGTTGTTGTATTCGATGAAGTTCGGGCCCAAAGACCCTCGGTGACGGTCAGGGGCGCCGAGCCCGCATCAGAGCGCGGGGGAGCTGAGGCAGCTGGGGCTTTCGTACCGTACGTGCGATGAACTCACCCAGCGTCACCCCCGCTGCCAGGGCACATCCGACGCCGAAAGCCGTGGCCATCTCCCGGGTTCCGGCAGCCCCCGCGTCGGTCATCAAGCCGTACATTCCTCGATAGATCGCCAGGCCGGGCAGCAGCGGGGTGATCCCGGCGACGGCGATGACCAGCGGCGGCGTCAGCGAGCGGCGCGCCGCGATGCCGCCGACGAAGCCGATGATGATCGCGGCGGCCGCGTAGGCGAAGATCGGGCCGAGGTCGGTGAGATACAGGCTCGCGGTAACCCCGGAGCCGATGGCACCGGCGATGAATGCGGCAGGCAGCGCACGTCGTTCGGCGTAACTCGCCAGTGCGAAGGCGAACGCCGCGAGTGAGCCGCCGAATACGCGCGCGGGGATGTCGGCGGCGCCGAAGGGAGCCACCGTCGTGATGGTCGGCAGGTGCACGTCGAACAGGCCGACGAAACGGATCGAGAGCGCCACGCCGACCATGATGCCGCCGGTCATCACCACGACCTCGGTGACACGGGCCGTTCCGGTGATCGGCGCGCCGGTGATGGCGTCCTGGACGGCGCCGACGAGGGTGAGCCCGGAGAGCAGGACGACGATCCCGGCGGCGATGATCTGGGCCGGCCGGAAACCGAGGCCGCTTCCTTCCAGGACCGGGTAGAGAAGCGCGGCGGGCAGCACGGCGAGAAAACCGCCGGCCATCTGCTGAAAGAACGGGGGCGTGCCGATCCGGTTGAGCTGGCGGTTGACGACGATGATCACCACGGTGGTGGCGAAGGCCGTCAGGCACACGACCCAGGTGCCGCCCAGGTAGATGCCGATGCCCAGTGCGAGCAGTCCCCATGCGAGCGTGGCGATCCAGCGCGGATACGGGTGCGGGGCGGCGGTGATCTCGTCGACGATTCGGTGGGCGGTCGCGGGTGCGATAGCGGATCGTCGGATCCGCCGCACGAGCCGGTCAACTTGGGCCAGGCGCGTGAAGTCCAGCGACCGGTAGTTGACCGACCGCGACGACGTGATCGGTGGCAGCGTGCTGCCCCGGCGGGCGCAGATCAGGACGGTGTTGAAGGTGACATCGACATCGACGTCTTCGAGACCGTAGAACGCCGCGACGAACTCCACCTGGTGAGCCGTGTCGATCGCGCCCGTCCCCGCGTCGAGAAGAAGGGCGCCGATCCGGGCGGCGAGGTCGAGGACCTCGGTGATCGCGGCTTCGTCGTGGAGGTCGATCGGCTTGCGGGGCGCGATGACGATGCTGCCCGGCTCGATGGTGTCGATCGTCGCCGGGGGAGTGCCCAGCAGGCGGTTCCAGCCCCGCCGGATCGCTCCGAGCACCGGTTCACCTCCTCGAACGCGGGCCGCGATGCGAGCGGCTCCCAGGCAGACTGCGCACCCCTGGTCTGGGCTGTCTTCGACGATGCCGGGGTGCTTCGCCCATTGTAGGTATGCGCCTCGTGGCTCCGATTGTCTGGACGGATCGCGCAGTGCACCCCGGTCAGCCTGCGAACTTCGCGGGCGCAGACTGCCGAGCGGACGGGGCGCTATACGGTCCGACCGCTCGGCAGTTCGCATGGACGAGTACGAGAATGGCCCGCCCCGGCGAATGCGCTGGTGACGGGCCACTTTCTGGCTCCCCCAACTGGACTCGAACCAGTAACCGTTCGATTAACAGTCGAATGCTCTGCCAATTGAGCTATGGGGGAATGGCTTTGGCTCGGGTGAGCCGGATGTTGACTCTAGCGCATGCCCCGACTTGCGGACAAAACAGCAGTTCAGAAGGGGTGCCGCCACAGCTACTCGGCGGGCTTGGCGAAGGCTGCGAGGGTCTGTTGAAACTCCGGGGACTGCAGCAGCCGAGTCTGTCCGGCCAGCTCTTCGCCCAGTGCGGTCTCGAACGCCGCCATGGTGATCGCGTCGGAGGCGGCCTTCGTGGTTCGCAGCGCCGACGGCGACTTGGCGGCCAGCTTGCCGACGACCTCGTCGACCCGGGTCCGCAGCGCGGGTTCGTCGTCGACGACCTCGGTGATCAAGCCGGCATCGAACGCCGCCGCGGCGCGGAACTTCTCACCGAGCATCAGCAACGCGTTGGCCCGCGCCCGGCCGATCGACGCCGCGACGAGCATGGTGGCCGCGCCGTCGGGCATCAGGCCGATGTTGACGAACGGGAGGAGGAAGTAGGAGCGTGCGGTGGCGTAGATGAGATCGGCGCCCAAGGCCAGCGAGGCGCCGATCCCGACTGCGGCTCCATCGACGGCGGCGATGACCGGGACCGGGATCGCGCGGACGGAACGGGCGAGGTCGGAGCCGTTGGAGATGATGCCGACCGCGCTCGATTCGTCGACGGCGGGGGCATCGGCGGACTCCGCGCCGCGTGAATTCGCCGCGGCCATATCGGTGATGTCGGCGCCTGCCGAAAAGCTGCCGCCGGCTCCCGTGATCACGACCACCCGCACGTCGTCGCGCGTCGCCCATTCGTCGAGAGCTGCCCGGATGCCGAGCGACACCGCCCCGCTCAAGGCGTTCATCCGGGTCGGCCGGTTGATGGTGAGGCGGGCGATCCCGTCGTCGATTGTCGCGAGCAGTTCAGCAGAGTCGGTCACGAACCCGTTCTAGCACAGGGTGATCCACACCACCCTCTGCGCCGGGGTCAGACGACCTGCAGATCGTCGAGCAGCCAGCGGTCGCCATCGCGCACCAGCGTGACTTTCACGCGGGATTGGTAGAGGTGGTAGCCCTCGGGGAGGGCCTCGGCCAGGCCGGGGGCCGAGATCTTCTGGTCGAGGGTCACCAGTACCTCGGCCTTGTCGCCGGAGAGGGCGATGATCCCGGCGTTGGCGGCCGTCGCTTCCGACGACGCACCCGCTGCGGTGTTGCCCTTGCGCGCGTCTGCCGACGACTTGATGAATTCCTCGGCGAAGTCGGTGGTGGCGATCTCCCGAATCTTGCGGTCTAGTGCGCCGTAGTCCTTCACGTCGTAGGTCATCACCGACGACACGTACTCGCGGGCCGTTTTCATCGCATCCTGTCCGTGCCGCGACGCGGGATCGGTTTGGGCGGCGACATTGGACGAATGCAGTGCCCAGATCCCCAGCCCGACGGAGGTCGCTCCAAGGGCGACGACCAGCGCGGCCAGGACGGTCACCAATCGTCGACTGCCGCCCCCAGCAACTGAGCGCCACGACCGCTTCGGCGTCTCGACCTTCCCGGGGACGCGCGCTTTGCGTGCCGCTTCGCGGTCGGCCTCCTCTTTGGCCTGTGCCCGCTTCTTGCGGTTCACGGTCAGGAAGGCTTCGCCGGACAACGGGGAGTCGTGATCGACCTCGTCGCCACCGGTGTCGTTCGCCTTAGCGTCCTTGGTCGTGCGTCCCATGGCTAACCAGGGTAGGCGACGCGGTATCGCGGTCTACTGAGTCTGTCTCCTATCAAATATATGTGATAGGAATGAGGGCGACCCCTTACGAAAGGCCAAACTCGATGATCGAATTCACCCCCGAACAGCAATCCTTCGCCCAAGCCGTCCGCGACTTCTGTGCTCGCGAGGTCGGCACCCGCGAGCAGCGCGCCAAGTACACCCAAGACGGTCCGCACAGCCAAGAGCTGTACAAGAAGATGGCCGACCTCGGCTGGGCCGGGATCATCGTCGGCGAGGAGTACGGCGGAGCAGGAGCCGGCAACGTCGAACTGTGCATCTTCCTCGAGGAGGCGCTGCGCGGCATGGCCCCGGTCGGCGGCATCGGCCCGACCTTCATCACCGCGGCCGCTTACGAGAAGTTCGCCACCGAGGAACTCAAGAAGGAAGTCCTCGGCAACGTCGTGGCCGGCGACTCGCTGTCGATCGCGATGAGTGAGCCGGAAGCCGGTTCCGACGTCGCCAACCTCTCCTGTAAGGCCGAGAAAGTCGACGGTGGTTGGCTGATCAACGGTCAGAAGACGTGGATCTCGAACGCGGCCATCGCCTCGTCGATCCTGCTGATCGCGCGCACCGAGCGCACCGACAAGAAGCACGAGGGCATCACCCAGTTCCACGTGCCGGCCGGCACCAAGGGGCTGGAGATCGTGCCGATCGAGACGCTGGGCGGCCGCGAGCAGAACGACCTGTACTTCACCGACTGCTTCATCCCCGACGAGTACGTCGTCGGCGAGGTGAACCAGGGCTGGTGGCAGCTGATGTCCGGTCTGAACACCGAGCGCCTAATCCTCGGTGCGATGCAGCTCGGCCTGGCCGAGCGCTCCTTCGACGACACGCTGAAGTTCATCACCGAGCGCAAGCAGTTCGGCCGTCCCGTCGGCACGTTCCAGGCGCTGCGCCATCGGATGGCCGACCACGCCACCGAGATCGAGTGCACCAAGCTGCTCGTCTACAACTTGGCCGCCAAGGCGGATGCGAACCCGACGCAGATGTTCCCGCGCGAGGCGTCGATGGTGAAGCTCAAGGCCACCGAGGTCTCCAAGGCCATGACCATCGACGGCATGCAGATGATGGGCGGATACGGCTACACCAAGGAGTTCGACGCCGAGGCGTTGATGCGCAGCGCGATCATCTCGACCGTCTACGGTGGCACCAATGAGATCCAGCGCGACATTATCGGCAAGACGTACGGGCTGTAATCCGTGACGTCGTCCACCACCGGCGGCGCGCTGCGGCGCCGACCGCAACTGTCCGAGGAAGTCGCCGGCGCGATCCGGCACCGGATCATGACCGGCGACCTCCGGCCGGGCGACTTCATCCGGATGGACGAGACCGCCGCCGAACTCGGCGTCAGTGTCACCCCGGTGCGTGAGGCGCTGCTGACCCTGCGGGGCGAGGGCATGGTGAACCTCGCCCCGCACAAGGGCTATGTCGTCGCCGATCTCACCAAGACCGACGTCGAGGACATCTTCTGGCTGCAGGGCCAGATCGCCGTCAAGATCGCGCTGCGCGTCGCCGATGTGATCACCGCCGCCGACCTCGACGCGCTCGAAGCGTGCAACACACGGTTGCGGCAGGCCGTCGAGGCCGGCGACATCGACGGCGTGGTCGGCGCCGAGTTCGACTTCCACCGCACGCACAACCGCATCACCAACAGCGGCAAACTCGCCTGGTTTCTGCTCAATGCCACGCACTACACGCCGCACCGGCTCTATGCCGCCGATCCCGATTGGGGGGCGGTCGCGGTGGACAGCCACGCCAAGCTCATCGAGGCGTACCGGACCGGCGACCGGGGGGCGATCACCGCTCAGGTGCAGCGACAGTTCGACGATTGCGCGCAACGCCTCATCGCGAGGCTCTCCGAGGCCGGGATCTGGGCCGGCGCGCAAGACCAACAACAATAGGAGCGCACGTCATGTCCGTCACCCCGCTACCCGTCGAGGACCTTGCCGCCGAGCCCCTGCGGTCGCGACGCAATCACTGGAACAACCAGGTGCGCCGCCACGCCATGATGAAACCGGATGCGCCCGCTCTGCGCTTTCAGGGCAGGGAGACCACCTGGCGCCAGCTCGACGAACGGACGCGGGCGTTTGCCGCCGCGCTGAACCGTCGCGGCGTCGCGTTCGGCGACCGGATCCTGATTCTGATGCTGAACCGGTCCGAGTATGTCGAGGCCGTGCTGGGCGCGAATCTGATCGGAGCTATCCCGGTACCGGTGAACTTCCGGATGGCACCTGCCGAGGTCGGATTCCTCGTCGCCGACAGCGGCGCGCGGTGGATCGTCATCGAGACCGCACTGGCTCCGCTCGCCGACGCGGTGGCCGCGACCACCGGAGCGATCGACGCGATCGTCACCGTCGGCGAGGCCGGCGAAGGACATCTCGCGTTCGAGGCGTTGATGGACGAGGACGCCGCCGATCTGCCGGAGACCGACGTGCCGGAGGACACCGTCGCCCTGATCATGTACACCTCGGGCACGACCGGGAAGCCCAAAGGGGCGATGCTCACCCACCAGAACCTGCAGGCCCAGGCCATGACCTGTCTGGAGGCCCTCGGTACGCGCCCGGACGACGTCGGTTCGTGCGTGGCCCCGATGTTCCACATCGCGGCGCTGGGCGCGATGACACCTCTTTTCCACGTCGGCGCGCTGTCGGTGATCCATCCGCTCGGTGCCTTCGACCCCAACGAACTGCTCGACACCCTCGCGGCAGAGGGCACGACCTCGATCTTCCTGGTGCCCGCACAGTGGCAGGCCGTCTGCGCCGCTCAGCAGGCAAATCCACGTGACCTGCGGTTGCGGGTCATCAGCTGGGGTGCGGCTCCCGCCTCGGACACGGTGCTGAACGCGATGAACGAAACCTTCCCGGATGCCGTCAACGTCGCCGTGTTCGGCCAGACGGAGATGTCGCCGATCACCTGCGTCCTCGAAGGTGAGCACGCGTTGCGCAAGCTCGGCTCGGTGGGGCGCGTCGTCGCGTCGGTGACGGCGCGCATCGTCGATCCGCTCGGCGACGACGTCCCCGACGGCGAGGTCGGGGAGATCGTCTATCGAGGCCCGCAGCTGATGGCCGGCTATTGGCGCAACCCGCAGGGGACTGCCGACGCCTTCAAGGGCGGGTGGTTCCATTCGGGCGACCTCGTCCGCCGTGACGAAGAAGGCTTCGTCTACGTCGTCGACCGGGCCAAGGACATGATCATCTCCGGCGGCGAGAACATCTACTGCGCCGAGGTGGAGAACGCGCTGTTCGCCCATCCGCGGATCGCGGAGGCCGCCATCATCGGCCGCGCCGACGACAAGTGGGGCGAGGTACCGGTCGCCGTCGTGGTCGTCGCCGACGGGGGAGACCTCACCCTCGCCGAACTGGAGCCCTTCCTCAACGAGAATCTGGCGCGGTACAAGCATCCGAAGGATCTCGTGATCGTCGACGAGTTGCCGCGCAACGCCGGCGGCAAGGTGGTCAAACCCGCGCTGCGCAGCGAATACGGCAGCAAGGACGAGGGGCTGCGGCACTGATCGCCGACCCGCACGACGACACCAAACTGTAACGTGTTCCAATTTCACCCGCGGGTGACTACGCTCACAACGGGAGCGGGGAGACCCCGCAGACAACGTCGCGAGTGAGGATGGACAGTGAAGACTAAAGGTGCGCTGCTTCGAGAGCTGAATTCGCCGTGGAAGATCGAGGAGATCGACATCGGCGACCCCAAGGCCCACGAGGTCAAGATCAAGATGGAAGCGGCCGGCATGTGCCACTCCGACCATCACCTCATGACCGGTGGGATCCCAATGGGCGGCTTCCCGATCCTGGGTGGACACGAGGGCGCGGGTGTCGTCGAAGCGGTCGGCGAGGGTGTCACCGACGTCGAGCCGGGCGACCACGTCGTGCTCTCCTTCATTCCGTCCTGCGGCAAGTGTCCGTCGTGTCAGGCCGGCATGGCGAACCTGTGCGACCTCGGCATGTATCTGCTGCAGGGCGAGGCGGTCTCCGACCACACCTTCCGCATCCACACCGCCGACGGGGAGAACGTCTACCCGATGACGCTGCTGGGCACCTTCAGCCCGTACATGGTGGTGCACGAGGCATCGGTCGTGAAGATCGACAAGGACATTCCGTTCGAGGTGGCCGCGCTGTGCGGCTGCGGCGTCCCGACCGGCTATGGATCGTCCACGCGCAGCGGCGACGTCCGCCCGGGTGAGGATGTCGCGATCGTCGGCGTCGGTGGCGTGGGCACCGCCGCGCTGCAGGGCGCGGTGATCGCGGGTGCGCGCAATGTGTTCGCGATCGACCCGGTCGAGTGGAAGCGCGAGCAGGCGCTCAAGTTCGGTGCGACCAAGGCTTACGCGAACATCGACGAGGCGATGGGCGACATCGCCGGCATCACCGCCGGGGGGATGTGCAAGAAGGTCATCGTCACGGTCGGCGAAGTCCACGGCAAGGACATCGACAGCTGGATGAATCTGACTTCCAAGGGCGGCACGTGCGTGCTGACCGGTATGGGCAGCATGCTCGACACCGAGGTGACGCTGAACTTCGCGATGCTGACCCTCATGCAGAAGAACCTGCAGGGCTCTATCTTCGGCGGTGCCAATCCGAAGCTCGACATTCCGAACCTGCTGTCGATGTTCAAGGCGGGCAAGCTGAACATCTCCGACATGATCACCCGGCAATACCGCCTGGACCAGATCAACGAGGGCTACTCGGACATGCTCGAGGGCAGGAACATCCGCGGCGTTATCCGCTACACCGAAGAAGACTGGTGACACAGTTCACCGCACGCCGACGTTCGGTAGTGCACTAGAGTCTGTTTCGTCGCGATTCACCGTCGCGGATTCCACGTTGTGAAGGGCAAGAGTCAAATGGCAGAGGCAAAGAAGACGGCGAAGTCCGCCGAACGCGAGCGGGCGTCCGCGATCGCAGAGGGCAACTGGGTACCGACCCCGGAATCCAAGTCCAAGGCGATCTGGTTCCGCGTCGCCGCGATCGTGCTGTGGGTCGCCGCGATCGGTATCGAACTCTGGGTCATCTTCAAGATCCTGCGCCCGAGCGAGCCGGTCAACACCTGGTGGCTCATCGGCTTCCTCGTCGCCATGGCCGTCCTGGCCATCGGCGGAAACCTGCTGTGGAAGAAGGCGAATCGCCTCGACCCCGCATCGGAGAAGAATAAGTTCCGGTTCTTCGTGCAGAACCAGCTCGGTGCGATCATCACCGTCATCGCGTTCCTGCCGTTGATCATCCTGATCTTCTTGGACAAGGACATGGACGGCAAGCAGAAGGGCATCATCGGCGGCATCGCCATTGTCCTCGCCGGCATCGTCTTCGCCACCGGTGTCGAGACGGACCCGGTTTCCTCCGAGCAGATCTCGCGCGAGACCAACGTCGTGCAGAACCTGACCGGCAAGGACGAGGTCTGGTACTCCAAGAAGGGCAGCACCTTCCACGTGTGCGAGAAGGCCGCGCTCATCACCGGCCGGATCAAGCCCGAGAACCTCACCCACGGGACGGTGGCCGAGGCTCACGCCGCTGGCGTGCCGCGTCTGACCAAGCTGTGGACGTCCGAGGCCCGCAACCACTGCGGTGTTCCCGAGGACCGGATTCAGTCGGTGCTGTCGGGTGCGACGGGTCTGAGTGCCGACGACCTGAAGGACACCCTCGATCCGAAGGATCAGGGTCAGATCAAGGCTCCGGCGAGCGGCGTCCCGACGCCGAACAACGTGACGCCGCTGCCCTCGACCCCGGCGCCGGCGCCCAACACGCAGCGTCCCGCCGCCTGAGGCGAGTGCTGCAAGAACTAGCGCAGTGGCCGGTCGACAATGTCGCCGGCGCGCTGATCGGCCCGGGCGGTGTCACCGAAACCTTCGGTGACACCGCCCGGGCTTTCGCGTTGGCGTCGGTGACCAAGCCGCTGGTCGCCTCCGCCGTCCTCGTCGCCGTCGAGGAGGGCGCGGTCGAACTCGACACCCTGGCCGGTCCGCCCGGCGCGACCGTCGCGCACCTGCTCGCCCATGCCTCGGGCCTCGCCTTCGATTCGCGCGAGCAGATCGCCGCCGTCGGGACCCAGCGCATCTATTCGTCGGCCGGCTTCGAAGTGCTCGCGGAGACCGTCGAGCGAGCGACCGGCATAGCGTTCGCGGATTACCTGAACGAGGCCGTGGCCGAGCCCCTCGGCATGTCGACGACGACCCTCGACGGCCCGGCCGGGCACGGCGCGACATCCTGCGTCGACGACCTGGCCCGCTACGCACAGGATCTGCTCGTCCCGCGGATCGTCTCGCCGGAGACGGCGCGCAGTGCGCATTCGGTGTGGTTTCCCGGGCTCGACGGTTTCGTGCCCGGATACGGCCGGCATCGTCCGTGTGATTGGGGGCTGGGCTTCGAGATCCGCGGGCAGAAGTCGCCGCACTGGACCGCGCCGAGCGCTTCCCCGGAGACCTTCGGGCACTTCGGTCAGTCGGGGACCTTCCTGTGGGTCGACCCGGTTCGCCGTGCCGCATGCGTGGTCCTCACCGACCGCGCCTTCGGTGCGTGGGCCAAACCCCTGTGGAGTGAATTCAACGAGCGCGTCTGCACGGAACTGGACAATCCGGTCGGCTAGCCTCAGCCTATGCGCGAGCTGACCTCCGACGACCTCGGCCTCCTGCTCTCCGTCTACGCGGTCCTGTTGCTGGCCTTTGCGGCGAACTTCCACTTCTCGCCGAAATCCGTACGCCGGCACCGCAGGGCGGCGATGGTGTTCGCGATCGTCAACTTCATCGGCGAGGCCTCGACGGCCATCGCGCTGCTGCTCACGTGGGTAGCCCTCTGGAGCCCTCGCGCGTGGGAACGCATCAACGATCTGCTGGTGTTCGTGCCTGGCTCGCTGGCAATCGTCTGCGCGGTCTTCTTGACCTTCGAATCGGTGTGGGCGCGGATCAAGCGAATCGCCGAAGTCGGATTCGAAGCACAACAACACCAGGAAGAACTAGCGCAACACACGTCTCATAAGGCACACTAGATATCAGTGATGTGATAAGTAGCGCCCCCGGGTGACGACGAGGTGTGTTGGGGAAGACGTTCCTCGTCGAACCGGAGGTGATCAAGGTGCGCAACCTGACTCAGTTTGCGGACTACGCGACAGGTGTGGTGTACATCCATGCCGCGCCAGTGGCGCTGTGCCCGCACGTGGAGTGGGCGCTGTCGTCGACCCTGAATGTGCGCGCCCAGCTCAAGTGGTCGCCGCAGGACGCCGAGCCCGGCATGCAACGGGCCACGGCCGACTGGGTCGGTCCGGTGGGTACGGCGGCCCGTCTCGTGACGGCGCTGCGCGAATGGTCGTCGCTGCGATTCGAGGTGACCGAGGACCCCAGCGACGGGGTGGACGGTCAACGGTTCAGCTATGTTCCCGGTCTCGGCCTGTGGCACGGATCCACCGCCGCCAACGGGGACGTCATCCTCGGCGAGATGCAGATCCGCGCGCTGATGGACGCCCAGCCCGACGGCCGGGGCCTGGCGGGGGAGCTCAATGCCGCACTGGGCACGGCGTGGGACGCCGAGCTCGAGAACTACCGCTTGGGGTCCGTCGGGGCCGAAGCGACCTGGCTTGCCCAACGGGTGGGGTAGCAACCGCAAACGTTGGATGACGCGAACCCCGCATCGGTCGATGCGGGGTTCGTTGTGTCAGGGGCTGGTGTTCGGACTGCCGCTTACAGCGGGATGTTCTTGTGCCGCCCGCGACGCGCCGGCGCGGCCGCGATCGCGGCGGCCAGGGTGCTGCGGGTGGTGGCCGGATCGATGATCTCGTCGACGACGCCGATCGACTGGGCGCGTCCCACACCGCCGGCGATGGCTTCGTGCTCGGCCGCCAGGCGTTCGTGCAGCGCTTCGCGCTCGTCTTCGGGAGCCGCGGCCAGCGCCTTCTTGTGCAAGATGCCGACGGCCGCTTTGGCGCCCATCACCGCGACTTCTGAACCGGGCCACGCGTAGACGGCGGTGGCGCCGAGTGCCCGTGAGTTCATCGCGATGTAGGCGCCGCCGTAGATCTTGCGCGTCACCAGCGTCACTCGCGGGACACTGCACTCGGCGAACGCGTGGAGCAGCTTGGCGCCGCGCCGGACCACGCCGTCCCATTCCTGTCCGACGCCGGGCAGGTAGCCCGGTACGTCGGTCAGCACGACCAGCGGGATGCCGAAGGCGTCGCAGAGGCGCACGAAACGTGACGCCTTCTCGGCGCTCAGCGAGTTCAGGCAGCCGCCCATCCGCAGCGGGTTGTTGGCGATGACGCCGACGCTTCGACCGGCGAGCCGCCCGAAGCCGATGACGATGTTGGGCGCCCACTTGGCCTGAAGTTCCTCGAACGAGGAGATCTCGTTGCCGTCCACGTCGTGCTCGGTATCGAGCAGCTCGCGCACGATCGGATGCACGTCGTAGGCGCGGCGGCTGGACTCGGGGAGCAGGGCGCGCAGATCGGTGTCGCCCGCCTTCGCCTTGGCGGAGTCGACTTCGCCCTGACGGTTGAACGTCGCGACGAGGCGCCGCGCGCGCCAGAGCGCATCGGCCTCCGAGTCGGCGGTTATGTGGCAGACACCGGACTTCTTGCCGTGGGTGTGCGGACCGCCGAGCGATTCCATGTCGACGTCTTCGCCGGTGACGCTGCGCACGACGTCGGGACCGGTGACGAACACCCGTCCCTCCGGTGCCATGATGACGACGTCGGTGAGTGCGGGGCCGTACGCCGCTCCGCCCGCGGCGAAGCCGACGACCACCGAAATCTGCGGGATGTAGCCGGATGCGCGGACCATGGCCTCGAAGACCTGGCCGACCGCATGCAGGGCTTCGACGCCCTCGGCGAGCCGAGCTCCGCCCGAGTGCCAGATGCCCACGACCGGGGCTTGCTCGGCAAGCGCGGTATCGATGGCGTCGACGATGTGTGCACAACCAACCACCCCCATGGCACCGCCCATCACGGTGCCATCGGTGCAGTAGGAAACGGTGGGAACACCGTTGACCCGACCGATCGCGGTCTGCACCCCGGAACGATCCCGGGGGTGGAGCAGACGCATGGTTCCTTCGTCGAAGAAGTTGGTCAAGCGCAGCAGCGGGTCGCGTGGATCCGCCGAGTCCTCATGGCTGGTGATGGGAGCCAATGTGGTCATCGCTCTCTCCTTTATGCGTCTGCTCGGAGTGGCTGGTCGTGCGTCACATCTCTTAAGCGCGTCCGATCGCGATGGCCACGTTGTGACCGCCGAAGCCGAACGAGTTGTTGAGCGCGTACTCGTAGTTGCCTTCACGGGGCTTGCCGTGGACAACGTCGATGTCGCCGCACTCGGGATCCAGATTCTCCAGGTTGAGGGTGGGCGGAATGACGCCTTCCTCAACCGCCTTCATCGTCAGCACGGACTCGAGGGCGCCGACCGCACCGATCGAATGGCCGAGCGCCGACTTCGGAGCGTAGATCGCCGCGTGGCTGCCGACCGCAGCCTGGATGCCGATCGCCTCCGCGGTGTCGCCGATAGGGGTCGACGTCGCGTGAGCGTTGACATGGCTGATGTCGTTCTTGGTCAGCCCGGCGGTCTGGATCGCGCGCGCCATGGCCCGCGCGTTGCCCTGACCGCTGGGGTCGGGGGCAACCAGGTGGAAACCGTCGGAGGTGATGCCGGCACCGAGGACACGGGCGTGAATGTGCGCGCCGCGAGCCTTGGCGTGCTCCTCGCGCTCGAGGATCAGCATCGCCGCGGCCTCACCGAAGACGAAACCGTCCCGATCCTTGTCGAACGGACGCGAAGCGGCAGCCGGATCGTCGTTGCGAGTGCTCATCGCGCGCATCATCGTGAACGCGGCGATCGGAATCGCATCGATGTAGCCCTCCACACCACCGGTGACGACCATGTCGGCGTCACCCAGGACGATGTGGCGCCACGCATGGGCGATCGCCTCGGCACCCGACGAACACGCCGACACCGGGGTGATCACACCGGCGCGCGCGCCGACGTTCAGGCCGACGACGCCGGCCGGACCGTTGGGCATCGACATCTGGACGGCGAGCGGTGACACCTTGCGGTAGTTCATCGACTCTTCCATCGCGGCCCAGTTGTGGATCATGGCGTCGCCGCCGCCCTGTCCGGTGCCGATCACGACGGCGAGCCGCTCGGGATCGACCTCGGGCTCGCCGGCCTGCGTCCACAGACGCTTGCTCATGACGTGGGCAACCCGCTCCACATACGCCATCCGGCGGGCCTCGACCCGCGTGACCTCCTCAGCGGGATCCTGGAGGAGCTTCCCGCCGATGCGGCAGGGGAGTTCCCCGTACTTCGTAACGAAGTCGCCGGTCAGCTCTCGGATACCGGACTCACCGTTGAGAAGCCCGTTCCAAGTCGAATCGAGATCAACGCCGAGCGAGGTGGTGGCGGCCATAGACGTCACCACCACGCTGGGAAAGTTACCTCCCAGCGTGGAGTACTCGCGAAGCGACGGGGTCACGCCTTCTTGTCCTCGGCAACGCTGGCGGCGATGGCGGCAGCAGCTTCGGGGTTCTCGGCCTCGAGCTTCTGGATGTAGGCGACGGCGTCACCGACGGTGCGCAGACCGGCGAGGTCCTCGTCGGGCACCTTCACGCCGTACTTGTCTTCGAGCTGCACGGCGATCTCCACGATCGACAGCGAGTCGATGTCCAGATCGTCGACGAAGGACTTCTCGATCGTCACCTCGGACGGGTCGATGCCGGTGACTTCTTCGATGATCTCGGCGATGCCGGCGATGAGTTCTTCCTGGGTGGCGGCCACGGTGTGGCTCCCTTCTATCTTCTACACGTAGATGGTGTTCGATTACCTGCCGGGGCAACCTGCTGGTTGCTTGGACGCTCCTGGGGAGTCCGGCTATCCAAGTTCGTTGAGGTCGGCGAGACTGTCGGGGGTCTTGAGTGCCAAGGTCGGCGTGCCCTTGAGTTCACGCTTGGCGATGCCGACGAGGGTGCCCGCCGGGGGCAGTTCGACGAGTGCCGTCGTCGCGGCTTCGCGCATTGTGGCCGAGCACAGGTCCCACCGGACCGGTCGGGTCACCTGGGCGACGAGCTTCTCCAGCGCCTCGGTTCCGCTGGTGACGGCCTTGCCGTCGGAGTTCGACAGCAGCGTGAGCTTCGGATCCGCCGGCGTGATCGAGGCGGCGGCCTCGGCAACGGCGTCCTGCGCGGGTGCCATGAAGGCCGTGTGGAACGCGCCCGCCACGGCGAGCTTGCGGATGCGGGCCCGCTCGGGCGGGTTCGCCACGAGTTCGTCGATCGCGTCGACCTTGCCCGCTGCGACGATCTGGCCGGCGGCGTTGCGGTTGGCGGGAACCAGTTCAAGTTCTTCGAGGCGGGCGAGGACTTCGGCCTCGTCGCCGCCGAGTACGGCAGCCATCGTCGTGGGTTCCAGCGCGCAGGCGCGGGCCATCTCGGCACCGCGCACCGCGGCGAGGGTGACTGCCTCGTCGGCGCTGATCACACCGGCGATCGCGGCCGCGGCCAGTTCGCCGACGGAGTGACCGGCGACGATGGTGTCGGCGGGCAGTGGGTGCTGCTTGGCCAGCTCGTCATAGGCGAGCAGGGCGGAGGCGACGACCAACGGCTGGGTGATCGCCGTATCGGTGATCTCCTCGGCGGTCGCGGTCGTGCCGAGCCGTTCGAGATCCAGCCCGGTGAGCTTCGACCACGTCGCGAGCTGATCGCGGGCACCGGCGAGCTCGAGCCATTCGGCGAGCATGCCGGGTGTCTGGGAGCCCTGTCCGGGCGCAAGCAACGTAAGCACCTTGTTACTGAACACCCTCAGCATGGTGCACGAGGGTGTTGGCGGGCATGAACCTTTCCGCCGCAATTTGTAGGAATCCTACAAACGTGCCCCGGGCTGTTTCGGCGTCGAAGCCCCTTCGTTATTCGTTACCGAATCGAGTCCAAAGCCGCATTACCTGGGAGAACGGTAAGAAGGGTCTGTTACGGGTGTGACTTAAGTGGCTGATGACAGCGTTTTGTTTCGGACTTGAGTCAATCGTCCCACAGTCGTTGCCACACGCAAGACATAGGCATCCCGCGGGTTAGTTGCATCACGTCCGGTGATGTCGGCGATCCGTTTTAGTCGATAACGAACAGTATTTGGGTGAACGAACAACGTCCGGGCGCACGACTCCACCGAGCCGCCGGCGTCGAGATAGGCCTCCAAAGTGGCCGTCAGATTCGCGCCCGCCTCGCTCAGCGGTTTCGTCAGCGTCTGGGTGAGCGTCACCGCGGCCGTCGGATCGCCGGCGAGTGCCCGCTCGGGCAGCAGTTCCAGACTGTGCACCGGGCGCGGTGCTCCGGGCCAGCCGACGACCGCGTCGATCCCGGCCATCGCCTCGACAGCGCTGGTGTGCGCGCTCTCCAGGTCGGGCATCGTCGGACCGATGACCACCGGACCGTCGGCGAAGTTGCTCAGCAGTTCCGCGACGAACGGCTCGGTGGGCGTGATCGGGCCGCTGACGATGGCCACGAGCACGGCACCCTGCACCACCGACAGCGCGGCGCGGTCGTGCGCGACCGCCGTGTTGTGGATCGCCAGCGGTACCGACACGTTCTGCTCGGGCGGCGGGTTGCCGACGATCACGGTCGCCGCGGCATCGGAATCCCAGTTCAGGGCCGCTGCGCGGGAGAGCAGCTGTGGACCGCCGTCGCCGCGAACCACGGCGTCGACGACCAGCGCCTCCAGTCGTGAATCCCACGCGCCGCGGGATTCGGCCGCCGACGCATAGATCGAGGCGGCCGCGAACCCGATCTCGCGACCGTAGCGCAGCACCGACTCGGTCAGGGCCCGCAGCTGGTCGTCGTTGCGCGCCAGCAGTGGCAGCCACTTCTCGAAGAACTCCATGGCGACGCGCACCATCTCGACCGTCTGCAGCAGTGAGATGCGGCGCGCCAGATCCTGCGGTACGACCTGGAACGCCTCGACGGTGAACTTGACGTTGCCCTCTGGATCCTGGATCCATTCGACGAAGTTGACGACGGCGGTCTGCACGACCAGCTGCACCGAGGCGCGCTGTGCCGCGTCGAGTTCGGAAAAGTACGGCAGCTGATCCGACATGGAATGCACCGCTTCGGTGGCCAGCCGGCCGCTGTACTGCTTCACCCGGCGGAGCAAGGTGTCCGGCAGCGCGTCGCGCACGTTCTCCGGCGTCGGAACGTGCGCACCGCGTTCCCCGAACACGTCCATGCCGGGGGGCTGCTGGTTCAGGTGCGCGTCGGCCACCCCCACAGTGTATGGCCGACGCGCCTATCCCAGGAGACGACCGATGAAGGGTGCTACCTCACGCCACGCCCGGGTCCGAGGTCTGCTCGGGCGCGGCGGTCACATCATCGATGCGGTAGCGGCGGGCGGCTTCGGCGGCGACGGACCGATCGACGCGGCCGTCGCGGGCCAGTGCCAGCAGTGCGCCGACGACGATCGACTCGGCGTCGACGTTGAACACGCGCCGCGCGGCGGGGCGGGTGTCGGAGAACCCGAAGCCGTCGGTGCCCAGCGTCAGGTAGGTACCGGGCACGTAGGCGCGGATCTGTTCCTGGACGGCCCGCTGGAAGTCGCTGACCGCGACCGTCGCGTTGGCGTCCAGCGCCGCGGTCACGAACGGAACCCGTGCGGGCGCGGACGGATCGAGCAGCGACTCGCGGTCGGCGGCGATGCCGTCGCGGGCCAGCTCCGACCACGACGTCACCGAATAGACCGACGCGGCCACCTTCCAGTCGTCGGCGAGCAGCTGCTGCGCGCGCAACGCGTCCGGCATGAGCACCCCGGAGGCGAGAATGTTCGCCTGCGCGATCGCGTCACCGGTGAGGGCGGGGGCGCCGGCATAGCGGTAGATCCCGCGCAGCAGGGCGTTGACGTCGAGGCCTTCGGGAGTGGCCGGCTGATGGAAGGGCTCGTTGTAGACGGTGATGTAGAAGAAGACGTCCTCGGGCTCGTCGCCGTACATCCGCCGCAGACCGTCGTCGACGATGTAGGCCAGCTCGTAGGCGAACGCCGGGTCGTAGATCACCGCAGCGGGATTGCTCGACGCCAGCAGGGGCGAATGCCCGTCGGCGTGCTGCAGTCCTTCGCCGGTCAACGTGGTCCGCCCGGCGGTGGCGCCGATGACGAAGCCGCGGGCCATTTGATCACCGGCGGCCCAGAAGCTGTCGCCGGTGCGCTGGAAGCCGAACATCGAATAGAAGATGTAGAGGGGGATCATCGGTACGTTGTGCGTCGAGTACGACGTGCCGACCGCGGTGAACGTGGCCGTCGATCCGGCCTCGTTGATGCCCTCGTGCAGGATCTGACCGGCCTGGCTCTCCTTGTAGGCGAGCATCAGCTCGGCATCGACAGAGGTGTAGAGCTGCCCGTTGGGGTTGTAGATCTTCAGCGAGGGGAACCAGGAGTCCATCCCGAAGGTGCGGGCCTCGTCGGGAATGATCGGGACGATCCGGTCGCCGATCTCCTTGTCGCGGAGCAGTTCCTTGAAGATGCGGACCAGTGCCATGGTGGTGGCCACCTGCTGTTTGCCCGATCCCTTCGCGACCGCCTCGATCGCCGGAGCCGTATCCGGATGCAGCGCTTGCGACGTCCGGCGGCGCGCGGGGAGGAAGCCGCCGAGGTTGCTCCGCCGGTCGAGCATGTATTTGATCTCGGTCGCCTCCGCGCCGGGGTGGTAGTACGGCGGCAGGTATGGATCGGCTTCGAGTTGCTCGTCGGTGAAAGGGATGCGCAGCGTGTCGCGCAGGGCGATGAGGTCGTCGAGTGCCAGTTTCTTCATCTGGTGCGTGGCGTTGCGGCCCTCGAAGTGCTTGCCGAGCGTGTAGCCCTTGATGGTCTTGGCGAGGATCACCGTCGGCTGGCCCTTGTGCGTCATCGCGGCCGAGTAGGCGGCGTAGAGCTTGCGGTAGTCGTGGCCGCCGCGCTTGAGGTTCCAGATCTCCTGGTCGCTCAGGTTCTTGACCAGTTCCTTGGTCCGCGGGTCGCGGTTGAAGAAGTGTTCGCGGACGAAGGCGCCGTCGTTGGCGCGATAGGTCTGGTAGTCGCCGTCGGGCGTCGAGTTCATCAGGTTGACCAGCGCGCCGTCACGGTCGGCATGGAGTAGGGAGTCCCACTCGCGACCCCACACCACCTTGATGACGTTCCAGCCGGCGCCCCGGAAAAAGGACTCCAGCTCTTGGATGATCTTTCCGTTGCCGCGGACGGGGCCGTCGAGTCGCTGCAGGTTGCAGTTGACGACGAAAGTCAGATTGTCTAGCCCCTCGGTCGCCGCCACCTGGAGCAGGCCGCGCGACTCGGGCTCGTCCATCTCGCCGTCGCCGAGGAAGGCCCACACGTGCTGTTGGCTGGTGTCGGACAGCCCACGGTCGTGCAGGTAGTGGTTGAAGCGGGCCTGCATGATCGCGTTCATCGGGCCGAGGCCCATCGACACCGTCGGGAACTGCCAGAACTCGGGCATCAGCCGCGGGTGAGGGTAGGAGGGGAGGCCGCCGCCCAGTCCGGCGTGGCTGTGTTCCTGCCGGAAGCCGTCGAGCTGATTCTCAGTGAGACGGCCTTCGAGGAACGCGCGCGCGTAGATACCCGGCGACGCGTGGCCCTGGATGAAGATCTGGTCGCCGCCGCCCGGGTGGTCTTGGCCGCGGAAGAAGTGGTTGAAACCGACTTCGTAGAGGGAGGCCGACGACGCGTAGGTGGAGATGTGGCCGCCGACGCCGATTCCGGGGCGCTGTGCACGGTGAACCATGATCGCGGCGTTCCAGCGGATCAGCCGGCGGAAGTTGCGCTCGACCTCTTCATCGCCGGGAAACCAGGGCTCGTTCTCGGTGGGGATGGTGTTGACGTAGTCGGTGGAAGTCAGCGACGGAATGGAGACGTGACGCTCACCGGCGCGCTCCAGCAGGCGAAGCATGAGGTAGCGGGCGCGTCCGGGACCCTCGGCGTCGATCAGCCCGTCGAGTGAACTCAACCATTCGGAGGTCTCCTCCGGGTCGATGTCGGGCAGGTAGGAGGCCACACCCTCCCGGATGACGCGGACGCGGTTGGCGTTGTTCGACTCGTCAGACACGGATATCGGTTCCTTAGATTCTGTTGTCGCCATTCGCTTGTGGTAAACGGCGCCGATGATGGGTGCGGGCGCGATGGGTGATGCGCCTCGCCCGTCCAGCCTAATAGTGCGCCGTGTCTCATGACCGATTGGTGGCCGCGTGACACGCATCAAGTGAATGGGCAGGCGTGGACACGAGGGCAATAGCCGATAGTCTCGTAGACGCGCCCGGCGAACCCGAGTGCGTCTACGAGTGAAGGCAAGGCGTCGCGAACAATACGGAGAGTCATGACTGACAGGAACTCGAAAGCCCGTCGACCTTGGGTCGCGGTCGTGGTCGCGGCGGTGCTTGTGACGGGTGTGCTGTCCGGGTGCACGGTCAACGGGACCGCCAGCGCGCCCGAGGCGGAGGTCGCCGCATACAAGAGCCAGCAACTCATCAAGCGGCAGAAGGCCAACGCGATGTCCACGTGCATGACCGTCAGCGTCACGCTCGCAGGCAGCTCGGCTGCGTACAACAGGTACATCGCAGCGCTTAACGCGCAGAATCCGGACCCGAAGTTGGCGACCGATGTCGTGAACCGTTTCAACTCGGACGTCGAATACCTGCGCAAGGCATCGACCGAGGAACTGCCCGACGATCTCAAAGAGCAGCTGAAGGTCCTCGCCGATACGCGCGAAACCCAGAGTAGGACCGTCGCCTCGAAAAACATCCAAGGCCTGAACGCGGCCGCGGACCGGATGAATCAGGGCCGCGCGAAACTCAACGACGTCTGCAGGGGCTACCTGCCGTGAGGCCTGGACGTTGAACCCGCGCTCGGCGCGACCGGGTGCGCAGACGCGTGCCGCGATGGCCGTGGTGACGGCCCTCGTCGCGACCGGGTGCGCGGTGTCCGGGCAGGCGGTGGCGCCCCCGGCCCAGGTGGAGAAGTACACGGCGCAGCAGAAGATCGAGCGCCAGCGCGCCAGCGCGGCGGCGGCGTGCACCTCCACGCTCAACGAGATGCGCGGATCGCTAAACGCCTACAACGCGATGATCACGACGCTCAACGCCAGTCAAAGCATGGACGAACTCAAAGGCACCGACCGTACCGTCGCGGCCAGGCTGAGTCGCGACGTCGCGAGCCTGCGCGGCCATGCCGGCAGTGGACTGCCGGATGATCTCGCCGGGCAGATGTCCCGTACCGCCGACACGGCTGAGGCTGTGCGCAGGGCCGTCACGCGCAAGCAGCGGGCGGCGCTGAACCCCGCGGCGAAGAAGTGGGACGAGGCGCGCCGCGGGCTGCTCGCCGTGTGTCGGAGCTACTTCACCGGGTGAATCCGCGATAGCGACAGTGACCGTTCGGGTTGCGCTCAGGCGCGCGAGCGGGTGGGATAACTACACAGGTCGTCGAGAATCACTCGGCGTCGTCCAGATAAGGGAGGTCACGCGTGGTCGCCGCCGATGGTTCCGGTGCGCAGAAGCTGGGGTTGAGTAAGGGGCTCGTCGTCCAGGAGTTGGGGTGGGACGATGACACCGACGACGACCTGCGCGCGGACATCGAGGACATCATCGACGCGGAGATGCTCGACGAGGACGCCGTCGAGGTGATCGACGTTGTACTCCTGTGGTGGCGCGACGACGACGGTGACCTGACGGATGCTCTGATCGAGGCGATCGGGCCGCTGGCCGACGATGGATACCTATGGGTGCTGTCACCGAAGACCGGCAGAAGCGGTCATGTCGAGCCGAGCGAGGTCAGCGAGGCCGCATCGACGACGGGCCTGACGCAGACCAGTGTGACCAACCTGGGCGACTGGACCGCCACGCGACTGGTACAGCCGCGTTCGCGCGGTGCGCGCTAGGCATGCAGGATCTGATCGCCGTCGGTAGCCGCGCGCCGGACTTCACTTTGCCCGACCAGAACAACCAACGGGTGAATCTGTCGACGCTGACCGACGAACGCCGCACGCTGCTGGTCTTCTTCCCACTCGCCTTCACCGGCAACTGCGAGGGCGAACTCGGCCTCATCCGCGACCGGCTGCCCGAGTTCGACAACGATTCGCTGACAACGGTGGCGATATCGGTCGGCCCGCCGCCCACGCACAAGGTGTGGTCGAGTGCGCAGGGGTTCCTGTTCCCGATCCTGTCCGACTTCTGGCCGCACGGCGCGGTAGCGCAACAGTACGGGGTGTTCAGCGAGCGCCACGGCTATTCGTTGCGCGGCACGGTGCTCGTCGACCGGGACCGCAGCGTGTTGTTCTCCGACGCCGCCGAGGCGGGCGCTCCGAGGGACGACTCGGTCTGGGAGCGCGCGCTGGCCGCGGTGCAGGTTTGAACCGCGACCGGCGAGCACGCTAGATTTGCCTAGCCATCGACGTCGATGACGGCGGGCGAGCGCGTATAGCTCAGCGGTAGAGCTCTGGTCTTACACACCAGCGGTCGTAGGTTCAAATCCTACTGCGCGCACTGTTATATATGTATATATGCAGGTCAAGGGGCAACTTTCCGGGACTCCCGATAGGTTGCCCTTCTCCTTTTACCCACATTTTGCCCACACTCGGAAATCACGTGGCCGTAACGGGACCATCTTGTCGAGCGCTGCGGCGACCGAATCGAGGTCGTCGTCGTGCAGATGTCCGCCGTGACCGGCGGCGCGAACACCTACATCGACGTCGTGCCCGACTAGTCACGTAGATCGGTGCGCACCGCGGCCCCTGCCCATCTAGTCAGACTTCACGAGCTGGTCGGCGCGCTGGTAGGACACGTCGAGGATCGCACCGATATCGCGCAGGGGCACCCCGCGACCGGCGAGCTGACGTGCCACGCGCCTCGATTCGGCTTGTGCCTCGTTCTCCATCTCTGCGGCGCGAGCCTTGAGCTTGGCGATATTGGCGGCGGCCGAGATCAGATCGTCCTTGTAGTCGACTGTGACGTGGACGTCGAGTCCTACGGCGCTGGGCGCGGAGTCGGTGACTGAGCAGATGAAGTCGCGCGCCTCGCGGTTGATGTCGGCGTAGCGGCGGGCCTGGGTGATCGCCTCGTCGGGGAAGCGGGCGCCGGTGGCATCGACATATCCGTCGAGTTCGGGAACGCGGATCATCCACCATCGTCCGTCGCGGTGGACGTCTACCCGATAGATCGTGCTCATTGTGCCTCCTCTTGGTTGCTCGCTTCGATGGCCTTGTTCACCTGTCGGTGGACACCCGGCGAGATCGTGCGGTGTCCGTCGGGTAGCGACACCTTGTAGTTGCCCGACGGGCTGACCCACACGGTGTGCGAGCCTATGGCGTTGCGCGGGCTGAAGCCCGCCGCCTTGAGTCGCTTGATGATGGTCCGAGTGGGCGCCTCACCGATCATGACACTAGTCTATCTGTCTAGACGAATGCAAGTCAAGTTAGATAGACAATATGCTACCGCAAACCTGCCTCCACCCGCCGAATACCGGGACGGCGAGAGGTAGGACGCTAGCCGCCTTCGCGTGATATCATCATAACGATATCGGAGGTGATTGCTGTGGAGCAGATTCTGATTCGCAACCTTCCTGCCGGCACGAAGGCGGCACTCAAGGCGCGCGCCGAACAGCACCGGCGGTCCGTTGAGGCCGAGGCACGCGACATCCTCGCTGAAGCGCTCGAACGTGAGCCGGCCACCCTCGTTGATCTACTCGGCACCGAGGAAGGTGCGGACATCGAGTTCGAGCCGGAAGGCCTCGGGCTAACTGCTCGCACCTCTGACCTGTGACTAGGACGATGCAGTACGTTCTGGACACGAACGTGGTCTCTGCCCTGCGGGTCCGTGGACGCAACACGCAGGTCGAGGCCTGGGTGTCAGCGGTTCCAGTCGCCGACCAGTTCGTGACAGCACCGTCTATCGCCGAGATCGAGCGCGGCGTGATCGCCCGGGAGCGATCTGACCCATCCCAGGGTCAGGTCCTGCGGCGCTGGTTCGACGATCACGTTCTGCCAGCATTTTCCGGACGGGTGCTGCCTTTCGACCTACCGGCCGCGCGAATCCTGGCCACCTACCGCGTCCCAGAACATGCTCCGCTCGATGACGCACTCATCGCTGCCATCAGTCAGGCCGCGCACATGACCGTGGTCACGCGGAACACTCGACATTTCGAGCCGCTCGGCGTCGACACAATTAACCCGTGGGCTTAGTCAGCTGCCCACGATCAACCCCGGGCGCTGCAGCTGGAAGAACTGCCAGATCAGCGCGGCGGCGTTGACCCGGTCGGACGGTCGCCAATCGGAGCGGGTGGAGCCCGGCCAGCGATGCGTTCCGCCGTCGATCCGCACATGACTCACCATCGTGCCCAGCGGCCGGCAGACGAACCAGTCGATGCGGGTGACGTTGGAGGCGATCTTTCGCTCCAGCGGTTGCTGGCACCCCGATCGGACGGTCCAGCGGTCGAGGTAGGCGGGAACCGCGGGAAGGTTCGAGCCGAACTTGTAGGCACCGTCGTAGGGGACGATCCGGTCCTCGGTGCCGTGGAACTCGATCCTCGATACTGCTCGGGAATGCTGGCAGCCGCGCTGAGACTGGGGGTAGAAGGCCCCCGACACCATGGCGATCCCGGCGAACTGTCCGGGGAGCTGGCATGCCAACAGATTGACCAGGCCGCCGCCGTTGGAACGGCCGACGGCGAAGATCCGGCTGCGATCGACGCACGCCTCCGAACTGATCTTGCGGATGATGGCGCGCGTGAACGCGATGTCGTCGGCCTTCGGGTTCGCGTACGGCGCCGACTGCCAGGAGCGCGGCCCCGTGCTGCTGCGCAGGCCGTCGGGGTAGGCGACGATCGCGGGCAGCCGCGACAGCTGGGTGTAGCGCTCGAACCAGATCGCCTTCTCGCCGCGGCCGTGGAACGCCAGGATCAACGGAGCAGCACTGCCTCGGCTGTACCCGGACGGCAGGTGAACCCGAAAGTGTCGTTCGACGCCGTTGACCTGCAAGGTCCGCGAGACCGAGGAGTTGGCGGCGAGATTGGCCGAACCGCTGCACGCGGCTGCCGGGCTGGCGACGACCTGCGGCGCGGCCACGACGTACTGGGCGGCGCTGCCACCGATGAGTCCGGCGGTGGCGAGGACACCGGCAGATAACGCAAGTCGACGAGAAAGCACGACGATCAGAATAGGGTGGCATCCAGTGATCACCTGCATCGACGGTGCCCAGGCGCATGAGGCGCCGATCGCATTGCCGCATGAAGCGTGACCATTTCGTCACCTTGAGTGTGACGAGAATCACTCACATGAGAGGGAGATATGCATCGGTCTGCTCGTTGGGGGATTGCCGCGCTCGCGGCGGTGGTGGCGACCGCGGTCATGCCCGCGACAAGTCAGGCCGCAGCGCCGTTGCCGCCCGGTTTCCTGTGGGGCGTGGCCTCCTCCGGCTTCCAATCCGAGGGATCGCCCGGCGGAAAGCCGGCGAGCAACTGGACGGTGCCGCGGTCGGGGCAGACTCCCATCGGGCGGTCGGTGGATTTCCGCAACCGCTACCGATCCGACATCGCGCTCGCACGGGGACTGGGCGTGAAGGTGTACCGGGTCGGCGTCGAATGGGCCCGTGTGCAGCCGTCGCCCACCCGGTTCGACGAGCGGGAATGGGCCTACTACGACGACATGATCGGCGCGATCGTCGCCGCGGGGATGCGCCCGATGATCACCATCGACCACTGGGTGTACCCGCAGTGGATGATGAGGGCCGGTGGATGGACCAACCCGGCGTCGGTCCGGTGGTGGCTGCGATACGCCAACCGTGTGGTGCACCGGTTCGCGAAGTTCGATCCGATGTGGGTGACGTTCAACGAGCCCGTCGTGAACATCGCGCAGCAACTCTCTCGCGGTGAGCTTCCGCCGTCGGCGGCGCCGACCATGGCCGACCGCATGGTCGAGGTCAATCGGCGAATCTACCGGGAGATCCATCGGATCCAGCCGCGCGCGATGGTGACCTCCAACTCCGCGTACATACCGGCCGGTGGTGAACCGCTGATCGACCCGGTGCTCACCGACCGGTTCATGCGCCACGCCGACTACGTGGGCGTCGACAACTACTACGGTTTCTCGCTCGGCAACCCGCTCGCGGTCACCGGTGCGCTGCGCGACGGCATGGCGGGACTTCCGGTCAGTGCCGACAGCATCTACTACGCACTGCGCTACAACGCCCGGCGGTACCCGGGCAAGCCGATCTACGTGGTGGAGAGCGGCATGCCGACCGCGGACGGCAAACCGCGATCCGACGGCTACCGGCGCGGCGACCACCTGGCCGACCTCATCTACTGGGTACAACGGGCACGGGCCGCGGGAATCCCGGTCATCGGCTACAACTACTGGAGTCTCACCGACAATTACGAGTGGGGGAGCTTCACCCCGCGCTTCGGCCTCTACACCGTCAACGTGGAGCGCGACCGCAGCCTGCGGCGGATTCCCACCGACGCCGTGCCGGTTTACCGTCGGATCATTTCGCGCAACGGCGTCGCGCCCAGCTATCGACCCACCCGTCCGGCGGAGTTCTGCTCGATCGTGGAAGCGGCCGCGAGCTGCCTCGAACCGGTACGGTGATGGCACTATGAGTCGCTCGCCGATCGATTCCGCGCCCGTCGTCACCGCTTTGGGGCAGGAGTGGGCCGCGTTGCGGGACCTGTTCGCCGGCCTGTCCGACGAGCAGTTAGCCGCGCCGTCAGTGCTGCCGGGGTGGACGAACGCGGACATCCTCGCCCACGTGATCGGTACGGAAAGCCTGCTGGCCGGACGACCGGTTCCCGAACGCGAGGTGAGCGGGCGCGCGCATGTTCGCAACCCGATCGGCGAGTTGAACGAGAAGTGGATCGAGGAGTTCCGCGGCCGCCCGGCCGGCGAGGTGCTCGAAGCCTTCGACTCGATCACCGCCGAGCGGGCGAGCGCGCTGGCCGCGATGTCCGACGAGGAGATGGCCGCGGAGACGCTGACACCGGCCGGTCCGGACAGCTACGCGCGATTCATGAGAATCCGTGTCTTCGATTGCTGGATCCACGAACTCGACGTCCGCGACGGATTGGCCCTCGGATCGCCGACGACGGCCGGTCCGGCCGCGGTCGCGGTCGAGGAGGCAGCGGCATCGCTGCCGTACGTCCTGGCCAAACGAGCGGGGGTGCCGCGCGGCAGCACGGTGGTGTTGCGGCTCACCGGCCTGGTGGACCGATCATTGGCCGTCGACGTCGCCGACCGCGCGACGCTCGTCGCCGCCGAAGAGGTTGCCGAACCCGACGTCGTGCTGACCGTCGACACGTGCGAGTTCTTCCGCCTCATAGGTGGACGCCGCGACGCGAATCCGTCGACGGTGGGTATCACCGGTGACCAGGCGCTCGGCGAGCGGATCGCCGCGAATCTCGCCTATACGATCTGACCGGCCCCCGCCCGCAGGTCGGCGTCGCGCAACGGCACCGCCGTGCCGGCGAGCGCGCGGGCTCGTGTGTCGTCGAGAATCTGCGCCGGTTGCGGATCGGCGAGCAGTGCCCGCGTCAGCGCTGGCGTCACGTCGATCGGAGCGCGGCTGGCGCCGATCACCACGTTGCCCGTGCGGCGGCCCTTGAGCATCGCGGCGTCGGCGACGGCGACGACGTGCTCGAATACGTTCCCGATGGTCGCCAGTTCCGTCCGGGCCAAGGTCAACCGGCGGTCATCGGCGCAGTTGACGAGGTAGAGCCCCCCGTCGTCGAGGAGGGCCGCCACCGCCTCGGTGAACTCCACCGTCGTCAGGTGGCCGGGCGCGCGTTCGCCGTTGAACGCGTCGCGGATGACCAGATCGCGGGTGCGCGGCGTCAGCTGTTCGACGACGGTGCGCGCTTCACCCACCCGGATGCGGAGCGCGGGGGATCGGGGCAGGTCGAACCACTCGCGCGCGTACGCCGCCAGCGCCGCATCGATCTCCACGGCCACCTGTCGGGCGCCGCCTCGATGGCGGTGGTCGAAGTATCGGGGCAGCGCGCAGGCGGCCGCGCCGAGATGAAGCACGCGGGGGCAGCGCGGTCCGGACGGGAATCGGTCGTCGGCGAGCACGACCATCTGGCGCATGTATTCGAAATCGAGGCGCGACGGGTCGTCGGGGTCGATGTGGCTGCTCTCCGCGCCGTTGATGGACAGCAGCCAGCCACCGCCGATCGCTGCCAACTCGGCTGTGCCGGTGTCGATCGGGTAGACCCCCGGGGAGGGGGCGGGGTTGCGGGCTGCCACGCGGCCAAGTCTAAGGCCCGCCGACGCGCGCACTGGATACGCTTGGCCAATGAAGACAGCCGCCGGGATCGTCATCGGGGCTCTCGCCGATACCGCGGTGGGTGATCCGCGCCGCTGGCATCCGGTGGCAGGATTCGGGCGGCTGGCCGGGACGCTGGAGCGCAAGATCTATGCGCCGAGCCGCGCGAAGGGCGCGCTGTTCACGCTCGTGTGCGTCTCGGCGGCAACGCTGGTCGGCGCGGTCTTGGACCGATTCGGTGTGTTGGGGGTCACCGCGGCCACGTGGACCGCGCTGGGGGGAAGATCCCTTGCGGCAGTGGGTGATTCGATGGCGGATGCGTTGGAGTCAGGCGATCTGGTCGCCGCCCGTGCATTGGTTCCGAGCCTGTGCGGGCGTGATCCGGAGGCGCTCGACGAAGCGGGCATCTGCCGTGCGGCGGTGGAGTCGATCGCCGAGAATACGTCCGATGCCGCGGTCGCGCCGCTGCTGGCCGCCGCGGTGGCGGGGGCGCCCGGTGTACTCGCTTACCGAGCGATCAACACGCTCGACGCGATGGTGGGGTACCGCAACGACCGGTATCGCGAATTCGGTTGGGCCAGCGCACGTCTGGACGACGTGGCCAACTATGTTCCGGCTCGCCTGTCCGGCGTGCTGGCCGTGTTGTGCGGCCCGTCGCCAGCGTCGGCCGTCGCGACCTGGCGCCGCGACGCGCGCCGTCACCCCAGCCCGAACGCCGGCGTCGTCGAAGCAGCCTTTGCCGGTGCACTGGACCTTTCGCTCGGCGGTACGACGGCCTATCACGGGTACACGGAGGAGCGGCCGGTGCTCGGGACGGGGCGCGCACCGCAGGTCGAAGACTTGCGCGCCGCGGTGCGACTGTCGAGGCGTGTCCGCGCCGGGGCGGTGGTGGTCGCCGTCGCGATAGCGTTCAGCCGCGGCCGTAGCGGTCGGCGAGCTTGCGTTTGACCTGTTCGTCGTCGACCTGCGGCGCGTTGCCGATCGTGTGCCGCTGACGCGCACCGGTGGCGAATCCGGCGTCGCGCAACCGCTCCTTCGCGCTGGCGGGTGCATCGGCGGCATCCTCGTCGGCGGTCAGGCGGTCGGTGGCGGCCCTGCGCCGCTGCCGGATCTCGGTGAACAGGAAATAGGCGACGCCGAGCGGGGCCATGATGCCGAATGCCAGCCACTGCAGCCCGTAGGAAAGGTACGGGCCGGACTCCAGCTGGGGGAGCGCGATCGGGGCCAACGAACCCGGCTGGTCGGCCGAGAGCTGCAGATAGAACGGCGCCAGCTCGGTGCGCTGCGCGCGGGCGACGTCCGCTGGATCGATGCTGTAGGCGGTCATGGTGCCGTCGACACGGCTCACCTCGCGCCCTGGTGACGTGCCTTCCGGCCCTCGGATCCGCGCATTGATCGTCACCGTTTCCGACGGGGGCGCTGGTACCTCCGGGATGTCGGCGGCCTTGGGGGGACGCACGTAGCCGCGGTTGACGAGGTAGGTCGCGCCCGCGGTCTCGAACGGTGTCAGAACCTCCACTGCCGGACGCCCCTCGATGCTGCGCAGCCGGAGCAGGACTTGCTGATCGGTGCGGTAGCGGCCGGTCACCGCCACCTCGCGCCACTCGGTCTCCGGATCGAAGGTTCCAGGGGTACGCACGACGTCGGCGATCGGCTCGGACGACGTGGCGACGGCCTCTCGGATGAGTTCGTTGCGATGCGACGTCGTCGAGTTCTTTCCCAATTGCCACGGCGCCAGCACCGAGAAGCACAAAGCGGCGAACGCGACGACGGCGATCCCCAGCGCGATCCAGCCGGGGCGCAGTATCGCGCGCAGAACCGACATGCTCAGCTCACAACGGACTCGCGCAGCCGCGCTCGCACCCATTCGAGGATGCCGGGGACTGCTGCTTCGATCAGCTCGCGCGTGAGCGCGAAATCATCCTCGGTCCCGTAGTACGGGTCGGGGACGTCGGCGAGTGGGTCGGACGAGGGGTCGAAGCTGCGGAAGAGGCGCGTGCGGTCGCGCAGCCGCTTGCGCTCCAACGCGCGCAGGTGGCCGACGTCCATGGCCAGCAGTAGGTCGGCGTCGAAGTGGTCGGGGCCCAGCTGAGCGGCGACGTGCCCGTCGGGGTAGCCGTGGGCGAGCAGCTCGGTGCGGGCCCGATTGTCGGCCGGGTCACCGACGTGCCAGCCGCTGGTCCCGGCGCTCACCACGTCGACCCGGTCATCGAGGCCGGCTTCGGTCAGGGCGTGCCGCAGAATGTTCTGCCCCATGGGGGACCGGCAGATGTTTCCGGTGCACACCACACAAATGAGGAGTTTCTCAGTCATCGCATAACCAGCCTACGGGTAGCAGGGGCTCGGCGCGCGGGTCGGTACGCTCGACGGTTATGGATCCCGACCGCCACGGCGACGCCGATGCCTGGCCCGGGATGGTCGACTTCGCGGTGAACGTGAGGCCGGGACCACCGGATTTCGTGCTCGCAGCGCTGAGCGAGTCGCTGCTCGACCTTGCCGCCTATCCGCGAGCCGAAGACGAGTTCGCGGCCCGCGCCTCGGTGGCCGAATCGCACGGACGTTCGCCCGACGAAGTGCTGCTCCTCAACGGCGTCGCGGAGGGATTCGAGTTGCTCGCCGGCCTGTCGGTGCGGCACGCCGCCGTGGTGGTGCCGTCGTTTACCGAACCGGTGTCCGCGCTGCGTCGAGCCGGGGTCCGGGTGACGGAGGTCGTGGGTGCCCAACCGTGGCGGCTGGCACAGGTGCACGACGACGTGCCGTCCGACGCGGACCTCGTCGTCGTCGGCAACCCGACGAACCCCACGTCGGTTCTGCATCCCGTCGATGACGTCCTGGCCTTTCGCGCGCCCGGACGGCTGCTCGTCGTCGACGAGGCGTTCGCCGACCTGGCGGGCGGGTCGGTGGCCGACCGAAGCCTCGACGACGTCGTCGTGCTGCGAAGTGTGACCAAGACCTTCGGCCTGGCCGGACTGCGCGCCGGCTATCTGTTGGCCGCACCGGGTGTGATCGCCGATCTGACCAGGCGCAGGCGCAGCTGGCCGGTAGGTTCGCCGACGCTCGCCGCGCTGCGTGCGTGCACTGGGCCGCGCGGCCAGGCCTACGCGGCAGCGATGGCCGACGAGGTTGCCGGCGACCGCGATCATCTCTGCCGTCGCCTCGTCGAGGCTGGTTTCACACTCCCGGTGCGGCCGGAGGCGCCGTTCGTCCTGGCCCATCACCGGCAGGCGGCGACAATCCGGGAACAGTTGGCGCGCCGGGGATTCGCCGTGCGTTCCGCGGCGAACTTCACCGGCCTCTCGGATCGGTATCTGCGTTTCGCGGTCCGGGGGCGAGAGGTCGTCGATGATCTATCCCGTGCGCTCGAGGCGGTACTCGCCGACGAGTCGCGGATGTCGGGGTCGAAGGAGGAGTCCGGTGGCTGAGGATGTAGCGCTCGTACGGGTGATCGAGCGGTTGGAGGAGGCTTACCCGCCTCGGCTCGCGGAGCACTGGGATTCGGTCGGTCTCGTGTGCGGCGATCCCGCCGAGCCCGTTCGCCGCGCGCTCGTGTGCGTCGATGTCACCGACGACGTCGTCGCGGCGGCGATCGACCGCGAATGCCAACTCATCGTCGCCCACCATCCATTGCTGCTGCGCGGCGTAGATACCGTGGCGGCGTCCACCCCCAAGGGTGCGTTGATTCATCGTCTGATCCGTGCGGGATGTGCGCTGTTCACCGCGCACACCAATGCCGATAGCGCTCGACCTGGCGTGTCCGACGCGCTGGCGGACCTGCTCGGCCTCGGCGACACCGTCCCGCTCCGGCCGCTGCCCTCCGGGGATTTGGACAAGTGGGTCGTCATGGTGCCGGTCGACGACGCCTCGGCGGTCCGATCGGCGATGTTCGCCGCGGGCGCCGGTGAGATCGGCGACTACCGGCACTGCGCGTGGTCGGTCGTCGGCACCGGTCAGTTCGAACCGTTGCCCGGCGCGGCACCGGCGATCGGTGAGATCGGCGGGCTGAGCGAGGTGGCCGAGGCGCGCGTCGAGATGGTCGCGTCGCGGCGTGTCCGCGAGGAGGTTCTCGCGTCGTTGCGGTCAGCGCATCCGTATGAAGAACCGGCCTTCGACGTCTTCGAGCTGGCCGCCCTGCCGAGCGGCGTCGGATTGGGGCGCGTGGGCGAGCTGTCGGAAGAACTGTCGTTGCGCGAGTTTGCCGACTTTGTCGCGAGTCGGCTGCCGACCGCACCCTGGGGGATCCGCGCCGCCGGTGACCCGCAGCGCCGGATTCGTCGTGTCGCGGTATGCGGCGGGGCGGGAGATTCCCTCATCGACGATGCGGTGCGGGCCGCTGCCGACGTCTACGTGACCGGGGACCTCCGGCATCATGTCGTCGATGAGGCGTTGCGCGCGGGTGGGCCGGCCTTCGTGGATGCGGGGCATTGGGCGACGGAGTTCCCGTGGTGCGGCTCGGTGGCCAAGATGCTGACCTCGCTCGGGGTGGAGACGACCGTGCATTCCGAACCGACCGACCCGTTCAGGTTGCACGGCGCGTCCGCGCACTAGGCACGGTCGGCGGGAATCTGGGCACGGTCGGCGGGAATCTGGGCACGGTCGGCGGGAATCTGGGCACGGTCGGCGGGAATCTGGGCACGGTCGGCGGGAATGTGGGCACGGTCGGCGGGAATCTGGGCACGGTCGGCGGGCAAGTACACTCGCGCAGATGAAGGTCGAGGCGGCGCGGCAGCGAATCATGCTCGAGGTGGCCGAGGTCGACGCCGATCTGGCCAAACTGCGCCATCGTCGCGCCAATCTTCCCGAAGAGCAGGAGATGGCCGATCTGCGCGACCGCATCGCCGTCGCTCGCGACGACGCGGTCCGGGCGGATATCGCCGCACAGGACCTCGACCGCGAATACCAGCGGCTCGACACCGAGATCAACGGGATGCGCATTCGCGAGGAACACGACAAGGAACTGCTGGACCGGCCGGGGATGGCCGCCAAAGCGCTGGCCGAACTGCAGCATGAACTTGCCGGATTGGCGCGCCGCCGGGCGGTGGCGGAGGACGAACTCCTGGACTTGATGGAGCAGCAGGAGGCGACGTCGGCGGAGAAAGCGCGCGCCGAGGCCGCGGTGGCGGCTCTCGAGGTGGATCTGGAGCAGGTCACCTCGCGACGCGACGCCGCCGGCACCGACCTCGACGAGAAGGTCGCCGACTTGGAGGCGCGGCGCACAGCGATTGTCGCGGACGCACCAGCCGAACTGCTCACGGTCTACGACCGCCAGCAGTCCCATGGAAAACCGGGCGCCGGGCTGCTGCGTCAACGACGGTGCGGCGCGTGCCGGATGGAACTGGACCGAGGCACCCTTTCGCAGATCGCGACCGCTGCCGAGGACGAGGTGCTGCGATGCGAAGAATGCGGCGCGCTGCTCATCCGGACCCATGAGTCGGGACTGTGACCGGAGTGGAGTCGACCCGCCTCGTCCTCCTGCGTCACGGGCAGACGCCGCTGTCGGTCGAGCGCCGGTACTCCGGACGCGACGATGTCGCACTAACCGAACTCGGCGTCGACCAGGCCGCCCGAGCCGCCGGCCGGCTCGCGAATTGGCCGATCTCGGCGATCGTTTGTTCGCCGCTGCGGCGGACCAGGCAGACCGCGGAACCGCTTGCCGCGGCTGCCGGGTTACCGGTCACCGTCGATGACCGGCTGATCGAGGCCGACTTCGGCGAATGGGAAGGTCTCACGTTCACCGAGGCGGCGCAGCGCGACCCCGAGTTGCACCGTGAGTGGGTCGGTGACGAAGTGATCGCTCCGCCCGGCGGGGAGAGCTTCGCCGACGCCGCGCGGCGGGTCGCCGACGCGCGCGCCGCGATCGTCGCCGACCATCCGGGTCAGACCGTCGTCGTGGTCAGTCACGTGACACGGATCAAATCGATACTTCGCGACGCCATGCGCGTCGGTCCGGAACTCCTCTACGGGCTGCATCTGGATCTGGCTTCGGTATCGCTGGTGGAGTTCTTCGCCGATGGCGGATCTGTGGGTCGCCTGGTGAACGACACGTCTCACCTGCGCAGTTACCCACTCGGTTAGCGTCGGCGCCGCACCCGGTGCGTGTACTCTGAACGGGCGAACGAGTCGGCCAGGCGGCCGCGTCGCGCGGAACGGCCAGGTCCCTGGTGCGCCGCGCGCCGAGGAAAGTCCGGACTCCACAGAGCAGGGTGGTTGCTAACGGCAACCCGAGGTGACTCGCGGGACAGTGCCACAGAAAACAAACCGCCGGCGCGAGCCGGTAAGGGTGAAACGGTGCGGTAAGAGCGCACCAGCGGCGCGGGTGACCGCGTCGGCTAGGTAAACCCCACCTGGAGCAAGGTCGAAGCCCGCACCACACGGTGCGGGTGCGCGGGCGTTTGAGGGCTGCTCGCCCGAGCCCGCGGGTGGACTGCTCGAGGCACCCGGCGACGGTGTGCCCAGATGGATGGTCGCCCCCGCTTCGGCGGGACAGGATCCGGCTTATCGGCCGGCTCGTTCGCCACCACTCACTCCGTCGGAATCACGGGTGGTCTATCCGGACGACCCGGGTGTTGCGGGTGCTTGCAGCTGGTGGTTGGCTTATTCTCATCGGACGCGACGACGACGTGCGCCGCAACCCGATCTAGTTGGATCCCAGCGTGTTAATCTCAGCCGGTTGTCTGGGCTACACGCCCTGTTCGGAATGGGGAAAAGGTGAATAGGACGTTCAAGACCGCGGTGGTTGCACTCGCGGCAACCCTAGGCTTGATGACGGGTGCGGGACCGGTCACGGCCGATCCCGTTGCGGTCAACGAACGCGTCAGCAAGGCGCTGGTGTTCTTGCTCGTGCAGTTCACCGGGCAGGTGCAGATCCCCTTCACCGACGGTGCGGCGTGGTCCGAAGATGTCTCCGCCGGTGCGCTGTGCACGGGTTACATCGTCGATCCGACCGGGTTCGTGGCGACTGCGGGCCACTGCGTCAACGTGTCCGACGACAGCCTCAAGAACGAGATCCGCGAGCAGGCGGTGATCGCCCTCGCCAAGAAGCAGAACCGTGACGCCACCTGGGCGTCGAACATCTATCGGCGTGCCGTTAGCGAGGCGTGGCCGGTGCGCGGCGCCGGTGGCGACGGCGAGAAGCCGACGGTGTCGGTGAAAGCCAAGCAGGCATCGGGCCCCAACCAGGTGATCCGCGAGTGGACGACGCTGCAGGTGGTGGCTTCGCAGGCGTTCCGTGACGGTGACAACGCGATCCTGAAGATCAACTCGGCGCCCGGTCAGCTCACCGCGCTGCCGATCGCGAAGGACGTCCCGAAGACCGGTGAGTCGATCACCAGCGTCGGCTTCCCGTCGCAAGTCCGCAAGGTCAGCGACGACATCACGCTGCCGCAGCCGTCCTTCAAGACGGGGACCGTGTCGTCGCGGCAGCAGAATCCCAGCGGTGTGGCACAGACCGAGGTCTCGGCGACTCTCGGTAAGGGCATGTCGGGCGGCCCGACGGTCAACGCCGCGGGCGAGGTCATCGGCACCAACTCGATGAAGACCGTGTCCAGTGACGAGACCTCCGAGTTCGGGTTCATCACCGACAACGTCGCGTTGCGCCTGTACCTGCAGAACAACGGCGTCGCGCTCGCCGCACCCGAGGAAGAGGGCTCGGGGCTGAACATGTGGATCTGGCTGGGACCGCTGATCGGCCTGCTGGCGCTCATTCTCATCGTCGGCCTCGTCCTCGGGCTTCGCCGCAAGCCGAAGTCGGGTCCGCCCAACTTCGGTGGGGGCGGAGGCCCGGGCGGTGGTGGATCGCCGTTCGGCGGGCCCACGGCCCCGCAGGGCATCGGACAGTTCGGTGCACCCACGCCGCCCGCGCAGCCGTCGGGATTCCCGCCGCCTTCGCCGCAACCGGGATTCGGAACCCCGCCGCCGCAGTCGGGACCGTCCTTCGGTCAGCCCGGTTTCCCCCCGCCCGGTCAGCAGCCCGGGTACCCGGGCTCGCAGTTCGGTCGCTAACCGGTCGGTATTTCGCCCATCCGCGCGTTCCGCCAATTTGTCCGGTTAGTCTGACCGGAGCGATCATGGCCGACCGCGCTGGCGGTTGCGGAGTGAAACGGGGAATGGTGCGTACAACAGTCAAACTGGCGGCGATCGCCGTCGCGGCCGCGATGGGCCTGCTGTCGGGATCCGGCCCGGCCGTCGCCGATCCCGTGTCGGTCAACGAAAAGGTCAGCAAGGCACTGGTCTTCCTGCAGATGACCGTCACCGGGCAGGTTCAGATTCCGTTCGAAAGCGGTCCGAAGTGGTCGCAGGACGTCGAGTTCAGCGGCGTCTGCTCGGGCTACGTCGTCGACCCCACCGGATTCATCGCCACCGCGGGCCACTGTGTCTACACCGGCGACGACCAGACGAAGAACATGCTGAGGCAGAAGGCCGTCGTCGCGCTGGCGTCCGCTCAGCGTCGCGACAGTGCGTGGGCCACCACCATCTACCGCCGTGCCCTGAACGAGGGGTGGCCGGTTCGTGCGGCGGGTGGCGATGGCGAGAAGCCGTCGGTGTCGGTCAAGGTGAAGCAGCCCGGCGGACCGAATCAGGTGATCCGCGACTGGACCACGGTCCAGGTGGTCTCGAGCCAGTCGTTCAAGGACGGCGACAACGCGATTCTGAAGCTGAACTCGCCGCCCGGCGAGCTGACGGCGCTGCCGATCAGCACGGAGATTCCGAAGGCGGGCGAAGCCGTCACCAGTGTCGGATTCCCCGGTCAGGTGCGACGCGTCAGCGATGACATCACCCTGCCCCAGCCGTCGTTCAAGACCGGCACCGTATCGTCGCGCCAGCAGAACTCGGCCGGCGCCGCGCAGACCGAGGTGTCGGCCACGATCGGCAAGGGCATGTCGGGCGGGCCCACGGTGAACGCGGACGGGCTCGTGATCGGCACGAACTCGATGAAGACCGTCTCGCAGGAAGAGTCCTCGGAATTCGGTTTCGTCACCGACAACATCGCGCTGCGGAACTACCTGCAGAGCAACGGAGCGGTACTGGTCAGTGCCGAGCCGGCCGGTTCGAAGCTGAGCATGTGGGTCTGGTTGGGACCGCTGATCGGAGTCATCCTGCTGCTGGCCATCGTCGGGCTGCTTCTCGGGTTCCGGCGTAAGCCGGCGCCCGTTGCCGCGTACCCCGTTCAGGGGACCGGCCCGCTACCCGGAGCTCCGCAAGCACCGTTCACGGGGCAGGTTCCCGGTCCGATTCCGGCTCCGCCGCCACCGCCGGGGCCGGCGCAGCATCCGGGGCAGGGGCCCAACCCGTACCAGCCGCCGACGGCGCCGCCACCGCCCCCTGGGCCGGGACCGATCGGCTAACGCCCGGCGAATCCGTCAGTGGCGGCCACCAGCGCGTCGACGATCCCGGGTTCGAACGATGCGTGCCCGGCGTCGTCGACGATCGCCAGTGTTGCGCTCGGCCACGCGCGATGCAGGTCCCACGCGCTGCGCATCGGACAGACGACGTCGTAGCGCCCCTGGACGATGACCGCGGGGATGTCGGCGATCCGGTCGATCTCGTCGAGGAGTTGTCCGTCGCGCAGGAAGCCGCCGTGGGTGAAGTAGTGGTTCTCGATCTTGGCGAACGCCAGCGCGAACCGCTCGGGGTCGTCGAACGGTTCCTCCGGCCGGGGGAGAAGGTAGCTGGTCGAGGTCTCCCAGGTGGTCCACGCGAGCGCGGCTGCGAGGGCCTGATCGTGGTCCGGCCCGGTGAGGATGCGGTGGTAGGCGGCGACGAGATCGCCGTCACGCTCGTCGTCGGGGATGGGTGCGAGGTAGCCCTCCCACCGGTCGGGGAAGACGTTGGCGGCTCCGCCGTTGTAGTACCAGTCGATCTCGCTGCGGCGCAGCAGGAAGATGCCGCGCAGCACGAGTTCGGTGACCCGGTCCGGGTGCGCCTGCGCGTAGGCCAGCCCGAGCGTCGAACCCCATGATCCGCCGAAGACCTGCCAGCGCGACACCCCCAGATGCTTGCGCAGCTTCTCCATGTCGGCGATGAGGTGCTGGGTGGTGTTCACCGAGAGGTCGGCGCCGTCGGCGATATGGGGACGCGATCGCCCGCAACCGCGCTGGTCGAAGAGCACGATCCGGTAGCGGTCGGGGTCGAAGAAGCGGCGTTGCCGGCCCGACGTCCCGCCGCCGGGACCGCCGTGGACGAAAACGGTGGGTTTGCCCTCGGGGTTCCCCGAGACCTCCCAGTAGAGTTCCTGGCCGTCACCGACGTCGAGGTGACCGTGGTCGTGCGGTTCGATCTCCGGATACAGCTCGCGCATGCACCCAGCGTAGTGAGATCAGTAGCTGTGCTCGGGACCGGGGAAGCTGCCGCGCGCGACCTCGTCGGCATAGGCGGCGGCCGCGTCGCGCAGCTCGTCGCCGATGTTGGCGAAGCGCTTGACGAACTTCGCCGTCTTGCCGCTCGTCAGCCCCGCCATGTCCTGCCAGACCAGCACCTGAGCATCGGTCTCGTTGCCGGCGCCGATACCCACCGTCGGGATGGTGAGCTTGCGGGTGATCTGCGCGGCCAGCTCGGCCGGCACCATCTCCATGACGACCGCGAACGCGCCGGCCTCCTGGACGGCGATGGCGTCGGCGATCAGCTGGTCGGCGCCGTCGCCGCGCCCCTGGACCCGGTAGCCGCCGAGGCCGTTGACGCTCTGCGGCGTGAAACCGATGTGCGCCATGACCGGAATCCCCGCGGCGGACAACGTGGCGATCTGTTCGGCGACGCGCTCGCCGCCCTCCAGCTTCACCGCGTGCGCGCCGGTCTCCTTGAAGTAGCGCACCGACGATTCGAGTGCCTGCTGCGGACCGGCCTCGTAGGAGCCGAACGGCAGGTCGGCGACCACCAGTGCGTGCGGCGCTCCGCGGACGACGGCCCGAATCAGCGGGATCATCTCGTCGAGGGTGACCGGGATGGTCGTGTCGTATCCGTAGACGGTGTTGGCGCCGGAGTCACCGACGAGCAGGACAGGAATCCCGGCTTCGTCGAAGCGTGCTGCGGTCGAATAGTCGTAGCAGGTGAGCATCGCCCACTTGCGGCCCTCGGCCTTCATTTGAGCCAGGTGCTGGATGCGGGTGGCGCGACGGGGCTGGTCGCCGGATGAGCCGTACACGGGTGCATCGGACATGATGTGTCTCTTTTCTGCCTCGAGTCCCTGCGCGGGTACCCGGGATAAATGCGGACAACATCGATTGTTCCACCGCAGCAGCGCCGGGCCAATGGGCGCAATCGTGCGGTTGGTCACATCGGATGGGCCGCAGCGTTGGTGAACGGGCCGAATTCGCCGCGGGCGGGCATCAAAAGGCCTGGAAGTAACACAGACGTAACAGGTTACTTCTAGGCTCGGCGGATATGGACCGCCAAAAAGAGTTCGTGCTGCGGACGCTCGAAGAGCGTGACATTCGATTCGTGCGCCTGTGGTTTACCGACGTGCTGGGCTACCTCAAGTCGGTGGCGATCGCGCCCGCAGAACTGGAGGGTGCGTTCGAAGAGGGGATCGGCTTCGACGGCTCGGCGATCGAAGGATTCTCGCGGGTCTCGGAGGCCGACACCGTGGCTCGGCCCGACCCGTCGACCTTCCAGGTCCTGCCGTGGACGACCTCGGCCGGGCGCCACCATTCGGCCCGCATGTTCTGTGACGTCGTGATGCCCGACGGCACGCCGTCGTGGGCCGATTCCCGGCAGGTGCTGCGCCGGCAGATGAACAAGGCGGCTGAGAAGGGCTTCAGCTGCTACGTCCATCCGGAGATCGAGTTCTTCCTCCTCAAAGACGCGCCGACTGACGGTTCGGAGCCGCAGCCCGCCGACCGCGGCGGCTACTTCGACCAGACCGTCCACAACGCCGCCCCGAATTTCCGCCGGCACGCGATCGACGCGCTGGAGTCGATGAGCATCTCGGTCGAGTTCTCCCATCACGAGGGCGCGCCCGGTCAGCAGGAGATCGACCTGCGGTACGCGGACGCGCTGTCGATGGCGGACAACGTGATGACCTTCCGCTACCTCATCAAGGAGGTTGCGATCGAAGAGGGTGTCGTCGCAACGTTCATGCCCAAGCCGTTCAGCAACTACGCCGGGTCGGCCATGCACACCCACATGAGTCTGTTCGAAGGCGAGGAGAACGCCTTCCACGATCCCGACGACCCCCTGCAGCTTTCGGCGGTCGGCAAGCAGTTCGTCGCCGGGATCCTGCATCACGCGAGCGAGCTGAGCGCTGTCACCAACCAGTGGGTGAACAGCTACAAGCGCCTCATCCACGGCGGCGAGGCACCGACGGCGGCGACATGGGGTCGCGCCAACCGCTCGGCGCTGGTGCGACTCCCGATGTACACGCCGAACAAGTCGTCGTCGCGTCGCGTCGAGGTGCGCAGCCCGGATTCGGCGTGCAACCCCTATCTCACTTTCGCGGTGCTGCTGGCGGCAGGGCTCAAGGGAATCGGCGAAGGCTACGAACTGCCCGAGGAGGCAGAGGACGACGTGTGGGCGCTGACGCCGGGAGAGCGCCGCGCGATGGGCTACCGGGAGCTGCCCGGCAGTCTCGCCGACGCCCTGGTGGAAATGGAGCGCTCGGAACTCGTCGCCGAGGCACTCGGCGAACACGTCTTCGACTACTTCCTGCGCAACAAGTGGGCGGAGTGGTCGGAGTACCGGAGCCACGTCACCCCGTTCGAGCTGCGCAACTACTTGCCGCTGTAGGGCGCGGCGATGCGTCGCGGAGTCATACCCAGCGTCGGGCGTCTCGGGTTGCTCGACGGATCAGCCGCCGGCAACCTCGAATCGCTCGGCTGGAACACCGAGGATCGGGTCGACGTGTGCTGGGCCATTTCGCGCGCGGCCGACGCCGACCTGGCACTCAGGGCGGTCGTCCGGTTGCGCGAGGCCGTGACCGATGCGGGTGGTGATTGGGCCGAGATCGACCGGCTCATCGTCGACGACACGACCTTCCGCGGTCGGCTGTTCGGCGTGCTCGGCGCCTCGGATGCGCTGGGCGATCACCTCGTCGCCGAGCCGGACGCCTGGCGGCTGCTGACCGAGCCGAACCTGCCCACCGCCGACGAGATGGTTCCGGCGATGCTGGCATCGGTCGATGCCCGTCCGGACCCATCGGCCGGGCCGGGCGACAGGCTGTTCCGCGCGGCCGTGACCGGCCCCGACGCGGTCATCGCGCTGCGGCGCGCCTATCGGAATCAGGTTCTCGTGATCGCGGCGCACGACCTGGCCTCGACGGTGCAGGACGAGCCCGTCGTCTCGATGCCGACGGTCGGGGCGCTCCTGGCGGATCTCGCCGACGCGGCGTTGACGGCGGCGCTGGCGGTGGCGATCGCCCAGGCCATCGGCGACGATCCGGGAGACGACCCGCTCGACGGGCGGCTGGCGATCATCGCGATGGGCAAGTGCGGCGCGCGGGAGCTCAACTACGTTTCCGACGTCGACGTCATCTTCGTGGCCGAACCGGCCGACTCCACGTCGGCGCGCATCGCCGGGGAGTTCATGCGGATCGGGTCGGCCGCCTTCTTCGAGGTCGATGCCGCGCTGCGCCCCGAGGGCAAGGCCGGTGCGCTGACCCGCACCGTCGACAGCCACCTTGCCTACTACCAGCGGTGGGCCAAGACCTGGGAGTTCCAGGCGCTGCTCAAAGCGCGGGCGATGTGCGGCGACATGGCGTTGGCGGCCGAGTACCTCGACGCGGTCACACCGCTGGTCTGGACCGCCGCCGAGCGCGACGACTTCGTGGTCGACGTGCAGGCGATGCGTCGCCGCGTCGAGTCACTCGTGCCGGCCGACTTGCGCGAACGCAACCTCAAGCTGGGCAGCGGCAGCCTGCGCGACGTCGAATTCGCGGTACAGCTGCTGCAGATGGTGCACGGCCGGGTCGACGAGTCGCTGCGCGTGCAACCGACCGTCGACGCGCTGGCCGCGCTGACCGCGGGTGGCTACGTCGGCCGCGACGACGGCGCCAACCTGTCGGCGTCCTACCAGTTCATGCGGCTGCTCGAGCATCGTCTGCAACTGCAGCGCCTCTCACGCACTCACGTGCTGCCCGATCCCGACGACGGCGCCGCGATGCGCTGGCTGGCCCGGGCGGCGCACATACGGCCCGCGACCGACCTCGACGCCGCCGGAGTGCTGAAAGCCGAGCTGCGCGCGCAGCGGCAGCGCATCCGCCAGTTGCACGAGAAGCTGTTCTACCGCCCCCTGCTCGAGGCGGTCACGCGTTTCGAGGCCGACGAACTCACCCTGTCGGACGAGTCGGCCCAGCGACGGCTGGCCGCGCTGGGCTATGCGCAGCCCGAACGCGCACTCGGCCACATCCGTTCGCTCGCGTCGACACCGGGGCGCCGCGGGCAGATCCAGCTGCTGATCCTGCCGTCGCTCCTGGAGTGGATCAGCCGGACCCCCGACCCCGATGCCGGGCTGCTCAACTACCGGCGGCTCTGCGAGGAACTCGTCGACGCCGAATGGTTCCTGCGGCTGCTGCGCGATGACGGCGCCGTCGCCCAGCGGCTCATGCACGTGCTGGGGACGTCGGCCTACATCGCCGAATTGCTGATGCGGGCTCCCGAAGTCATCAAGCTCTACACCGACGGGGCCGACGGACCCAAGCTGATCGGGGTCGACCCCGACGATGTCGCGAAGGGGCTGATCGCGTCGACCGTGCGTCGCACCGATCTCAAACAGGCGGTGGCGGTGGCGCGCGGGCACCGGCGCGCCGAGCTGGCCCGCATCGCATCGGCCGACGTCCTGGGGATGCTCGACGTGCCGCAGGTGTGCGCGGCGCTCTCCTCGGTGTGGGCGGCGGTGCTCAACGCCGCCCTGCAGGTGGTCATCGCCGAGTCGCTGCCGTCGGGGGAGGAGGCGCCGGCCCGGATCGCGGTGATCGGCATGGGGCGCCTGGGCGGCAGCGAGCTGGGCTACGGCTCCGACGCCGACGTGATGTTCGTCTGCGATCCGCGTCCGGGCGTCGACGAGACCGTCGCGCTCAGGTGGGCGCAGACCGTCGCCGAGAACGTGCGGACCATGCTCGGCACTCCCAGCGCGGACCCGCCCCTGGAGGTCGACATCGATCTGCGGCCGGAGGGCCGCAAGGGGCCGGTGGTGCGGACTCTCGCGTCGTATCGCGCTTACTACGACCAGTGGGCGCAGCCGTGGGAGATCCAGGCGCTGCTGCGCGCCCACCAGGTCGCGGGCGACAACGATCTGGGCATCGAGTTCCTGCACATGGCCGACCGCATCCGGTACCCGGAGGGCGGCGTGTCGCCGGAGGCGGTCCGCGAGATCCGACGGATCAAAGCTCGCGTCGACGCCGAGCGACTGCCGCGCGGCGCCGATCCGGCGCTGCACACCAAACTGGGCCGCGGCGGCCTCGCCGACGTGGAGTGGACCGTTCAGCTCGTGCAGTTGCGCCACGCGCATGACCACCCGTCTCTGCACAACACCTCGACGCTGGAATCGCTCGACGCGATCGCGGCCGACGGACTCCTGCCCGGGCAGCAGGTCGACCTGCTGCGCGAGGCCTGGCTGACCGCGACCAAGGCGCGCAACGCGCTCGTGCTGGTGCGAGGAAAGCCGGTCGACGAGTTGCCCGGCCCCGGTGCAGCGCTGCGGGCGGTCGCTTTCGCGGCCGGATGGCCGGCCGACGAGGCCGGCGAGTTCCTGGAGAACTATCTGCGCGTCACGCGGCGGGCCAAAGCGGTGGTCACCGAGGTGTTCGGCGCCTAATCTCCGTGGTGCGCCCGCACGACCCTTGCGTCTGTCGAGGTCGGCGGGCCGATAAGGTTGGCGCGTGTTTGTCAAAGTCATCCGGACGTGCGGCGTGCTGTTGGGGATCGCGTTGCTCGTCGGCGGGATCGCGGCCGTAGCGCTGTTCTTCTACCCGTCGCGCGACAACGTGACGATCTATCCGGCGAGCGCCGTGCCGGTGGCGGTGCTGACCACGGTCGCGGCGGTCTTGCTGTTCGCGCTGATGCGTCGGTGGATTCTGATGGGCGCCGCGGTCGTGGTGGCCGGCGCCCTGGTCGTCACCCAGCTCCCGTTGTGGATCTCCGAGACGCCGGCCAATGCCGACGCACAGAAGATCACCGTGCTGTCGTCGAATCTGATGGCGGGGGAGGGCGACATCGGTGCGCTGGCCGAGATCGTCGGCGAAGTCCAGCCCGACATCGTCAGTCTCCAGGAACTCACGCCGGAAGCGTGGGCCCGCGCCGAGGCGTCGCCGATCACCACCGTGGTTCCCAATCTGTACGCGGTCCCCGGACCGTTCGCCGCGGGCACCGCACTGCTGACCCGCGACGTCCAGCGGGATCAAGCCAAGCTGCCGGACATGATCCTGCACAACCTGGCCGCGACGACGAATCTGTCCGGTGCCCCGGACACCCGAGTGCTGTCGATTCACGCCGGCGCGCCCGTACCCGGGCACGGCACGTCGTCGGTCAACGACATCGGCGTCCTTCGCGGCCATTTCGAAAAGCTGCCGCCCGGACGGGTCATCGCCGTCGGCGACTTCAACGCGACATGGAATCACAAGCACTACCGGCAGCTGCTGCACGGCGGCCTCATCGACGCCACCGACCAGGCCGGAGCAGGGTGGGTGCCGACCTATCCCACCGACAAGCTCGGCCGTCGCCCGGTGGTCGGAATCGACCATGTGATCAGCCGGGGCTTCGTCGCGACGTCGGTCGAGACGCGGTACCTGCCCGGCGCGGATCACCGGGTGCTGATCGTGAAGCTCGTGCCGCGGTGACGATGAAGTTAGTGTGGCCTGCCTCACTTGGTTAGGGTGACCTCACTTGAGCGGGTAGCATAGCCGTCATGGCAATCGCGACGAATATCCCGCTCGACCGGAATTCCGACGTGCTCCGCGAGGCGACCGCCCGTGCCCACGAGAACGCCGAACGGTCGGGATTCGTCACCGATCTGATGGGCGGCGCTCTCGACGTCGGCGCGTATACGGCGCTCGCCGGCCAGTTGCACTTCGTCTATCGCGCACTGGAGGCCGTCGGGAGGCAGTTGGCCGGTGATCCGGTTGCGACCGCGGTGCTTGATGAGCGCCTCCACCGGGTGCCGTCGCTGACGGCCGACCTGGAAGCTCTCGGCGTCAAGGTCGCGGAGCTGACGGCGCTGCCGGTGACCGCCGACTACGTCGAGGCGATCAAGGCGTGCGGCGTCGATCCGGTTCGCTACGTCGCGCACCACTACACCCGCTACCTCGGTGATCTGTCCGGTGGTCAGATCATCGCGAGTCGCATGCGCAATCTGTACGGCGTGCCCGATGAGGCGCTGTCCTTCTACCGCTTCGACGGGATCGACAAGCTCAAGCGCTACAAGGACCGGTACCGCGAGCGCATCGACACGCTGGATCTCGACCGGGAAGCCGTCGACCGGCTCACCGCCGAGGCAGTGCGCGCGTTCGAGTTCAACCAGCGGTTGTTCACCGCCCTCGAAACCCGCTAGCGCCAGCGGCTATTCGCTGCCGTCGGTCTTGTCGATGCCGCGAATCTGGAGGACGAAGATCAGCGCGTCCTGCGCCTGAATGCCCGCGTCGGGCTGACCGCCCATGGGGCCGTATCCGTCGGCCGGGGTCATGGCGACCGCGACGGTCGCGCCGGGCTTCTGGCCGACGATGGCCTTCTGGAATCCGGTGACGACGTTGGTCAGCGGGAAGGAGGCCGGTGCGCCTCGCTGGTATGCACTGTCGAAGACGTTGCCGTCGCGGCCGTTGACACCCATGTAGCAGACCGACACCATGTCGGCCTCGGTGATCGTCTGGTCGCCGGAGCCTTCGCGCAGCGTGTGCACCTTCGTCTCGGAGACCGTGAACGGTCCCTGCACCGTCACGCCGGGCGCATGGCTCTTCGACGGTGAGACCACCTTGATCGATCCGCTCGTCCCGTCGAGGCTCCAGTCCGTCTTCGCGTCGGCGGCCGGAGCGGCCGTCGGACAGGTCCCGACTTCGGGGGCGCCGTCGTCCGCGTCGTCGGTTGAATCCTTCGACCCGCACCCGGCGAGGACGAGGGCGGCGGAGAGGGTCACGGCGGCGATCAGGGCGGATTTGCGCATGGGTCTCAACCTAGCAGTCGGCCCGCCCGGAACGAGTCCGGGCGGGCTCACTGCGTGAGGGATTCACTGCGTAGCCTCACCGCCTGCGTCCGCGAGGATGCTCAACGTGAGCTGTGCTTGTGTGCGCTGGCGTGGAGGCAGTGCCCGCCATGCCGCGTGAGTCGCGTTGAGGGTCTTGGCCAGGGTGCCGATGCGGCGCCGGTCGGAACCGGTGTATTGAGTCCGCTCGGCGAATGGGTCGTCGATACAGGCGAGTAGGGCGGCGGAGTCGAACATGTGGCGTTCTCGGTCACGCGAATCGGTGGTGTAGGCGGCGGCCTTCAGGATCAGCGCACCGAACGGTCGCGGCACCGAGATCGTCGTGATGGTGCCGGGTGCGATCTCCAGCCGTGCGTTGACAGTGCGGCGTAGCGCCTGGGTGCCGCCTTCGATGCGAACCATCTGGTAGCCGCGTAGCCTCTCGATTACGCGTGGCGCTGGATGATCGGCGATGAGGACATCGACCTGATCCGCGGTAGCGCCGGTCACCAAGTCGATGGCGGTCGTGCCCCGCACGAAACGGTGTGCGATGTTGTTGCGTACGTCGATGCTCGGACGGAATCGATAGCCCAATGACTCCAGGGCGGTGGCGACCCTGTTCGGTGTTCCACGCACGGTCTCGATGTGCAGCACGATGTCGACATCGTTGGTGGGACGCACGATCTCCAGCCCGTGGTGGATAGTGTGGAGCTGAGTCATTAGTCCACCGATGAGTGTCCAACTTCCGTCGGGCAGCACCGCTGCCAATTCTGCGACACTGGGCCACGGAGGTGGCCAGCCGCCCGGAGGCGAGGCAACCTCAATGGTGGGACGGCCGGTGTTCACGGTATGCCTCCAACAGCTCTCCCAGTGCGCGGTGGCCGACACCACGCAGTCGAGGGTCCGTGCTCGTGGCGATGTCCAACGCCGCGACGACGGGAGTCTCGACCAGGTTCCGAACGCGGGTGAAGTCGAAATCGGTGACCCGTAGGGTAACCGCACCACTCGATGAGGGCCGGAGTCCAAGTGCCCGCACGATGTCATTTAGTTGGCCGGCGGCGATGTAGCCATCGACGTCGCCGAGGGTGCCGGTGATGCCGAGGGGTTCCGTGCTGCTGGTCGTAACGAGTTCGCGCAGTCGGGGGAGTGCGGCACGGTGGGCGTCGAACGTGTGACTCAGGGCGCGGTCGCGCATCCGGGTGAGCAGCTCATCGACCTCGTTGATACTGCGCAGTGCTTGGCGCAGTCGTGAGACTTGAGTGGCTCCTAGCCAGTCTGCCTCACGACCGGCGAGGATTGCGGCGGCTCCCCACGCGGTGTGCTCGGCCCACGAGCGCGTGCGCCCCTGTCGCTGCGACTGGAGGTAGCGGTCAACCGAAGCGCGGTCAACCAGACCTCGCGCAACCCGATTGATCGCCCCGGAGTCGGCCAGACGACGAGCATGGCGGGTCGACACTCCCAAGTTGTGCGCCGTCTCCTCAATGGTGAGGAAGTCTTCCCTGTTCATAACAGATAATGTCCCATATCGGACCTAATCTGTCTATGAATTATTGAAGAAACGAGCGGCGCTATGAGAACCAAACGGTGACTGACCTGGACGGACGTCGAAGGACGCGTCCAGGTCAGCCACCGTTGGTGACGAGAGTCAGAGGGGATCCCTCTGGGGTCAGCAGTCGTAGTAGAGGCTGAACTCGTACGGGTGCGGACGGATCTGCGTCGGCAGGATCTCGTTGTCGCGCTTGAGGCGGATCCACGTCTCGATGAGGTCCTCGGTGAACACCCCACCGGCGGTGAGGTAGTCGTGGTCCTCTTCGAGGCGGTCGATGACGGCCGCGAGCGAGGTCGGCGCCTGCGGGATCGCCTTGGCCTCTTCCGGCGGCAGCTCGTAGAGGTCCTTGTCGACCGGCTCGTGCGGCTCGATCTTGTTCTTGATGCCGTCCAGGCCGGCCATCATCATCGCCGCGAAGGCCAGGTACGGGTTACCCGAGCTGTCCGGGCAGCGGAACTCGAGGCGCTTGGCCTTCGGGTTGTTGCCGGTGATCGGGATACGCACACAGGCGCTACGGTTGCGCTGGCTGTAGACCAGGTTGATCGGGGCCTCGTAGCCGGGCACCAGGCGCTTGTACGAGTTGATCGTCGGGTTGGTGAAGGCCAGCAGCGACGGAGCGTGGTGTAGAATGCCGCCGATGTAGTAGCGGGCCAGGTCCGACAGACCGGCGTAGCCGGACTCGTCGTGGAACAGCGGCTTGCCGTCCTTCCACAGCGACTGATGGGCGTGCATGCCCGAGCCGTTGTCGCCGAACAGCGGCTTCGGCATGAAGGTGACCGACTTGCCGTTCTGCCACGCCGTGTTCTTCACGATGTACTTGAACAGCTGAACATCGTCGGCGGCGTGCAGCAGGGTGTTGAACTTGTAGTTGATCTCGGCCTGGCCGGCGGTGCCGACCTCGTGGTGGCCGCGCTCCAGCTCGAAGCCGGAGTTGATCAGGTTCGTCGAGATCTCGTCGCGCAGGTCGACGTAGTGGTCGTACGGTGCGACGGGGAAGTAGCCGCCCTTGGGGCGCACCTTGTAGCCCAGGTTCGGGCTGCCGTCCGGGTCGGTCGGGGACGAGGCGTTCCACCAGCCCGACTCCGACTCGATCTTGTAGAAGGTGCCGTTCATCTCCGAGCCGTAGGACACGGAGTCGAAGATGTAGAACTCGGCCTCGGCCCCGAAGAAACAGGTGTCGGCGACACCGGTCGAGGCCAGGTAGTCCTCGGCCTTGCGGGCGACGTTGCGCGGGTCGCGGCTGTAGGCCTCACGGGTGAAGGGGTCGTGGACGAAGAAGCTGAGGTTCATCGTCTTCGCCTTGCGGAACGGATCGATCCGCGCCGTTGCCGGGTCGGGCAACAGCATCATGTCCGACTCGTCGATCGATTGGAAGCCGCGCACCGACGAACCGTCGAAGGCGAGGCCGTCCTCGAACACCGACTCGTCGAAAGCCGACGCGGGGATCGAGAAGTGCTGCATGACACCGGGCAGGTCGCAGAAACGGATGTCGACGTACTCGACGCCCTCTTTCTTGATGCCCTCGAGAATTTCTTCTTTGCTGCTATACACCGTCCGGTGACTCCTTCACTTGTGCCTCAACCAGGGATCTGGCGGGCGTTCCGCCAGGGGGTCTGGCATTGACGATGACGTTATGGAGGCCAGGTTGCCCTCCGGTCAAAGTCATGTTTCTCCCGTGTTAACCGCCGCACGACGCTGTGCGGCCCGCCGAGAGGACCGACTCCCACTATGGCAAAGGTGGCGTTTGCCGCACGGGGGAACCGGGGAATGGCACGTCGAGCGCGCCGCCTAGGATGGGGGCATGGGACAGCAGTCAGGTCGGCGCGCCGCCGGTTCATGGCTTTCCGGTCCGCGAGTCGACGACGCGGCCGCGAAGGACAACGAGTACCCAGGTCAGGACCTGGGCTTGCCCGCGGTGGGGCCCGGCAGCCTGGCGAGCGGGTGGCGGCGTTGTGTCGGCCTGCTGGTCGACTGGCTGATGGCCTACGCGATCGCCTTTCTTGTGGTCGGTGAGGCCTCGTCGATCGAGGAGCGCCTCAGGGCGGTCACGTTGCCCCAGTTGGGGATCTGGTTCGCCGTCGGTGTGTTCACTGTCACACTGTTCGGCTTCACCCCCGGACAGTTCGCGGTCGGCATGCGGGTGATCCGCGTCGACCTCGGCCCGGATGAGAATCCCCGGATGCGTGCAGCCGTCGGCATCGTGCGTGCGCTGTTCCGGCAGTTGCTGATCGTCGTGATCGTGCCGGCCCTGATCAACGACAACAACGGTCGCGCCCTGCATGACCGGGTCACGCAGACGGCGGTCGTGCGCAGCCGCTAGGGCTGTTTGACGCGCGTGCGGTTTCCGCGAATCGTCGCGATCGCACGGTCCCAGGCCAGCTTGGTGCCGGCGCTCAGCGTCGCCGGGTCCAAAGTGTCGCGGGCCAGCAGTGCCGTTGCCGCGGCCAGGGTGGACTTCGATGCTTTCGACCGGTGGCCGGAGTCGAACGGCGGCTGCGGGTCGTACTCGATCATCAGCTGGATCGTCTCCGCCCGGCGTTGTCCGGCGACCTGACCGGCCAGCCAGAGCGCGAGGTCGATTCCCGCTGAAACGCCCGCGGCCGTGGCGACGTGCCGATCGGGGAGGACCACGATGCGCTCGTCGTCGACCGGAGTCACCCCGAAGGTGCGCAGCATCGGCAGCATCGACCAGTGCGAGGTGGCGCGGGCACCGTCGAGAAGGCCGGCGGCGGCGAGAACGATGGATCCCGAGCACACTGAGGTAACCCAGCTCGCCGCGGGTGCGACGGCCCGCAGCCAGTCGAGCACCTTCTCGTCGCGTGCGGTCGCAGCCGTACCCGGTCCGCCGGGGACCAGCACGATGTCGGGGGCGGGCGTCTCGTCGAACGAGTGCGTCGCCCCGATCGCGAGGACGCCTGAGTCAGCGACGACCGGGCCGGGTTCATGCCAGACGAAGCGGATCTCGGCACCGGGGAGGGCGCGCAGCACTTCGTACGGGCCGACGAAGTCGAGTGCGGTGAAGTGGGGGTATACGACGATGGCGATCTGGGGCATGACGGTCCTTTCAAGGGGTGACTACTGGAAGGTCTTGCGGTAGTGGACGGGGGAGACGCCTAGACGACGGATGAAGACGCGACGCAACGTCTCCGCGGTGCCGAAGCCGCAGTGCTGGGCGATCACCGGCATGGTGTCGTCGGTCTGTTCCAGAAGGCGCCGCGCCGCATCGGTGCGCACTCGCTCGACGTAGGCGCCGGGCGACTCGCCGACCTCGCCGGTGAAGACCCGGGTGAAGTTGCGCGGGCTCATCGACGCGGCCTCGGCCAGATTGTCGACGGTGTGGGCCTCGCCCGGCCTCGCCTCGATCGCCTCCTGAGCCGCGCGGATCGGTTGCCGGCGGGCGCGCGGCATCCACACCGGCGGAGCGAACTGCGTCTGACCTCCGGGTCTGCGCATGTAGAGGACGAGCCATCGGGCAACCTGTTGGGCGACATCGACGCCGCAGTCCTCCTCGACCAGCGTCAGCGACAGATCGATGCCCGACGTCACGCCGGCCGCGGTCCATACCTGTTCTGAACTGCGGAGGAAAATGGGATCGGGGTCGACGGTGACGTCGGGAAACCGTTCCGCCAGCAGTGAGGCGGCCGCCCAATGGGTCGTCGCGCGGCAGCCGTCGAGAAGCCCGGCCCGTGCCGCGAGAAACGCGCCGCTGCAGACACTGACGACCCGCCGGACGGTGGGCGCGGTGCGCCGGATCCAGTCGACCAGGTCGTCATTCTGGTTGTCTCGGGTGTCGAAGATGCCCAGACCGCCGGGCAGGATGAGGGTGTCGATCGGCTCGGCCGGGTCGGGGAGCGGGTCCGAGGCGAAGTCGAGACCGGTTCCGGTGGCGACGCGACCGCCGCCGACGGTGGCCAGCCTCGGCTCGTAGGGCTTTTCGCCGCCGGTGGCGGCGACGGTGAAGTTCGCCGAGCTGAACACGTCGAACGGGCCGGTCACATCGAGGGGTTGCACCCCGGGGAACCCCACCACGACGACGGATCTGGCCATGGACCAATCCTGGCCCTTCTGCCCGCTGGCGTCTATGACATAAGTCCCACGAATCAGGACATACGTGGATTCGGCAGACCGTCCGACGCTGCGGTCGTCGTTTCGATGGCAGGGTGGTATCGACACGGGAGGGACGACTTAGGGGGAGAAGTGTTCGAGGTTCGCATTGTCGTGCCCGGGGTGGAGATCGAGCGGGTCGATTGCTCCGATGCCGAGCAAGTCGCCAGGGCGATACCGCTGACGAAACCCATTGGCTGCCAATCGATCCGGGTTAGGGAAGTCGATCTGCTACCGCGACTGGAGAACGCGAGCGAGCCGGTGGACGTGCTGGCGGCGCTGCGCGCGGCGGGTGCCACCGGGAACGACGCGGCCGCACTCGCCTGGGCGCTCGGCGCGGCCACCTCGTCGGCCGAGATCGTCGTCGTCGACGAGGAGGGGAGGACCCTGGCGGGTGCGGTTGCCGTGTTCTGTTCGCCGCGCGGCGATGTTGTTTCGATTCCGTCGGTAGCCGCCGATGGAGGGAAGTGGCTCACGCTCGCGCCAGCGACTGCTCGCCGGGTGGCGCGGGCGTGTGCCAATCACGTCTGACACAAGGTGCCGATCCTACGGGTCGCTATGTGGGCCATAGGATCGGCACTTCGAGTTTCTTGAGTTCAGCGGCGGCGTGCGGTGCGCTGAATGTTGCGCACCTTGGCGCCCTGGGGCATCGGCCCCTTCGGCAAGGCCGCACCACCCTTGCGGTTGCCCAGTGCGGCCAGTCGAGCTTCGAGTGCGTCGACCTGCTTGCCGTTGATGTTCTTCGGCAGCTTGCCGAGGTGCTTCTCCAGCTTGCTCAGCGGGATCTCGTCGTCGTCGTTGCCGACCACCACGACATAGATCGGAGTGTCGCCGACGACCCGGGCGATCTTCTTCTTCTCCTGGTTGAGCAGTCCTTTGACCCGGTTGGGGTTGCCCTCGCCGACGAGGATGACGCCGGGCTTGCCGATCACGCGGTGCACCGCGTCGAGGTGTGTGGTCCCGACGACGGCCTGCTTGATGCGCCAGGTGCCCCGCATATTGCTCAACGCCCAGCCAGCCGCGCCCGGCTGCCCCTCGGCCTTGGTGAACACCGACTTCTGCACCCGGCGACCGAACAGGACGAACGCTCCGAGCAGACCGAACATGATGCCGATCGGAATCATGAACCACAGCTGGTCGAGCAGCAATCCGATGCCCACCGCGACCGCGACAGCGAGCAGGACGACGCCCACCATGTACGGGATGAGGCGCTTGTCGTCCTTGCGCTGCATCTGGAACGCCTGCCAGAGCTGTGCGCGACGCTCCTTGGACGCCTGCTTGCGCGCCTTTTTCGCGGCGGCTTTCGCTTCTTTGTCCACCGCTTGCTTGCCCGATGCCGACTTCTTGGCCATGGCCTACACCTTACTGCCGAGGCGGGCGAGCAGACTCGACGCCTCCTGATGTGCCGAGGACTCGTCGGCGAGGTGACGCAGCGCCGGGGCGAGCGGGCGTCCGTGGCGGGCCATCGCCTGGGCGTAGAGCCGCCCGGCGCGGTAAGAGGAACGCACGAGAGGACCGGCCATGACGCCGGCGAAGCCGACCTCGGTGGCGAACTCGGACAGCTCGACGAACTCCTCGGGCTTGACCCACCGTTCGACCGGATGGTGGCGGGCCGAGGGCCGGAGGTACTGGGTGATGGTGACGATGTCGCATCCGGCGTCGTGCAGGTCGACCAGCGACGAGCGCACCTCCTCGATGGTCTCGCCGAGACCCAGGATCAGATTCGACTTGGTGACCAGGCCGAAATCGCGGGCCTGGGTGATGACGTCGAGGGAGCGCTCGTAGCGGAAGGCCGGACGGATCCGCTTGAAGATGCGGGGCACCGTCTCCAGGTTGTGGGCCAGCACTTCGGGACGCGACGCGAAGACCTCGGCGAGCAGGTCCGGCTTCGCGTGGAAGTCGGGGATGAGGTTCTCCACGCCGGTGCCCGGATTCAATTCGTGGATCTTGCGCACCGTCTCCGCGTAGAGCCAGGCGCCTTCGTCGGGCAGGTCGTCACGGGCGACGCCGGTGATCGTCGAGTAGCGCAGGCCCATCGCGGCAACGCTCTCGGCGACGCGACGCGGCTCGTCGCGGTCGAGTTCGGCCGGCTTGCCGGTGTCGATCTGGCAGAAATCGCAACGCCTCGTGCACTGTTCGCCACCGATGAGGAAGGTCGCCTCGCGGTCCTCCCAGCACTCGTAGATGTTGGGGCAGCCGGCCTCTTCACAGACGGTGTGTAAGCCCTCGCGCTTGACCAGACCCTTGAGCTCGGAGAACTCGGGGCCCATCGTCGCGCGGGTCTTGATCCACTTGGGCTTGCGCTCGATCGGCGTCTGGGCGTTGCGCACCTCCAACCGGAGCAGCTTGCGGCCGTCGGGGGCGTTTCCGGTCGAACCGGAGTCGGGGGCGGGGCTGGGGCAACTCACAACGATGATCCTTGGGGAGAGGGCTGGGTGGAGGCCGCGACGGCGGAGACCGGATGGTCGAGCGAGTACGCGACGGCGCCGGCGATATCGTCGCGAAGTTCGCCGACGGTGATCGGGCGGCCCAGTTCGCGTGCCAGCGACGTCACGCCGGCGTCGGCGATGCCGCACGGCACGATGGCGTCGAATGCGCTCAGGTCGGGGTCGACGTTGATAGCGAAACCGTGGAGCGCGACACCCTGGGCGACGCGAATCCCGATCTGGGCGATCTTGCGTTGGCCGCCGTACGCGGGGGCGCTTCCGTCTTGACTGTCATCGAGCCATACGCCCGAACGGCCGTCGACGCGTCCGGCGACGACTCCGAGCCTGGCGCAGACGCCGATCAGCGCCTCCTCGATGCGACGCACGTACTCGACGACGTCGAGGGGTTCGCGCAGCGCGACGATCGGATAGCCGACGAGCTGCCCCGGACCGTGCCAGGTGATGCGCCCACCCCGGTCGACGGTGATGACCTCCGAGCCGTCGGTCGGCAGGTCGGAATCCTCGGTGCGTTTGCCCGCGGTGTAGGTCGACGGATGTTCCAGCAACAGCAGAACGTCGTGGTCGAGATCGCCGCGCGCGCGGGCCTCAGCGAGGGCGTGTTGCTCGTCGTAGGCGGCGCGGTAGTCGAGCGTTCCCCGCCAGCGCACTTCGATGGGAGCGGCGGATCGGCGCAGGGACTCGGGACTCATGGTCATCGCGTCCAGTTCAGCGCGTCGACGAGGGTCTCATCGGTGAATTCGAATCCGGCGTTGGTCAACACATCGGGTACAACGCGAGACGACCCCAGAATCATTTCCTGGGCCTGCTCGCCGCCGAGAGCCCGCAGTACCGCGCCCGGCACGGGCAGGAAGGTCGGGCGGTGCAGCACCGAGCCGTAGGTGTCGATGAACTCGCCGAATCGCACGGGAATCGGGGCGGTCAGATTCACCGGCCCGGTGATCGTCTCGTTGCCCAGGATGAACTCGATGGCCGCGATCTCGTCGCGCAACGAGATCCACGACAGGTACTGCTCACCGCTGCCCATCCGTCCGCCGAGGCCCGCCTTCACCACGGGACGCAGCTTCCCCAGCAGGCCGCCTCTGGGCGCGAGCACCGGCCCGGTCCGCAAAAGTACGACGCGCGCCGCGTCGGCGGCCGAGCGCGCCGCTGCTTCCCAGTCGACGGTCAGGTCGGCCAGGAATCCCGTTCCGGGCCCGTCGGACTCGGTCGCCGCGTGGTCGCCGGTGTCACCGTAGTAGCCGGTGGCGCTGGCCGAGACGAACAGGGGAACGCCGGAGGCCGTGATGGCATCGGCGAGAACCTGCGTCGGGGTGATCCGCGAGTCACGCAATTCCTGACGAAAGTGCCCGCTCCATCGTCGATCGCCTACGCCAACACCGCCGAGTGACACGACCGCGTCGACGCCTTCGAGTGCCTCTTCCGGCACGCCGACACTCTCTGGGTCCCAACTGAACTCGTCGGGATTGCGCGCTTCCCGTCGCACCAGGCGTGCGACGTCGGAACCGTGAGTGCGCAGCGCGGACATCAGGGCCGAGCCGATCAGCCCTGACGATCCCGCGACCAGGACGCGCATGGGAGCTAGAGCCCGAGGTCGGCGGCGAACTCCCCGGCCTCCAGGCGCTTACGGACAGTGGTCACGAAGCGGCCCGCATCGGCGCCGTCGATGAGGCGGTGATCGTAGGTCAGCGGCAGGTAAGCCATTGACCGGACGGCCAGCGACTCGGATCCGTCGGCGTCGTTGATGACGACGGCGCGCTTCACGATCGCTCCGGTGCCCAGCATCGCCGCCTGCGGCGGTACCAGAATCGGGGTGTCGAACAGTGCGCCCTGACTGCCGATGTTGGTGATGGTGAACGTTCCGCCGGCGAGTTCGTCGGGTTTGAGACCGCCGGAGCGGGCGCGCTCGGCGATGTCGGCGATGGCCCGGGCCAGACCGGCCAGCGACAGGTCGTCCGCGTTGTGGATCACCGGCGACAGCAGCCCCTGCTCGGTGTCGACGGCGATTCCGAGGTGGACGCCACCGTGGTAGGTGATCTCCTTGGACTCGTCGTTGTAGCTGGCGTTGATGTTCGGGTGAACCTTCAGCGCTTCGACGACGGCCTTGGCGAAGAACGGCAGGAACGTGAGGTTCACGCCCTCGGTGGCCTTGAAGGACGCCTTGGCCGCGGTGCGCAACGTGGCGACCTTGGTCATGTCCACCTCGTGCACCTGGGTGAGCTGCGCGGAAGTCTGCAGCGATTCCAGCGTCTTGGCCGCCGTGAGCTGACGGATGCGGTTGGCCTTCACCGACGTTCCGCGCAGTGCCGCGAGCTCGGGGCGAATCTCCGGTGCCGCGGCGGCCGGCGCCGGCGCGGCGGTGGAGGTTTCGGCGGGCGCCGCCGAACTCGATGCCGCGGCCAGCACATCCTGTTTGCGGATGCGGCCGCCGACGCCGGTGCCGGTGATCGTCGAGAGGTCGACGTTGTTCTCGGCGGCCAGTTTGCGGACCAGCGGAGTCACATAGGGACCCGAGTCGGACGAGGACTCCGCCGCGGGTGCCTCGGTCGCCGGGGCGGCCGGGGTAGGAGCGGGTGCGGGTGCGGCAGGCTCGGGGGCCGCCGGTGCTGGGGCGGGCGCGGCCGGGGGAGCGGCTGCGGCGGGCGCCGGTTCCGGAGTGGGTGTGGGTTCGGGGGTCGGTGCCGGAGTGGGCTCCGGTGCCGGCGGCGCGGCGGCCGCGGGACTGCCGCTGCCGATCACCGCGAGCTTCCCGCCGACCTCGACCACGTCGTCGGTGTTGGCGGTGATCTCCAGCAGGGTGCCGGCGACCGGCGAGGGGATCTCGGTGTCGACCTTGTCGGTGGACACCTCGACGAGCGGCTCGTCGACGGCAACGGAGTCGCCGACCTGCTTGAGCCAGTTGGTGACGGTGCCCTCGGTCACTCGACTCCCGCCCAGTGCCGGTCACTCGACCACGTCGGTGCCGCTCGCCGCTCCGCTCGGCGCAACAGCGGGCTCAG
>NZ_BAEE01000025.1 GCF_000241265.1 Gordonia araii NBRC 100433
AGGCGGTTCATTGCTCAAGCTGTGTCCGTGACAGGGGTCGGCCGCTGTTGAGCCGGGACGTGATTCCGTCAGCGGCACCCGGACTCAGCCCGGATTTCGCCAGCGCAAGTCCGGCGATCTTGTCGGCAGCTGACTGGATGGCCGCCGCGCACGTAGAGTCGGCCTGATGGAACTCGCCGGCGAGCTTCTTCAGCTTGGCCGTTTCGTTGGCCGCCCGGTTGGCCCGCTCCCGTTTCAACTGATCGATGTTCGCCACGGCATCGGCGTTGTCGCCGGCCACCGCATACGCCAACGGATAGTTGTAGGTATCGGTGACGGTCCAATCGCTCGCGACGTCGAACATGTCTTCCTCACACCATGTGGCGCCTGCGATGAGCTTTTTGGCGATGGGCTCCATCGCCGTCTTCCCATTCCTGATGGCCGTGGCGAGATCGTCGAACGCCGCCTTCACGGCCTTCAGCTGACCATGTTCGCGGCTCGCACGCGACTCGGCCGCACGCTGAGCACGGCCATCCCACTCGAGCCCGTCAATCGCACGTTCAATACGATCGCCCGCGGCGGCGACCTCGGCACCGGCTTTGGTGGCGGCGTCAGCAACTTCCTCCATGCCGTCAAAATCTAGATCCAGAACTTGCGGCCAGGCTGGGATCCCGGTGCTTACCTATCGCGACGACTGGTTGAAGTCGCCGAGTCCGGCGACGCGGTTCGACGCCAGATTATTCAGGTAGTCAGGACTGAGGCACTCAGCGTTCTTCTTGTCGGTTTCCTCGTACTCCGTTGCCGACGTGGTCAGGACCGAATCCCAGGCTTGGAGACGACCACGGACCACTTCCAGCGCCTGTTCGGCCGAGGCTCGGGCGCCGGTCAGCGCCTTCGCGGTATCCGTGGACGAGATGCCGGCGGCCCCGTTGCCGATCGGGAACGCCTCGTTGCTCGATGACTGCGGCGGGTCGTTCCCGATGATTGCCTTAGTTGCGCGGCGCAACTCCTCTGGTGTGACATACACGGTTCCGCCCCATCGTCCGGCTCGCAACGTGTGTGCGCCACGAGCGGCGACCCGTTCCAGCGAGTTTGAACCGCCATCGTAACGCACAACGTATGTGTGGTAGGAAGTCGCGTTTCGTTGGCTCATGAAGCGGCTGGGCTTCCGACCAAGTAGCGGTGATTGGTCATCAGAACCGAGGCATTAGCATTCTTCCATGCCGTTTCTGCGTGAATCCGACGACGTGTACGAGCTCTATCTGGGTACCGAGGGGGTCGAACTCGACGAGACCAACCCGGAGAACCGATTCTCCCCGGGGTGGATCGACGCCGTGAACGAGCTGCTCGACCAGGTCGCCGAGGCCGGCTCGTCGTCGAAGAAGGGGCTGGTGATCACCGCCACCGGAAAGTTCTTCACCAACGGCCTCGACACCGACTTCGTCTTCGCCAACGCCGACAAGTTGCCCGCCTACCTCGACGACGTCCACGCACTGTATGCCAAGGTGCTCACGCTGCCGGTCGCGACCGTCGCGGCGATCAACGGCCACGCCTTCGGTGCGGGAGCGATGCTCGCGCTGTGCGCCGACTACCGGGCGATGCGCGCCGACCGCGGCTTCTGGTCGCTTCCCGAAGCGGCGCTGAACATGCCGTTCACCGCCGGTATGGCGGCGCTCATCCGCACGCGTCTGGCCGACGCGGCCGCCACCGACTCGATGCTGACGTCGCGGCGATACGGCGCGGACGACGCGGTGTCGTCGGGGATCGTGGAGGAGACGGCCCCGTCTGAGGGTCTCGTGGAGCGCGCTCGTGCCGTCGCCGCCGAGCGGGCGTCGACCGCTGGGGCCAATCTCGCCGTCATCAAGAAGGGCCTGCGCGCGCCGCTCCTGGAGACGCTGGCGATTCCGACCCCGGCGTCGCTTCTTTAGTGTTTCGCGTCGAAAGTTCTGTTGCGGTTGCCGCGGTAACCATCAACTAATTTCCAACACGCGACACTAGGCTTCCCCGCCCGGTCCGGGGCCGACGTTGCGGGCTTCGTGCAGGCGCAGCGCCTGGACGTAATCGGTTGGCGCACCGGCCTTTTCGGCGGCGTCGGCCATGACTCCGAGGTAGCGGGCCGACGGTAGCCCGCCCTCGTACGCGTCGACAACGTACAGCCACGCCAGCGCGGGACCGTCGGTCGTCTCGATGCGCGCCCGCAGCTTCCGGTGGACCCCCAGTTCCGCGCCCTCCCACCGGTCGAGGGTTTGCTCGTCCTCGTCGGTCACGTCGTACAGGACGACAAAGACGCGTGCGTCGGGATTGTCGCGGTCCTCGACGACGGATGCCAGGGATCCCTCCCAGCCGATGTCCTCGCCGGCGAACGTGAGGCGCCAGCCGACCAGCCACCCGGTCGCCGACATGGGGGAATGAGGCGCGCGCATCGCCATCTGCTCGGGATCCATGTTCGATCCATATGCGGCGTACAGCGCCACGGACATCTCCTCGGGCCGGGTGGCAAACGGTGCTGCGCGGGCAGCGAGATAAGAGTAGCGCCGGGTCCGGGGGTTCGCGCCACGGTGTGGCGATGCAGCGCGGATCGGGGCCCGGTGGGACAGAATGGGAACGGCATCCGGGCAATCGGCCAATCGTCCCCGGGGAATCAGGAGCGCGCAGTGACCAAGATCGTGATCATCGGCGGTGGACCCGCAGGTTACGAGGCGGCGCTGGCCGCGGCTGCGTTCGGCTCGGACATCACGATCGTCGACGCGGACGGCGTCGGCGGGGCCTGTGTGCTCTACGACTGCGTGCCGTCGAAGACGTTCATCGCGTCGACCGGGGTCCGCACCGACGCGCGCCGGGCGTCCGACCTGGGCATCGACCTGCACTTCGACGAGGCCGTCGTCAGCCTTCCGGAGATTCACCGTCGCGTGAAGGAACTCGCGTTCGCGCAATCCGCCGACATCAAGGCCCGGCTGCTGAGCGAGGGCGTGCACCTGATCCGCGGCGTCGGCGAGCTGGCCGACCCGGAACTCGGGAGTGCGACGCACAAGGTCCTGGCGCGCGGCGCCGACGGGAGCGAGGAGGTGCTTCACGCCGATGTCGTGCTGCTCGCGACCGGGGCCCGGCCGCGCATCCTGCCCGACGCCCAGCCCGATGGCGAACGGATTCTCACCTGGCGTCAGCTCTACGACCTCGACGAGCTGCCCACCCATCTCGTGGTCGTCGGGTCGGGTGTCACGGGCGCCGAGTTCGTCCACGCCTACACCGAACTGGGCGTGCAGGTCACCCTCGTGTCCAGTCGCGACCGCGTGCTGCCGGGCGAGGACGAGGATGCGGCGCTAGTGCTGGAGGACGTGCTGGCCGAGCGCGGTGTCGAGCTGGTGAAGAATGCGCGCGCCGACCGGGTCACCCGGGACGGCGACACGGTGACGGTGGAGCTGGCCGACGGCAAGAAGGTCAGCGGTTCGCATGTGCTGATGACCGTCGGGTCCATCCCGAACACGGGCAAGTGCGGCTTGGAACGCGCCGGCGTCGCCACCGACAAGGGTGGCTACATCACCGTCGACCGTGTTTCGCGGACCTCGGTTTCGGGCATCTACGCCGCCGGCGACTGCACCGGACTGTTCCCGCTGGCCTCGGTGGCGGCCATGCAGGGCCGGATCGCGATGTATCACGCGCTGGGCGAAGGAGTCGCCCCGCTCAAGCTGAAGACGGTGGCGTCGGCGATCTTCACCCGGCCCGAGATCGCGACGGTCGGCGTCTCGCAGAAGGCGATCGACTCGGGGGAGTACCCGGCGCGCACCGTGATGCTTCCGCTGGCGACGAACGCGCGGGCCAAGATGAGCGGGCTGCGACGCGGCTTCGTCAAGATCTTCTGCCGCCCGGCCACCGGTGTGGTCATCGGGGGCGTGGTGGTCGCGCCGACGGCCTCCGAGCTGATCCTGCCGATCGCGTTGGCCGTGCAGAACAAGCTCACGGTCAGCGATCTCGCGCAGACGCTGTCGGTGTACCCGTCGCTGTCCGGCTCGGTCACCGAGGCTGCTCGTCAGCTCGTGCGCCACGACGACCTGGACTGAACCCGCAAGATTTCGCCCATCCCTCATCGATCGATGCGGGATCGCCGAAACCGTGAGGGGCGAGCGTCAGTGAGGGGAGTCGATTCCGACGTCGACGAGCAGCTCGGCCGCGAGGCGTTCGAGTTCGGCGCGCACCGCGACGAGATCGGTTCCCGCGGGTACGCGGACGTCGAAGTGGGCCTCGAAGAGAAGGCCGCCGGCCATGGGTGCTTCGCGGGTGCCCGTCGTCATGCTTTCGATGCTCAGCCCGTTGGCGCCGAGAACCGAGGACAGTTCCCGGACGATGCCGGGGCGATCGTTGCCGAGAACGCCGATCGTGAGGTGCGTCGCCGATTCGTCCTCGTCGGCGTCGTGGGCGCCGGAGTGGACTGCGACGTCGAGGTCGGCGAGCGAGCGCGTCGCTGCCAGGAGGCCGTCGGCTTCGCCGTCCGGAACTCCGACGACGACGATGCCCGCGAACTTGCCCTCCAGGCGCGCCAGTTGGCTGCGCTCCCAGTTGCCGCCGTGCGCGGCCACGGCGTCGGCCAGTTCCGAGACGAGTCCGGGCCGGTCGTCGCCGATGACGGTCAACACAAGATGCTGCATAGGCGGATGGTAACCGCCCGGCACCGCGAAGAGGCGCGATGCCGGGCGGTCGTCGGCGAGTCAGCCGTTCTTGAGGAACTCGTCGATCTGGTTGATGGCCTGCGTTGCGCCTTCCACGACACCCATCTCCAGGACCTTGGCCAGGCCCTCTTCGGTGGCGTAGACGCTGCTGTACTCGGCGCGCGTCCCGTCGCCGTCGGCGACGAACCGGTAGACGTTCTGCGAGACGGGCTGATCGGTGTCCGGGGCGAAGTTCTCCGCGTTCAGCGCGAACCCGTCCTCGAACTCGAAGGAATTCGTCTCGTCGACTGAGGTCACGTTCCAGAAGCCGGCGTAGCGCTCACCCTCCGGGCTCGTCATGTAGTAGTGCATCGTGCCGCCCGGGCGCAGTTCGTGGCGGACGAAGGTGGCCGGGTAGGTCGGCGGGCCCCACACCTTCTCCAGCTGGCGCGGGTCGGCATAGACCTGCCATACGCGCTCGACCGGTGCGTCGAAGCGCGCGGTCATGCGGAGGGTGCGGTTGTCTGGGTCCTTGGTGACGTCGATGACTGGCATGGGTCTCACTCCTTGGGTTGTGGTGAATCGGTGTTCTGCCGGTCGGCGGCGAGTAGCTCGTCGATGCGAACGACTCGGCCGCGCCAGATCTCTTCGAGTTCGTCCAGCAAGGCACTGACCGAACGGACTGCGGTGACTTCCCCCGACGCGAGGGCCTCGCGGCCGCTGCGCCGTTTGGTGACCAACCCTGCGCGCTCGAGCACGGCGACGTGCTTTTGCACGGCGGCGAAGCTCATGTCGTAGTGCGACGCGAGCGCGCTGACTGAGAACTCACCGGACAGCGATCGCCGCAAGATGTCGCGACGAGTGCGATCGGCGAGCGCGTGGAACAGTGCGTCGACGTCGTCGTCAGTCAGGGTCGTTGTGGTCACGAGGTAAATATACAACCAAATGGTTGTAGGTTGTCAAGGGGTTGATCCAGCACGATTTCGCCCTTCCCGCTTCGATCGGTGCAGGAAGGGCGAAAACGTGCGGGAGGCGGGGGAGGATTACTCAGGCATGCGCGAGATCGTCGCCCGCGTGAAAGCGATTGCCCGAGAACAGATCTCGGAGATGGGCGGGGCAGGGAGGCTGTTGTAGCTAACGATCGTGTTGACGCCCGCGCGCTGACTTTGTACGCGAGTGACACAGGTGGAACTGTCCATCACGTAGACGGCGACAGTCCGACCACCCACGGTCTGGTCTGGCTGCCAATCGAAGTCACTGTTCGTGCGTCTGTACGCGGTCAAACTGGGACTGTTGCCGACTACTTGCGATAGCGTCCATCGCGACCCGGCGCTTGAGTCTTTCCAAACGCATCCTCGCGCTGTCTGCTTGTCGACAAGTGCCGCGTCGCGACGAGTGGACCATTCCCACCCGAGTTGTTCGAGGTCGTTCCTGTTCGCCTCGGCACAAGGCTCGTACGATGAACCATCGTTTCCGGGGTTCACCCGATTCGGAAAGGCTCCAGGGTGTGCAGATTTCTGCGCCGTCGATACCGGCGTGGGTGAACCGTCGACGTGACATGCGCTGGTCGCCAAGATGAGTGCCATGCCAGCGACCGCTGACCAAACCAGACTATTTCTCAATGAGATGTGCCCCGATGCGGTCGAAAGTGCGAAAACTGTCGCCGGCTCCGGCGCACGTATTCGCCAGGCCCTTCAGTGAATCCGCCTGTTGTGCGAGGGAGAAGTTCCAGCTCGGGGATCCCGCCGCGAGGTCGCGCTTGAGTTCGGCGAACACTGGCGGTGCTTCTGTGCAGCCGTCGCCCATGTAGTTGGCTGCGAGAACTCCAGAGACGGCGTTAATACACGCGACCAACTCCTCAGCCGCCCACCTCGCTACCTTGGCACGTTCCAGCCATGCTTCTGCTTCGGAGAGCAGTGTGGGTTCGGGCACCGGGACCTCGTTTCAGCGCTGGGTCATGAACATCCTCTCCATACTTGGACGCAGCGCGCGGCCGATCGGTTCCATCGAATTCTGACTCGCTCGTGAGGGAACCGCGCGGCCCCGGTGTGCGTCTAAGTCATTGTGGCTCCTGGGGGACGAACGCCGTGGTCGTCGATCGATGTCTCGGCCATCGCGGACATGGTGGATTCGATGGGCGCCGAGCAGGCGGCGGCGGACGTCGCCGCGTTGCGCGCGGCGATCGAGCGCGCACACACGGCGGCGAATCGTGTGACGTCGGTGTTCGAATCGACGGCGGGTTCGCTGAAGGGTGCGGCCGCGTCGGCGAGCGCGGTGAAGGCGTCGCAGGTCGCGACCGATGTCCGTCGATCCGCCGCGATCGCGGCCTCGGCGGCCAGCCGCCTTCAGGGAGTGGCCAACACGCTGGCCGCCACGAGAACGAAGTCACCGGCCCTGCGCGCCGCCGCTGCCGCGCTGGCGGGCCCAGACGTGGACGAGGCCGAGGCGGCACAAGTGCGCGCGGCCGTCGCGTCGGCGATGAACGTCTCGTACAGCGATCCGATGCTGGCGGCATCGGTGTCGGTGGGAGAGGCGCCGGCAGCCGACCTGGGACCCCGGCCGTCGTCGGAGATCGGTACTGGGGCGCAGCCGACGCCCGGCGGCGACGATCGATTCGACACGTCCTCGATCACGAACTCGACGGGGACCGCCGCCGCCGGCGTGCCGCTGTCCTCGAACGGCCGGACCGACCAGGCACCGACCGCCGGCTCGGGAAGTACGCCGCCAGCCGCACAGGCTGGGGCGCAGAATCCGGGCGGGACGAACAAGGCCCCGAGCGGCCCGGACCCGTCGGGGCCGCCGTCGGGAACGAACCGCCCGAATACCGCGAATCCCGCTGTTTACCAACCGAATCTGTCTACGACCGGCGGCCCGACCGGGCTGGTGGCAATGCCGGGCAACCCGGGCGCGCGCGGCATCGGAGGCGCACCCGTCGGATCGACCGGGGCGCCGCCGCCGCGCAGCTCGTTGGTTCCACCCCGGCTGATGCCCTCGACCGCGGGCACTCCTGTCGCCGGCGCACCCCTGCGTCCCGGGGCCGGTCCGGGTATGCGTGGCGGAATGCCGTTTGTGCCCCGCGCTTCCCGGTCGGAGGACGCCGAGGACCGCCGCGCCGCCGACTATCTGCACGTTCGGGAGAACGTCGAGGAGATCGTCGGCGAACTGCCGCTGGTCGGCCCGCCGGTACTGGGCGAACCCGACCCGGCTCCGCAGGCCGATACGACGCAGAACGAGGCGCAGGACGGCGACCGGAAGCTCTGAGGTCGGCTAGGCCAGTTCCAGACTGTGCTCCACCGCGCGGTTCCACTCGGTGTAGAGGCGGGTGCGCTCGTCCTCGGGCATCTGTGGATCCCACTGCTTGTCCTTGGCCCAGTTGGCGTGGATGTCGTCGACGCTTTCCCAGTAGCCGACGGCCAGCCCGGCCGCGTACGCGGCACCGAGGGCCGTGGTCTCGTTGACGACCGGTCGGATGACCGGCACGCCCAGCTGGTCGGCCTGGAACTGCATGAGCAGATCGTTGACCACCATGCCGCCGTCGACCTTCAGCGCCGTCAGTTTCACTCCGGAATCGGCCTCCATGGCCTCGATGACCTCGCGGGTCTGGTACGCGCTGGCCTCCAGCGCGGCGCGGGCCAGGTGGCCGCGGTTGATGAAACGGGTCAGGCCGACGATGACGCCGCGCGCGTCGGGGCGCCAGCGCGGCGCGAACAGACCCGAGAAGGCGGGGACGATGTAGGCGCCGCCGTTGTCGTCGACGGAGGCGGCGAGCCCCTCGACCTCCGCGGCCGAGGAAATCAGCCCGATGTTGTCGCGCAACCACTGGATCAGCGAACCGGTGACCGCGATCGACCCTTCCAGCGCATAGCAGGCCGGCGCGCCGCCGATCTGATAGCAGACGGTGGTCAGCAGGCCGTGCTCGGAGAAGACCGGCTCGGTGCCGGTGTTGAGCAGCAGGAAGTTCCCGGTGCCGTAGGTGTTCTTCGCCTGCCCGGGCGCCAGGCACGCCTGGCCGAACGTGGCGGCCTGCTGGTCGCCCAGGATCCCGGCCAGCGGAACGCCGGGCAGCGACCCCTGGGCTCGCAGCGAGCCGTACACCTCGGAACTGCTGCGGATCTCCGGCAGCATCGACATCGGGATGCCGAAGTCGGCGCAGATCTCCGGATCCCACGCCAGTGTGCGCAGGTCCATCAGCATGGTGCGCGACGCGTTGGTGACGTCGGTGACGTGGAGGCCGCCGTTAGGACCGCCGGTCATATTCCACGCGAGCCAGGAATCCATCGTGCCGAAGCACAGGTCACCGGCCTCGGCGCGCTGGCGCACCCCGTCGACGTTCTCCAGCAGCCACACCAGCTTGGGGCCGGCGAAGTAGGTCGACAACGGCAGTCCGGTGCGGTCGCGATAGCGGTCGGGACCGGCGTCGCCGGCCAGCCGCTCGCAGAGGTCGGCGGTCCTGGTGTCCTGCCAGACGATGGCGTTGTAGACCGGGACGCCGGTACCGCGGTCCCACACCAGCGTCGTCTCGCGCTGGTTGGTGATGCCGCACGCCATGATGTCGTGGGGTTTGACCTCCACCGACGCCATGGCCGACGCGGTTACGCGCCGGATGTTGCGCCAGATCTCCTGTGCGTCGTGCTCGACCCAGCCGGGACGCGGGAAGATCTGTTCGTGTTCGATCTGCTCCGACCCGACCGGTCGTCCGCGATGGTCGAAGACGATCGCCCGCGACGACGTGGTTCCCTGGTCGATGGACACGACATACCCACTGCTTCTAGCCACGCCAGCCATCTTTGCACGCGGTAGGCTCGGCAACCGTGGATACTGACGCCGTCGCGGAGCGACCAGCCGATCTGAGCCCCGAGTACCACAAGCGGGCGTGGGAGCGGCTCGGCTCCGAGCAGTTCGACATCGTCGTGGTGGGCGGCGGTGTCGTCGGTGTCGGTGCGGCGCTCGACGCCGCGACGCGCGGTTTGCGGGTCGCGCTGGTCGAGGCGCGCGATATCGCGTCGGGGACCTCGAGCCGGTCGTCGAAGATGTTCCACGGAGGCCTGCGGTACCTGGAGCAGCTGGAATTCGGGCTGGTCCGCGAGGCACTGCGCGAGCGCGAGCTGTCGCTGCGGCTCCTGGCCCCGCACCTGGTGAAACCGCTGCCGTTCCTCTATCCGCTGACGAACCGCATGTGGGAGCGGCCCTACGTCGCGGCCGGGTTGTTCCTCTACGACCAGATGGGCGGCTCGAAGTCCGTGCCCGGCCAGCGCCACGTCACCCGGTCGGGTGCGCTGCGCGCGGCGCCCGCGCTCAAGCGATCGTCGCTTATCGGCGGCATTCGCTACTACGACACGGTCGTCGACGACGCCCGGCACAGTCTCACTGTCGCGCGCACCGCCGCTCACTACGGTGCCGTCGTCCGCACGTCGACGCAGGTCGTCGACTTCTTGCGGGAGGCAGACCGGGTGATGGGGGTGCGGGTGCGCGACTCCGACACCGGCAAGGTGACCGACGTCCGCGCGCACTGCGTGATCAACGCCGCGGGTGTCTGGACCGACGAAGTGCAAGCGCTGTCGAAGGAACGCGGGCACTTCAAAGTGCGCGCCTCCAAGGGCGTGCACATCGTGGTCCCGCGCGACCGGATCGTCAGTGAGACGGCGATCATCCTGCGGACGGCGAACTCGGTGCTGTTCGTCATCCCGTGGGAGACGCACTGGATCATCGGCACCACCGACACCGACTGGAAGCTCGACCTCGCGCACCCGGCCGCCACGCACCGCGACATCGACTACATCCTCGAACGCGTCAACGAGGTTCTGGTGTCACCGCTGACCCACGACGACATCGAAGGCGTGTACGCGGGACTGAGGCCATTGCTGGCGGGGGAGGACGACGAGACGTCGAGCCTGTCCCGCGAGCACGCCGTCGCCACCGTCGCACCCGGCCTGGTGTCGATCGCGGGCGGCAAGTACACGACCTACCGGGTGATGGGCGCCGACGCGGTCGACGCCTGCAACGACTTCATCCCGACGCGCGTGGCGCCGTCGATAACCGAGCGGGTGCCGCTGGTCGGCGCAGACGGCTACTTCGCGCTGGTCAACCAGTGTGAGGGGCTCGGTCAGCGGTACGGACTGCACCCGTACCGCGTGCGCCGACTGCTCAACAGGTACGGCTCGCTCATCGACGACGTCTTGAGCTACGCGGAAGACGATCCGTCGCTGCTGGAGCCGCTGGCTGCGGCTCCCCAGTATCTGCGGGTCGAGATCGTCTACGCCGTGCGCAACGAGGCCGCGCTGCACATGGAGGACCTCCTGGCGCGGCGCACCCGCATCGCCATCGAGTACTCACATCGCGGCGTCGACTGCGCTGCCGAGGTCGCGGCCCTGGTGGCGCCGATCCTCGGGTGGAGCAAGAAGACGACCGCGTTCGAGGTGGCCAACTACGTGGCCCGCGTCGAGGCGGAGATCGCTTCGCAACAGCAGCCCGACGACGAGTCGGCCGACGCGTTGCGGGCCGCGGCCCCCGAAGCGCGGACCGAGATTCTCGAACCGGTGCCGGTGCCCGAATAGTGCCGTAGGCGGTGTCCGGTGAGGACCTTGTCCTCTAGATGGCCGGTGCCCTCGCGGGTATGGTCGTGGTGACCACCACCGTGTCTTGGGAGGTCACCATGGTTGCCGGCAGCGCGGTTGAGATCCTGTCCGAGGACGAGGCATGGGAGTTGCTGGGCACCAGGCAGCTCGGCCGGCTCGCGACGAGCGTCGACGACCAGCCGGAGATCTTCCCCATCAACTTCTACGCGACCGGCGGCAAGATCTATTTCCGCACCGCGGCCGGAACCAAGCTCGCGGAGATCGCGGTCAACAACCGGCTGGCGTTCGAGGCCGACCGGACCGACGACACCGGCGGCTGGAGCGTCATCGCCAAGGGTCACGCGAAGATCCTCGTCTCCACCCACGACATCGCCGAGGCGGACAAGCTGCCGCTGCACAGCTGGGTGCCGACGCTCAAGTACGACTACGTGGAGATCACCGTCGACGAGATCTCCGCCCGCCGCTTCACGTTCGGCGAGGAGCCGGATCGCTACGGGAATCAGTGACCGGCTGGCAGGCCGGACACCAGTAGGTGACGCGGTCGCGGCCTGATCCGTCGATTCGCCGGATCGGGGTACCGCAGCGCCGGCACGGGCGGTTCCCCCGTCCGTACACGCAGTGGTTCGCGCGACCCCGCAGGCCGGTGGTGTTGCGATTCACGCGCAAGCGGTTCTCCCACAACAGATCCCGCGCCAGCGCGACGGTTTTCTCGGCGTCGACCCCCGCCATCGACGACGCGGGGTGGGCCCCGAGGAGAAAGCAGATCTCGTTGCGATAGACGTTTCCGATTCCGGCCATGAGCCGCTGGTCGAGGAGTGCCTCCGAAACGGTCAGTCTCGGTGTTCGCTCGACGGCCGCGGCGATGTTGGCCAGCGCCAGCCCCGGATCCCAGCCGGGTCCGAGGAGGTCGGGTCCGAGGTGCGCGGTGGCGCGGTCGGGATCGGCGTCGAGGTGGAGTTCGCGCAGCGAGAATCCGACGGCTTCGAGGCCGTCGACCGCGAGAATCACCCGTGCGGTGTGGCCGGGCTTGTTCCAGCGCTGCCCCGCGGTGAAGGTCCGCCACGAGCCGTCCATTCCCAGATGCGAGCGGACCGCTGCGCGCCGATCGTCGTCGGAGACGTCGGCGACGAGGTGCTTACCGATGGACCGCACGTCGTCGACTCGCCAGCCGGACAGATCGACCGTCGCCAGCCGGGGAACGCGGAAGTCGCTCCTGGTCAGCGTTTTTCCGCGCAGAAGCGGCCGGAGCCGAGCCGCCAGCGCATAGATGGTGTCACCCTCGGGCATGGGGTGAGGTCTGTGTCGTCATCGGAGGAGCACCACGGTTATGCGCAGATCGTGAGCACGCGACAGACGCGCGTCCGAGGTGATGAGGTCGGCGTTGAGCAGTCGCGCGCACGCCACGTAGAAGGCGTCGGAAACCCGGACCGATTCGCGAAGCCGCCACGCTTCGCCGACGACGGCCGTGTCGTCGACGCGGCGGATGGGCGCGGTCTGCAGCGCATCGACGCCGGAATCTGCCTCTGCGGCACTGATCTGCCCGGTTCGCGCCAAGCGCCAGAGGGCGGAGGCCACTTCGAGGTCGACGATCGCGGGCGACCACAACTCGGCATCCGCCATGGCCGCGAGCGCCCGATCCTGTCGCGTTGTCGGCAGAATCGCGTCGATGAGCGCGCTGGAGTCGATGACTCGCCTCATTCGGTCGGGTCGTATTCGTCGCGGACGGCGTCCAGCGTGGACGCCACGTCGATGTCGCGTGGCCGGGTGGATCGGACCGAGGCCGCCCAATCTTCGAACAATGGCCGCTCGAGGTCGGCCCGGAGCACTCGCGTCACGTACTCGGACATAGAAAGTCCGACCCGACGTGCGCGCTCACCGAGGCGGGCGTGCAGATCGTCGGGAAGGTTCCGAACCTGAAGCGTGCTCATATCATGAGAATAGCATGAAGTATGCATGCATATGGGCTACGCATGGGATCCGTAGCGCAACCGGACTCCGCGCGGCGTTCGGGTGAAGCCGGCCTCAAGGAGTCGTTTGCCGAACTCGGTGGACTGGACGGGTTCGCCGTCGACGATGTCGATGGCGAGGCGTTCCACGCGCCCGGAACGAACGAGGTCGGCGAGGGCCGCAGCGGATGAGTCTCGAGATACCTCTTCGCGGTGCTCGTCGGCACCGGACCGCGGCGATGGGAACGTGAGCACGGTCTTGCCTCCGCGTTCGACGAAGCAATCGAGTTCACCGTCGACGAGAACGACGAGCGCCCCCGCTTTCCGCCCCGGGCGGTGGGAGCCGCCGCTCTCCGGCCATTCCAGCGCGGCCCCGTAGGGATTGGCCGGGTCGGTGGCGGCGAGGACGAAGGCCCGGCCGGACTGCTCCCGCCGGACGGTCGTGTGGTCGCGCAGCGCATCGACCGTCGTCGGGACGGCGAACTGTGCGCCGCCGAGGCCATCGACGTAGTAGCCGCGACGCACCTTCCCGCTGTCCTCGAAGACGGTCAGGGCCCGGTACACGCGCGAGAAGCCGCCGGGCACCCCTTCGTTGTGTACGGCGCCTTTCGTCACGACGCCGTAGCGCTCCAGCAGCACTTCGCAGGTCGCCGACGTCGCCGCCGTCGGATCGACCTCGGGGCGCCGGAGAAGAAACCACCGACCGCTCAGCACGCCCGGGACGGTTGCGGCGACGGGGCCGGCACCGGGACCGGATGCCCCCGCCAGGTAGGCGCCGGAGAGTCGCGCGCCTCGCAGTCGTGGTGCGCGCCGCGACCGGTGACTGGGAGTGCTCCGACCGGCGGATCCTCCCCGCCCGGAGAGGAGCGTCCGGACCGGCGCGAAGCTGTCGTTGGCGACCCGGCCGGACCAGACCAGCGCCCAGACCGAGTCGGTGACGTCACCCGGGGCGTCGAGTCCGGCGATCAGCTCCGGAAGGCGAAGGGCTCCACCGGTTTCCAGTGCCTCGGTCAGGCTGGTCATCGTCGCCGTCGTCTCGACGTCGTCGGGCGGGGGCAGAGTGGCGGCCGTCAGGTCGGCGGGGTGGAAGGCCACCCACCCGTCGGAGCTGCCGATCGCGCCGTGACCGGACCACACCGTCTCTCCGGTGGACAGCAGCTCGTCGAGCATCGACGGCGAGTAGTCGGGCACCCGGGCGGGCAGGACCAGCGATTCCCACGCCGAGGCGGGGATCGGAACGCCGGCGAGTTGATCGATCGCCGACGCGACTCCATCGACGCCGCGGGTTCTGCCGCTCGCCGCCGAGACGTGCTGCCAGTCGAGGAGGAACCTCGCGAAGCTGGCGTTATCGACCGGTGCGATCGCCGAGCGGGTCGCAGCGAGGGAACCCCGCCGGATCTGACCGAGGACGTCGGGATGACACCACTGGGGCGTGCCCGCTCCGGCCAGGAACTCGCCCTCGACGACGCGCCGGTTTCCGGCGAGACGGACGAGCGTGTCGCCGACGACCGCCGACGGCAGGCCGATCCCCTCGGTGGCCTCGGCGGTGGTGAACGGCCCGTGCGTCCGCGCGTACCGGCCGACCAGGTCGCCGAGCGGGTCGTCGACCGGTTCGGCGAAGGCCACCGGCACCCCCGGCGGGAGAGCGATGCCGAGTCCGTCGCGCAGCCGCCCGGCGTCCTCGACCGCCGCCCACCGCTCCCGACCGTGGTGGGTGACCAGGAAGATCTGTCCGCGCAGCGAGTCGAGCACCGCATCCAGCAGCTTCTCGCCCCGGTAGCGCTGCGCGATCTCCTCCGTCGTCAACGGGCCGAGCCACCGGAGGAGGTCGCCGACATCCTGGGCATCGCGCGCCTGCCGCGCCGGATCGAGTCGCTGCAGGCGGGCGACGACTTCGGCGATCACCTCGTCGTCGAGCAGTTCCCGCAGGTCGAGACGCCCGAGCAGCTGTGCGAGCAGTGCCGTGTCCAGCGAGAGGGCCGCCGCCCGGCGTTCGGCGATCGGAGTGTCGTCGGCGTACATGTAGGCGCCGATGTAGTCGAAGAGCAGGGCAGCGGCGAACGGTGAGGCGCTCGGGGTCTCCACGGCGGTCAGCCGCACCTGACGCCGGGCGATGCGCGTCAGGAGATCGTGCAGCGCCGGCAGGTCGTACACGTCCTGGAGGCATTCGCGCACCGCTTCGAGCACGATTGGGAAGTCGGGGTAGCGCGAGGCGACGCCGAGGAGCTGGGCGCTGCGCTGCCTTTGCTGCCAGAGCGGCGAGCGGCGCCCGGGGTCGCGTCGGGGCAGCAGCAGGGCGCGGGCGGCGCATTCGCGGAATCGTGCGGCGAAGAGCGGTGAATCGGCCAGTGCGTCGGTCACCATGGCCTCGATCTCGTCGGGGTCGACGAGGAACACTTCCGGGCCGGGCGGGGCGTCGTCGGTGTCGGGCAGGCGGACGATGATGCCGTCGTCGGCCGCGCTGACCGCCCCTTCCAGTCCGAGGGTCGCCTTGAGCCGGTTCGAGATAGCGCTCGCCCACGGCGCGTGGACCCGCAATCCGTACGGCGAGTGCAGGATGACGCGCCAGTCGCCCAGCTCGTCGCGGAACCGTTCGACGACGAGGGTCCGGTCGGTGGGAACCGTGCCGGTGGCGTCGCGCTGCTCGCCGATCAGGGCGGTGAGGTTGCCGCGCGCGAAATCGGTGAGACCGAGGCCGAGCTCGGTGACGGCGGCGTCCATGGATTTCGAGTTCGCGATCTGACCGGTGAACTGCCCGATCGCGGCGCCCAGTTCGGCCGGGCGCCCCACCGTGTCGCCGATCCAGAACGGCAGCCGCCCCGGCAGCCCGGGGGCCGGGGTGACGAGCACGCGGTCGTGGGTGATCTCGGCGATGCGCCAGCTGGATGCGCCGAGTGCGAACACGTCGCCGACGCGAGACTCGTAGACCATCTCCTCGTCGAGTTCGCCGACGCGGCGCGGCCCCTCCTCGTCGCCGGCCAGGAAGACGCCGAAGAGGCCGCGGTCGGGGATCGTTCCACCGGAGGTCACCGCGAGGCGCAGCGCGCCCCGGCGGCCGGTGAGCGTGCCGACTGCGCGATCCCACGTCACCCGCGGGCGCAGCTCGGCGAACTCTTCCGACGGGAAGCGTCCGGAGATGAGGTCGAGCGTGGCCTCGTAGACGTCGCGGCCGAGGTTCTTGTACGGGGCAGCCCGCCGGACCGTGTCGTACCACTCGTCGACGTCGAGGTCGTCGACGGCCGCTGCCGCGATCGTCTGCTGCGCCAGCACGTCGAGCGGGTTGGAGGGGATGGCCAGTTGCTCGATGAGGCCGTCGCGCATCCGGGCGGCGGCGACCGTCGTGTGGATCAGGTCGGTGCGGTGTTTCGGATAGAGGATGCCGCGGCTGATCTCGCCGACCTGATGCCCCGCGCGGCCGACGCGCTGCAGACCGCTGGCCACCGACGGCGGCGACTCCACCTGGATCACGAGGTCGACCGCACCCATGTCGATGCCCAGTTCCAGCGAACTCGTGGCGACGACGCAGCGCAGCCGCCCCGACTTCAGATCGTCTTCGATCTGGGCGCGCTGTTCTTTGCTGACCGAGCCGTGGTGGGCACGGGCCAACACGGGCGCGTCGAGCGGGATCGCGGGCGTGTTGCCCGTGGTGATCGCCGACGGGCCGCCGCCGGGATTCTGGTGGTTGCGGGTCTCGGTGGCCTCGTACCCCTCCTGGCGCGCGTAGATCTCGTTGAGCGCGGCGGTCAGGCGCTCGGCGAGGCGCCGGGAGTTGGCGAACACGATCGTCGCCCGGTTGGCCAGGATCTCGTCGGCGATGGAACGCTCGATCGCCGGCCAGATCGAGCCCGCGGTCGGGGAGAGGGCGTCGTCACCGGGCAGCGGGTCCACGTCGTCGGCGGGGATGTTGGCCATGTCTTCGACGGGTACGTCGATGCGCAGTTCGAAGGTCTTGGCGGCCGGAGGGTCGACGATGCGGCACGGCCGCGAGCCGCCGAGGAAGGCGGCGACCGCTTCGGGCGGGCGGACGGTCGCCGAGAGGCCGATCCGCTGGGCGGGCTTGGCGAGCTGCGCGTCGAGGCGTTCCAGCGACAGCGCCAGATGGGTCCCGCGTTTGGTCCCGGCCACCGCGTGCACCTCGTCGACGATCACGGTGTC
>NZ_BAEE01000024.1 GCF_000241265.1 Gordonia araii NBRC 100433
CGTGTCAGATGGTCTGTGTAAGCGGTGAGGTCAATCCTGAAGGGAAACCGCTGTAGTGACTGTCAATCATGATGTGAGTGTGGATGATTCGCGTGAGGAGCAACGGCGCCGGCAGACCGAGATGGCCAACGAGCTGGTCATGTCGGGTGCCCTGGATGAGGTGTTCGCCCGTATCGATGCCGGCGAGCCGGTCGGCGGGCAGGACGGCCTGCTGAACTCGCTTCTCAAAGCTACTCTCGAACGAGGTCTGAATGCCGAGCTGACCGAGCATCTCGGCTATGAGGCCGGAGACCCGGATGCGGCGTCGTTTCCGAACTCCCGCAACGGATACGGCACTAAAACCGTGGCGACCGAGGTCGGTGATGTGGCGTTGTCGGTCCCGCGGGACCGGGACGGCAGTTTCACTCCGATGCTGGTCCGCAAAGGCCAACGCCGCCTCGACGGCTTGGATGCGATGATCGTCTCGCTGTACGCGGGCGGGATGACCATCCGCGATATCGCCCATCACCTCGCGTCGACGATCGGCACCGAGTTGTCGCACGAGACGATCAGCAAGATCACCGAGGAGGTCGCCGACGAGGTCATCAAGTGGCAGCAACGTGATCTGGAAGCGCTGTATCCGGTCATCTACTTGGATGCGATCATGGTCAAGATCCGCGATGGCGGGCACGTGCGCAACAAGGCCGCTCACCTCGCCGTCGGGGTCGATATGGACGGCGTCAAGCACGTCCTGGGGATCTGGATTCAGCAGACCGAGGGCGCCACGTTCTGGGCGGCGGTGTGCGCGGAGCTGCGCAATCGTGGGGTCGCCGACGTGTTGATCGTGTGCTGCGACGGTCTGACCGGGTTCGCCGAGGCCGTGGAGGCCACCTGGCCGCAGGCGACCGTTCAGACGTGTGTGGTGCACCTGATCCGGGCATCGATGCGGTTCGTCGGCTACGGCGACCGCAGATCCGTCGCCGGGTTGCTCAAGCCGATCTACCAGGCCCCGACCGAGCAAGCGGCGTTGGACGCATTGGATGCGTTCGCCGACTCCGACCTCGGTCGTAAGTACCCGTCGGCGGTCAAGACGTTCCGGGATGCGTGGGAGCGATTCGTTCCGTTCCTGGCGTTCCCGCCGGAGTTGCGGCGGGTCATCTACACCACCAACAGCATCGAATCGCTGAACTATCAGCTGCGGAAGGTCACCAAGAACCGTGGGCACTTCCCCAACGATGCGGCGGCGATGAAGCTGCTGTGGCTGGCGATCGGCAACATCGAAGACAAACGCGCCCGCGACCGAGCCAAGGAACGCGGCCTGCCCGCCGCCAAACGACGCGCCTCCGGACGACTGGTCGAAGGCGCGGTAACCACCAACTGGAAACGCGCGCTCGAGCAACTCTCCCTCGCCTATCCAGAACGTATCAACCATCACCTATAAATCGAATACCTGATCGACTTACACAGAAAAGTTGACAAGCT
>NZ_BAEE01000023.1 GCF_000241265.1 Gordonia araii NBRC 100433
AGTCAGCCAAACGAGGTGAGGTCGTGAGGTAGCAGGGTTAGGCGTGGGACGTGTTCGGGGCGGACGACGGCGAAATGTCTGCGGTCGATTGTGGCCACTTCGTGTACTTCGAGACGTTCCGCGATCGCGATCACAGAAGCGTCCGCGCCGCCCAAGGGTAAGTCGCCATATCTCCTCACCAATTCAGCCATGCGGCGGAGATCACCTTCGGTGACTTCAACGATCTGGCCGTATAGGCTGTCGGCCAGATCCAGTAGGAAGAGGTGTTCGGCGCCAGGGCCACCACGCAGCGCGATCATGTAGCAGATCTCCGCTATCAGTGGAGAAGGGATCGCAAGGTCGGCGACTGGCGTGGCCAGGAACCACTCCCGGCACGCTTCGTGGTTGACATCGCGGCGGTTGACCAGTGCAACCAGTACGCCGGTGTCGACCAGGATCAACGTCCCAAGCCCTCGGCCAGCAGCTCGTCGACCTGCGTGGAATCGTCCGGTTCACCGTCGATTGCGCCTAGCGAACGGGGATGTGGCCGAGCGGATCCTCGGTCGGTCAAGGTCGACAGCGCGCTGGCGGCCCGATCTAAGTCCTGTGCTGGCACGCGATCAACCAGCGCATGGAGTTCTTCGCGTGTGATCGTCATGGGACCAGCATACTTCGGCACGTGCGACGTGAGCGACAGCTAGAAGACCTGCTCTAAGCTCGTTCTCACCGCCCCAGCAGCGGACCTTCGTTGAGGGATTGTGATTCGCTTCTTTTGCAGTAGTGGGGTTGGTATCCCGGCAGGGTTCGCTCTGTCGGGGTACGGCACATCAGCGAATGCCCGCCCGCGCGAGGCGGGGCTCTTGGCGCGCGACGCGGTGATGGTTCTCGATGAGGCTCACCTGAATCGTCAACTACTCACAACTGCTAGGCGATGTGCCGAAATACAGCAGAACGATCAGCTCGGTGTGCCGAAGCTGCAGGTTGTGGCGACAACAGCGACCCCCGGCGGAGCTGCGTCTGATCGAGTCGTTGGCGTCGACCTAACGGTGGACCTTGTAGACGACCTGCCGCTCGCCCATCGACTGCAGCGTCCAAAGCCGCTCTCACTTGCGACGTCGCCGGACTGGCCAGCTGGTAAACGACCAAGCAAAGCCTACGCGACATTCATCGCCGAACAGTCATGCGGCAGGTGGAGTCGGTGGCCGGTTCCGGGACAGTCGGCTGCGTGGTAAACACGATCGATACCGCCGGTGATGTGTATGGCCAATTACAGCAACGCTATGGGGATGACGCGGTCCTCCTGTGGATAGGTCCCCTAGCCCCGACGCACCAAACCGCGCAGTTCTTCCTGGTATCTCAGGTAGGCATCGCGGAGCGTCTCGGCCGGCCAGTCGGCAGGCAATAGCTCGCTGGGGAGCAACGGATCGCTGGCCAGGTGCCGAACCATGCGAGCCGCGGAGGCAAGTCTGGTCGCCGGAAGTTGGGCGCGGTCCCAGGCCGCCAGCAGCTGTTCGGCCTCGTCGGCCCACGCCGGCAACGGCCACAACATCTCGGCGAGTTCGCGGGGATCCTGTTCGGCACGGGCGATGAAGGTGCGAAGGACCGGGTTCGTCGCGTAGTCGCGCGGACGCTGCAGGTTCGCCGGACGTGTCCAGATGCCTTCTTTCAGTTCCGCGAGGCGGTGCTCGTTGAGAGATTCGCGAAGCGCGGCGCGCTCGGGCCCGGACCGACCGGTTACGACGACGACCGCCATCTCCCATTTGCCGTCCCATGGGCTTTCGGTGTCGCGGACCGCTTCGGCCTGGTGCTGCTGACGTCGGAGCAGCCGGGCGCCCAGGCGGTATCCGTCGTCCGAGCGGACCAAGTCCCCGTCCGCCACGGCCCGTGCCGTGGCTACGCGCACCGTGCCGGGCTCGATGTCGAAGAACTGGCCGGCGCGTCGCAGGTGCGCCGATGTGAGGGGTTCGGGGTGAGTCCCCAGCATGAGACTCAGAACAGTGGAACGCGCCGATAGCGGGGCTGGTTCGTTGGTCGCGGCTGCCACGCCAAGGATCATCGCACGAAACAGTTATAGACACACGTGTGTCTATAACTGTAACGTCTAGCCAATGACGGAACGACCAGCAGAGTGGCGGGACATGGACAAACGGGATTCCGAGGCCGCCGGCGAGCCTGAGGACGGGACCCTCGTGCGGTACCCGACGCTGACCTATGAAGTCGACGGGCGCGTCGCGCGACTGACCTTCGATCGCCCGGAGCGGGGCAATGCCATCACCGCCGACACTCCCAACGACCTCGCGGCGGCCGTCGAGCGCGCCGACCTCGATCCGCGCGTCCGGGTCATCGTGCTGTCGGGCCGGGGAAAGGGTTTCTGCGGCGGATACGACCTGGTCGACAGCGCCGAGCGGATGCTCGACGGCGGACTCGCCGGCGCCGATCCGCACGAGGGCACCGTTCTCGCACCCGGCGTGCAGGCCGCGAATCACGATCCGTCGCAGACGTGGGATCCGATGATCGACTACGCGATGATGAGCCGCTTCACCAAGGGCTTCGCGAGCCTGCTGCACGCCAACAAGCCGACGGTGGCGAAGATCCACGGCTTCTGCATCGCCGGCGGAACTGACATCGCCCTGCACTGCGACCAGATCGTGATCGCCGCCGACGCCAAGATCGGCTATCCGCCCACCAGGGTCTGGGGTGTGCCGAGCGCCGGCCTGTGGGCTCACCGGCTCGGCGACCAACGCGCGAAACGGCTGCTGCTGACCGGCGACTGCCTCACCGGCCGCGAAGCGGAGGCGTGGGGGCTGGCCATCGAGGCGCCCGAACCGGAGCAGCTCGACGAACGCGTCGAGCGCCTGGTGCAACGAATCGCGGCCATGCCGACCAATCAGCTCATGATGGTCAAACTGGCCCTGAACTCCAGCCTCCTCGCGCAGGGCGTCCACAACAGCCAGATGATCAGCACGGTCTTCGACGGGATCTCCCGTCACACCCGCGAGGGCTACGCATTCCAGCAACGGGCCGCGACGGCCGGTTTCAAGACGGCCGTCGGTGAACGCGACGCGGCACCGTACGACGACTTCGGCTCCGCGGGGAGCCATGTCACCGAAGGAGAGACGGATCAATGAGCCAGACGCACGAGGTGCTCAACCAGGTACCGCCGCTAGACGACCACGACGCCACCGCGCACCAAACCCTGCTCGAGGGTGTGAGCAGAGAAGGCGCGGGATGGGCGATGC
>NZ_BAEE01000022.1 GCF_000241265.1 Gordonia araii NBRC 100433
AGGCAATGGCATCCCGGTAGCACTGGACCCATTGGGCACGATCGGCGGAATTCTGGGCACGGTCGGCGAGATGTTGGGCACGGTCGGCGGGATTGTGGGCACGATCGGCGGAATTCTGGGCACGGTCGGCGAACTCGCGCACCATGAGGATCAGCGCCAGCAGCCGGATCTCGTGGGTCTCGTCGGCGAGCAGCTCGGTCACCGTCGACGGGGAGACACCGCGGAATCCGCGCGCCAGCCTTCTCAGCACCGGTACCGGGACACCGGCGAAGACGTCGCCCTCGCCGTACTCCCCCGGACCCGTTTTGAAGAACCACGCCGACGACGCGGCCCGCTCCGGGTCGGCGACGGCGAGGACCGCCGCGCGGATCTCGGCCGCCGAGGCCGCCATCAGCCCGGCAGCACCTCGTCGATCGGCGTCGGGGTGACCAGCTTCGGCCGCGTCTTCATGACCGCCCCGACCTTCCCCGCGCCGGCCACGGCGGTCAGCATGCCGTCGCGGCTGAAGTATGCGAGCCACTTGTGTCCGTCGTCGTCGACGATGTGCACGTCGTCGTCGGGCTTCGGCCAGCCGAGGACTTGGATCTTGAGGTCGTACTGGTCGCTCCAGAAGTACGGGACGGCGGGCACGACGGCATGGTCGGTGCCGAGCAGCGCCGCGCCGACGATGGCCGCCTGCTCGACCGTGTGGTTCCAGTGCTCGACCCGGCGCTGGGCACCACCGTGGTCGCGCCAATTCGCGACATCGCCCAGCGCATAGACGTCGTCAGCGCTCGTCCGGCCGACCTCGTTGCATGCGATGCCGCCGCCGACTTCGCGGCTGGCGAGTTCGATGCCCGACCCGTCGAGATAGCCGACGACGGGGGTCGACCCGATCCCGACGACGACGAGGTCGGCCGGTACGACCTCCCCGTCGGAGAGTTTCACGCCGCTCACCTTGCCGCCTTCTGCGACGATCTCGTCGACGCCGATCCCGGCGCGCACGCTGACGCCCTTCTCGTTGTGCTGGCGGGTCACGAGCGCACCGATCTCAGTGCCGACGGCCTGTGCCAACGGTGTCGGAGCCGGTTCGACGAGGGTCACGGTCAGTCCCAGCGTGTGCAGACTCGCCGCGGTCTCACAGCCGATGAAGCCAGCGCCGATGACGACGGCAGCCGTCGCTCCCGCCGCCGCGTCCCGCAACGCGAGAGCGTCGTCGAAGCGGCGCAGCGTGTACACGCCCGCGACGTCTTCGGCACCGGGAAACGGGCGCGGATCCAGCCCGGTGGCCAAGACCAGGGCGTCGTAGTCCTGCTGGTACGACGATCCGTCGGCGCGCGTGACCGTCAACGTCTTCTCCGCCGGATCGATGCGGTCGACGTGCTCGCCGGTGCGCAGCTCGATCGACGATTCGCCGTAGAACGCCTCGGGTTTCAGGTCGACCCGATCGGTCGCGTCGGTGAGAACGTTCTTCGACAGCGGTGGCCGGTCGTACGGCGGGTGGGCCTCGGCCCCGATCATCACGATCGGCCCGTCATGCCCACCGGTCCGAAGGTTCTCGGCCACACGCACGCCACCGAGCCCGGCGCCGACGACCACCACGGTCGCGCCCGAGCCAAGTCTTTCCGACATCGACAAATTCCCCTTCGTGGGTAACGAATTAAGAGAAGGTGCCGCCAACCGGGGTCAGTCCGGCGAGCAGCCACTTCCCGTCGACATTACGCATAGCCGCCCAGCGCGCTAAGGGTACCCTCGGTGCTTGCTGTTCGGCGGCATGCGGCGTCGCCCACAGGTCCACGAAGACGAGCACACGGGCGCGCGTCGAACGCAGCTCCGCGGTCCCGGTGCCCACGACTCGCGCGGTCATCGTCATCCGCCGCTCCACGGCGCCGGGCAACACGACATCGGCCCCCTGACTGGCATACTCGTCGGCCAGTCGTCCGGTCAGCAGCGATTTCACGTCGGCGCGTACGGGCGGGTCGCCGGGCTGCTGCGTCATCAGCACCGTCGTCGCATGCGCGGCAGCGGTCATGACAGCCGCACGTCGGGGATCCTCGACCGGTCCGCTGTCGGTGGCGCGCCACCACCCCCACACCGCGACCAGCATCAAGACCGTGGCGAGAGCGGCCAGTGCCGCGACGCGGCGGTTCACGCCTGCCTCGCCTGTTCGACGAGCCAGCGACCGTCGACCTGGGTCATCGTCACGACGACCGGGACGCGCTTGGCGGTGGTGTCGGCACCGATCAACTGCGGGTTGGTGGCCTCGGCGACGACCAGCACGGTGACCGGTCCGCTCGGCGACGGTTCGTCGACGAGGGCGGTGGCCAGCACCTGCCCCGTCGACGGGCCCGACTGGGCGGCGATCTCGGCGGCCAACTCGCCGCGGGCGGCCTCGATGCGGGCGCGCTGGCTGCCTGCGGAAACCGCGAGCACGGCATCGACGTACGCCTCCGCCTTGCGCGGATCAGCGCTGAGCATGGTCTGCAGCGCCGCACGTGCGCCCAGCTGGGCCTCGTCTCCGCGCTGATGCGCCAACGCCCCGCGACGATCGAGAATCCCGAAGACCAGCGCGGCGACGATCGCGAGCACGCCGAGCGCGACGACGACCCGAATGCCCAGGGCCAACTGTCGGCGCCGGCGTGCAGCCCGTCGGCGCAGCGCGGGACCCGCGGCGATGCGCGCTTCCCGCCACCGCCGGGTCGCCCGGTCCGCGGAACTCATCGGATCAGCTCCACGGCGTCGAGCAGCCAGCGGCCGCGGTGGACGAACCGCGTCGAGAGGATCCGCTCGTCGGTGCTCTCGCGGTCGACCGGATCGGTCACGACGACGACGGCGATCACCTCGGCCCAGTCGTCACCGGAGTCGCCGACGGCGACGGTGCGCGTCTTCCACTGCGCCGCCCCGGCCCGCTGATCGCTCAACGCCGCCGCATTGGCCGCGGCGAACTCGTCGCTGACCAGCGTCCGGGCCCGACGGCTGTCGGCGGCGACGGTCTGCGGCGTATAGGAGAAGACGTCGGCGATCACGGCCGGCGCCTGGGCCCGCACCGCGTCGTGACGAGCCTGCGCGCCGGCCTCGGCTCGCCAGCCCGTGAACTGCCACGCGGCGACGACCAGCGCCGCGGCGGCGATCACCGACCCGAGCGCGAGCCAGCGCAGCCGGCGTCGGTCGTCGTCGGCCGCGGCACGGTCGGCCGCGGCGCTGGGGCGATCCTGGACACTCACGGCAGGTACTGCACCTTCGCGAGTTTGAAGACCCCGTCCTCGTCGGCGACGACGACCCGCAGCCGGAAGTCGGTGCTGCGCGCGGGGGCCTGTGGGGAGGCAGGCAGGTCGACGGTGGCCAGCACGAGCACCTCGGCTTGATCGCCGAGTCGGGCGGTCATCCCAGTACCCTGCACCCGCCCGTCGGAAACGGTGCCTCGGGCGCGCACGAAGGTCGTGTAGGCGTCGGCCGACTGGGCGAACTCGTCGTGGAACTCCCCCGTCGCACCGGCGAGGATTCGCTTGGCCCGATCCGGCTGGTCGGGATCGGAACTGAGCAGGAGGTTGACCCGCTCGGCCGCCGCCCGCTGGAAGTCCTCGTCGGAGGGAGCGCGACCGGAGATGAACGCCGCGATGATTCCGCTGAGCGCGGCGACGGCCGCGAGCGCCAGCACGATCCGCTCCCGGCGCGGCGGACCGCCGTCGCGGATGTCGTCGAGTTCGGCTCGGGCCTGTCGCTCCGCGGCGAGCAGTGCGCGGTCGCGGGTCCGCTGGTTGTCCGCGCCCACCGGCTACTGCCCGATGCGCTTGTTGTACTCCGCGCGCGACGATCCGTCGTAGTGCAGGAAGATGTGGTCGAGACCGGTCATCTTGCGGGTCCGCCGTTTGAGCGCCTGCGGCATGATCGCGTTGGCGTGGACCCAGCCCATCGAACGCGGCGCCGCAGCACGCGCCTGCGGCTTGATGATCGTCGAAACGACCTGCGCGGCAACGACTTCTGGTTCGACGACGCGGATGTAGCGGTTCGTCTCCAGCCCACTGATGAGGCCGGTGTTGGTGAACGACGGCAGGATCGCCGACACCGCAACGCCATCGTCGGCCAGTTCGGCGTTGAGCGCGTCGGAGAACTCGATGACCCCCGCCTTGGCGGCGTTGTAGACCGTGAGCCCGGGCATCGGCAGTCGCCCGGCGACCGACGCGACGTTCACGATGTGCCCGTGGCCGCGCCGCACCATCCGGCGGGCCGCCGCCTGCGACCCCCAGATGACGCCCATCAGGTCGATGTCGACGGTGCGGCGGATCAGCGCCGCGTCGTAGCCGAGGAACGGGCCGACGGGCATGATGCCGGCGTTATTGATCAGCACATCGACGGGACCAACGCGCTTCTCCGTCTCGTCGAGGAAGGCCTCGATCGATTCCGGTGACGTGACGTCCAGTTCGATTCCCTCGATGCCCAGATCGGCGGCGGCCTTCCCGACCGCGTCGGCGTCGATATCGCCGATCACGACATTCGCCTTCGCGGCGAAGAGCTGCGTCGCGGTCTCGAACCCGATTCCGCGCGCGCCACCCGTCACCGCGACGACCTTGCCGCGGAGTTCGTCGCCGGTCAGCGCCGGCTTGGATCGGGAAAACCTCACGAGAGACTCATCTCAGTAGATCATCGGCGCCAGATAGGTGGCGGCGAGTTGGCGGACATATTCGGGGTGGGCGTGCGTCGGGTCCGTCGACGGGTTCTCCAAATACGAGATGACCAGACGGACATGGAGTTCGACGGCCTGGTGCAGCTGGTCGCCGGGCATCGTCGCGCCCGCGTTGCGCAGGGTCTGGGCGACCCGGTCGGTGACCATCTCGATGAACAGGGTGTTCACCGACGCCGTCACGCTGCGCACCTCGAAGTCCTCCAGCACCATCCGGCTCAGCAACGGATCGGTGCTGACCATCTCGGCGCCGGTGGCGAACGCCTCGATGACGGCTTCGCGCGGCCCGAGCCCGGCGACCGATTCCTCCAGGCGGACCATGCCCTGCTCGTAGGCGTCGCCGGCGACGGCGAGCAGCAGACTCTCCTTGTTCGGGAAGCGCCGATAGAGCGTCGACCGGCTCACCCCGGCGGCCGAGGCGACCTCGTCCATGTTCGCCCGGCGCGCGCCGACCGCGGCGAATTCGTCCGCCGCGGCGGCGAGGATCGCCGACTCCTGGTCTTCGACGGTCGCGGTGCTGCGGGCCTTGCGCCCGCTCATGCCAGACGTTGCAGATTGACCGGCAGCTTGTCGCTGGGCACCGGCAGCGCGCTGTAGTCCATCGGCATCACATAGTCGGACGGCACCGACCACTCGAAGTCGCGCAGGAGGTTGTGCATGATCGTTTTGATCTCCATCTGGCCAAAGTACAGCCCGATGCACTTGTGCACACCACCGCCGAACGGGGTCCAGGCGAAACGGTGCCCCTTGTCCTCGGCGCGGTCGGAGCTGTAACGGTCGGGGTCGAAGACGTCGGGGTTGCTGAAGTACTCCTCGTCGCGGTGATTGGTCAGCTGCGGGACCGTCACCATCGTCCCCTTGGGGATGAAGTATCCCTGCACCTCGGTGTCTTTGACCGCCATGCGCGGCTGGGCGGGAACCGGCGGGCACAGGCGCAGCGATTCGCGCATCACCTTGTCGAGGATGTCCATCTTGCCGAGGTCGTCGTAGTCGAGCGTGGCGCCGAAGTCGAAGGACTGGGCGCGCGCCTTCTCCTGCCATGCGACGTTCTTGGCGAGGTGGTAGGCCATCTGGGTCATCGTGATCGTCGAGGTGTCGTGCGCCGCCATGAGCACGAAGATCATGTGGTTGACCACGTCTTCGTCGGTGAACGTATGCCCCTCGTCGCTCTCCGCGTGGCATAGCACCGAGAAGAGGTCGGGCGTCTCCTTGGCCCGCTTGGCGGCGATGTTCGCGTAGAAGAACTCTTCGAGAACCTTGCGCGAGCGCACACCCTTCCACCAGCGTCCCGGGGGAATCGGTTTGCGGACGAACGCGACGCCGGCGCGGACGGTCTCGATGAACGCCTTGTTGAGCTTGTCCGCCTCGTCCTTGGGTAGCTCGACGCCGAGGAAGACTTCGAGTGCGACGTCGAGGGTCAGCTCCTTGAACTCGTTGAGCATCTTGACCCGGCCGGTCGGGAACTTGGCGACCCGGTCGGCGATGACCGGCTGCATCTCGCCGAAGTAGCCCTTGAGCACTTTGGGGGTGAACGCCTGCTGCAGGATGTGCCGGTGGTGACGGTGCTCGTCGAAGTCCAGCAGCATGACGCCGCGGTTGAAGAACGGGCCGATGAAGTAGCTCCACGCCGGGCCGTTGGCGAAGGCCTTGTCCTTGTTCATCAGGATCTGCTCGGCCGCGGCCGCGCCCGAGCAGGTGACGAACGTGGTTCCGAAAGCGCTCATCGCCGACACCGTGCCGTACTCGGCCTGCCGCGCCTCCGCGAATGCGAACGGGTCGCGACGCATGCGCAGGATCTCCAGCACCCCGTTGCGCCCGTTCTTCGGAACGCTCTTCAGGTCACTGTCGGCCGGGGCCTGGGTGAAGACGGTGGTCATCGACGGGTCTCCGATCATCGGGCCCGCCGCCGGGCTGCACGGCGGAGCGGGCCATCATTGTGGTCTGCATCTCACTGTACTCCTGTTGGAACAAATGTCGAGCTTTGTTTCAAGAGCGTGATTCGCCGGTCAAATCATCGGCGAGCCAGGATCCGATGGCATCTCGTCAGCCGATCCCGCCACCACTGCGACCGGGCAGGATCGGCGAGCGGCGGATCAGCGACGACCACGGTGCCCGGCCGCAGTTCGCTGTGGTGCGGGCGCGGCGGATCACGCGTGACGTCGTCGACGAAAAGGGCACCGGTGCCCAGCCCGCACGCGTGGGAAAGCCGCGGCAACGCGGCGGCCGTCGCGACGCCGGCGCTGATCCCAACAGCGGTGTCGAGGGCACTGGAAACGACGATCGGCAGCGGAATCTGCTCGGCGAGTTCGAGCACTCGTCGCATGCCGCCGAGCGGGGCGACCTTGACGACGGCGATGTCGGCGGCATCGGCGGCCACGACCCGCAGCGGGTCGTCGGCCTTGCGGATCGACTCGTCGGCGGCGATGGGAGTGTCGACTCGCCGCCGGACGCCGGCAAGCTCCTCGACCGTCGCGCAGGGCTGTTCGACGTATTCGAGTTCGCCGAGCTCGCCGATGGCCGCGACCGCCTCGTCGGCGGTCCAACCGCCGTTGGCGTCGACGCGGACCTTCGCGACGAGGTCGCGGACCGCGGCGACCCGCTCGATGTCGTCGCGCAGGGTCTGCCCCTTCTCGGCGACCTTCACCTTGGCGGTGCGGGCGCCCGGGAACCGAGCCAGCACCTCGGCCACCTGCGACGCCGGTACCGCGGGCACCGTCGCATTGACTTCTACGGCGTCTCGAACCGCGGGCGGCGAGCCGAGCCAGGCCGCCTCGATCCCGGCCGCCAGCCATGTTGAGGCCTCCTCGTCGCCGTATTCGACGAAGGGCGAGAACTCGCCCCAGCCGGCCGGCCCGCGGAAAAGCAACGCCTCCCGCGTCGCGATCCCGCGGAACCGCATGCGCATCGGCAGCGCGACGACGATCGCGGTGTCGAGGAGGTCGTCAAGCGGCGGGAGCATGTCGGCAGACTAACCGACCGGCCGCTTCGCGATAGCGTGGTGCGATGGCCATGTTCGTGCACATCGCACCCGCGGAGGCGGTCAGCAGCATCCGTCGCGCCGGTATCAAGGTGCCCAAAGGACGCGACGGCGTCTACCTCACTCCGCGTACCGCCAACTACGTCATCAGTCACCAGTGGCTGCGCGAGCTGAAGCGCGGCAGCCGCTCCCGCAATCTCGTTGCCGTCGACGTGCGGCTACCCGACGACGAGACCGTGCTCGTCGGCCACTACAGCAGGGCTCACGAGCGGATGAGCGCCGCGGAGGCCATCGCCCTCATGATGGGCGAGGAAGATCCGCGCGGATTCCAGGCCTACTTGGAGCGGCCCGTTCACCGGCGCGAAATCCACCGTGTCCGCCGTGTATCGCAGGTACTCGGTTGGCGCTATTGGCCGCAAGCCCACGGCAACAGACCATGCGCGTGCCCCGCCTGTCTGAAGCGCGGCGAGCACTTCGGCCGACGGATCGTCGCCAAGTATGGCGACGGACGCTAATCGGTGCCTTCGGCGCGACGTTGCGTGAGCTGTTGATCGAGTTTCGCGCCCCACCAGGGAAATCCGACGAAGATGACGGCGAGGACACCGTAGGAGACGATGCTCAGTAGCCACACGAGCCACATACTCTCCCATGCCTCAGAGGGGAGTGTCTCCGTCGCCAATTGCGAGAAGTGCGACAACAGGAAGATCGCCGTCGCCGCTACCGGTACCAGCAGCAGGATCCAGAGACTGCGGCGACGCGCGAGATACCAGGGGACCAGCAGCGAGGCCATCGCGACGGGGGCGGGCACGATCTCCTGCACAGAGAGCGCCACAAAAGACGCCGCGACCTGCGGGCGGCGGGGCCGGTGCATCGTCGGCTGACGGCATCGATGGCGACCTGGATTCAGACACCCGAGCATCCTAACGAAAATTATGGATCACAAATGACATAAAGATTGTGAGTTGTTCCAATCTCGCGGTACGCTTCGAGTCATGACAGTCCAGGACTTCGACACCGGCGTGCGCGAGGCTGAGCCCAGCATCCTGACCGCGCCGGTGTTCGACGACGACATCGACTCGCTGAAGCTGCGCCTCGGCGCGGATTCGCTGGTCTGGAAGTTCTACGGCGACATCCGCGGACTCTTCGGCTTCCAGCGCCTCGCCGGCACCGAGAACTGCATCGAACAACTGGCCAAAGGCGTCGAGGACCACTCCGTCATCTTCAGCGACTTCATCGGCCGCGCCCGCCGCACTGGACCGCCGATCATGCGCACCGTGTACTCCGACGACCCGTACCGCTGGGGCCACAAGGTTCGCGACTTCCACCGCGACATCAAAGGCACGATCAGCGACGGCTCGCGCTACCACGCACTGAACCCCGAACTCTTCTACTGGGCGCACGCGACCTTCGTCGACCAGGTCATCTACATCACGGATACTTTCATCCGCCGACTCTCCGACGCCGAGAAAGAACAGATCTTCGAAGAGTCCAAGGTCTGGTACCAGCTCTACGGAGTGAGTGCGCGCAGCCAGCCGCAGACCTATCAGGAGTTCCAGGACTACTGGGACTCGATGCTCGACCGCTTCGTCCCGACCAAGACGATCGTCTACGCCACCGGCTACCTCCGCCAGGGAATCCCCGGACCCCGGTGGCTTCCCAAGCCGGTGTGGAAGGTGCTGTCAGCCCCGCTGAACGCATTCGTCCGCACCGTCATCATCGGAACGCTGCCGCAGCAGATGCGCGACGTCTGCCGTCTCGACTGGAACCCGACGATGCAACGCCGCTTCGACCGGTTCACCGCGTTCATGCGCGCGTGCAACCCGCTCTTCAACCGTCTGCCGGTCCGGGCGCTCTACGTCGAATGGGCGGCCGACGGCTGGGAGCGCGAGGGCGTCGACCCGCGCAAACTCCACAACCGATAGGCAACGATCAGCGGTCGCGGAACCATCCTTCGTGCTTGGCCCGCCACACAGCCTCCTGCCAATAGCCCCAGGTGTGAGTGCCCTGCAACTGGTAATCGGTGGTCAGCCGCAGACTGTTGGCGACGGCTTGGGTCTCGAACGCCTTGGTCTGCGCGATCGACGCGGTCTCCAGCGGCGCGCCCTTGACGGTGCCGATCGCATTCACCTCGTGCCGCCCCGGCGCACCGGTCGCCGCCGCGATCCGCACCTTCATCCCGCGCATCTTGGGTGCCAGATTGAACGGGTCGTTCTGGACCCAGCGCGGATTCCACGGCGGACCCCACATGTCGTCGGCGTTGTACGGGCCACGACCTGCCTCGTTCCCGGCGTCGATCAGGGCCACCTTGATGCTCTCGCGCATGCTCGGCGCGGAGAGGTTCAGGTAGCCGGACATGGAGAACGCGTGGGAGATCCGACGACGGTGATTCGCGGCATACGTCAGTGCCGAGTTCCCACCCATCGAGATCCCCATGATCGCGTACTTACCCCATTTGCCTGCCGCCATGCCACGGGCGTCGAGTTCCCTGATGATCTGATTCAACCGACAGGTCCAGCGGTATCTGAACTGCTGCTTGTTGCTCGGCTTGCGCACCCAGTCGGTATAGAAGCTGGCCAGACCGCCGACCGGCTGCACGACGTTGACGCCGCGGTCGGCCAGCTTGGAGATGTTGGTCTCGTGGCGCCAGCCGCTCATATCGTTGGTGGCGCGCAGCCCGTCGAGGGCGATCACCGTCTTGTAGTTGCTGACCCGCTTCCACACGTCCACCGGCGACGCCGGCATTCCGCATCCCGACGTGTAGAACCGGCTGCGGGTCGCACCCTCGGCCGGGGCGACGACGGCACCGGTGGCGAGCATCGCACTCGCCACGACGGTCACGGCAAGGGCCCGACGACGGACAGACAGGGTCGACGACAAAAGTTTGTGCACGTCAGAACCCTATTTTCCGACGACGAACAGTCACAAGGGTTGTATCCCAATGCCCACTGCATCGAGACCTGTTGTTAACACAGTGACGGATGTGTTTAGCATCCTCATGTCGAACGGTCGGCCGATTTCAGTCTTCCGCGAGTCCGTCCGCCGGACCGTGCACGCCCGATGACGCAGCTGCCACCGCCGCGGCGGCGATGAAGATGAACGCCGCACCGACCTCGGCCGCGGGGCCCGCCACCGCCAAGGAGACGAACAGCCCGGGCATGACGCCGAAGAGGATCGCTGCCGACAAGGCGTTGCGCGCCCCGCGCGAATCCACCGGCTGACCGAGCAACCAGGCGGCGAGCGCAGCCACGGCCGCCACCGCCACGATGCCGAGAAAGGCGTAGAGGGCACCCAGCCGTGCGGTCCCGCCGTCCTCGACCGGCCGGAACGCCGTCCACAATTGCCACGGCACCAGCAAGATCGCCACGGCCGCGGCAGACGCGAGAGCCTTGACCGCGGGCGTGGGCACCACCGCAGCACCGACCGTCAACGCCACGACGAAAAGCGCGAGAACGACGGCGACCGATGCCGCGACCGCCATCGCGATCGGAAAGGCCGATGCCCGCGCTCCGGCGCCGGTCCCGCCCAGTGCAGCCCCGACGGTCACGGCCAGGACGATGACCGCCAGCCCGAGCACGGCACCGAGCACCAGAACTGACCCGACAACCGTGCGGCTCCGCAGACCTATCTCGTCAGACACAAGCCGTAACGTTACCAACAGCCTCGGGCCGGCCCGTACCGAGACGAATCACCACCAGGGACCGGCGTACTCGCCCTTGTCGTCGTCGCGGACGAGGGTGAGGTTGCCCTCGCCGAGGTCGTCGGTGTTGGAGACGATGGTCCACCCCTTGATCCGGGCGATCGGCCGCCTGCTCCAGCCCTCGTGCACGGTCTTTCCGGTCGTCAAGTCGATCACCGGATCCTTCAGGTCGTCCTTGACGTAGAGGTACTTCCCGGCGATCTTGTTCGGTGCCGGGTTCTTCTCCTTCGTCGAATCCAGCAGGACCTTGCCGGTCGACATGTCGACGACGTAGGTGCTGGTGATCCGGACGAGGTTCCCCCACGCCTGGATCTGGTAGCCGAGCGCGGTGGTGGTGATGGGTGTGGTCACCACCTTCCCGCTGGCCGAGTCCATGATCTTGATCGGCGCCGTGGTACCGGAGGGATGCTTCTCCTGGTAGACCGCGAACCGGTCGACAACCTCGACCAGATGCGCGTCGTCGGGTATCCCGAGCCGTGCACCGCTGGGCAGTTTCACGACGTTGGCGCCCGGCGCTTTCAGATGAGACGGGTCGTAGCTCAACAGCGCAGCGGCCAGCTCGAGGTCGTTGGCGTTGCTGCTCAGCTGGGACGGAAACTTGACCAGGGTGTTCGTCACCGACGCTTTGAGGTCACCATCGAGCGCGATCAGCTTCAATCCGATCTGGATGAGGTTGTTCGAACCCGGCACGCCGTTCTCGAGGAGGTAGAAGCCACCGGGGTATGCACCGATCGCTTCGACGTCCGCACCCTGCGCGAGGAGGCTCGTCAGATCAACGGCTTTGTCCGCTGACCCATCCTTGACCTTCATCGCGTACACCTCGGGCTTGATGCTCTCACCGGTGACACCGGACGCGCGCTTCCTCACCACTCGCCCGTAGATCACCACCGGATCGTCGGGGTCACCGACGATCGCACAGCGCTTTTCTTCCTCCGTCTCGCCGTCGTCGATCGAGCGCGGCGCCGGGACGTCGATCCAGGTCCCCTTCTGGACGTCGAAGACCGTGCCCGGGTTGCGGGATCCCCCGCACGGGGTGGCCAGCGTGCCGGTGTTGGTGCGATACCACCCGTCGGGCAGCTTCCCCTGCTCGGAGACCGCTGCCGGCGCCGCCGACGATGACGGTGAGCCGTTGGCCTCACTGGTGTAAACCGTGGTGACCGGCACCGGCGCATCTGGATTGCGGTCGTCCTCGGTCGCGCACCCCGAGACGACGAGGGCTACCGCCGTGGCTGCCACCAGCAGTCCGCCATGTGAACCGCGCATGCTTGGAACCTCCGAATCGATGCCGTCACACAACGCGACCGCAGAAATTCACAGATTAGTTCATCAAACAAGCGAAACGGCGCCCACCCCCGAAGGGATGGGCGCCGTTCGCGGCTTACTACCTAGGTCACTCGATCACTTGACGATCTTGGTGACGCGGCCGGCACCGACGGTGCGGCCACCCTCGCGGATCGCGAAGCGCAGGCCCTCGTCCATGGCGACCGGCTGGATGAGCTTGACGCTCATCTCGGTGTTGTCGCCCGGCATGACCATCTCGGTGCCCTCGGGGAGGGTAACGACGCCGGTCACGTCCGTGGTGCGGAAGTAGAACTGCGGACGGTAGTTGTTGAAGAACGGCGTGTGACGGCCGCCCTCGTCCTTGCTCAGGATGTAAGCCTGGCCCTCGAACTCCGTGTGCGGAGTCGTGGTGCCCGGCTTCACGATGACCTGACCGCGCTCGACGTCCTCACGCTTGAGGCCGCGCAGCAGCAGACCGGCGTTGTCGCCTGCCTGAGCCTCGTCGAGCAGCTTGTGGAACATCTCGATGCCGGTGACGATGGTCTTCTGCGAGCCCTCGCGGATGCCGACGATCTCGACTTCCTCGTTCACCTTGATCTCGCCGCGCTCCACACGACCGGTGACCACGGTGCCGCGGCCGGTGATGGTGAAGACGTCCTCGACGGGCATCAGGAACGGCTTGTCGGTCTCGCGGACCGGATCCGGGATCGAGTCATCGACGGCCTGCATGAGGTCCTCGATCGACTTGACCCACTTCTCGTCGCCCTCGAGAGCCTTGAGCGCCGAGATCGGGATGACCGGAGCGTCCTCGTCGAACTCCTGGGCGCCCAGCAGCTCGCGGACCTCCATCTCGACGAGCTCCATGATCTCTTCGTCGTCCACCATGTCGGCCTTGTTCAGCGCGACGAGGATGTACGGAACACCGACCTGACGGGCCAGCAGCACGTGCTCGCGAGTCTGCGGCATCGGGCCGTCGGTGGCCGCCACGACCAGGATCGCGCCGTCCATCTGGGCGGCACCGGTGATCATGTTCTTGATGTAGTCGGCGTGACCCGGAGCATCGACGTGCGCGTAGTGGCGCTTGTCGGTCTGGTACTCGACGTGGGAGATGTTGATCGTGATACCACGAGCCTTCTCCTCGGGAGCCTTGTCGATCTGGTCGAACGCGAAGCTCTCGTTGAGATCCGGGTACTTGTCGGCCAGCACCTTGGTGATGGCAGCCGTGGTGGTGGTCTTGCCGTGGTCGACGTGACCGATGGTGCCGATGTTCACGTGCGGCTTGGTCCGCTCGAACTTCGCCTTGCCCACTTGTGTCCTCCTGGACTGTTATCGCTGCCGAGTGGTTCCCGGCAACGGTTGGTTATCTTGGTTGTTTTCGCGCCGAGGCGCGGCCCGCAGACTCGGGGCGATTACTCGCCCGTCGCCTTTGCGATGATCTCCTTCGACACGTTCGCCGGAACTTCAGCGTACGAGTCGAAGACCATGGAGTAGTTAGCCCGGCCCTGAGTCTTCGACCGAAGGTCTCCGATGTAGCCGAACATCTCCGACAGCGGAACCTGTGCCTTGACGACACGGGCACCACTGCGCTCCTCCATGGCCTGGATCTGGCCACGGCGGGAGTTCAGGTCGCCGATCACATCACCCATGTAGTCCTCCGGAGTCGTGACCTCAACGGCCATGATCGGCTCCAGGATGACCGGGCTTGCCATGCGCGCAGCCTCTTTCAGAGCCTGCGAACCGGCGATCTTGAAGGCCATTTCCGACGAGTCGACGTCGTGGTACTGACCGTCGAGCAGGGTGACCTTCAAGTTGACCAGCGGGTAGCCGGCGAGAACGCCGTACTGCATCGCGTCCTGCGCACCGGCATCCACCGAGGGGATGTACTCGCGCGGGACACGACCACCGGTGACGGCGTTGTCGAATTCGTAGGTCGCACCGTCCTCGGCCTCGGTGAGAGGCTCGAGCTTGATGATGACCTTGGCGAACTGACCAGAGCCACCGGTCTGCTTCTTGTGGGTGTATTCGTGCTTGTCCACGGTCTTGCGAATAGTCTCGCGGTACGCGACCTGGGGCTTGCCCACGTTCGCCTCGACCTTGAACTCGCGCTTCATGCGATCGACCAGGATGTCGAGGTGAAGCTCGCCCATGCCGCCGATGACGGTCTGGCCGGTCTCCTCGTCGAGCTGGACCGAGAACGTCGGGTCCTCTTCGGCCAGCTTCTGGATCGCGGTGCCCAGCTTCTCCTGGTCGGACTTGGTCTTCGGCTCGATCGAGACGTTGATGACCGGGTCCGGGAAGGTCATCGACTCCAGGACGATCGGGTTCTGCTGGTCGCAGAGGGTGTCGCCGGTCGTGGTGTCCTTCAGGCCGATCATCGCGTAGATGTGGCCGGCCACCGCGTCGTCGACCGGGTTCTCCTTGTTGGCGTGCATCTGGAACAGCTTGCCGATGCGCTCCTTCTTGCCCTTGGTCGCGTTGAGGACCTGGGCGCCCGGATCGACCTTGCCCGAGTACACGCGGACGAAGGTCAGCTTGCCGAAGAAGGGGTGCGCGGCGATCTTGAACGCCAGCGCCGAGAACGGCTCGTCGATGCTCGGCTTGCGGGTGATGACCTCGTCCTCGTTGCCGGGAACGTGGCCTTCGATCTCGCCGATGTCGAGCGGGTTCGGCAGGTAGTCGATGACCGCGTCGAGCATCGGCTGGACACCCTTGTTCTTGAACGCGGAACCGCACAGCACCGGGTACAGCTCCGAGGCGATCGTGAGCTTGCGAATGGCGCCCTTGATCTCCTCGACGGTGAGCTCCTCGCCGGCGAAGTACTTCTCCATGAGCGCTTCGTCGGACTCGGCAACGGTCTCGAGCAGCTTCTCGCGGTACTCGGCGGCCTTGTCGGCCAGATCCGCGGGGATCTCCTCGGTCTGGTACTCCGCACCCATCTGGGTCTCGCCGCGCCAGAGCTTGGCCTTCATCTCGACCAGGTCGACGACGCCGTCGAAGGCATCCTCGGAACCGATCGGGAGCTGCAGGACCAGCGGCTTGGCACCGAGGCGGTCGATGATGGTCTGGACGGTGAAGTAGAAGTCCGCACCCATCTTGTCCATCTTGTTGACGAAGCAGATGCGCGGAACGTCGTACTTGGTCGCCTGGCGCCAGACCTGCTCGGACTGGGGCTCGACGCCCTCCTTGCCGTCGAACACCGCGACCGCGCCGTCGAGCACGCGCAGCGCGCGCTCGACCTCGACGGTGAAGTCGACGTGGCCCGGGGTGTCGATGACGTTGATCTGGTTGCCGTCCCAGAAGCAGGTCACGGCGGCGGAGGTGATGGTGATCCCCCGCTCCTTCTCCTGCTCCATCCAGTCCGTCGTCGACGCACCGTCGTGGGTCTCACCGATCTTGTAGTTGACACCGGTGTAGTACAGGATTCGCTCGGTCGTCGTCGTCTTGCCGGCATCGATGTGGGCCATGATGCCGATGTTGCGGACCTTGGTCAGGTCGTTGAGCACTTCTTGTGCCATTACTTTCCCTTCGGGAATTCTGAGGACTAAGGGCTGTCGTTCAGGCCACGGCCATGCCGTCGCGCCGAACGGTCACGGCGTTACCAGCGGTAGTGAGCGAACGCCCGGTTGGCCTCAGCCATCTTGTGGGTGTCCTCGCGACGCTTGACCGAGGCACCGAGGCCGTTGGAGGCGTCGAGCAACTCGTTGGCCAGGCGCTCCACCATGGTCTTCTCGCGGCGCTGACGGCTGAAGGTCACCAGCCAGCGCAGCGCCAGCGTGTTGGCGCGGTTCGGCTTGACCTCGACCGGCACCTGGTAGGTGGCACCACCGACGCGGCGGCTCTTGACCTCGAGGGTGGGCTTGACGTTGTCGAGCGCGCGCTTGAGCGTGATGACCGGATCGGTGCCGGTCTTCTCACGCGCCTGCTCGAGGGCGCCGTAGACGATCCGCTCGGCCGTCGACTTCTTGCCGTCGAGCAGGATCTTGTTCACCAGCTGGGTGACCAGCGGCGAACCGTAGACGGGATCGTTGATCAGGGGGCGCTTGGGCGCGGGTCCTTTACGTGGCATGACTAGCCGCCCTTCTTCGCGCCGTAACGGCTGCGAGCCTGCTTGCGGTCCTTGACACCCTGGGTGTCGAGCGAGCCGCGGATGATTCGGTAACGGACACCCGGGAGGTCCTTCACACGACCACCGCGCACGAGCACCATCGAGTGCTCCTGCAGGTTGTGGCCCTCACCGGGGATGTAGGCGGTGACTTCGACGCCGCTGGTCAAGCGCACACGCGCGACCTTGCGAAGCGCCGAGTTCGGCTTCTTGGGGGTGGTGGTGTACACACGCGTGCACACGCCGCGCCGCTGCGGGCTGCCCTTCAAGGCCGCGGTCTTCTTGATCGAAGCCTTGTCCTTGCGGCCCTTGCGGACCAGCTGGTTAATAGTTGGCACTGAATTCCTTCATTCGTTGTTTCGCACGTTGGAGCCGGCTCCCGCCGATCCGCAGTGTCTGTTGCGGTTGGTGCTCCGGGCAGATGATCACTGTCGCCAACGGCGACCGTGATTCACCTCCACAACTCGCCCCACCAGCACGTTTGCACTGGTCAGTACATTGATCGCTACCCCGAGGTCGGGCGTGTCGTACGCCCGCTCTCGGTCTCGCCTAGTCAGCCTGTTCCGCCCGTGGTTCGAAGCCTGGTTTCACCCAGTGCGCTTCAATCCGTTGACACGCATGCAGACTGGCCCAGCTGTCGCCAGGCACCGCCCAAGTACTTTACCGACCTCGATTGTTCGGGTCAAAACGAAAACCGGCGGCCGTGACGACGGGCGCTACGGCCACGGACTCTCCAGCGTCTGGCCCTGCCGGAGATACTCCGGGCCGCCCGGCAGAAGGGTTATGGTTGCCCCGCACCGAGAACCGGAGGGATGCCGTGGATTTTGCGTTTGACGAGAAGACCGTCGAGTACCGGGATTCCCTCCTGGAGTTCATGGACGAGTTCGTCTATCCGGCCGAATCGGTGTTCGCCGAACAGCATGCCGCGCTAGCGGACCCGTGGGCGTGGGACTCGGTACCGGTGCTGGCCGAGCTACGTGCCGAGGCTCGCCGCCGCGGCCTGTGGAATCTCTTCCTTCCGGGCGAGGACGGCGGCGGCCTGACCAACCTGCAGTACGCGCCCCTCGCGGAGATCTCCGGGCGGAGCCTGGAGATCGCGCCTGCCGCGATGAACTGCTCCGCGCCCGACACCGGCAACATGGAGGTCCTGAGCCTCTTCGGCACCGAGGAGCAGAAGAAGCGCTGGCTGCAACCGTTGCTCGACGCCGAGATCCGCTCGGCCTTCGCCATGACCGAACCCGACGTCGCGTCGTCGGATGCCACGAATATCGAGCTGTCGATCGTGCGCGACGGTAGCGACTACGTGCTGAACGGCCGCAAGTGGTGGATCACCGGCGCGATGAATCCGAATGCCGAGATCTTCATCGTCATGGGAAAGACCGACCCGGAGGCGGAGCGTCATCGACAACAGTCCATGATCTTGGTCCCGCGCGATGCGCCCGGTCTCGAGATCGTGCGCGGCATGCAGGTTCTCGGCTACCTCGACGAGTCCCACGGCGGCCACGCCGAACTGCGCTTCACCGACGTCCGGGTCCCGGCGGAGAACCTCATCGCCGACGAGGGGTACGGATTCGCCATCGCTCAGGCCCGCCTCGGCCCCGGGCGCATCCACCACTGCATGCGCGCCATCGGCGCCGCCGAGCGTGCCGTCGAGCTGATATGCGAGCGCGCGCAATCGCGCGTCGCGTTCGGCAAGCCGCTGGCCGACCAGGGGGTGATCCGGGACTGGATCGCCGAGTCGCGGGTGCGCATCGAGCAGCTGCGCCTCCTGGTGTTCAAAGCGGCATGGTTGATGGACACGGTCGGCAACAAGGGTGCGCACACCGAGATCCAGGCCATCAAGATCGCGACACCGTCGACCGTCGAGTGGATTCTCGACAAAGCCATCCAGACCCACGGAGCCGCCGGCCTCTCGCAGGACACCCCGTTGGCGGCGTTGTTCGCGGGCAACCGCACGCTGCGCTTCGCCGACGGACCCGACGAGGTGCACAAGAACGCCCTCGCCCGCGCCGAGCTGCGCCGCTGGGCCGACCGGAAGCGCTGACCGGCTACTTCACGGCGAAGACGGGAATCTGGTGCGCGTGCACGGCGAGTTCGTCGACGCTCGCATCGGCGGCGACGCCCTCGGGCAGGAATCGTCCGACCTCCCAGCCCCACTTGCTCAGGTACGCGGCGATGATCGGTGCGCGTCGCTCGTCGGGAACCTCGACGAGCGCGACGGCACGGTCGCGACGGCCGCGCCGCAACCGCGCAGAACCGGCCGCGCGTGCATTGCGCACCCAGTCCGTCTCACCGCGGGCCGCGACGAGGTACTCTCCGCCGTCGAGTGACATCGGGTTCACCGGGACAGTGTGCGGGCGACCGCTGACTCGCCCTACAACCGTCAATGCCTGGGAGCCGGCGAGGCTGACGCCGCGTTCGGTCAACCAGCGAACCGCGGCGTTGAAGGCGCGGTCCATGCGCGACGGTGCGATGTAGTGGTTCGAGTCGGCCATGATGATCCCTTTCGTAAATCGAGAGCGGTGCTCTCGGTTCACTCGAGTATGCGCGCCAGTATCGGACAAATCAAGAGCACTGCTCTCGTTTTGTGTCATGATCGGCTCATGGCAGGAACCAAGCGGGCGGAGAATCGGGCGGCGATGACGGCGGAGATCCTGCGCCTCGGACGCGAGCACCTGTCGACGCAGGGCGCGGCGGGCTTGTCGTTGCGCGCGATCGCGCGGGAGATGGGCGTCGTATCCTCGGCGGTGTACCGATACGTGCCCAGCCGCGACGACCTGCTCACGCTGCTCGTCGTCGAGGGCTACACCGATCTCGCCGACGCGGTCGAAGCGGCGATGACCGGCGACGATCCGCACGAGCGACTGCGCCGCGGAGCGGTGGCGATGCGCCGCTGGGCCGTCGACGACCCGCCGCGATGGGCGCTCCTCTACGGCAGCCCGGTGCCCGGGTATGCCGCACCGGCGGAACGGACCGTCGAACCGGGCACCCGGGTGGTCGGAGCGTTGCTGCGCACGATCGCCGATGCCGAACGCACCGGCCTGCTTCGCGACGACCTGCCCGCACCGGATCGAAAGCTCGATCTATCCGGCGTCGCGACAGAATTCGGTCTCGACATGCCGTCGTCGACGATCCAGGCGGCGACGCTGCTGTGGGCGACGATCGTCGGCGCGATCAGCCTCGAAGTGTTCGGTCAGTACGGACCGGACTCGTTCAACGCACCCGAGGCGCTATTCGCCGGCCAGATCGACCTCGTTCTCACGACGCTGTTCGCGTAGCGCACCGTCGTCGGCACGCGAAAACGCGCTAGGGCGTGTTCCACCAGGCGACGGCAGCGCGCCATCCGGCGCCGCGGTTGCACGTCGTGTAGCCGACGTAGGCGCCCGCGGCCGCTCCGACCGCGATGCCGATGGGCCAGCCGACGATGGTCAGGAGGCCGACGAGGAAGCCGATCAGCGCGCCGCCGCCCACGTATCCCGCGGCACACGGCCAATCCTTGTTGAGCTGGGCCATCATCCGGTTCCATGCCTTGTCCTTGGCACGCGACACCTGGTGGCGGTGGGGCTTGAGCAGCGGTTCGATCTCGGCCGACTTCCCGTTGGCGGCGACTGCCGAGCGCAACGGCACGTTGCCGCTGGCAGTTTCGACGACCAGCGGGATGCGGTCCGCGACCTTGCCGGCCGCGTTGACGATCTCCAGCGCACGGCCGGTCTGCCGGAATGCGCCGTCCCGCACGGTTACCGTGACGGCCTGTGCATCGCTGGCCGCCGACACCGTGAAGTT
>NZ_BAEE01000021.1 GCF_000241265.1 Gordonia araii NBRC 100433
GCGATCGTCGCCGTCATCGCGACCCTGGTGGTGGCCGGCGGGGCCTTCGCCGTCTGGACCCTGTGGAGTTCGGGTCGGGACGGACCCGCGCCGACGAGCGCACCGGTGACGGTCACCGAGACCGCATCGGCGACGACGACAACGGGGACTCCGCCACCGGATTCGGTGCCGTGCGACAGCACGGTCGGCGTCGGCTCGACGATGACCACCTGCCCCTTTGCCGCCGCCGTCCGCGACGCCTATCTGGCGGCCGGCGCGAAAGGTGAGGCGCGCACGGTGAGGGCCTTCAGCCCGGCGACCGGGCGCTCCTATTCGATGAGCTGTGTTCCCGAGCAGGGGATTGTGGTGTGTCGCGGCGGGGATAACGCCGTCGTCCATATCTACTAGTCGGTATGAGTCGTCGCCGCGTCATCTCGTATCTCGCCGTCGCGACCGCGGCCGGCTTGGTCTTCGGCGGCTGTGCCACCGGCGAGGATTCGCCCGGCCCCGCGGGCACCGCACCGGACTCGGCGGCCCCTTCGACGTCGAGCGCGTACGACCCGGGATCCTCGTCGTCGGCGCGACGTCCCGCTCCTGGTCCCGCGATGGACCGCGCGACGGCCGCCCTGGCCAAGGCCTACGGCTCGCTGAATCAGCGATTGGCCGACGTCGGCGCCAACCAGAAGGTGGCCATCGCGATCCTGCCGGTCGGCAGCAGCGCCGCCCCGATCGAGTTCGGCGACACCCGACCGCCGCAGGTGGCGTGGTCGACGATCAAGGTTCCACTGGTCATCGCCGCGGAACGGCATCACCGCGGGCCGATGCCGGCATCCGTCGCCGCGATCACGCGGTCGGACAACAACGCGGCGCAATCACTGTGGGCCTCGCTGGGCACCGACGAGCAGGCGGCAGCAGCGGTGACCGCGGTACTGCGCGACGGCGGTGATCGGCGATCGAGGGTCCCGTCGACGCGAAAGCGGCCACCGTACACGATCTTCGGCCAGACGGTATGGCGCATCGACGATGCCGCTCGCTTCACCGCGGGGCTGGTGTGCTTTCCCGACGGCGAGCGGGTAAAGCAATTGATGGGGAAGGTCGACGGGGACCAACGGTGGGGCGCCGAGCGGATGCGCGCGCAGACGTTTGTTAAAGGGGGCTGGGGCCCCGGCACAGGCGGCGGATACACCGTCCGCCAGCTGGCGCTGATCAGGCACCGAGACGGGGCTCAGACGGCCGTCGCGATGGTGACCTTCGGGCCCGGGACGACCATGTCCAGCGGCACGGCCGCGCTGAACCACGTCGGCTCCTGGCTCGATCAGCAGGCGCGCCACCTGCCGCGCGGCTTCTGCTGACTGTTAGTCGTGTCGCGCGATGGCGGGCTCGTGGGCTGCGACGGCACTGGTCTCAATCTGAAAAGTCGAATGAGGAACAGAAATCGCGAAGTGCTCGGCAACGCATGCCTTGACTGTCTCGAGGATCTCTACCGCGTGGCCGTCACGGAAGCAATCGTCGCGGACGACGATGTGAGCTGTGAGAACAGGCAGTCCTGTGGCGACGGTTGACGCGTGGAGGTCGTGCACCTCGACGACGTGGTCGAGCTCGGCGATGTGACGTCGTACTTGGTCAAGGTCCAGATCGGCCGGTGTGAACTCCATCAACACGCTGGCCGTCTCGCGCATGAGTTTGATCGCGCGCGGGACGATGAGTCCGGCGATAAAGAGTCCGGCGATCGCGTCCGCTCTCATGAAGCCGGTGGTTGCGATGACTATCGCGGCGACGATCACGCCGACCGAGCCGAGAGCGTCGTTCAGGACCTCCAGAAAAGCCGCGCGCATGTTGAAGTTCGCGCTACGGCTCGACGAGAGAACCAAGATCGCGACGATGTTCGCGGCGAGGCCGACGATCCCGAATACGAGCAACTCGGTACCCGGTACCTCCGGCGGCTCGAACAGCCGCCTGACACCTTCGACGGCCGCGTATGCTCCAACGCCCAGTAGGAGGGTGGACTGGCCGAGGGCGGCGATGACCTCGATCCTCCGAAAGCCCCACGTGCGCTTGGGATTCGCCGGCCGGAGCATGAGAGTCGCCGCGATTAGTGCTACTAGCAGGCCTGACGCATCGGCAATCGCGTGAGCGGTATCGGTCAGCAGCGCGAGACTGCCGGTGATAACTGCTCCGACAGCCTGTGCCAGAACTATGACTCCAGTGACGGAGAAGGCGAACCATAGTTTCCGCCGGTGGTCGCCAGGATGCCCGTCGGCCGCCATGGGTGTTCCGTGGTCGTGTCCTGCACCCATCGTTCCGCCTTTCGTTCCTCGTTTGCCAAACCACTCTAGCAGTAAAGAAATACGTGAATTCACAAAGTCGTGTACTATTAAGGTGGTCTCAAGAGTTGCCCAAGCTCAGGGGGATCGAGCGAGATCCGTAGGGCGGTGTCCATGTCGATTCGAGCCTCGGGTGAACGAACAGGGGTCGATCACATGGAGGTAACCCGATGAACCGTCTGTCCGAACCTGCCCGCCGCCGGTACCGCGAGGAGATGGCATCGGCGCGCAGCGTGACTGACCCGACCCGGCGCTGGAGCCACCTTGAACGCGCCCATATACTCTCGCAACCGGATCCGTGGCTGCATACATGCAATCCGCGGCGATGTTGACCTTGGCGATCCGTCAACGCGACCGACGCGAGGCTATCGGTCAAGTTGGTGCGGATCTTGCTCGCCGCGCCCGGATCGCTGACAGGCCGGTTCCCCGAGGGGAACACGGGCCGAGCGAGCGTCGGGCTCCTTCAGCCGATGCCGGTCCCCGGCGATCTGCAGCGACTGCTCGATTCGGGCGCGTAGATAGATCCACAGTGTCGGTGGCTACCCGGGGGACTCCCCGTTGCGTGTGCTGGATGCGGCGACCGACAAGTTCAGGTCGTGATCGTGTAGGTGTTGCAGCGTCGTGTCGTCGCCGGTGATGACGGCGATCGAGCTGCTTCCGATCTCGATGACCTGCGCAGTCGCGATGTCGAAGAAGATGCCGGCAACTGCCACCTCTCTCTGCTCGCCGGCGCGCAGGACGGCCGCGTGCGACCGTAGCCGTTCGACCTGGACTGCGATATTCGTCATGCTCAGCTGGTCGACTTCCGAGTAGCCGGCCTCGGCAGCCGCGCGGCGCACGGGGTGGTCGTTCTCGTACCGTGCGAGGCTGTCTCGTGCGTTATCGAGCCATCGATCGATGCTCGGCATTCCCGACCGTCCGCTGAGCAAGCCAGCCATGGCGCCGCATGCCGAGTGGCCGCAGACGACTACCGTCTCGACGCTCAGCACCTCAAGCGCGAATTCGAGAGCCGAGTCGACAGACGCGTCGCCGTGAGCGGGAACGATATTGCCGACATTCCGTACGGTGAACAAGTCCCCGGGCCCACTACCGGTTATCACGTTTGGGACGATTCGCGAATCCACACATGTAAGGAAGAACGCCTCGGGATCTTGGCCGGTGCGCAACTCATCGAGATGGGGGCGTAGCAGATGCGCGTGCCCGCTGTTGTAGTCGGCGATTCCCTTTGCGAGCGATGAATCGGTCTCACGTCGTGAGCCGCGCCACGAGGCGAAGATGTCGTCGAAGGTTGCCCGTCCCAGACTGCGGGAAGGTGGTGCCTCACCCGCCCGATCCATTCGCGCTTCCCCGATCTCGACGAAACGCACCGTGCCACCGTTGGCGCGGTGCTGTCTTGCCCACTCGTCGATTGTCTCGAACGCCGCGTGGTCGAGGAAGTCAACGGTCATCTCGACTACGACGGCGGCTCCGCGCGGCACTTGCTGCAGACTGCCCGTGAGCTTCGGCAGCGACAGGAAGGTCGCGGATCCGTCGATGCGGACCCTCCACTCGCCGGTTCCGGGGATCTCGCTCGCGTCAACGGCTACCCGGACGACCCGCCAGATCAGGAGCGCGGCAGCCACCGCGAGGCCGATCAGGACACCTTCGAGGAGGTTCAGGAACACCACGCATAGGAGAGTGATCGAGTAGACGACGAGATCGCCGGTGAGGTGCGCTAGGCGCACGTGTGACAGCTTCACGAGCTGGGTGCCGATGACCACCAGGAGTCCGGCCAGCGCGGCAAGAGGTATCTGCTCGACCAGGCCGACCAGGGACGCAGAAAACACGAGTATCCAGAATCCGTGAAGAATCGCCGACGCACGTGTGCGTGCTCCCGCCATGACGTTCGTCGAGCTGCGGACGATGACTCCGGTGATCGGCAGGCCGCCGATCATGCCGGACAACACGTTAGCGCTGCCCTGGCCGACCATTTCCCGGTCGAAGTTGGTCCGTTCACCGCTGTGCATCTTGTCGACCGCGACCGCAGAGAGCAGGCTTTCGACACTCGCGATCAAACAGATGGTCACAATCATGAGAACGACAGCGCTCCACTCGCCATTGGGTAGCTCGGGCAGCCCGATCGAGTCGAAGAGCGACCCGTCGATGCTCACCCGTTTGACCTCTCCCGGGATCGCGAGTGACACGATGGTTGCGACGACGATGGCCGCAAGCGCCGCTGGGACAATTCGAATCTTGGCCGGGACGTACTTCCAGCCGAACATGATCGCAACCACCATCAGTCCCAGCCCGGCAGACCATCCGTGAAGTGACGCCACCTGCTCAGGAAGCGCGATGACGTTCGCCCATGCGCTACTGCGCGACTCCCCGCCGAGAAGGACGTGGACTTGCTGAAGGGCAATGGTGATTCCGATGCCGGCAAGCATCGCGTGGACAACGACCGGTGCTACCGCGAGCGCTGCCCGGGCAACCTTGCTCAAGCCGAGCAGGATCTGAAGAATGCCGGCCACGACCACGATGAAGCAGGTGGTCCTAAAACCGAACTGATTGATGGACTCGGCGACGACGACCGTGAGTCCGGCAGCGGGGCCGCTGACCTGTAATGCGGAGCCTCCTATCGCGCCGGCGACTACACCGCCGACGATGGCGGCGATGAGGCCGGCAGCGACGGGCGCGTGAGACGCGATCGCGATCCCCAGTGACAACGGAAGGGCGACGAGAAAGACGACGATCGATGCTGGAAGGTCGTAGCGGGCGACCGCACGTGCCCGGTCGGCAATAGCTGGCTGGTTCATCTATCTCCCGTGGTCTACCGATGACGGATGTGAGGGACGACCGAAAGAATCCGGATGCGTTCACCGATGGGGCAGAACTGTTACGCACACAGGCGGCTAGAAGCCGGTGCTCCATTGCACCGAACGCTGTCGACGCTAATGGCAAAGACTTAGTAAAGCCTTAAGTAGGCGGATGCGGGTCGCATGATTCCCGTCACGCCGGTCGTTGCATGTGTCGACCGTCCCAAGTGACGCTTCCGGTCAATCGATAGTCGGGAGTAGGACACGAAATTCGGCGCCTCGGCCAAGGCCTTCGCTAGTCGCGACGAGCGTGCCGCCATGCGCTTCGACTATCGCCCGCGCAATCGTTAGTCCGATCCCCGTGCCGCCGGCTTCGCGACTGCGCGACGAGTCGGTGCGATAGAACCGGTCGAAGACGTGGGGCAGGTGGTCGGTGGCGATCCCATCGCCGTTGTCGGCGACGGTCACCGCCACGCGATCATTGTCGACGAGTCCAGCAGACACAGAAACCCGTCCGCCTCGCGGTGTATGTCGCTGGGCGTTGTTGAGAAGGTTGTGGAGAACCTGAGCGATCCGGACGGGGTCGACCATTACTCGGGCCGATGTCATGGTTCCGGTAACGAGCGTTACGCCGCTGTCAGCGAAGCGGGCCCGGGCTTCACGAACGGCCGCCGTGACCAAGGTGTCTGATCCCACCGGCGCGAAACGCATGGACGGTACGCCCTCGGTGACTTCGGAAACCTCTGCGATGTCATCGGCCAGTCGCCGTAAACGTAGAGTCGCTCCCTTGACTACACCGAGCGTCCGTTCGTCCGCGTCCCAGATGTGGTCTTCGATCGCTTCGAGGGTGGCGGAGATCGTCGCGAGTGGTGTGCGCATCTCGTGTGCCAGGTCCGATAGCATGCGCCGGCGCGTGTCCTCGACGTGTTCCAGCCTTTCCGCCAGTTCGTTCACCGTTGCGGTGAGTTCGTCGAACTCGCTGGCCAGTCCTGACGGCACGACGCGGGTGCGATAGTCGCCGGCGCCGATCCGGGCGGCGGAGTGTGCAACGTGGGACACCGATCGCTGGACCCGTCGTGAGATGACCCAGCTAATGGCGCCGGCGAGTACTACTGATATCCCGACGCCGACGGCGATCGCCAGGATCATCGAGATGGCGAATGCGTGATCGACATGCTGAGCTTGATCCGATTCGGTGTAGAAGTGCGCGTGTTCCAGGTGACTGTGGAACACGGTCGGCGCGATGATGTATGCGACTACGCCGGCAGTTGCGGCACAGACGGCGATCACGATCCCATGCAAACCGAGGAGGCGTCCCGCGACGCCCTGCGGCATTCTTCCCGCGAACCGTTCCCGAACGTTCCACGTCCGGGTCACTCGCCCGAGCCCATCCGGTATCCGACGCCGCGCACAGTGCGGATGTAGCGCCCCGACGTCGCCGAATCCCCCAGCTTCCGCCGCAGACTCGCGATGTGGACATCGACGAGATGATCGTTGGCGACCCAATTGGAACCCCACACCCGTTCGATTAGATCGGTCCGGCGGAACACTAATCGTGGACTACTCGCGAGCGCGTCGAGGAGGTCGAACTCCTTCGCAGTGAGGGTGATCAGCTTCGAATCGACTGTCACTTCCCGTGCCTGCGGGTCGATAGTGAGGCCGCCGATGAATCGCCGCTCGTCTGTCGGCGCCTCGTCTGTCGACATTCTTGAGCGCGGCCGCCGGAACAGCGCGTCGATCCGTGCCATCAACTCGCGAGGGCTGAACGGCTTCGTCACGTAGTCGTCGGCACCGACAGAAAGGCCGATCAGCTTGTCGACTTCGTCGGCGCGGGCCGTCACCATGACCACGTACGCGTCGGTGAATGTTCGGAGCCGACGACAGACCTCGATCCCATCGATCGACGGCAGACCGAGGTCGAGGACGACTAGATCCGGTGGATCGGTTTGTGCTGCGTCGACGGCCGCCTCGCCGTCGACTTGGACCTCAACGTCGAAGCCTCCACGCGTGAGGTACTCCGACAGCAGCGCCGCAAGATCCGTCTCGTCCTCCACGACGAGAGCCTTCAGTCCGAGCGAGCCACGTTGGGGTCCGGTGGGGTTCATTGCTCCATCGTTGCTGGTCTGTGACGTGTCCGACACCTCAGGCGCTCAACTTGACGAGAACTTGAGGTCGCGTGGACCGAAGCTTAAAGCACGTCGTGCACTGTGGTTCACGGACCAGCACAAAGGAGTGGACCTTGACTCGCGAACTGCAGCACGGCACGCACATCGGCTTGGCGAACCTAGTCGGGAACACGCCGGTCACGAGGATCGACGAACCATTCACAACGGCCGGAGAGGGTTTCTGGGCGAAGCTGGAGTGCTACAACCCGGGCGGCGGCATGAAGGATCGCCCTGCGCTGCACATGGTGGCCGCGGCCCGCGAGCGTGGCGACCTGTTGCCCGGGGCGCGCATCGTCGAGTCGACAAGCGGGACGCTCGGGCTGGGGCTCGCCATGGCAAGCATGGTCTACGGGCACCCGCTCACCGTCGTGACCGATCCGGGACTTGAGCCCATCGTTGTGCAGATGTTGACGGCTTACGGAGCTGAGGTCGATGTCGTTACCGAGCCTTGCCCCGTCGGCGGGTGGCAGCAGGCGCGCAAGGATCGAGTGGCCGAACGGCTGGCCCAAGACCCGACGGCGTGGTGCCCGGACCAATACAGCAATCCGGACAATGTCGCCGGCTACGAGCAACTCGGCCTCGAGTTGGCTCACCAACTCGGCGAGATCGACGTCCTCGTGTGCTCGGTCGGCACGGGTGGCCACTCCAAAGGGGTAGGGCGGACCTTGCGTCGGTTCAACCCAGGTTTGGAGATCGTCGGTGTCGACACGATCGGTTCGACGATTTTCGGCCAGCCGGCGCAGCAGCCCCGCCTGATGCGTGGCCTGGGGTCGAGCATCTTCCCCGAGAACGTCGACTACGACCTGTTCTCCGAGATCCATTGGGTGGCGCCGAACGAAGCGGTGTGGGCATGTAGAGAACTCGCCGCCAACCACTACGTTTCGGGTGGCTGGAGCGTCGGCGCTGTCTCTCTGGTGGCCGGGTGGGTTGCGCGCACGCGCGGTGCCGACACCCGGGTGGCAGCGATCTTCCCCGACGGCATGCAGCGCTATTTCGCGACTATCTACGACGATGAGTACTGTGAGCGTCATGGTCTGCTCGGGCGGCCTCCTGCAGAGTCACCGGTGACACTCGATGACCCGTTTTCCGAGCAGGTCGCGCGGTGGACCCGGTGCCCGAATCCGCAAGACCCGAAGGCGACTATCGACGATCTCGGAGCCGAATAGAAGTGTTAACGACCAGACCGGCGGCCCGACCGTCGTGGTGGGGAGCGTTCCGTTCCTTCGATCGCGCCAGCAAGGTGTTGATGGTCAACCAGTTCACCATCAATCTGGGCTTCTACATGCTCGTCCCCTACCTCGCCGCGTACCTGGGCGGCACCCTCGGATTCGCGGCATGGTTGGTGGGCTTCGTCCTCGGTGTCCGCAACTTCTCGCAGCAGGGCATGTTCTTGGTCGGTGGGACCCTGGCCGATCGTTTGGGCTACAAGAAGCTCATAGTGGCCGGCTGCCTACTCCGAACCGGGGGATTCGCGCTCTTGGCCACCGTGGAGTCGTTGCCAGCGATCATCGTTGCGGCGGCGGCGACCGGGTTCGCCGGCGCTTTGTTCAACCCGGCGGTTAGGGCCTATTTGGCAGCTGACTCCGGCGAACGCCGAGTGGAGGCTTTTGCCGTATTCAACACCTTCTACCAGGCCGGTATCCTCCTCGGTCCGTTGGTTGGCGCCGCGCTGGTGAGTGTGGATTTCCGAGTCGCCGCGTGGGTCGCTACTGCCGTGTTCGGTCTGCTGACTATCGCGCAAATCGCTGCGCTACCCGCCGATCGCGTCACAACGGGCGCTGACGAGGAAAAGCAGTCCGTCTTGGCAAACTGGTCTGGCATCGTGCGCAATCGCCGGTTTGTCCTGTTCTCCGCTGCCATGATCGGCAGCTACGTTCTCAGCTTTCAGGTCTACCTCGTCCTCCCGATGATGGCGCAGGAGTGGAGTTCTTCCCGTCAATGGGCCTCGTTGATCACGTCGGGGATGTTCGTGGTGACCGGGGTCGTGGCGATCGTGGGCCAGATGGGAGTGACGGCATGGGCGTCGAGGCGGTTCGGTGCCACACGTGCGCTCGTGGTCGGTATGGCGATCATGGGTCTGGCGTTCATCCCGCTCGTCGCCCCGGCCCTAGTCGGCGGTACACCGGTTGTCGCGATCGCACTGACCGTGACCGCTGTCGGCTTGGCGCTGGCAACGATCATGATCTTCCCGTTCGAGATGGATACCATCGTCCGGCTGTCCGGCGACCGGCTGGTCGCGACTCACTACGGCATGTACAACACGATCGTAGGGGTCGGGATTCTCGTGGGGAACGTGGCCACCGGAGCTCTTTTCGGCTGGGCGGTCGGCCGGTCGATGCCGGTTGTCGTGCCGCTTGTGCTGGCGTCGATCGGGCTGCTGACGGCTTGGTTGCTGCACCGCTGGAAGCGTGGAGAAACGGAGACGGTGACGGTAGTGCCCTCTACCGCTGGTTGATCTCGTGCGCGTGGCCGGTCGCGATGATCCGGAAACAGAAATCGGGTCGCCACCATTTCGGTGACGACCCGACTTCAGACGCTTCGAGAACTCTTCGGCTATCCCAGCGAGAACGGCCGTCCGTAAAAGCTCATTGTCTGCATCGCATGCTTGGTCTCGACCTGGACACTAGCGAAGGAACGAGCTTGCGCGTAGCCGGCGCAGCCGCGCAGCCCGAGTTGTGAGTTGGTGTAACTCAGCGTCGCCCGCTTCTTCTTCTTGTACGTGATTCGCGAGTCGTGCTTCTCCTGACCGAAATCGTCGGCCCGCTCGGCGTCGACCAGATAGAAGGCTCGTGCCTGGCCGGGGCCGAGCGTCACCGAAGTCCCGATCTCGGCGCCGTCGAGTGCGCCGGTTTCATCAATGCCACCACCGCCCTCGCCGGTCACTCCGCCCAGGTTCACCTGGCAGCCGACGATGTAACCGGGGTAGATCTCGATCCGGCTGGCTTCCTTGGACAGATTGACGACGAGCTTTCCCGACACCCAGGCGTTGCGGTGCAAAGGGGTGCCGCCCATCGACGGGTTGACCGTGGCCCGTTCACGGACGCGCTGGAAGCTCACCACTGTGCCATCACCCATGGTGTGGCGCTGCGTTTCGGATGGGAGGTTGTAGCGGGTGTCGGCGGCGGCGGGGGCGGCGGTCTGGGTCAGACCGGCGCCAGCTAGGGCGCCGGCAGTGGCCAAGGCCACCATCGCGGTTTTCAGCGATGCGTTCATTACTATCTATGTCCTCTTCTGCTCAATTGACGTGGTTGAAAGTATTGGTCAGCCGATGGTGAAGGGCTTGCCCCACAGGGTGATCTTCTGGTGATCCTCGCCGGTGACTTCGATGACAGCGTAGGAGCGCGCCTGCGCGTAGCCGCCGCACCCCTGGATCTCCATCTGCACGTTGCGCCAATTGAGGAAGTAGGTTCCCGGCTCCTCGATCTGCTTCCCCTTCTTGTTTGCGCTGACCGGAGCGTAGATCACCCGTCCGGGCGCCAGGGGAAGGGAAATCGAGCCCGCTGCGCCGCTGAAAGCGGCGGCGGCGTCGAGCGACCCTTCGGCGCCCAGCTTCAGCTGCCCGACGTCGACCTGGCACCCCACCACATAGCCGACTGACAGCGTCGCGGCCGCTCCCGTTGTCGCCACGCCGTTGGATCCCGGACGTGCCTCTTCGCCCTGAGGCCCGTTGTTCGGACCTGCTTCGCGGGTATCGACGCCGGGCGCGTGGACCTTGACGTTCCCTGACACCCATACGGAGCGGCCGGCGCCGTTGGCAGCCATCGACGGTCCGATCCGGACTCGTTCGCCAGTCTTGACGAGGGTCACCCCGTCGCCACGCGCCCTTCCGTCGGGCAATGCGAACCGTGCATCGGCCTCTGCCGCTGGATTGGCACCACCGACCGCTGCCGCCACAAGGGCGGTCGCAATCGCAGCCGACCTGACCGCGGCGCGCCGCGCAGGACTGGTGAGAATCTTCATGTGTCGTACTTCCCCTTCTCGAAAGTGTATGGCTGGCTCCGAGGGCCTGAGCGGGCCACGTCGCATTCGGCAACTCGCCGAACGTTACGGTGAAAAAGTTGCCATATGGTTACCCGGACGGGGCCCGTGGTGAATGTTGGGCCTTCTCAAGGCAAATGGACGGTGAACACGCCGCTGGTCGTGCCCGTCAAGCTGAGGTATCGATGTGCACCCACATTAGTTAGGATCGGTCTGCGCGCAAATCGTCACTGGACGCGGTCGCGGGATGGTTTCGGTGAGAAGGAGAGTTTCTTGATTCGCCCGGCTGGGTTTGGTGGAACACGCGGACTTGTTCTGGCGTCAGTCCTGGCGGCTACGTTGTGGTGGGAAGCGCCCTCGGCCGCGGCAGCCGACGTGACGCTGGCGCTGCCCAACGGGACTCAGCGCGGTGATGGTGTGACGATCGTCAAGACACGCGAGCGGGCGCGAGTCGGGCCGTCGATGGCCGCCAACGGGGCGGGTCGGTCGGTGTGGGTGTCCGGCGACGTGCGGGTGCTCGCCCCAGGGATCGATACACGCCGGGCCGGCCCGTTCAACTTTCCTCGCGGTGAGGATGCCATGCCGGGATCGAACGGCACCTCGTCTACGGGGGCGGCCGCTTCGTTGTCCATCGGCTACGTCGTGGGATGCCAAGTAGAGATTGGTGCGATGCAAGCCGGCCTTGGTGGTTCGATTTCGGTGGTGACCATTCTGGATAGCTTCGGTGGTTCATTCTCGCTGCCGCTGGCGCCCGGTAGAATCATCTATGCGCAGATCGAGCGGAAGCAGCTGACTAAGCCGGGCACCTACTACTTCAACTGGCGCAATTCTCAGATGGACATTCAGGGATGCGGCGGGTACGCGCAGGCGCGGTCCAGGGTCACTCTGGAAGTTACGGGGTCGGATCATCAGAAGATCACCCTGTGGGGGAGGCCGTTCTCGATTGGCTGAGGAAGTGTTCGGATTCCAAGGAGTGGCAGTGCGTGCAACGGGTTGGGTGCGGCGCGCCTGCGCGGTCGCAGTGGTCGGTATGACGGCTTTGGTCGGTGCGAGCGTCGTGGTGCCGACGGCGCATGCAGACCGCAGGCTTTCGCTTCCCGCCGAACGACAGCAACACAGAATGGGTGATGGCACCGTCGTGGTGTTCCAGCGCGTACGCGAACGCGCAACCATCAATGCATCAGTGGGAGGCACACCGCTGCACCGCAACGCGTGGGTCTCCGGGAAGTTTGCCGTGCGCACATCCCGGGTGGTGGACAACATCGAAATCGTGCCGGGCTACGTCGTTGGATGCCAGATCAATATAGGCGGTGCCAGCGGCGACGGCGGTGTGGGCTATGACGCCGACGCCTTCGGTGCGGCGGCCTACGGCGGCACTCTGACGCTAGGCCCGGGGCAGGCGAGGCGATATTATCTGATCGACTCGGAGAACGCCGATCCGTTTGGTCAGGAGCGGCATGAAGTGAAGATTCGCTACAAGAATGCCAAGCGCGGAACCTTGAGTTACGCCAATTCTCAGCTGAGCCTGCGAGGTTGTGCTGGCTATGCGCAAGCGCGATCCTTCGCGAACATCACGATCGAAACCGAGTTCGCCACTCAAACGATGAGCTTTTACGGACGCCCCTTCTCGCTGGGCTAGCCGAATCTGGCGTGGTCTCGCTCAGCACCCGGTCGCCCAGGCGATCGGGTGCTGTTTTGCGCATAGGTGCATAAGCTTGTCAAACGCTTATTGAAAATGATTGTCTTTTGACGGTCTCCGCGCAGCTCAAATTGCCTGCGGAGATCTCGTGTCATCAAAGGAGAGTCATTTTGAGTACCCTAACGAGGGCAGTGTGGACGGTGACCAGCGGAAATATCGCTGCAGGGTTGGTTGTATCCGCCGCACTGGCGCTGTCGGCGGTGCCTGTCGCACAGGCCGACGCCAACTTCCGCCTGCCCAACGGCAAGGCGCGCGGAGACGGTTTCACCATCGTCAAGACCGGTGAACGCATTCGCGTTTCGCCGTCGCTGGCCGCCAACGGCGCAGGTCGCACGGCGTGGGTGTCGGGCAACGTGCGCGTGAACGCGCCGGGCATCGATACCCGCGAAGCGGGACCCAACAACGGTCCGCGCGGCGAAGAAGACATGCCGGGTTCCAACGGGACGTCGACGACGGGGGCGGCCGCTACGCTCTCGGTCGGCTACGTCGTGGGATGTCAGGTCGACATCGGAGCGTTGTCGGCCGGGATCGGCGGGTCGATCGGCGGTGCGACGATTCTCGACACCCTCGGGGGCTCCTTCACTCTTCCGTTGGCGCCGGGGCGCATCATCTACGCCCAGATCGAGAAGAAGCAGATGGAGAAGCCGGGTACCTACTTCTTCAACTGGCGGCGTTCGCAGATGGAAGTCCAGGGCTGCGGCGGCTACGCGCAGGCCCGTTCCTACATCACGGTCGAGTAGACCGGCGAGGACCACGAGAAGGTCACCCTGTGGGGCAAGCCGTTCTCCATCGGCTGACATCGACACGACACTTCAGAACTGAGGAATGAACATGATCAAGAAGATGAAGCGCGCGTCGGTGTTGGCCCTGGTGGTCGCATCGGCAGCGTCGGTGGGGATGACCCTGGTGGCTCCGGCCGCACAGGCCGACCGGCGCGTCGTTCTGCCCAAGCAGACCCAGCGCTACACCATGGGCGACGGCACCGTGGTGACGTTCAACCGGGTGCGTGAGCGCGCGACGATCAACCCGTCGATGGGTGGAACGCCGTTGCACCGCAACGCGTGGGTCTCAGGCAAGTTCGTCGTCCACACGTCGAAGAAGGTCGGGAAGATCGAGATCACCCCCGGCTACATCGTCGGTTGCCAGGTTAATCTGGGCGGGGCCACCGGTCAGGGCGGTGCGGACAGCTTCGCCGATGGCGTCGCCGACGTCGGTGGCGAGGTCGAACTCGGACCGGGCGAGGCGAAGGCGATCTCGATCGTCGACGCCGAGAAGGCCGACGACTTCGGCAACGAGAAGCACGAGGAGAAGATCGAGTACGAGGACACTCGACGGGCATCGCTCGCCTACACGAATTCGCAGATCAGCCTCCGCGGCTGCGCCGGGTACGCGCAGGCGCGCTCCTTCGCGACCGTGCTGATCGAAACCGAGTTCGCGATGCAGACGATGAGCTTCTACGGGCGGCCGTTCTCGATCGGCTAACCGCCCGCCGTATCGAACGCGGCGTGCATCTCCCAGTAGAGGAGCTCCGACGGTGCCCCGGCGATCACTTCGATCGCCGGGGCGTCGCGCGTTCGGACGGCGTCCCCGGCGTGCAGGACTGTGCCACCCGCCCGGGATCCGGCGTCCGGGAGGGATACTTCGCCGGTCGGGAGATAGAGGTGGCCGTAGGGCGCGGCCGGCAACATGCATCGCCCGCCCGCGTCGAGCCGGGCAACGTGCAGCGCCGCGAACCGGTTGGCCAGGCTCACTGCGGCGTCGTGGCCCGGTCGTCCGGAAGCCGCGAGCACCAAGCCGCCGTTGTCGAGCTGCCCAGTGAGGTCGGCCTCCGCGTAGGAGGGCGCGAGCCCGGCGGTATCGGGGGCGACCCACATCTGGACCACGCGCGCGGGTGCCCGTGACGAGCGTGTCATGGCGTTGCGCTCGCTGTGGGTGATTCCGGTGCCCGCGGTCATCCGCTGGATCTGGCCCGGACGAAGAATCCCGTTGTGGCCCTTGGAGTCCCGGTGTTCGACCGCACCGCTCAATACCCACGTGAGGATCTCGACCTCGGAGTGCCGGTGGCGGTCGAGGCCTTCGCCCGGGTCGATCGTGTCGTCGTTGTTCACCATGAGCACCCCGTGCGCGTTGCCGGCGAGATCGTAGTTGCCGGTGGCCGGGAACGACTGCCACGAGTCGAGCCATTCGTTGCTCCAGTGGTGCCGGCCGGCAGCCCGATGGACGGTGATCACCGCGTACCGCCCCTGCCGTCGCCGAGCTTGTCGAGGATCGCGACCAGCGCCTGCCCGTCCGCCATGGAGAGCCGGCCGATGAAGAGGCGCTCCACCAGTGCGAGATGGTCGTCGGCCGCGGCGGTCAACGCGGCGAGTCCGGCGTCGGTGAGGCAGGCGAAATTGCCGCGGCGATCGGTTTCGTCCTGTTCCCGGCAGACCAGGCCGCCGCGCGCGAGCTTGTCGATCTGATAGGACAGCCGTGACGAGGAGAAGACCATCGCGTCGGCGATCTCGCTCATCCGCAGCCTCCGCCGCGGCGCATGCGACAGCAGCAGAAGCACTTGGTAGTCCGACAGCGACAAGCCGTGCCGCCGGCGCAGATCCTCGTCGAGTCGAGTCTGGATCCGCGCCGACGTCTCGATGAACGGCTGCCATGCTTGCCAGCGAGGGTCGCTGCTGTTCATCGACCGGTGTCCTATCGGTTGGCGGTGTGCGGCATGAGGGCGTCGGGCGGGATCTGGCCGAGCCGTCCGGCTTGGTAGTCCTCCAGCGCTTCGATCAGTTGCTGGCGCGTGTTCATGACGAACGGGCCGTAGGCGACGACCGGTTCGCGGATCGGCCGGCCGCCCAGGAGCAGCACTTCCATCGCGGGTCGGTGAGAGTCCTGCGAGTCGTCGGCAGCGATCGTGATCGATTCCGGGTGCGACCGATCGGTGCTGTCGAGCACGGCGAGCTGCCCCTGATGGATCGGTCGTCGCTCGGGTCCGACGCTACCCCGGCCCGACAGCACGTAGACCAGCGAGTTGAAGTCGGAGCGCCACGGCACCGAAACGCTCGCGCCGGGCTCGATCGTCGCGTGCGCGAACGTGATCGGCGTGTGCGTCGACCCGGGCCCGGCGTGACCGTCGATCTCGCCGGCGATGACCCGGATGAGCGCGCCGCCGTCCGGGGAGGCCAGCAGAGCGAGCCCGGCCCCCTCCAGGTTCTGGTACTTGGGGGCGAGGAACTTGTCCGACGCCGGCAGGTTCACCCACAGCTGGATCCCGTGGAACAGGCCGCCGGATTCGACCAGTTCGGCCGGCGGTGTCTCGATGTGAAGAATGCCCGCTCCCGCGGTCATCCACTGGGTCGCCCCGTTTTCGATCAGTCCGCCGCCGCCGGTCGAGTCCTGGTGCTGGAAGCGGCCGTCGATCATGTACGTCACGGTCTCGAAGCCGCGGTGCGGGTGCCAGGAGGTGCCCTTGGGCTCGCCCGGCTCGTATTCGACCTCGCCCATCTGGTCCATGTGGATGAACGGGTCGAGGTCTGCGCTGCTCACCCCGGCGAAGGCGCGGACGACGGGGAAGCCTTCACCCTCGTAGCCGCGCGGACCGCTGGTGATGGACTTAACGGTGCGCTCGGTCGTTTCCAGTCCCGGTTCGTGCAGGCGGGGCAGGGTCAGAGTGTCGGCGGTGATGGCGGGCATGGCCGTTCTCCTTAACTTCTAGAACGATAGTAGCTCAAATTTGAGCTATCTGACCCGGTTCAACTCCGCTCGGGTGACGAATATTCCGGACGCTATGACTCGCCGCTGGGGGCGCGCCGATGCCCGGGTTTTTGGGTGGGCATCCGGTTCGGCGGCACGGGATACGGTTTGCCCATGACGGCGGTGCCGAGAGCCATGTTGGGTCCGCACTGGGCGATGGCCGCCTCCATCTTGGGCCGCGGGTCGGGCAGTTTTACCCGGCTGGCGCGCGGGCGGCGGGCGAAATCGAAGGCCGACACCATGTCACCGGTCGTCGCGCGGCGCCACGCCGTCAGGTTCGGCACCTCGACGCCGAAGCGCCGTTCGATGAGCTGCAGTTGCGAGGTGTGGTCGAACACCTCGGACGCGACGAGCCCGCCGCGGCTGTACGGCGAGATCACCAGCGCGGGCACTCGATGTCCCAATCCGATCGGCCCGCGGATGCCTTTGGCCGCCTTGACCTTCGACAGATTCGGCGCCGACACGTACTCGCCCGGCGTGCCGGGCGGCGCGGTCGGGGGGACGACATGGTCGAAGAAGCCGCCGTTCTCGTCGTAGCTGACGATCAGCGCGGTCTTCTCCCAGACCGTGCGGTTGGAGGTCAGGATGCGCAACAGGTCGATGATGCCGGCGGCGCCGAACGCGGCGGGCAGCGCGGGGTGTTCGCACTGCATGAGCGGCGGAATTACCCAGGAGACCTTCGGCAGGCGGCCTGCCCGGACGTCGGCGGCGAGATCGTTGGGATAGGTCGGAGCGATGCCCCGCCTGGCGAGTTCGGACTTGGGGTCTCGCGACTGGGTGAAACAGCCGATCATCCCGTCGAGCAGCGCGGTGGAGATGGGGCCCTGGTCGCGGTTGTTGTAGACCTTCCAGGAGATGCCGGCCTCGGAGAGGTTCTCCGGCATCGTGCGCCAGCTGTACACGTGCTTGGGCAGGATCGTCGGCGTCTCGAGCACCGGTCCGCCGCGGACTCCGGCCGGATCGAGGTGTGCGCTGATCCAGTACAGCCGGTTGGGGCTCGTCGGGCCGAGCACCGAGCAGTGGTAGTTGTCGCAGATGGTGAACGCTTCGGCGAGGGCGCGGTGAATGGGAATGTCGTCGCGCTCGTAGTAGCCCATGAGAGCCGGCGCGTTCGCCGCGCCGACGGAGGCGATCGACATGGGCATCCAACGGTCGTTGCGGCCGCGGTTCCAGGCCTTGTGCATTCCCGCCCAGGAGTGGTCGGGATCGTTGATGCACTCGCCGTCGAGGGTGGGGCCTCGCGTCGTGTCGAGGCGGAACGGCATCGTGTAGCCGCGCCGCGTCGGCCCGACCCCGGGTGCCCACCCGTATTGCTTCCAGGCCGGCGAGGGCTCGTCGAACCCGCGCACCCCCGACATCGTGCCGAAGTAATGGTCGAACGAGCGGTTCTCCTGCATGAAGAACACGAAGTGGTCGATGTCCGACAACGAGCCGGTGCCCCCGGGATCGGCGGCGTAGGCCTTGTCGATCACCGGGCCGGCCAGCGACGACAACGCTGCCACGCCTCCGGCCGCCGAGACGGCTGCGAGGAGTTCGCGGCGAGTCATTCCCGCAAACGGACCTCGCGCCATGCGGTCTGGTTTACCACACGGCGTTGCGTGCCGTGTGGTGCGCCGAGAAGCCGATCAGGGGAAGCAGAAGTTGAACGACATCGAACCGATCGGCGGGCCGTAGATACAGACTCGCCAGCCGGAGGTCGTCGTGGCGTCCGCCTCCTTCTCGGGTGCGGCTGCCGCCGGCGCGATGGCGAGTGCACTGATGCTGACCGCAGCGGCGGCCGTCGCGAGGGCGAGCGGTAGTCGGCGTTGCATGAAATCCTCCTCATCGGTGGCGGCCGCGGAGCGCGACCGTTCGAGTGAATTCAACTCTGGCACACCCGCACCGGGTTGGAGGCGTTAACCCCGAACAGGGTGACTCGGTCCGGTTTTCCCGCCGACCGTGCCCACTTTCCCGCCGACCGTGCCCACTTTCCCGCCGACCGTGCCCGGAATCGCGCCGAGCGTGCCCTACGTGATGGTCAGGCCACCGTCGACGGGGATCGTCTGCCCGGTGACATAGCCCGACGCGGCCGACGCCAGCCAGATCGCCGAGGCCGCGAGTTCGGCCGGATCGCCAGTACGCCCGGCGAGCATGCGCGGTGCCTGGCTGTTGAGGTAGTCGTCGGCGTACTGGTCGGTCATCTCCGACTTGAAGAAGCCGGGTGCGAGCGCGTTGACGCGGATGCCCTTGCGCCCCGTCCACTGCTGGGCCAGGTCGCGCGTCAGGCCGATCACGCCGGCTTTACTGGCGGCGTAGGCGGCCTGCGGCAAGCCGGCGGTGGTGATGCCGAGGATCGACGCGATGTTGATGATCGAGCTGCCGGGCTTCATCACCTTTCCGCACGCCTGCGCCATCCAGTACGAGCCGTTGAGGTTCACGTCGATCACCTGGGTGAACTGCTCGGGAGTCTCTTTCGTCGCCGGTACCGCGGTGCCGATTCCGGCGTTGTTGACCAGCACGTCGACACGGCCGAACTTGGCCATCGCCTCGTCGACGACGTTTTGGCATGCTGCCTGATCGGCGACGTCGCAGGCGACCGCGAGACTCGTGCGGCCCGTCGGTTCGATCGCCTTGGCGGTCTCGGCCAGCCGGTCGGTGCGGCGTGCGGCAAGTACGATATCGGCACCCGCTTCGGCGAAACCGGTCGCGAAGGCGACGCCGAGCCCCGAGGACGCGCCAGTGACGATGACAACCTTGTCTTCGACGGAGAACAGGTCGGTGATACTCATGGCGTGGCCTTTCGACGAGGAGGACAGTGTGTGTCGCCGCTCACTCTACGCTGGACCGAGCGGACGCTCGGTGGGCACCGGTGCCACGCGCCGAAACACTAGGGTTCTCGACCATGGACAGTGATCCGATTCCCCGCGTCGTCATCGCCGTCGTCGTCGGCGCGCTGGGCCTCGTGGTCGCGGCGCTCTCGTCGAACGTGGTGCTGCGGCTCGTTGCCATCGCCATCGCCGCGCTGACCGTCCTCGTCTGCCTGGGCTCGCTGCGCCGCCGGCATCGACGCGAAGCGATCTGGACGCTCGTGCTCGTGCCCGTCTTGGCGCTGCTGGTAGGCATCCCGACCGTCGTCGTGGCTGGCGCGATAAACGGATCCGCGGAGCCGCGCGTCGGTGATCCCGGCTTCACGCCGCGAACCAAGGCCGCCCCGCGGGCAGCGCCGACGACCGAACGGGTTCCGGCGAATCTCAACGCCGCATTGCGCGACGCCCCCGACCGGGCCGACCGGCTGGTGCCGAACGGGTCGGCCACCGTCTTGCGCGTCAATCTGCGTGACACGTGGATCAGCGTGGACGTGTTCGACCCGAGGACGGGCGAGGAGGTTTCCTCGTCGCGATCGACCGGAAGCGACTGGTCCGACTCACGTAAACGCCGGGCAAGCGACCGTCGCACGTTCGCGCGATCGGAAATCGCGGCGCTCGACCTCGACCGCGCTCGTGGCGAGGTGCTCGAGGTTGGCGCGAAGCTGAAGCTCGTCGACGAGTCCCCCCACGCCTCGGACGGCATCACGCTCAAGCGGAGGTATCAAGACGACAAGTTCGTCGCCGAGTACTCGATCTCGGGGAGCACGATCGAGGTCGATGACCACGGCCGGATACCCGAGACTACCGGCGCGGCGGTGCTGGAGACGATGTTGCCGGTCGCGCGAAGAGTGATGGTCGAAGCCGGTCTCGACGTGCGAGCGCCGATCATCGGACGTTTCGACTTCCGGGCTTTCGACGACGCGGCCTCCTCCGTTTCGGCCACGTCGGTGCAGAACTCGGGCGGGATCGCCATCCGCTTCGCCGGCGGCCCGATCAACGAGATCGTGATCGTGCCTGGCCAGTTCCCGATCGTCCGTCCGATCACCCGGCGCGGCGACAGCGCAGGGTTTCCGCTGGCTGCCCTGACGAGCGAGACTCTGTTGAAGGTCCGCGGCGACGTGATGGCGCGGGCCAAGGCGCCGGCCTACGACGCGGATCTCGTCGGGCTCGAAGTCGGTCCGGTGCCGGGCGCCCGGCACGACGGCGTCTTCATCCGCATGCAGGTAGGCCCGGTCTCGCACCGGACCGGCGGAATTTTCACCCTCGACGGACGCTGGATCCGCGACGGCCGGTACTGATCGCGCTATTTCTCGATCGCGCGGCGGACTTGCACGGCGAGCTCTTCCTGGATGCGTTCGGGTGCCTTGATGACGCCGCGGCCGCCGAGCGCGTCGACGGTGGACAGCACCTGCTCCAGATAGGCGGCCCGCTCGGCGCCCTCGGTGCCGTCGGCGTGCCGGAGCAGTTTGAGTGCGCGATCGCAGGCCTGCGCATCGGCGTCGGCCAGATTCGCCGTCCCCGTCGACCGCGCATAGCGGTCGGCTTTGGCCCAGTCGCTGCGCAGCATCGACACAGCGTCGACGTACTCCTGCGCGGCTTTCGGGCCGGGGTACTCGTCCGACGACAGGTTGCCGACGAGTTCCAGCGCGTCGTGGAAGTCGATGATCGGCGGTGCCGACAGATCCCACATCGCGGGGTACTGCAGCAGCATGGCCGGGTCCAGCTCGTAGGCGCCGTAGGCGGTGAGCACCACGCGGTGGTGTTCGGCGGCCCGGTCCCACTGCGCGCGGACGGGATCGGCCGGTGCGGCGGCGCGACGGTCGTCGGCCGACGATCCCAACAGCAATCCGCCGGCGGCCCCGGTCAGCAGCACCGTGCTCGCGATGAGCATCCCGACCGGGCCGAACGGGCGCCAGATCACCAGGACGATCAGGAGCACCAGATCGACGGTGACGCAGATCCTCGCGGCCAGGCCTGCCATGTTCATGCGATCAGTTCTACCCGCTACCCGCTCAGGCGGTGAACCAGGCCGGGTCGGTCTCGGCGGTCGTCTGGTCCAGCGACCGCAACAGCTCCAGCTGCGGCCCGGTCGACGGCAGCTCGAAGCGGAAGAAGTAGCGGGCCGCGGCACGCTTGCCGTCGTAGAAGTCGCCGGTGGCATCGCCGACCGCCAGCAGTTGCTCCAGCCACATCCAGGCGATCACGATGTGGCCGGCCGCCTGCAGGTAGACCGATGAATTCGTCAGTGCGACAGTCGGATCCGCGCCGGTCCACAGCTTCGCGGTGGTGGCGACCAGGTCGTCGACGGCGGTCCGCAGCGCGGCGGCGAACTCGGCCGCTTCGCCGTCGGCCGGTGCCGCGTCGATCGTCGCGGTGATCGTCTCGACGAGCAGCGCCAGGCCTGCGCCGCCGTTCATGGTCACCTTGCGGCCGAGCAGGTCAAGTCCCTGGATGCCGTTGGTGCCCTCGTGGATGGGGTTGAGTCGGTTGTCGCGGTAGCACTGCTCGACGTCGAATTCGGTGGTGTAGCCGTAGCCGCCGTGGACCTGGATCGCGAGGTTGTTCGCCTCGGTGCACCACCGCGACGGCCATGCTTTCGCGATTGGGGTCAGCAGTTCGAGCAGCGTGTGGGCGCGGTCCCGCTCGTCGCCGTCGGAGGTGCTCTCGATGTCGACGAGCCGCGAACTGTACAGTCCGAGCGCCAGCGCCCCTTCGACGTAGGACTTCTGCGCCAGCAGCATGCGCTTGACGTCGGCGTGCTCGATGATCGGACTCGGGCCGGACTGATCGGCCCGCTGCGCCGCGACGATCGACCTGCCCTGTGTGCGCACCTTCGCGTAGTCGACCGAGGCGAGGTAGCCCGCGTACCCGATGGCGGTGGCGAGGAACCCGACGCCGATGCGGGCCTCGTTCATCATGTGGAACATGTACGACAGGCCGCGGTGCTCTTCGCCGACGAGGTAGCCGATCGCGCCGGGCTCGCCCTCGTCGGGCCGGTGCGTCCCGTCGCCGAAGTTCAGCAGCGTGTTCGTCGTTCCGCGGTTGCCCATCTTGTGGTTGAGGCCGACGAGTGCGACGTCGTTGCGCGTCCCGTCGGGCAGGAACTTCGGCACGACGAACAGCGAGATGCCCTTGACGCCGGAGCCGCCGCCGGGCGCCTTGGCGAGGACGAGATGCACGATGTTGTCGGTCAGTTCGTGCTCGCCCGCGGAGATCCACATCTTGGTTCCGGTGATCCGGTAGGTCCCGTCGCCGACGGGGCGCGCCTTGGTCGTGATGTCGGCCAGCGACGAGCCGGCCTGGGGTTCGGACAGGCACATCGTGCCGGAGTAGCGGCCGGCCAGCATGGGCCGGACCCACGTGTCGATCTGCTCCTCGGTGCCGTGCGCGACGAGCAGATTGGCATTCGCGGTGGTGAGCAGTGCATACGACGAGGTGCCGGGGTTGGCGGCCTGGAACCAGGCCATCGACGCCCGGCTGATCGTCATCGGCAGGTCGAGCCCGCCCAGGTCGGCGGGGAAGGGCGCCGCGATGAGATCGGCGTCCGCGTAGGCGTCGAGCGCGGGCTTCACGTCGTCGATCAGCACGACCTTGCCGTCGTCGCCGACATACGGGGGATGCTGGTCGCCGGCCTTGTTGTGCGGAGCGAACAGCTTTTCGGCCAGCTCGGCCGAGAGGTCGAGCACGCCGTCGAATGTCTCCCTGGAGTGTGCGGAGAACCGTTCGCGCGTGGTCAGCGACGTGATGTCGAGCCATTCGTACAGGAGGAAGTCGAGGTCCCTGCGGGACAGCAGATGTGCCACCGGGCCACTCTATCGCCGGAATACCGGGCAGCCGCCAGGGGTTACCCAGGGCATGCGCGTGGAGATCTGGTCCGACATCAACTGCCCCTTCTGTTACCTGGGCACCAAGCGGTTCGCCGACGCGGTGACGCGTCACGGCGCCGATGACGTCGAGGTGGTGCACCGAAGCTTCGAACTGAACCCGGAGGCTCCGGCCGGCGAGTCGCGGCCGGTGCTTGACTATCTGGCGGAGAAATACGGAATGCCGGTCGAGCAGGCACAGGCCAACGAGCAGCGGCTCGCGGAGCAGGCGGGCGACCTCGGACTCGGCTACCAGACGCACGGCCGCGACTTCGGCAACTCGTTCGACATGCATCGACTGGTGCACTTCGCCGCGGCGCAGGGCCGCGCCCAGGAAATGCTCGACGCGTTGTTCCGGGCGAACTTCGCCGACGAGGGGTCCGCGTTCGGCGATCCCGAGCGCCTTGTCGGCATCGCGGTCGACGCCGGTTTCGACGAGACCGCCGTGCGGGCCGTCGTCGACGATCCGACGGCTTTCGCCCAGGAGGTGCGCGACGACGAGGCGCAGGCCCGCGCGCTCGGGGTGAACGGGGTGCCGTTCTTCGTCTTCGACCGTGCCTTCGCGGTGTCGGGGGCACAGCCCACCGAGGTATTCGTGTCGGCGCTGCAGCGCGCGGCGGACGCGGCCGACTAGTTCGGCTGTCTAGTTCGGGCTATCCGTATCCGGGGCCGCGCGGAGTGATCACCGCACTCGGTTTCAGGCCGCTGTCGCGCAGTTCGACGGCCGCCAGGGCGCGGATCACCGGAACGTGACCGCGGCGCCAGTCGCCCGCCGGATCGTCGGAGATGTCGTCGAGCACGGTGAGCGGCTGGGTGGTGATCGCGCGCAGCGCCAGCAGGTCGATCCCGGCCTCGGTGTCGCGGAGGCGGACGTGGGTGCTGGCGCGGCGGATGAACCGCAGGCGCAACGGGATGTACAGGGACAGCACCATGATGATCGGCACGATCGCCACCGCGATGGCCAGCCACCAGGCGAAGGTGTGGACCGCCTCGGCCTGGGTGCGCCCGGCGTCGGCGAGCGTATCCGCGGCGCCGCCCGCGCCTTCGAACGGCTTGGCCAATTTGTCGCCGACCATCGGCACGTTGTCGGCGCTGTTGCCGGCGTCGCGCAGCTTCTCGCCCATCGTGGAACCCGCGCCTTCGATCATGCGGCCGGGCACGGCGAGCTTCATCGTCACGTCGAAGACGACGGTCGCCAGCCAGATGGAGATGGCCGACCAGACCAGCACCCACAGGTCGCCGAGGATCTGACGGGTCCGGCGGGCCGGTGTGTCGGCGTAGAGCTTCATGCCGTCATGATGCCCCGGTGCCGCGTGCGGCGCCGACGAAGGCGCGGATCGCCGCGTGGTCTTTGACCCCGGGGGCCGATTCGACGCCGGAGGAGACGTCGACTCCCCACGGCCGGGCGGCGGCGATGGCGTCGGCGACGTTGCCCGGGTTCAGTCCGCCGGCGAGGATCCACCGTCCGCCGGGCTGCTCGGTCAGCGCGTCGGTGTCCCATCGCTGACCCGATCCGGGCCGGGCGGCGTCGAGGAGCAGCGCCTCCTCGCCGTACGCTCCGACCGTCAGATCGGGCTCGTCGGCGAGCGAGGTGGCCCGCCACAGTCGAGCGAGCCGAGTCTGGGCGACGGCGAAGTCGGCGGCGTCGTACCCGCCGTGTAGTTGCAGCACGTCGACGCCCAGCGCGACGGCGAGGTCGGCCGCCTCGGCGGCGGTCTTGTCGTTGACGACCAGAACGGTGTCGGCACCATCGCCCACGGCTGCGACGATCGCCCGGGCCGTCGCCAGATCGACGGCGCGCGGCGAGGTCCGATTCATCACGACGCCGATCGCGTCGACGCCGGCGTCGATGGCCACCAGCGCCGCGTCGACGGTGGTCAGCCCGCACACCTTCACGTACACGAGACGACAGCGTAATCGCGTTGTCCTGACACGCGCCGGTACGGCGGGCGATAATCGTGCGCATGGCAGATCGGGGTACGGGCGGCGACGCTCCGCGGACCGGCCGGGAACGGCTGCGCAAACTGACGCGCGCGGCGCTGACCGCCGACGAGACCGTCGACCAGGTCGAGGGCATCCTCGGCGACATGGGCGAAGTCCTCAGCGGCCTGAACGGCACCATGGGCACGCTGGAGGGCACCCTCGGCACCTTCGACTCGTCGCTGGAGAATCTGGCGACGACGATGAACCGCGTCGACGGCATGGCCGACCAGGTCGAAGACCTGATGGCGCGGCTCGAAGCGGTCGTCACGCGCGTCGAGCGGATCGTCGGAGTGGTCGATACCGCACTGGCTCCGGTGAGCGCGGTCGAGTCGGTCGGCCGCGGTGTCGCCGGGATACTGGGCCTCGGGCGCCGGGAATGATCTGAGGCGCCCCTTCCCGGGCCGCCGCGGCCGTCGTTCGCCGAACCCATCTTCGCGAATCGGACAGGCGCTATTCGCCGTTCGTTCACCTTTGCGCCCCGGCTCGTCCACTCGCGCCCCATAGCGTCCGTTCTCGACGAGCCCCGACGGTGGGCCGCCAGGACGAAAGGCCGATGGTGAAGATCGAGCGCAAGGGTGCCCGCGCGAGCGCGGCAGTGGCAGGAGTAGCCGCCGTGATGGCGGTGTCGGCGTGTGGTGGGTCGGGATCGGCCACCATCACCGGCGAAGGGTCGACGGCACAACAGAAGGCGATGGAGCACTTCAGCAACGTCTTGACCGACAAGGGCGGTGCGGTGCTCGACTACACCGGCAGCGGATCGGGTGACGGGATCAAGAAGTTCCTCGCCGGAGACGTCGACTTCGCCGGTTCGGACTCGCCGCTCAAGGAAGACGAGGCGGCCAACGCCAAGACGCGCTGCAACGGCAACGACGCCTGGCATCTGCCGTTGGTCGCCGGCCCGGTCGCACTGGCCTACAACCTCGACGGTGTGGAGAACCTGACGCTCTCGCCGACGGTCCTCGCGAAGATCTTCGACTCGAAGATCACCACCTGGAACGACCGCGAGATCGCCGCGCTCAACCCGGGCGCGAAGCTGCCGTCGTCGAGGATCGTCCCGGTGCACCGCAGCGACAGCTCCGGCACGACCGACAACTTCCAGAAGTTCTTGCAGCTCTCGGCACCCCAGGCGTGGCCGTACGAGCACTCCAAGGAGTTCAAGGGCAAGGGCGGATCGGCCGCGTCGAAGTCGACCGGTGTCGGCGACACCGTGAAGAAGACGCCGGGCGCGATCACCTACGTCGAGTGGGGCTTCGCCACCGAGAACAACCTCGGCGTCGCCGCGATCGACTTCGGGTCGGGTTCGGTGAAGCTGACCGCCGAGTCGGCGGGCAAGGCGCTCGACGCCATCGAGTTCAAGAACCCCGGCGCCAAGGACCTGGTCGTCGATGCCGACGCGCTGTTCAAGTCGAAGGCCGACGGCGCCTACCCGCTGATCCTCACGCCGTACTCGGTGGTGTGCAGCACCGGCTACTCCGACGAGGCGACGGCCCCCGCGCTGCGCGAGGCGTTCTCGACGATCCTCGCCGACGGCCAGGAAGGGCTCGGTGAGCTCGGCTACGTGCCGCTGCCCGCCGGTTACCAGGCCAAGATCAAGCCGACGATCGACGCGCTGAAGTAACCAGTGGTTGCCCCGAAGCAAATGACGACCCCATCCACGGGACGCCATCGCGCGCCCGATGACGCCAACGTCACCCCGTCGGCGTCATCGGGCGGTAAGCCTCCCGCCAACCTCACCGGTTCGGCCGCCCGCCGCCTGGGCGACGTGATCTTCCGTCGACTCGCCACCGGGTCGGGACTCCTGGTCACCCTGGTGATCGCCCTGATCGCGGCCTTCCTCATCATCTCGGCCGCACCGTCGCTCGCGGACAACGAGGCGAACTTCTTCACCTACTCGGGCGACTGGATCGTCGGCGGGGGCGAGCTGAAGTTCGGCATCCCCAAGCTCCTCTACGCGACGCTGCTCGTCTCGATCATCGCGTTGGTGATCGCGATGCCGATCGCGCTGGGCATCGCGATCTTCCTGACCGAGTACGCTCCCAAGCGTCTCATCGGTCCGGTCACCTACCTCGTTGACCTGCTGGCCGCCGTGCCCTCGATCGTCTACGGCCTCTGGGGCATCCTCGTCCTCGGGCCGGCGATGGTTCCGGTCAACAACTGGCTGGTCGCCAACCTCGGTTTTCTCCCGTTCTTCGCCGAGCCGAAGGACAACGTGACCAACATGTCGACCGGGGGCACGCTACTCACCGCCGGCATCGTGCTGGCGGTCATGATCCTGCCCATCGTCACCGCCGTCACCCGCGAGGTGTTCGTACAGACGCCGGTGGCGCACCGCGAGGCCGCCCTGGCCCTGGGCGCCACCAAGTGGGAGGTCGTGCGGACGTCGGTCCTGCCGTTCGGGTTCTCCGGCTACATCAGCGGATCCATGCTCGGCCTGGGCCGTGCCCTCGGCGAGACGATGGCCCTGTACCTGATCATCTCCAACACCGGTCCGATCGACTTCAACCTGATGGAGAGCGGCGAGACCTTCGCGACGAAGATCGCGAACAACGCCGCCGAGTTCGACACGCCCGCGAAGACCGGTGCGTTCATCTCCGCCGGCCTGGCCCTGTTCGTCCTGACGTTCCTGGTGAACGCGGCCGCGCGCGCCATCGTCGGCAGAAGGCAGGCCTGATATGACCACCGTCGAATCCGCCGGCCGCGGCACACTGCGCCGCCCCGGCTCCAGCTTCAAGCCGCTCAGCGGGCGTCGCAAAGCCGTGAACTCGGTGGCGCAAGGTGCCGTCACCCTGGCCGTCGTCATCGCGCTCATCCCGCTGGCGTGGCTGCTCATCACCCTCGTGTGGAACGGCATCGAGCCGATCCTCGACCCGGATTGGTGGTTCCGCTCCGAGCGATACGGCGGCGCGGCCAACGCGATCGTCGGCACGCTGATCCAGACGCTGCTGGCGACGATCATCTCGGTTCCGCTGGGGATCATGGTCGCGATCTACCTCGTCGAATATTCCGACGGGACATCGTTTCTGGCCCGCGCGACCACCTTCATGGTCGACATCCTCTCCGGTGTGCCATCGATCGTGGCGGCGATGTTCGTGTACGCCGTGTGGCGCACGACGCTGGGCTTGCCGCGGATGGGCTTCCTGGTCGCCGTCGCGCTCGTCTTGCTGATGATGCCGCTCGTCGTGCGCAGCACCGAGGAGATGCTCAAGATCGTGCCGCAGGATCTGCGCGAGGCCTCCTACGCGCTGGGTGTGCCGAAGTGGAAGACGATCGTGCGGATCGTGCTCCCGACCGCGCTGTCGGGCATCGTGACCGGGGTGATGCTCGCCGTCGCCCGAGTGATGGGCGAATCGGCGCCGGTGCTGATCCTCGTCGGCGCGACGAGAGCGATGAACTGGAATCCGTTCGCGGGCAACCAGGAGTCGCTGCCGCTGATGATGGTGCAGCAGTACGGGCAGGGGCCGAGTGCCTTCGACAAGGTGTGGGGCGCCGCCCTGACCCTGGTCCTGCTCGTCGCGATCGTCTACGTCGGCGCCAAAGTCGTGTCCAAGGTCTTCGCGCCTAAGAAATCCTAGACCTCCCCACTTTCCCTCAAAGGACGAAATCACATGGCCAAGCGCCTCGATATCACCGATCTGAATGTGTACTACAGCAAGTTCCTCGCCGTGAAGGACGTGTCGCTGAAGGTTCCGCCCCGCAGCGTCACTGCCTTCATCGGACCGTCGGGCTGCGGCAAGTCGACGGTGCTGCGCACCCTCAACCGCATGCACGAGGTCACGCCGGGCGCCTACGCGACCGGCCACGTCCTGCTCGACGGCGAGGACATCTACGGCAAGGCCATCGACCCGGTGAGCGTGCGCTCCACCATCGGCATGGTCTTTCAGCGGCCCAACCCGTTCCCGACGATGTCGATCCGCGACAACGTCGTCGCCGGCCTCAAGCTGCAGGGCGAGCGCAGCGGCAAGAAGCTCGACGAGGTCGCCGAACGCAGCCTGCGCGGCGCCAACCTGTGGGACGAGGTGAAGGATCGCCTCGACAAGCCGGGCGGCGGCCTGTCCGGCGGTCAGCAGCAGCGGCTGTGCATCGCGCGGGCCATCGCCGTCCAGCCGGACGTCCTGCTGATGGACGAGCCGTGCTCGGCGCTCGACCCCATCTCGACGCTGGCGATCGAGGATCTGATCGGCGAGCTGAAGAAGGATTTCACCATCGTCATCGTTACGCACAACATGCAGCAGGCGGCCCGAGTGAGCGATCAGACCGCGTTCTTCAACCTCGAGGGCGTCGGGCAGCCGGGGCAGTTGGTGGAGTTCAACGACACCGAGACCATGTTCTCCAACCCGGACAAGAAGGAAACCGAGGACTACATCTCCGGCCGGTTCGGCTGATCTCCGCCCCGTCTATCCCTAACGGACTTCCAGAAAGCAGGCATACCAGTGCGTTCCGCCTACCACGAACAACTCGAGATCCTGAACAGGACTCTCGGCGAGATGTGTGAGCTCTCCGGGCTCACCATGGAGCACGCCACCAGGGCGCTGCTGCAGGCCGACCTCGAGGTCGCCGAGAAGATCATCGAGGACCGTGAGCGCATGACGGTTCTCACCGCCGATGCCGAAGACCAGGCGTTCAAGCTGCTGGCGCTGCAGGCGCCGGTCGCCGGCGAACTGCGCGAAGTGGTCACCGGATTCCAGATCGCCGCCGACATCGACCGGATGTACGCACTCGCGCTGCACGTCGCGAAGGTCGCGCGTCTGCGCCATCCCGAGCCGGCGCTGCCCGAGGAGGTTCGCGGCTACTTCGCCGAGATGGGCCGGCTCGCCGTGCGGCTGGCGCAGGGGGCCCGCGAGGTGCTGAGCACGCTCGACCCCAAGGCCGCCCTCGCGCTGGGCGTCGACGACGATGCGATGGACGACCTGCACCGCCATCTGTTCAGCGTGCTGATGGACCGCGAGTGGCCGCACGGCGTCGCGGCTGCCGTCGACGTCACCCTGCTCGGCCGGTACTACGAGCGTTTCGCCGACCACGCCGTCGCGATCGGCCGGCGGGTCGTCTTCCAGGCGACGGGCAAAACGCCCGAGCAGTTCGCCGACGCCGAGCAGTAGGCCGCCGATCCAGCATCGTTTCGCCAGTCCTACACCGATCGACGGTGGACGGGCGAAACTATGCGGGATGCGGGCTAGCGGATCGCGTCGGCGACGACGATGCCGCCGCGGCCCGGAATCATCGTGACGTTGCGGTGCCGTGGCTTCTCCGGCGCGCGGTCGTGCGTGCGGAGTTCGACTCGACGCAGGATGGCGCCCACGACCGTCTGCAATTCGGCGACGGCCAGCGGTGCGCCCAGGCAGCGCCGGATGCCGCCGCCGAACGGCATCAGCTCGTACGGATTGATCCGCACGCCGAGGAATCGCTCCGGCTGGAAGGCGAACGGCTGCGGGTAGAGGTCGTCGCGGTGGTGGAGTAGCAGAATGCTGACCAACGCGGTGATTCCGTCGCCCGGTCGCGCGTCGATGTGGGTGTCGTCGAAATCGAACGGGCCGAACAGTTCCCGCGCCACGATCGGCACCACCGGGCGTGTGCGCATCGATTCGTTGACCAGTGCCTCGACGTAGGCCTCGTCGTCGGCTCGTGCCGCTCGCTGTGCGCGCCGGTAGACCTCCGGATTGCGCGTGAGCCGCTCGAAGGTCCACGCCACGGTGTTCGCGGTCGTCTCGTGCCCGGCGAGGACTAGCGTCATCAGTTCGTCGCGGATCTCGCTGTCGGGTAGCAGGTTGCCCTCGGTGTCGCGCGCTTGCAGCAGCAGCGACATGATGTCGTCGCGCATCCCCGATTCACCCGCGGCGCGGCGTTCGTCGAGGACCCGGTAGACGGTGCGGTCGACAGCGGCCAGGACGAGCTTGAGCAACCCGACCGGGTCTTCGCGGCGCGAGTTGGCCAGCTGGGTGACGGTGGCCATCGGCGTGGTCGACAGCCGCAGCAGGCGCAGTATCGCCGTGCGCATGGCTCGTTCGGCGTCGGTCGTGTCGCGCGGGTCGGGGAGACCGAAGACGGCCGACATGATGACGTCGAGCGTGATCTGCTGGGCGATGTCGGCCAGCGCGACCGGCTTGCCGATCGGCCAGGTCCGCAGGCCGTCGTCGGTGGCGCGTTCGATGCTGGCCTGGTAGTTCGCGACGGCCTTGCCGTGGAACCGGGGCAGCAGCAGCGCCCGCTGCTGGCGGTGCCGTTCGCCGACGGAGGTGAGAACCGAATCCGGGCCGACGATCGGCGCGAGCGGCGACTGGTGCGTCGCCGAGGGGGCGATCGACTCGTCGGCGGTCATGATCGCCTTCACGTGGGCGGGATCGGTCAGCACGATCACCGGCCCCGGCCCGCCGCGCAGCCGGTAGCGCAGCACGCGGCCGCCCGGCGTCCCCGCTGCGCGCGCCGCGTCGCCGAACAGTAGGTCGCCTTGCCGGGTCACGAACTCCAGTGACGTCGAGAATTCGCCCAGCGGGTGAAAACGTTGCTGTCGCACGAGGGCGATCGGTCCGGGTGCTTCGCCCGGTGCGCCGATGCCCGAGCGGGCGTGCGGCGGGGCCAGGTACCAATGGCGGATACCGACGGTCGACGATGCGGTGAGCGTGCTGGTCATGCGAATCCTCCCCGTTGGCCAGCGTATTACGCCGCGCGGTGTCGCGGGCCGGCTTCGACGGCCTGTCGGGCCTCCTTGCGGCGGCGCTCCAGCTTCAGTTCGCGGTCGTGGAGCGCGTCGGAGAATTCGCGACCCCGGAAGTCGAGCCCGTTGGGGTTGCGCATCAGCAGATAGAGGATCTCGCCGATGATCGCGGCGATGACGAGATACAGCATGGCGTGCTCCTTTTGCCCGGTGCCCGGTGGTGGTCGCCGGGTCTGACATCCACGCTATGGATCTCGTCGGCGCAGATCAGCGGGCTACGGGACGATCCTCGGCGCCGTCCGTGGGAGGAGGAACAATCCTCCCGAGGGCGGAGGTTCTGGCCCCTGGACAGGACTACGATCTCAAGGATGGGCTGGCTGTTGGAACGCTATCGGCACATGTTTGCGCTGATGGGCTACCACTATCCGCCGCACTACATGCTCATTGCCGAGGCGGGGCAAGTGCTCTTCTGCTCGTTCGCCGTCGGGCAGCGCGTCGCCCTGGGAGTGTCCGGTTGGCAAGCGCTGATCGTCGCGGCGGCGGCCGTGCTGGGACTCGCGCCGACGGTGGCCTTGCTTTTCAAGATGAACCGCCCGCTGCTGCCGCTGCTGCCGGCGCACTACATCGGGACGGTCGCGTTGTTCTGGCTGGTTCCCGTTCACGGCGACGTCGCTCCACTGATCCTCGTGCTCGGCGCGACCACGGCAGCGGCGGTGACGACTTTTCGTCAGTCGTGCGTCTATGTCCTGCTGTTCGCGACGGCGGCCGCGGTGGGAACGATCACCGGCGTCGCCGAGCAGGGGTGGCTGATCGTCCTGATGGTCGGGTTCGGCGGATGCGTCGGCCAGCTGCTGCAACAGCAGCTGCGGGCCATGGAGGCCGAGCACCGGGAACATGAGCGCCAGCAGATCGTCGAGCGGGCGGGCATCGCCGGCGAGGTGCACGACGTGGTCGCGCACTCGTTGAGCATCGTGCTGCTCAACGTCACGGCGGCGCGCCGCTCCCTGGAGGCGGGCCGCGGTACCGGCGGCGGTGCGGACGCCGGCGACGTCGACGATGCTCTCGACGCGCTGCGGGACGCCGAAGCGCAAGGTCGGGAAGCGATGGGCGACGTACGGCGCACGATCGAGTTGCTCCGCAGCGACGGCTCGCCCGACACGCCGCAACCCGGTCTCGCCGATATCGACGGCTTGGTCGCCGGGTTTCGCAGGGCGGGTTCCCAGATCGATTGGAAGTTCCGCCTGCCCGGCGAGAAGCTGTCCAGCGCAACCGAACTCGCCGTCTACCGGGTGGTGCAAGAGTCGTTGTCCAATGCCTCGCGACACGCTCCCGGCGCGGCGGTGGCGGTCGAGGCCGGCCCCTCGAGGGCCGGCGGTTACACCGTGCAGGTCAGCAATCCGATCGGCGTCGGGGGCCGGGCGGGCAAGGTCGGGTCGGGTTTGGGGATCGCGGGGATGACCTCGCGGGTGGAGAATCTCGGTGGCGGGTTTAGTGCCGGCGCTGTGGGGAACCGGTGGGTGGTGAACGCGCGCTTCGGCGCGTCGACCGATGAGCCCGCGGCGACCTGCCTGATCGAGGAGGTCATTCGTGGACGGTGAAGTGATCCGGGTCGTCCTCGTCGACGACCAGGAGCTGGTGCGATCCGGTCTGCGACGGATCTTGCGGCGGCGAGACGGCTTCGAGATCGTCGCCGAGTGCGGTGACGGCGATGAGGTGCCCGCGACAGTCGCGGCGTCGGATCCCGACGTCGTGGTGATGGACCTGCGGATGAAGCGGGTCAGCGGAATGGCGGCCACCCGAGCGCTGCGGGCCGCGGATTCGCCGGATCGGCCCGGCCCTCCGGTCCTCGTTCTCACCACCTTCCGCGACGAGGAGTTGCTATCGGAGGCGTTGCGGGCGGGTGCGGCCGGCTTCGTGCTGAAGGACTCGCCCGCCGAAGAACTCATTCGCGCAGTGCGACTGGTGGCTGCGGGCGAGGCGGTGCTCGACCCGGCGGTGACCGGGCGGGTGCTCGACACGTACCGGTCGTCGAGCCCGCCGCCGAGTGGTGACGGCGCCAAGGCGCTGGACCGCCTGACGGCTCGCGAACGGACCGTGCTGGAACTGATCGGGCGGGGTCTGACCAACGACGAGATCGCGGCCGAACTGGTGATCTCCGTCGTCACGGTGAAGAGCCACGTCGGGAAGATCTTCCGGGCGCTGGGCGTTCGCGACCGGGCCGCCGCGGTGGTGTTCGCTTTCGATCACGGCGTGGTGTCGCCGCGCACCCGGCGCTGACTGACTCCCGCTGACTGGGCTTCTTTCGGGCGGGTGGCTGGCGTTGCGCTCAGAGGGAGCGGTAGTCGCGCACCGGCATGCGCGGTCCGCGCCGCGCCGGGCGGACGCCGTAGAGTTCGCAGAGCCGCACTACCCGGCCGCGCTGACCGGCGAACGGTTCGAGCAGTGCGAGCATGCCGGCGTCATCGACGGGTTCGCCGATGAGGGTGTGTCCGACGACCGTCGGGAGGTGGTAGTCGCCGACGGGGACGGCGTCGGGATCGCCGATGGCCCGTCGGCGCACCTCGGCCGCGGTCCACGGTCCGACGCCGCGCAGCGACGTGAGGTGGTCGACACCGCGCTCCACGTCCATCGCGGAGGCGCGCACGATGGTTCGCATCCGCACCGGCTCCGCGCCGCTGCGGTGCCATTCCCATGACGGGATTGCCGCCCAGTCGGCTCGTCGGGGCGGGACGCGCAGCGAGGGGTCCGGCCCGGGTGCCGGTTCTCCGTGGCGACGCAGGAGGTAGCGCCACGCCCGCCAGGCTTCGGTGCCGAGCACTTTCTGTTCGAGTACCGCGGGGACGAATGCCTCCCAGACGCGGTTCGACCGGCCCAGCCGCATGCCGCGCGCCCGGCGCTGCATTTCCTGGACCACCGGGTTGTCGGTGACGAGGGCATCCGGATCGTCGGATGCGCCGAGGAAGTCGGGGAATGTATCGATCAGCCACGTCGCCCCCGGCCCCCACGCGTCCGCTTCCATGCTTCCGCCGCGCGAACGCAGGCGCAGGGTGCCCGGGCCGTCGGGCGTGTGCGACGCGCGCCAGAGCGTTCCGTCGCGGTCGAAGCGCATCGCCGGGTCGCCGCTGCCGCGGCGGTGCTGGCCCACCGTCGCCGCGACATCCACCGGGAATGCCGGTGTCCAGGTGCGGGTGACGGTCACTGGAGTTGGGGCGCGACTTCCTCGGCGACGAGGTCCAGGTGATCGAGGTCTGCCAGGTCGAGGACCTGCAGGTAGATCCTTGTCGCACCGGTGTCCCGATATCTGGCGATGGCGGCCACCGCCTCGTCGACGGTTCCCGCGGCGCCGTTGGCGCGGAGATCGTCGACGTCGCGTCCGATGGCCGCGGCGCGGCGTCGGAACTCCTCTTCGTCGCGACCGCAGCAGACGACCAGACCGACGGACCGTAGGACGCTACCGGGGTCGCGGTCGATCGCCTCGCATGCCGCGGCAACGCGGTCGTACTGGCGCTCGACCACGTCGATCGTCTGGAAAGCGACGTTGAACTCGGCGGCGTATCTGGCGGCGAGGGCCGGGGTGCGAGTCTTGCCTTGGCCGCCGATGATGATCGGCGGCGGTGACTGGACGGGCTTCGGGAGCGCGGGGGAGTCGGACAGCGTGTAGTGCTGGCCGTCGAACGAGAACCGCTCGTCGCCGGGTGTCTGCCATAGGCCGGTGATGATCGCCAGTTGTTCCTCGAGCCGGTCGAAGCGTTCGCGAACCGGCGGGAACGGGATGCCGTACGCCTTGTGCTCGTCGTCGAACCATCCGGCGCCTAGTCCGAGTTCTACGCGTCCGCCGCTCATCTGGTCGACTTGGGCGACGGAGATGGCAAGAGGTCCGGGCAGGCGGAAAGTGGCCGAGGTGACGAGCGTGCCGAGTCGCACGCGCGACGTGTCGCGGGCCAGGGCGGCCAACGTCAGCCACGCGTCGGTGGGCCCCGGAAGTCCGGAGACGCCGCCCATCTTGAGGTAGTGGTCGGAGCGGAAGAAGCCGTCGAAGCCGAGCTTCTCGGTGCGTTGCGCGACCGCGAGCAGATCGTCGTAGGTGGCGCCTTGCTGGGGTTCGGTGAAGATGCGGAAGTCCACGCATCCACCGTAGCCCGCTGACCGGAATGCTTCAGCTGAGCCGGAAAGCGTCAGCGAAGCTCATGCCACCTCGTCGGCCGGTGCCGGGCGGTACATCGGCCAGATCGGTGGCCCGCCCATCGGCAGCACGACCTCATCGACCACCTGGAAGCCGAAACGCTCGTACAGGGGGAGGTTCGCGCGGTTCGAACTCTCCAAGTAGGCGGGGACGTCGATCTGGTCGAGGCGGTGGCGCAGCAGGGTGCTGCCGATGCCGCGGCCCGCTTCGACGGCGCCGATGGTCGAGAGATACCAGTGGGGTTCCGTCGGCCGCAGTTTCGGGAACATGTCGTCGACAATCGCTCCGCGCCGGATCCTGGTGCGAAACACGTTGAGCGCCTGGAAGGTTGCCGTCCATCGGTTGATGCTCGGACGATAGCCGGGTGGGTCCCACACGGCCGCGCCAACCGCTGTGCCGGTGTCGTCGAGGAGGAGGTCGGAGGAGCCGGGCGCGCGGTGATAGGCGCCGACGAATCGGAACATCGCCTCGTCGCGGCCGGGATCGTCGACCAGCCAACGGATCATCGGATCATCGCGAAACGCCTGAGCGAGGACGCGGTAAGAGTCGTCGCGGTTGCTGTCGTCGAGCGACACGATCGGCATGGTTCTCACGTTAGTGGGAGGTCGGGCCGGCCGCACTGGTTGTGCGGCCGGCCTGACATGAGTCCTCAAACAACGTGTGCGGTCCTCAGGGATGCGGGTCTGGGTTGTTGGGTGCGGGGTGATCTCGATACACCGCCTCGCAGGCTCGGCGGCACTCGATCACCCAATAGGGCCGGATCGCTTGATTGGGTGGTCGAGTGAATCCCGAGCTTGCGAGGGATTTGTATCGAGACCACGGCGAGCGGGTCGGGATGGTTGTTGGGTGGTCGAGTGGCCGCGACGGAGGAGCGGGTGTATCGAGACCTGCGGGTTGATCTCGATACGCCGCCTCGCAGGCTCGGCGGCACTCGATCACCCAAAAGGGGACTCGATCACCCAAAGGGCACTCGATCACCAAAGGGGACTCGATCACCGAGATTGGGCGCTGACGGGAGCTTGATCGCTCAGGAGTTTCGACGCGTCGCCGTGCGGCGCGTCCGGCTTCGCCGATAATTGGGTCCATGCCGGCGCGAAACGATGTGGTCCTGCGCCCTGCGAGAGTCGAGGATGTCCCTCAACTTCGAGCGTGGGACCGAGAACCTCACGTCATCGCTTGCACGACCGATGATCCGGCCGCGACGACGGCCTTCGACGGTATCGACTGGGTCGACGAGATCGAGTCCGCGAGCGACGTCAGCTACCACTTGATCGCCGAGGTCGGCGGACGCCCGATCGGCGCGATGCAGGTCATCGACCCACAGCGCGAACCGACACATTACTGGGGCGATGTCGGCCCGAATCTGCGCGCTGTCGATATCTGGATCGGCGAGACGGATGCGCTCAACCACGGCTACGGCACGCAGATGATGACGCAGGTCATCGACGAGGCGTTCGCGGATCCGGCGATCGAGGCGATCATCATCGACCCGCTCAACTCGAACACCGACGCCCACCGCTTCTATCAGCGTCTCGGCTTCCGGCCCGTCGGCCGCCAAGTCTTCGACGGCGACGATTGCCTGGTGCACCGCCTCGACCGTGACGACTGGGCCTCGCGCTAACGGAGTTCCAGATCGACGGCTTCCCGCAACGCGGTCTCCAACTGATCGAGACCCGGCTGCTCGGCGGGGAAGTGGCCGCAGTTCTCCAGCATGACGTCCCTGGTCGGCGCTGCCACGCGGTCGAGGAATCGCAGACTCAGCTCGGGCGGCGTCCACGAATCGGCCGCGGGGTGGACGAGCAGGACCGGCGTATCGGTGAAACTCTCCGGTGCCGCGTGCGAGTAGTTCATGTAGCTCGACAGCCAGCCGATCGGCACTCGGACCCCGGCGCCGAGCGGGTCGTCCATGCACGCTCGTGACAACGCGGGGTTCCGGCTCATCGCGGCGGTATCGGCCATCCACGAGATCGGTACCGACAGTCCGCCCGCCACCGTCGACATCGCCCGCAACGTCACCGGCGCCGAGCGGCCCATCCAGGAGAACCGGGACGCGGCCGCGCGTGCCGCGGGGTCGCTCGGGTCGAGCAGACAGGTGGCGATCACCATCGAGACCGAGCCCGACCGGGCGGCGAGTTCGTAGCCGAGCATCCCGCCCATACTGGCCCCGAACACGACCAGCGGCCGTCCGTCGTCCTCGGCCGTGGCGAAATCGCAGAGCAGGTCGATCCAATCGTGGTACCGGACCGCAGAGCGCCGCGGCACTTCCGTGCGGCCGTACAACGGAAGGTCGATCGCGGCGACGTCGACTCCCTCGTCGGCGACCAACGACGCCAACGGCCAGACGAGAGCGCTGTGCCCGCCCCCGCCGTGCAGGGCGAGCACCCGGACGGGGGACTCGGGTCGCCGCGCCCGCGCGACGTGGACATTCATGTCGCGCCAGTTCCACCACGTCGACTCCGGGCCGACGGTGATCCGGTCGCGGAACTCGGCCGGTAGGAATTCTGCATATCCTCGGTAATCCATACCCATTATCCTGCGAAGATGCCGACCCGCCGACAACTCGCATTCGGGTGTCGATGAGTACCGCCCGCAAACACCCGTCCCAGCAGCGCTCTCGCGAAATGGTCGAGTGGATCGTCGAGGCGGCTGCTCGCGTTTTCGAACGGGAGGGTATCGACGCGACGACCAATCGCATCGCCGAGGAGGCGGGTGTGTCGATCGGATCGCTCTACCAATACTTCCCGGACAAGCACGCGTTGCTCGACGAATTGGCGATGAGGCACATCGACGAAGCGGAGGCAGCGCTGGTGTCGGTCTGGGGCGACACCGACAACGGCGGCGACGACCGCGACGTACGCGGCCTCGTCGAACGGCTGGTTGCCGAGACCGCCCGCCTGCATGAGGACGACGGCCCGCTGCATCGGGTGATGAGGGTCCACGCCGGGCGTTCGGCCGAGGTGGCCGACGCGTTCGCCCGGGTCGTCGCCGACTTGACCGACCGGGTCGAGAAAGCGCTGGCGGACCGCGAAATCGACGACGCGGACGGGCGCGCTCGGCTCATCGTCGCCACCATCGACGCCCAGGTGCACGGCGTTCTTGCCGGTGGAGACGCCGAGCGCCGCGCCGACCGGCTGCGGCTCGTCGTCGACCAGGTGATGGCGGTAGTCGACGGCTAGCCAAGATGTGGCTCCCCGACGGGAGGCCCCGATTGGCGTCGCGACTCGATTCCCGATAGATGTGGGGTATGGGCGATTCCGCGAGTTCTTCGTCGAGCCGGACCGATCAGACATCGCGGAAGCGACTCGTGATCATCCTTGTCGTGGTGGTGGCGGTGTTCGCCGCGCTGGTCGGCATCGCGCAACTGACGGCGAAAGACTCACCGACCGCCGACGACGAGCCGGCGGCACAGCCGTCGACCTCGGCGACAACTAAGGTCCCGCGGCGCCCCGACGAACTAGCTGTCGTGCGGCGCGACTCCGGCGACCCGATGGCGATGGGCGACGTCAACGCGCCGGTCGTGCTCGTCAACTGGACCGACCTTCGCTGCCCCTACTGCGCGGTGTTTCACCGCGAGGTGCTTCCCGTCATCGAGACCGAATACATCAAGACCGGGAAGGTGCGCCTGGAGGTGAACGATGTCGCCTTCTTCGGTGAGCAGTCGGAGAAGGCGGCGGTCGCGGCGCTGGCGGCGGCCGATCAGGGCAAGTACTTCGAATTCACGAAAGCCGTCTATGCCGAGGCGCCGCAGAAGGGACATCCCGACCTGCCGCGCGACCGATTGCTCTACTTCGCGAAGAAAGCCGGGGTGCCCGACCTCGCGCGCTTCGGCAAGGACCTTGATCGCGAGGACCTGCTGGTCAAGGTGCAGGAGACCACCGCGGCAGCGCAGGGTATGAGCGTGCCGAGCGTGCCGTTCTTCGTCGTCGGCACGAGTGCGCTGGCCGGCGCCCAGCCGGTCGAGACCTTCCGCGCCTACCTCGACGACGTGATCAAGAACGCGCGCTGATGGAACTCGGCCTGCTCGGCGCCTTCCTCGGTGGCGTCCTGACCCTGCTGAGTCCGTGCTCGGTGATGCTGATGCCCGCCTTCTTCTCGTTCGCCTTCACCAGTCCGGGTGCGCTGATCGCCAGGACGGGAGTGTTCTACCTGGGCCTCATCACGACGCTGGTCCCGTTGGGCATCCTCGCCGGTTCGCTGGGAGCCTTCGTGAATCAGCACCGTGCGACCTTCGTGACGGTGGCCGCGTGGATCGTCATCGCACTTGGCGTCGTGATGGTCGCGGGGATCCCGCTGCCGACGCTGTCGCGGACCAGTACGGCGTCGGGCACGTCGACGGCCGCGGTCTACGCGCTGGGCACGGTCTACGGACTTGCCGGAGTGTGCGCCGGGCCGCTCCTCGGCGCGGCGCTGACCTACGCCGCGCTCGGCGGCAATGCGGCGCTCGGCGGTATCACGCTTCTCGTCTTCGCCGCCGGGATGGTCGTTCCGCTGTTGATCTTGGCGTTCGCCTGGGACCGGCTGCCCGCCGTCCAGCGGCTCGTACGTCCGCGCGAAGTCTCGATCGGATCGTGGCGCAACACCTGGACGATGATCGTCGGCGGCCTGCTGACGATCGGGGTCGGCGTTCTCCTGCTCCTCACCGACGGCACCGCATCGCTCGGTGGTCTGGTCGGCGCGACGGACCAGTTCCGGCTGGAGTCGTGGATCATGCGTACGACGTCGGGGGTGCCGAATGCTTTAGTTGTCGTCGTCGCACTGGCGATCGCGGCGGCCGGATGGTCGGTCGGGTACCTGGGTCGCCGGGCGCCGCGGGGCGACAAGCCCGGTTCGCCGAGGACCTAGGACACCACCAAGATAACTACGCAGCGTAGTAGCATGAGGTCGTGCTCGTGCGCGCGAACAGCCTGTTCGCCGGTATCGCCTCGTTTGTTCTCGGCACCGGCGCGCACACGGCTGCCGGGGCCGTCTCCCCGGACGCCCGCCAGCTGACTCTGCTGGCGATGATCGCCGGTGTTGTTTCGATGATCCGAGCGGGGCACGCCATCGCGGAGCAGCGAGAGCACAGCACTGGCCGACTGACCAGCAGCTGGAAGTCGGTAGTTCTGGTGCTGGTCGGTGGCCAGTTGGCCGCCCATATCGTCCTGTCCGTCCTAGCCGCCCCCGGCGGCCACCACGACGTGAGCAGTCTCGCGATGGTCGGCTGGCATGCAGCGGCCATGCCTGCGGCAGCTGTGCTGCTGGTCTCGGCATCGTGGCTGTTGAGAGTGCTGACTTCGACACTTCGCGTTATCGGGCGGCCAACGCGTTTGGGTGCGAATCCGACTCGCCCAGCGGTGCCGACCCGCAAGGATCACGCGCTTCACGGCCTCGCGCCACAGCTTTCGGTGGGGAGGCGGGCTCCGCCGCTCGTCGGCTGACCTCGCACTTCTTCTCGCCCGTCCTGCAGTGAAGCAGGCGGGTCTTCCCCTATGTCCGAAAAGAGAGAAAAACCATGAGAGTTCCGTTTGCCCGTTTAGTGGCCACCGTCGCTGGTTGTGCATTGATGCTGACGGCCGTCGCGTGCTCCAATGCCGACCAGAGCGCTGTCACGACCGGTCCGCGCACCCCGCTGGTTCTGACCGAGCAGTGGGTGAAAGCGGCACCGCAGAGCGACCATATGTCGGCGTTGTTCGGCACCCTGACCAATGAGTCTGACGACGAGGTTCGCGTCGTATCCGGAAGTACCTCCGTCGCGAAGAAGGTCGAGATGCACGAGATCGTCGAGCAGGGCGGACAGACTGTGATGCGCGAGGTCGACGGCGGGTTCGTCGTCCCCGCCCGCGGCCGCCTCGAACTGAAGCCGGGGGCCAACCACATCATGCTGATGGGGCTTAGGCAGTCGATCGCCGCGGGCCAGGCGGTCACCATCGAGTTGCGTACGACCGACGGGGCGCACCTCACGGTGACCGCGCTGGCTCGGGACTTCGCCGGCAATCAGGAGGAGTATCAGCCATGACCGGCCCGCGTGAGTCGGGTCGGCTCTCGCGCCGCGGATTCCTGGCCGGGACTGCCGGAACGGTGGGTCTAGGCCTCGGTGCTGCGGCTACCGGATTCGGCGTGGGGCGCTCGTCGCCCTACGTCGAATCGGCTGGGCAGACCGTCGACTTCTACGGCCGCCATCAGGCCGGCATCGTCACCACTCCGGCCGCACATGCCAACTACATCGGGCTGGACCTGGTCGATCCCGTTGATTCGGTGGCGCTGGGCGGGGTGCTCAGACTCTGGACCCAGGACGCGGCCCGGCTGACGCAAGGCGAGCCGGGGTTGGCCGATCCAGAACCTGAACTGGCGGTGATGCCGTCGCGGTTGACCGTGACCATCGGGATGGGTCCCCGGCCTTTCGAAGGGCCAGCGTTGGCGGCCAAGCGCCCGTCATGGCTCAAGCCGCTGCCCACGTTCTCGATAGACAGGCTGGAGAAACGGTGGGGACAGACCGATCTGCTGTTGCTGATCGCCTCCGACGACCCGGTCGCGCTGGCGCACGCGACGAGAATCCTGACCGCGTCCGTGCGGACTGTGACCCGGGTGAACTGGGTGCAGCAAGGATTTCGCACCGCGCGGGGAACGCAGCCGGTCACCCATACGCAGCGTAATCTGTTCGGCCAGCTCGACGGCACGGTGCAGCCCGCCGAGAGCGTCTACGACGCCTTGATCTGGAATGACGGTACCGAGCAGCCCTGGCTGACCGGGGGGTCGTCGATGGTCCTGCGTCGTATCTCGATGCACATGGACACGTGGGAGGAGCTCGACCGCGGGAACCGCGAGTTGGTCGTCGGCCGCAAGCTGGACACCGGCGCGCCGTTGACCGGCGAACGAGAACACGATGAACCCGACTTCGCCAAGACACGCAACGGGCTGCCGGTGATTCCGGCATCGTCGCACATTGCGCGTGCCCACCGCAGGGCCGAGCACGAACAGTTTCTGCGGCGCGCCTACAACTACGATCTGGCGCCCGCCGCCGGGCTGCCCGGGACCGAAGCGGACACCTCGAACAGCGGGTTGATCTTCTCGACCGTCCAACGCGATCCGGTGCGGCAGTTCGTTCCGGTGCAGGCGCGCCTGGCCGAGCACGACGACCTCAATGTGTGGACAACGCCGATCGGGTCGGCTGTCTACGCGCTACTCCCGGGTGCTATGCCGGGGGCTCCGCTCGGATCGTCGCTGCTTGGCGCCGAGGCCGGTTAAGCACCTGTCCGGTCGCGTCGCCCAATTTCTGCTCTCGGCAGAGACGCGGGTCGCTGCCGCGCCGAGACGCTAGCCTGGTCGGTATGACTGCGACAACGCGGAACGACGAGCCCGAGGCCCTGTGGCGCGAAGTGCTCGGGGAAGTCCTTCGCGAGGAACGCGCTGGTCAGCGCAGGATCCTCACCAACGTCGCCGCCGAGGCAGGTGTTTCGCCGCAGTACCTTTCGGAGATCGAGCGGGGGCGCAAAGAACCGTCGTCGGAGATTCTGGCTGCCGTCGCCGGGGCGTTGGGGTTGTCGCTGCTTGAGGTGACCGCCGCCGTGGCGTCCCGCCTTGCCGCGTCGTCGCAAGTGCCCGTCGTCTCGACCTTGTCCACGATCACCAGCGCTCCCGTGTCGCCCGGCCAGAGCCCCACATCTGGCCGGGCCTCCCTGCACCTGGTCGCCTGAGCCGTCACCGGGTCGTCATCACCTCGTCGACGATCCCGTATTCGACCGCGTCTGCTGCGGGCAGGATCAGGTCACGGTCGGTGTCGCGGCGCAACGTGGCGACATCCTTGCCGGTGTGCTTGGCCAGCACCTCCTCAAGCTGAGCTCGTACGCGGACCACCTCGTCGGCGTGGATGATGAGGTCGGGAATGGTGCCCTGACCTTCGATCGACGGCTGGTGGAGTACGACGCGGCCGTGCCCCAGGATCGACCGCATGCCCTTGGCGCCTCCGGCCAGCAGGACCGCGGCCGGACCGGCGGCTTGTCCGACGCAGGTCGTGGTGACCCGGGCCCGCATGTACTGCATCGTGTCGTAGATGGCGAGCATCGCCGACGGTGAACCGCCCGGCGAGTTGATGTAGAGGTTGATCGGCAGGTCGGGACTGTCGGATTCGAGGTGCAGCAGTTGGGCGATGAGCGCGTTCGCCACCCCGTCGTCGATTTCGGTGCCTAAGTAGACGATGCGATCCGACAGCAGACGGCTGTAGACGTCGAGGGAGCGTTCGCCGTTCGGGGTGCGCTCGGTGACGTAGGGGATGGTGTAGTTGCTCATCGCGCGCCTCCGATCGCGGCGGCGGTCATCATCGACGCGGGCCGGTGGAACGAGGGGTAGGCGTCTTCGATGCGGTCGACGATCCGGTCGGCGAAGCCGTAGTCGACGGCTTCCTCGGCCGTGTACCAGTGATCGTGCTGGGAGTCCTCGACGATGCGGTCGAGCGGCTGGCCGGTGTACCCGGCGATGAGACCCAACACGGTATCGCGGGTGTGGCGCAGGTCTTTCGCCTGCACCTCGACGTCGACGGCGGTGCCCCCGATCCCGGCCGAGCCCTGATGCATGAGGATTCGGGAGTGGGGGAGGACGTAGCGTTTGCCCGGGGTCCCGGCCGACAGCAGGAACTGGCCGGCGCTCGCCGCCGTGCCGAGGGCGACGGTCGCGACATCGTTGGGGATGAGCGCGATGACGTCGGCGATCGACAGCATCGCGGGGACCGAGCCGCCCGGCGAGTTGATCCAGAAGCTGATGTCCTTGCGCGGGTCCTGGGCGGCGAGCAGGAACAGCTGGCTGGTCAGCCGGTTGCCGAGATTGGCGTCGAGTTGGTCGCCGAGGACGATCACCCGCTGGTGGAACAAGTTGGTCCGCAGCTCGTCGTCGATGGTGGTGTCGGTGCTTTCGCTCATATTCGAAGCGTGCCTGGGAAGCCTTGTGGCGCACCACGTTTGCTGCTGTCAGCCGATCTGCTGTGGGCTGCGTCGCGCGTTGTCGGCAATTGCGGGGTCGGCTGTGCGATCCTCGCGGAGATCCCAGGCGAGCACCGCGACGACGGCGGCGACGAACACGACCTGGAGCACCGTTCGCGGCAGCAACGTGTCATCCCACCGCAGGTCGGTCTCGTTGACCGCCTTGTAGACGTTCGCCGGGAACATGGCGAGAAGCATCAGTGCCAGGCCGCCCGCGGCCCTACGGCGCAGCGGCCTCCAGAAGAGGGCTGCCGCGGCTGCCAACTCAAGGATTCCGGTGAGGGTCACCAGGAACTCCGGTGCCGGCAGCGCTGGCGGAACCATGGCGATCAGCTCGTCGCGCATCCCGACGAAGTGGGCGATCCCGGTCATGGTGAACATGACCGCGACCCCGGCGCGCAGCGCCACCGGCCAGGGCCGCCACGACGGTATGGCCGTGCGTCCGATCATGTGCACGACGAGCGTGGTGGCGATTAACGCGATGAGCGGTTCCATGATGGCCTCCCGAAGTTCAGAACTTGTCAACGACAAGATTGGCACGCAGGACTAATCTTGTCAACGTATAGATTGCGGGTAAGATCCGATCCATGGCCTATCACCACGGCGACCTGCGTCGCACGCTGCTCGACGCGGCCGCGGAGTCGATCGCGGAGGCCGGCGTCGCCAAGCTGAGCCTGCGCGCGCTCGCGAAGCGGGTCGGGGTGTCGAACGCCGCGCCGACACATCATTTCGGTGACAAGACCGGTCTCCTGACGGCGCTGGCAACCGAGGGTTTCGAGCTTCTCGCCGAGTCGCTGACCGCCCCCGGGGCCGGCAAGGATCTGGTGGACATGGGCGTCGCCTACGTCGGTTTCGCGCTCGCGCACCCGTCTCACTTCGCGGTGATGTTCGAGCCCAGCCTGCATCGATGCGGAGATCCGGGGCTTGCCGAGGCAGGCGCCCAGGCCCGTGCGGCGCTCGCGACCGGCGTCGCCGACGCCCTGCACGGTTCGGGAGGTGACGGTGATGACCAGGAAACCCAGCTGGCCGCCTGGTCGCTCGTGCACGGCTACGCCACGCTCGTCCTCAGCGGTGCGATCGAGGTCGCGGACCCGATCTCCCTCGCCAGAAGCATCGCCAGCCACCTCACCGTGTGACGACAACGCCGACGTCCGGAACCACATAGTGGTTCTAGACGTCGGCGTTGTTCACAATCTGTCCGGGTCCACAGACTGCGTGCCGGGAAAACGTTCGCGCGGTCGCCTCGCTGCCCGCCGCGCACATACTGGCCGCATGCCCAAGCCGCCCGCCTTGCTGGAGGATCTGCTCGACGTCCAGGACGGTGTTGTCACGCGTCAGCAAGTGCTTGATTGCGATCTCCCCGTCTCCTACCTGCGTCGACGGCTCCGACGTCGTGAATGGGTGTCTGTGAGCCCCGGTGTCTACGTCACCCACACCGGTCCGATGACCTGGCGCCAACGGGCGTGGGCCGCGGTGCTGGGCGTACAACGCGCCGCACTGAGTCATCAATCGGCTGTATGCCTGGTGCGACCCGACGTACCGCGGTCCGGGCCGATCCACATCGCGGTGGGACGCAAGTGTCGGGCTCCCAAGCGTGCTGGCGTGGTGGTCCACCGCTACGCGCAGATCGACGACCGCGTCCTGTGGAATGCGCGTCCACCACGCGTCCGGATCGAACACGCGGTGCTCGACCTTGCCGCGGAAGCCTTGCGCGAGGTCGATGCGATCGCGCACCTGGCGGACGCGGTCCAAGCGCGCTTGACGACGGTTCCCCGCTTACAGTCGGCGTTGGCGCAACGGTCCCGACTCAGGCGCAGCGGTTGGATCGCCGCTGTGCTCGCCGACATCGCCGACGGATCGTGTTCGGTGTTGGAGCGCGGCTATCTGAGGCGGGTGGAGCGAGCCCACGGGCTGCCGCGGCCCCGTCGACAGGCGGCGACCACCGCGGGACGTCGGGGTTTCCGAGACGTCGACTACCCGGAGTGGGGGCTCGTCATCGAACTCGACGGCAGAGCCGCGCACGACGACGCGCACGCCCGCGACCGCGATCTGGAACGCGACCTCGACGCGGCGGTGTCCGCGGACCGTCGCACGCTCCGGCTCGGCTGGGGTCAGGTGTACGGCCGCCCATGCAGCACCGCTCGCAAGGTTGCCCGGATGCTCCAGAATCTTGGCTGGTCGGGCACTCCGACATCGTGCCCCAAGTGTGCCAACGCCGACGCTTGAGACCACATATTGGTTCCAAACGTCGGCGTTGTCGACGACATGGATCGGCGACGGAACTCAGGACGGCTGCGAGATTGCCGGCCCTCCGGGCGAGCGCAGCGCCCGGTAGGCCGCTGGCCCCAGGATTTCGGCCAAGGCGCCTGGCTGCCAGGACGACTCCGAATCGAGCATCATTCGAATGCCGGTCTCGCAGATTCCGATGAACACGCTGGTCAGCACGGGAAGGGTTCGATCGATGTCGGCGACCTGCCAGCGTTCGAACAGGGGGCGCATCACCTGCGAAGTCTGGGTGCTGATGTCGGCGCGGCCGGTGGCAATCGTTGCGGCCAAGATGGGGTCCGGGTCGTCGGCGAAAATGATTCGCCAGGACGCTGGACGCCCCTGGACATCGCTGAACAGGGAGCGGAACCCGTCGACGAACATTTGCTCCACGGATCCGGTTCTCCGTGGGGGCAGGATCGACTGCAGCCGGGACAGCGATGCCGCCGTCTCACGCTCTAGGAGTGCCGAAAGCAGCTCCCCCCGACCCGGATAGCAGGCGTACACCACCGGTCGACTGACTCCGAGTCGGGCGGACACGGCGCCCATGGTTATCTGGGCGACACCGTGCTCGGCTGCGATCTCCAGAGCCGTGTCGAGGACCTGTGGCCGACGCCGCTCGGGTCCGAGGTGCTCAGCCCGCACCTGGCTGCCCTTCCCTGTCATTAGTGCAACTCTACGTTCGCGATCAGCAGTATCGGCCAGGCGATCACCTCGCCGATCAGTGAGAAGGCCCTATCCGCGCCGGTGAGTTGCTCGAGATGGTCGCTGTGGTTCGCTGCCCAGAACACACCAATGGTCAGATAAGGAATGACCACGACGACGATGCCCATGATCGCCAGGTGCATCAGCTGCCGGACACTCAGTTGCCGGTTCAGCAGGGTCTGCCATCTGCTCATCGGATCGCCCCCAGAATCGACTGTGATTCGATGAGGCCTTCATCGCTGGGTGTGGAGCCCGCACCGAAAACCCGCTGGTATTGCCGGTCTCGCAACTCCAGATGTGCCTCACGCGGGTTGGCCAATCCGAATCGCCGCTGCGCTTCCCGTGGGGTCGTGGTGACCGGATTCGTCGGGGGCACCGACCGCAACACCCTCGCGGCCACGGGCACGGATGCGGGCGAGATCAGGCGCAGCAGTATCAGCTCCACCCGACTGCTCAGGCTTACCAGCGTGAACGCGGCGCTGAGCGGCGACACCACGACTGCGTCGAGCAGTCGCGAGGTGGAGAGTCCCGCCATCTCGCGCATCCACCGCGGCATGGTGGCTAGTGTTCCACGACGTAGGAACCAGCTGATCACCCTGGAGCCGGGCCGTAGCAGCAGCGGCATCTCGGGCAGCATCACCTCCGCCTGCAACAGATGGTTCATCGCCTTCTTGGCGATGTCGGATCCGATGAGTTGGGGGCGCATGACTTCGAAATACTCCTGGACGCCCTCACGGGTTCGGGGTACGTCGGCCGGGTCGCATGTCTGCAATTCGGCGGCCAATGCGCACTCCTCCCAGTAGCGCGATTCTTCCTCGGACGAGAGCCGGCCAGGACCGTACTTCTCGTAGGCGACCAGTATCGAGTGCCAGGCCGTGAGGTGGATCCAGAGCTGGGAGGCGGGGTCGTTGGCGTCGTAGCGGCCGCCGATCACGGGGTCTGTGCCGATCGCCTTCGAATGGATCTTGACGAGGACATCGGCGGCTTGGGTCGTGGAGCGGCTGTCATCGAACGCGACCATTGCGAAGTATCGCAGGGTGCGGTCGTAACGAGTCCGTGGCCGCTTGTAGATGTCGGACGTCTTGTCGACGGCGGCAATCAAGTTCGGGTCGAGTTCCTCGATCACCACGGCGCGTTGGAAGCCGATGGTCAACGATGTCGGGTAACTCCACACCTTCCAGGTCACCGAGTCGGGGCCGAAGAATCCGTAGTCCTCGGCCGGTTCGATAGGAGCGAGGCTCAGCCAGTCGCGTAGTGTGCTCATGAAGGTACTTTCCTACACCATGTCGTAAATTGCAACACGATGTAGGAAAGTTGGTTCGGGTCCGACCCAGCGCCTCGCCGGGGCTACGCGTGTGCTGGTCAAGCGCCGATGGCGTTCGCCAGTCGTAAGGCTTCCCGACGGTTGGACGCACCGAGCTTTCGATAGAGCGACTTACGATGGCTGTTAAGCGTGTTCTCCGAGATGTGCAGGAGCGAGGCTATCTCAGCCATGGACATCTGGCTCCGCAGCAGTCCGACCAGCTCGGCCTCTCGCCTGGTCAGGCTAAAATCTGTACCGCCCTTAAAGCGCGCATACCTGCCACGAACGGCTAGACACTCAGCGACAAACGCCTCATGGGCTCCGTCATAGCGGCTGAGTACGCCGGCCAGCGCCGGGTCACCGCCGTCGACGAACGGATACCTCACCTGTTCCGGGGCCGCGGCCGTCAGCGCGTGTCGGAGCGCAGCGTCGGCCGCTGAGCGGTCTCCGACGGACTCGGCGAACAACGCCTCGGCAACGTGTACTGCGACAGCGATATAGGGCGGTAGGGTGCGACGGTCCACGCGGGCGAGGAGATCCGGCGCCCGCTCGGGAGCGCCAAGTCTGATGCAGGCGGCGGCCAACGTTGCGTTCAGCGCAGGCATCGAGCGCGGGTCCTGCAGAATCAGGTCCACGATCTCCAGCACCGTGTCGCGCTCGCCCCGACTCTCAGCGATCCTGGCCTGGGCCAGGGCGGTGAATGCCGACCACGCGACGCCGTGGCTATCGGTCGTGGGTATGAGTGCCAGACCTGCTTCGGCGTCAGCGATCGCCACCGAATCGCCGAGTGCGACTGCCGCGAGCACCCGGTGAACCCGTGCAAGCGGCTGATACCCATCGCGAGCGTCGTCTATCGGCGATAGCTCTGTGAGCATCTGCAAAGCGGATACTAGGCGTCCTTGCCACAGTGCGGAGAACGCGTTGGCAAAGGCTTCGATACCCGAGTCGTAGGACGCCCAGGTGTCATCGGATGCGCTGGTGTCAACGGCAGTCGCCGCGTCGCCAGCCCCGACTTTCGCTGGCGCTGTCGCCGCGGTGAACTGGCCGGAAGCCGCCAGGGCGAAGACTTCATTGGCGCGTATCCATCGTTCGAGTCCGGCGAGATATCGGGCGCCGGCGATATCCTCGGTCGCGCATGCTGTACGAGCCGCAGTCAATAGATCAGCCGCCAGGCGCGGATTGCGTCGCAGCCGCAGTTCGCTCCATCCAGTGATGAATAGCGCGCAAATGCGCATCATCGAATCGGTATTTGCGCTCGACATGGCAGAGTCGCCGACGATGGTAGCTGCGGTGCGGGTGGCGGCCCCCTCGATTTCCAGCCTGTTGTCCGAGCAGATCATTGCGGCCAGATCGCGTACCAACAATGCGCGCCACGAGGGGTCGTCAGGCAGATGGCGCTGCGCCTCGGCCCGGAGCGCGGCTGCGCCCACCCGATCACCGGCGACGTCGCGGCAGCAAGCCTGGATGTAGGCGAGCACGGCATATGGCTCGCGGGTGATGTGGCCGTCGAGGGATGAACGCAACTGCTGGCAGACTTGGTCAAGGTCCCCACCCTGCGACCCGATCACTGCCGGCAGCCATTCATCGACAACGATCGCGTAGGCCAAGGCACTCTCCGAGCCGAGGTTCGCCTGTTGTGCTGCGGCGACAGGTGATCGTTTGCGCAAGTGACGTGCCGCGGCCCGATGTAACTCGGCTCCACGTGCCCGGTCGCGGGTGGCGAGGATCTCGCGGCAGCCGCGGGCGAATAGGTTGTGCCAGCGATAAATGGGCGCGCGGTCGGGCGCTTGCGGATCGTCGAAACGGTCGAGGAAAAGGCTGCGCCCACGACAGTGTTCGATCATTTCGGCGGCGTCGGGTCTTCCGGTGAGAGCATGGGCCAGTTCGGCGTCAACGGTTTCGGTGGTGGTCGTGGCCAGAACGAAATCTCTCAGGTCTGCCGGCAGCATAGCCAGAACGTTCTCAGCGATGTAGTCGGTGACCAGGGCCGGGTCTTCGCTTGCCAACGTGCTGCGCACCGCGATAGGCCAGCCCCCGGTGCGGCATTGGAGCGAAGCGGCGTCGGCATCGGACAGTTCGATCCCGCGGGACGCCGCCACCGCTGTGACCTCGGCTGTGTCGAAGGCCAAGTCGCCGCCGCCGAGTAGTTTGGCGTCGTCATGCATGATGAGTCGGCTCAGTCCGGAGACCAACTCCCCGTGCCCGACCAGCAGGAGCTTCAGGTTCTTCGGTACGTGTCGCAGGAATGCCTGGACTTCCGGGTCGGCTAGCGCGACCACGGCGCGATGCGCGTCATCGATCACCAACGTCACGGTGCAGGCAAGGGATTGGATTGCGGTAGTCAGCTGGGCGAACCCCTGGGCCTGGATGCTGAGCGCGCGAGTCAGATCGGCGCCGTTTTGGCAAAGTGCGGTCGTGATCCATCGAGCTAACTCGGCAGACGTGTCGATCTTGTGCGCAAGCGAAACCCACCCCTCGATCGAGGAGACGTCGGTTTGCCATTGGCGTGCCGCGACGGTCTTGCCGTGCCCAGGCGGTGCAGCCATGACTACCACGGAACTTGTCTGCAGACCCTCATCGATCATTGCGGCGACACGGGGGCGGGCGATGGTATCGGGCCGGACCCTGGGCGGGGTGATGAGGTACCACGCCGGTGCTCTACCGAAGGTTGGGCCGCTCATCGAATCCACCCCCTAGGGGTGAGGAAACGCGCCGGGCACATCTCTAGCGTTGGGACACATGACCGCACACTCGCGAACCTCCCTACCCATCCCAGATATCGCTCAACCAGGCTATACGGCGTACGACGCGAAGGACCCGGATTCTGAGTACCCGGCGATAACTCCGCTGATGCCGCCCGTGGGGTCGCCGAATGTGCTGCTGGTGCTGCTCGACGACGCTGGCTACGGTGCATCGAGCGCATTCGGCGGCCCGTGTCAGACGCCCAATCTCGAGCGACTTGCCGGCAACGGTTTGCGTTACACCAAGTTTCACACCACTGCCCTCTGTTCCCCGACGCGCGCCTCGCTGCTCAGCGGCCGTAATCATCACACCGTGAACATGGGTGGCATCACTGAGATCGCGACCGCCGCGCCCGGTTATACCTCGCAGCGACCAAACACCTGCGCGCCGCTGGCCGAGATCTTGAAACTGAACGGTTACTCGACCGCCCAGATTGGTAAGTGTCATGAGATCCCGGTGTGGGAAACGAGCCCGATGGGCCCGTTCGACAACTGGCCATGTGCTGGCGGCGGTTTCGAGTATTTCTTCGGTTTCGTCGGAGGCGAAACGAACCAGTACTATCCCTCGCTCTATCAGAATACGTCCCAGGTTGACCCATCGGGGACGCCCGAGGACGGCTACACCCTTAACGAGGAACTCGCCGACAAAGCCATCGATTACCTGCGGCGCCGCGCTTCTCTCACTCCGGAAAAGCCCTTCTTCATGTATTACGCCCCCGGTGCCACCCACGCACCGCACCATGTGCCGCAGGAGTGGGCAGATAGATACAAGGGTGTGTTCGATCAGGGGTGGGACAAGTTGCGGGAGGAGACCCTCGCTCGCCAGATCGAACTGGGCACAGTGCCGCCTGACACCGAACTGACCGAACGCAGCCCAGGCCTGCCTTCTTGGGACGATCAGCCTGAGGAACTCAAACCGGCACTGGTCCGTCAAGCTGAAGTGTACGCCGGGTTCATGACGCAGACGGACTACCACATTGGCCGGATTCTGGACGAGTTGGAGGACCAAGGAATCATCGACGACACACTGGTTATCGCGATTTGGGGTGATAACGGGGCCAGTGCCGAGGGCACTTTGCAGGGAAGTATCAACGAGATGATCACCCTCAACGGGCTCAACCTGGAGACGCCGGAGATGATGATCGAGGCGAAAGAAAGACTGGGTTCTCCCGGGATGTCAAACCACTACGCGGCTTCGTGGGCGCATGCGATGAATACCCCGTTTCAGTGGACAAAGCAGGTTGCCTCCCACTTCGGCGGCACGCGCAATCCGATGGTCGTGCATTGGCCGGCGCGGATTGGCGAAGCGGGTGTGCGCACCCAGTTCGGTCATGTAAGCGATATTGCGCCGACGATTCTGGAGTTGGCTGGTCTGCCCGAACCGACAGTGGTCAACGGCGTCCAGCAGCGGCCAATGGAGGGCACCAGCTTGGCCTATACGTTCGACGAACCAGATGCTGCCGAACGTCATGACTTGCAGTACTTCGAGATGTTCGGCAACCGTGCCGTGTATTACAAGGGGTGGACTGCGGTGACCAAGCACCGCACACCGTGGGAGACAGGTGCGGTGGAGCTTCCCGCCTTCGACGACGATGTTTGGGAGCTTTATGACACCGCGACGGACTGGAGTCAGGCGAAGGATTTGGCTGCCGAGCATCCTGACAGGCTGCGTGAGATGCAGCGGCTATGGCTCATTGAGGCGGTCAAATACAACGTGGTGCCGATCGATGATCGCGCCGCAGTGCGGGCGATCGCCAAACTGGCGGGTAGACCCGAACTGATAACGGGCACCAGCCAGCGGCTGTATTCAGGGATGAGCATTCCAGAGCAGACTGCCTTGAACACACAGAACCGCAGCTGGGCACTGACCGCGTCGATCACCGTTCCGGAGCAGGGGGCCGACGGAGTGATCGTGTCGTTGGGCGGGGATATCGGTGGCTGGGTTATGTACGTGCTTGATGGCGTGCTGATCTACGGATATAACTTCCTTGCGCTCGATCGCACGCGGGTGCGGGCATCCGCGCCGCTAGAAGCGGGGAAGCATGAGGTGCGGATGGAGTTCATCTACGACGGGGGCGGTACAGGCCAGGGTGGAACCGCGACGCTGTTCGTCGACGGCACCGACGTGGGAAGCGCTCGACTCGAGCGCACGGTGCCCGGAGCGTTCACCGGTAGCGAGACCTGCACTGTCGGCCGCGACCCCGGCTCACGTGTGATCGAGGACTATCCGGAGTACCACAACGGCTTTACCGGTTCGATCGACTGGGTGCAGATCGACGTTGACGACATCGCCGCCGACCACCATGCCCAGCAACTCGACCATAAGGTGCGAATTGCCATGGGCACCCAGTAGCGGCACCGTCATTACTAAGGAGGATGAATGCTCACCCTGCCAACGAGCGCAGATATCTTGCGGATCCGTCGTGAAGCGCTACTGAATCGGGCCATCGAAGCGTACAAGTTCTTCTACCCGACAGTGTCGCAACAGATGAACTTCGAAGCGCTGGTCAAGTACGGTGCCCCGGCGAACGTCGGCTGGTTGATCCAGCTGAGCAGCCCGCAATCGGTCTCGCTTACCCAGAACTCCGACACCCCTTACGGCCTGGGCTGGATCGATGTCTCCGAGGAACCGATCGTCGTCGACGTACCGGCGGGTCCGATTATCGGTGTAGTCAACGACGGAAACTTTCGGTACGTAACCGATATTGGCAGCGTAGGGGAGGAGGCCGGGGCGGGTGCTAGCTACCTGTTCGTCTCCCCCGGATACACGGGAGATCTGCCTGATGGTTACCTGGCGCGGCGGCTCGACCTCAACCGAGCGCTGATCGCGACCCGTGCGCCCAACCCCGACATCGATGCCGGCAAAGCGCTCCTACGGACGATCCGGATGTATCCGCTGTCGCAGGCGGATGCGCCGTCAGAGAATAGTTTCGTGGATACGACCGGTGTTGATACGGTCGCGAATCCGTGCGAGGTCGATGGCACCTTCGCCTTCTGGGAGAAAATCAAGGCCTCGCTGGATGCGGATGTGGCCTCGCGCGAGTACTACCAGACGATGGGTATGCTGGCCGACCTCGGTTTACGTAAAGGAGAACCGTTCACGCCGCTCCCGTCCACCAAAGAACTCCTCGCCGAGGCGGCTCGGATTGCGAACGAGCAACTCGTTGTCGCGGCGTTCGCCAGCGATTCACCCGACCGTCTCGTCTGGCCCGATCGCCAGTGGGAGTGGACCGTGCTTGCCTCGGGGGATCAGGGCTATTACGAAACCGGCTACCTGCGGTTGGCTGCGCGCGAGCGTTGGTTCTACCAGGCCACGCTCGAGACGCCCAAGATGTTCAAACGGGCCCCTGGGGCGGGCTCGCTCTACTGGCTCGGCAACCGTGATACCAGCGGTAGCCCCCTTGACGGGGGTGCCATATACACACTGACGGTCTCTACACCGGTCCCCGCTGCACAGTTCTGGTCGGTGACCGTCTATGACCTCGATACGCGCTCGGAGATCGTGGCGCCGCAGAACAAGCCGCTTATCACTTCGCTGCGTGACGACGTGATGCCCGACTCGGACGGCAACATCGTTCTCCACTTCGGCCCTGACCGGCCTGCCGACGAATCCGTCCCGTGGGTTCAGACGGTCCCAGGACGGCAGTGGTTTGCCTACTTTCGCATCTACGGTCCCGGCGACAGGGCCTTTGATGGCTCGTGGAAGCCGTCGGACTTCGTTCGCCGATAGGCCCTTCGCACTTCGGCGATCTCAGAGATGAGTTACCTAGTCCCACTGACACCGCACCACAAACCGGGGATGCCACGGTGCCCCCAGTCGGACTCGAACCGACACTGAACGGATTTTAAGTCCGCTGCCTCTGCCAATTGGGCTATGGGGGCGCGACCCATGACGATACCGGTCGATCTCGCCGATCAGCGGTCTCCACCGGTGCGTGGGAGCGGCCGGGTCAGTCGGCTTCGAGGATCAGCGCGGTTCCACCGTCGAGCCACGCCTTGTGCAACTCGACGATCTTCTGCCGATTCGGCAGGCCGCGCCGGTGAAACATGTTCTCCATGTAGTCGAACGGATGCGTCTGGCAGAACGCGTCGGCGATGGCGCGACGCTCCTCGTCGTCGCGCGGATCGCGTGCGGCCCCGCTCAGCGTCGTACCGCGGAAGCGCAGAGTGATGTGCGGATCGGCGCGAATGTTCTTGAGCCACAACGCATGCTCGCCGGCAATCGACATGAGGCAGGCGCGCTGTCCGTCTCGGTAGGCGCGGACGAGCGTCGAGCGAGGCTGACCCGACTTGCGGGTAACGGTCGTCAGTTCCGCGACCCCGTCCGGCATCCGGACGGCGAACCACGGGCGGTGAATGGCTCGAAGGAATCGGGTGAACCGTTGCCTGGTGCGCAGCGAGGCCGTGGTGGCGGCCGTGCCCGCGAAACGCTCGAAGACGTACTGCCCGTCGCGGTAGCGAAGGTGCTCGGGGATGTCGACCGACTCCTGGTCCATCGAGCCCCAGGCTAGCAATCCGGGGCTGATTCGATCAGGCCATCGGAGCAAGAACCGTCAAGCATGCGGCCCGTCCAACGACCACACTGAGACACATGGGCGAATCACGGGACCGGTTGCGAGAGCTGCTCGACGCCGTCCTCGACGAGGACAACCGCACACTGGCCGACATGGCCGGCGATGCCTACGCATCGCCGTTCCACTTCACCAGGCAGCTTTCGCGCGACGCGGGCGAAGCACCGGTCGCCATGCGCCGCCGGGTGATGCTCGAGCGCGCGGCGTGGCAGCTGAAGCAGGGGAGCACGGTCACCGACGCGGCGTGGGAGGCCGGCTACTCGTCGGTGGAGGGCTTTAGCCGAGCCTTCGCCCGCGCGTTCGGTCATCCGCCGAGCACGGCGTCGTCGTCGCACTGGTTGCCCGCGCCCAACGGCATCCACTTCCATCCGCCCATGTCGCTTTGGGTGCACACGAAGGAGTCCGCGATGAATCCACTGACCGAACAGCTGGTCGCCCACGACCTCGACGAGACGCGCGAGTTGCTCGACAAGGCCAAGCAGGTGCCAGACGAGACGTATAGGCGCATCGTCCTGACCGATCACACGCTCGCGGAATGGGAAGGGCCGGAAGGGTCGCTCGCCGAGGTGCTCACGAGACTCGTCTTCGCCAAGGAGGTCTGGCTCGCCGCGATCGAGGGCACCGACTTCCCGCCCGAGCGCCCCGACGACCCGTCGTCACTGATCGAGCGCCACGACGAGGTCGCACCGCGGTGGCTCGCGACCGTCCGCGACATCGACCGGCGCGGCGCCTGGGACGACCGCTTCATCGACGCGCTCTGCGAGCCGCCGGAGAGTTTCGTCGTCAGCGGCGTCATCGCCCACGTGCTGACCTACGCCGCCGTCCGTCGTCACCTGGCCCGTCATCTGCTGACCGTCGCCGGAATCGAGGCGGGTGACGGCGATCCGATCAACTGGGCCCGCCGACTGCGGGGAGAGGAGACCAACCCATGCCCGTGACCAACGTGCACTACTACACGGCGACGACGCTCGACGGCTTCCTCGCCGATCCCGACGACTCCCTCGACTGGCTGTTGCGCCAGCCGCAGGACGAGGACGGCTACGGGTCCTACGACGAGTTCATCAAGAACATCGGCGCGATCGTCATGGGGTCGACGACCTACGAGTGGGTGCTCGACCATCTGGATCGGTCCGGCGAGAAGTGGATGTACGACATGCCGGCCTGGGTGATGACCACCCGCGACCTCAAGCCCTTTCCCGACGCGGACATCCGTTTCGCGGCAGGGGAGATCCGGCCGGTGTACGAGGAGATGGTGGCCGCGGCCGACGGGAAGGATCTCTGGGTGGTCGGCGGCGGAGACCTGGTCGGCCAATTCGCCGACGCCGGGTTGCTCGACGAGATCTTCGTGTCGATCGCGCCCGTCGTCCTCGGCGCGGGTCGGCCGCTGCTGCCGCGCCGCTACGACCTCGAACTGATCGACACCGGTCGCAACGGCGCGTTCGTCTGCGCGCGGTACCGCTTCACCGGAGTTCTCACCGAGGACCGCCAGGCTTGAGTGCGTCTCGGTCGGCGCCTCACTCCAGGTCCCGACGGGCGAACGCGAGGACGCCGACCGCCGCCAGGGCGACACCGGACGCGAGCAGGATCAGGCTCGGCGTCGCATCGACGGCGACCCCCGGCAGTCGCGGCACGTGGTGGAAGACGGACAGGTTCATCACCGCCGTCGGCAGATTCATCGGCGGTCCGACAATGGTGACGATCGCCGACTCGGCCAGTACCACCCACGGAAGCCAGGAGAACTTGGGCACCAGGCCGACCGCCGCGACGGTCAGTCCGATGAAGAACACCACGGCGGGCAGTTGACCGAGGGCGGCGCCGACCAGCCGGGGGAGTTGTCCGGCGTCGCCGGAACCGAACCCGTGGCTGGCGCCGATCGTCGCCCCGATCACCAGGAGCAGCCAGAGACCGGCCATCACCGCCAGCGCGATGTGCAGCATGGGCAGGCGCCAGCGCTGCACCGTGCCCGCCAGGACGAGATCGGCACGACCGGACAACTCCTCCGAGCGAAGACTGAGCGCGAGGGCGATCGCCGCACCGGTCGCCGCCAGCGCCAGCAATAGCGTCGACACGGCGAGGAAGCCGTCGACGGCGTCGGAGTTGAACTCTTCCAGCAGTTTCCGCATGCCGGACGGTCCCTCCGCGATGCTGCCGACGTCGCGGGCCGTCACACCGAAGCCGACGCCGAGCACCGCCAGGGTCGCGACGCGGCGTGGGGGCGGCGGCTGCAATCGGCCAAGTTCCACGCGACCACGGGTGCGAAGAAGGTCGTCGATCTCAGCATCCAGGTCGTCGGTGGCCGCGCGCTGCACCAGGGTTCGGTGATCGAACGGCTCTACCGCGACGTGGCTGCCGGACAGTTCCACAACCCGACGCCCGATACCGTGCGGCGCACGCTGGGCTCGCCCGAATCGCTCGACCGCGCCAACTTCGACCGTTGACCCGTCTCATCGACCTCCACAGACAAGGACTCACGACATGACCGATACGACCGCCGACCCCGACGATTTGCGGGGCCGGGCCATCGAATCCGACGACAGCGAGCACAACGTCACCTTCGACAGCGGCGGGCGGACCGTCCACGGCTTCCTCAAACTGCCTCCGTCGGGCAGTGGACCGGGGGTGATCGTCATCCAGGAATGGTGGGGGTTGACGACCCACGTCGCCGATCTCACCAGACGGTTCGCCGCCGAGGGTTTCGTCGCATTGGCACCGGATCTGTTCGGCGGCCGGACGACCCATGACTCGGCCGAGGCGGCCGGCCTCCTCGAGGCGCTTCCCGTGGATCAGGCCGCCGCCGACCTGTCCGGCGCGGTCGACTACCTGCTCGAGCGGCCAGAAGTCGTCGGCGACGCGGTCTCGGCGGTGGGCTTCTGCATGGGCGGCGGATTCGTCCTCGTCCTCGCCGCCCAGCAGGCGGAGAAGATCGCCAAGGCGGTGCCCTTCTACGGACTGCCGAGCGTGCCGCAGGACTATCGCAACCTCAAGGCGCGGGTGCTCGGCCACTATGCGGAGACCGACGAGTGGCTCGACCGCGCCGATATCGACGCGGTGGCCGAGCAGATCGCGCGGGAGAGCGGCCAGGAGGTGACGTTCCACTTCTACCCGGCCGGCCACGCGTTCCTCAACGACGAGAACCTGCTCGGCACCTACGACGCCGAGCAGGCGGATCTCGCGTGGCGTCGCACCATCGAGTTCCTGCGCGACGCGTGACGTCTGCCGACTAGCCCTGCCGGCCCTTGAAGCGAGGGTTGGTCTTGTTGATCACGTAGGTCTTCCCGCGTCGCCGCACCACCTGTGAACCCGGCTGCTTCTTCAGTGATTTGAGTGAGTTCCGGACCTTCATTGCGTCTCCCTTATTGACAATGGTTGCCATTAGGGTAGCCGATGGGTGGATGCGACGTGATGGCCGACCGCACGGGCTGAGCCGGTTCAGGGTGCGACGGCGCCCCAGTCGCCGAATCCCGACGGGTCGTGACGGCCGAAGCTGGCGTGCTCGAACATGCCCCAGCCTTCACGCTCGGTGCCGTCGGCCTCGCGGCACACCGCGTGTCCGACGTGGTCGATCACACCGAAGGCGGTGCGCCCCGCGACGGCGGGATCGGCGAGGTCGTAGGTCACGCGCTCGACGAAGCCCTCGCCTTTCCAGAGGCCATGAGTCCAGTCGGGATCACCGCCGTAGCCGCCGCCCACGTGCAATGGAGTCGCCAGCTTGGCGTCGACCTCGATGGTGACCGGCGAACCGTCGGCGGCCGTCGCGTCGATGGTGGCACCGGTCGGCAACCGGGTGCCGGATCGATAGTGGATCGTGACGCGCGGCCAGCCGAGCTGCTCGACGCGTCCGTCGCGCCACACGCGTGTGCAGTCGTTGAGCGTGCGGAAGCCGGACGGATCCTCCTGAATGATCAGCACCAACCCGAAATCGTCGAAGGCCATCGGCACATACAGCCACCACATGCCGTCGAACGGCGGGTCGGCCGGACGCCCGGGGGTGTCCGGTTCGCCGACCGGGCGGATACCCCACGACCGGTCCCGGGTGCCGATCCAGTTCTGCGGGTCGACGGTGAACTCCTCGCCGTCGACGACCAGGCGGCCGGCCCACGTACCGACCTGTGCGAAGCGCTGGGCGTCGAGGGTGACCCGGGTGCCCTGTCGCATGAGGTGGCGCTGCTCCTGGACGACGTCGAAGAGCCCGGTCCACGTCAGATCCGCTGCGATGCCCTCGGTTTCCTCGAGGGTGACGCGCAGGCTCCTCAGCGGCTCGACGACCTCGAGTCCCAGTCCGCCGACGCGCTGGTTGAGGCGGTCGCCGTCCATGGCGTCGGAGAGGTGTACGGCGGTCTGGTTACCTGCGCCGTCGGCTCCGCCCGGTCGGCTAACCAACAGGAACGCGTCTTTCACGCCGAGGATCGGGTAGTACCCGACGCCGATGATGACGAAGATCTCGCCGGTGCGGTCGTGGGCGCACATGTAGGAGCGGTCGTAGAAATTGCGGTCCGAGGTCGTCGGCCAGGCGATGGGCAGCGGCGCCTGGTGGATGGGGTATTCGTCGGCCGGGGTGATCATCGGTTCGCCCCCACTCCGCCCCAGTAGGTGCCGTCCATCATGGCGGCCAGGGTCGCCTGGTTGAGAATCTTGTCGTCCGGATTCGCCGGCTCCTCGGCCTGGCCGAAATCGACCGCGCGGCACTGCACTCGGAACAAGACGATCGAGTAGCACAGCGTCGCGTAGGTGATGAAGAAGTCCATGTCTTCCAATGTGGCGCCGGAGATCTCGGCATAGGCCTGCTCGACGTCGGAGCGGCGCCAGAACGCCGGCAGGCCCGGCATGCCGGCCATTTCGGCGATGTCCTGGAAGAAGCGGTGCAGTGCGATGCCCCACGCCACGTCGAGTTCGCGCGGCGCGCGGACCGCCATCTCCCAGTCCAGGACCGCGACCGGGCCGAAATCGCGGTAAATGACGTTGCCGATGCGCGCGTCGCCCCAGCACAGCACCTCGTCGCCGGTGGTCGGCAGATTGTCGCGGCACCAGGCCAGCGCGCGTTCGAGAAGCGGTGACCCGGCCCTGCCCCGGGTGATCCACGCGTAGAGGTCGTCGAGTTCGCGCAGATGGGCCGCCATCGGTGTCTCGCCGGGGCGGGGAGCGCTGAGGAGGTCCGCCGGGATCGGCGCGGCGTGGATCGCCGCGAGCGCCTCGATCGTCGTTCGCTGCAGCGTCGCACGGTCGTCGTCGGTGGCCTCGGTCAGCCAGGAGCCGAAGGTGTAGGGGAGGACGTCGGGCGGGATCTCGCCGTCGACGCGGCCCATCACGATGAACGGCGCACCGATGACCGCCTCGGAGGGTTCGCTCCAGTACAGCGGCGGCACCGGGACGCTCGTCGTCTTGCCGACGTAGTCCATCAACCGGAACTGGTTGTCGAGGTCGTACGACGGGAAGATGGGGTCGCTGTCGGGCGACGGCGCCACCCGCACCACGAGATGGTGCGGCTGCCCGTCCCACTCGGCGTCGACGATGATGGTTTCGCTGGACATGCCGTTGCCGTCGGGCGGGTGGATCTCGGTGAGTGTCACCGGTGCTCCGGCCTTGGAGGTGAACCATGCGGTCAGCGCCGGAGCGATCTCCTCGGGGTGCAGTCGTGATGCCGAAGGTCTGGCGAGTTCGGCGGAGTTCTCAGGGACGGCGTCGTCGGGTATCGCGGGCTGGTCGGGCATGCCAAAAGTAGAACACGTTCCAGTTTGATTCGGTTGTGATTCGCGACTTCTCCCGCATTTGCTCGCCGGAAGATATTGACTGCCTAAGTTAATGCCGATAACTTAACGCGGGTAACCAAACGTTGTGGAGGTTCTTGTGGAGCGACTGACCCGCGCCGTCCTCGCCGCGCCGAAGGCCATTCTGGCCGGTGCGTTCGCCCTGCTGATCTTGTTCGGCGTCTACGGCGCCGGGGTGGCCAGCCAACTGCTCGGCGGCGGGTTCGAGGATCCGCACGCCGAATCGGCGCAGGCCAGCAAGATCCTGGAGGACGAGTTCGAGCGCGGCGGCATCACCGTGGTGTTCAAGCTGGACGCGCCGGACCGCGACGTCACCGACGACCCTGTCGTTGCGAAGGTCGGGCAGCAGTTGGTCGCCGAGCTCAAAGAATTCGACTTCGTCCAGGACCCGATCCGCTCGATCTGGACCGATCCCGCCTCCGCGACGGCGCTGGTCAGCAAGGACAAGTCGTCGACGATTATCGTCGTCCCGCTCGGCGGCGGCGAATCGGTGGCTCCCAACCACGCCGAGGACCTGTCCGATCGGCTGGCCGGCGAGCGCGACGGGGTGAAGATCACCGCCACCGGTCAGGGCAAGGTCTTCGCCGACACCAACAAGCAGGTCTCGCAGGATCTCTTCATCGCCGAGGCGATCGCCATCCCGATCAGCTTCATCGCCCTCGTGGTGATCTTCGGCGGCGTCATCGCGGCCTCCCTCCCGCTGGCGGTCGGCATCTTCTCGATCATCGGCACCCTGGCGCTGCTGCGGCTGTTCTCGGTGTTCACCGATGTGTCGATCTTCGCGATGAACCTCGCCACCGCGATGGGTCTGGCGCTGGCGATCGACTACACACTGCTGATCATCACGCGCTACCGGGAGGAAGTCGCCGGAGGGATGACCCGCGAGGCGGCCATCCACCGCGCGATGGCGACCGCGGGGCGCACGGTGACATTCTCCGCGATCACCGTCGGACTCTCGCTATCGGGTTTGCTGCTCTTCCCGATGTACTTCCTGCGCTCCTTCGCCTACGCCGGTCTCGCGGTCGTGGTGATCGCATTGCTCGGGTCGCTGGTCATCACCCCCGCGCTGCTCACCGTCCTCGGTGACCGCGTCGACGCGTGGGATCTGCGCAAGCCGGTCCGGCGCTTGCTGGGGCGCCCGGAACGCGGATTCGTGCCGACCGAGCAGACCTGGTGGTACCGCTTCGTCCAGTGGGTGCTGCGTCGCGCGGCGCCGGTCGCGATCATCACCACGACGGTCCTGCTGATCCTCGGTGCGCCGTTCCTGTCGATCAAACTCGGTTTCCCCGACGACCGGATCCTGCCGACGTCGCACAGCTCTCGCGTCGCGATGAACGAGATCCGCGACGACTTCACTCAGAAGCTGGGCAGTGAGGTCACCGCCGTCGTCACCGGGTCGTCGAACGAAGCGGTGGACGACTATGCGGCCAAACTGTCCGGCGTCGCCGACGTGGAGGCCGTGACCAGTCCCGGTGCCGTGTTCGGCAAGGGCCGGGTCATCGCGCCGCGGCAGTCCGACGACCAGCACGGCGAGCACCGCGTGCTCACCGTCGTCACCAATACCGATCCGTTGGAGGAATCCGGGAAGACGCTGCTGGCCAACCTGCGCGACGTGCCCAAACCCGGTGATGCCGACGTCAAGTTCACCGGTATCGCCGCCTCCACCGAGGACACCGTCGCGTCGATCTACCGTCACCTGCCCTGGGTGCTGCTGTGGATCGCCATCGCGACCTTCATCCTGCTGTTCCTCTTCACCGGAAGTCTGGTACTGCCGCTGAAAGCCCTGGTGCTGAACCTGCTTTCGCTGTCGGCGACCTTCGGTGCGATCGTGTGGATCTTCCAGGAGGGGCATTTCGGTGCGCTGGGCACGACCGCGACGGGCTTCATCACGGCGACGATGCCGATCTTGATGTTCTGCGTCGCCTTCGGCTTGTCGATGGACTACGAGGTCTTCCTGCTCGGCCGGATCAGAGAGGAATGGCTCAAGTCCGGCAAGACGCGCGAGGACAGCGACCATGCCGTGGCATTCGGCCTCGCCAGCACCGGTCGCGTGATCACGGCCGCCGCGCTGCTGATGTCGATCGTGTTCGCCGCGATGATCGCCTCGCAGGTGTCCTTCATGCGTATGTTCGGACTAGGTCTCACGATCGCGGTGCTGATGGATGCGACGCTCATCCGGATGCTGCTCGTACCGGCGTTCATGCGGTTGGCCGGACGAGCCAACTGGTGGGCGCCAGCGCCGTTGCGGAGGCTGCACGAGAAGATCGGACTGTCGGAAGCGTGAGCGAGGAACCATGAGGATCGGTCGAGCGGGGGGAAGTCCATCACGACGGGCCCGCTCTCCGCGCGGCTCGGGCGACCAACTGCGGGGCGAAATCCTCGATGCGGCGATGGCGCTGCTCGAAGAGCACGACAGCGCCGAGGCGGTATCGATCCGCGCGGTCGCCAACGCGGTCGGGGTGAGTTCGCCGGCGATCTATCTGCACTTCGCCGACAAGGATGCGCTGCTCGACGCCGTGTGCGGCCAGTACTTCGACCGCCTCGACGAGGCCCTCGCCCTGGCGGAGGACGACCAGACCCATCCGCTGGACCGCGTGCGCGCCCTCGGCCGCACCTACGTGCAGTTCGCCCTCGACCACCGCGCCGTCTACCAGTTCGCCTTCGGGCACACCGGCAGCGACGGCACCCCGATGGTCGACGAGGCGCTGCGCACCGCGGCGTTCAATCGGCTCGCCGGCACCGTGCGCGAGCTCGTCGACATCGGCTGGGTGGCCGAGGCGTCGTCGGGTGTTGACGAGGATGCACACACGCTGCAGGTCGCACTGGAGCTGTGGACCGTCGTGCACGGCGTGGCGTCGCTGATGATCGCCAAGCCAGACCTCCCGTGGGGCGACGACCTGGAGGTCGCGGAATCCGTCATGCGGTCGGGGTGCCTGGGGCGGGCGCTGCTGCCGGTCGTCGGCGAGCGGGCAACCGGTGCGGAAGTGGAGCGATTCGTCGACGATGTCCGATCGGCCGATGGGCATCGAGCGAAATAGTCAAGAAAGGGTAAAGTTGGAACTGATCGGCGGCTCCGGGCGTTAACGGTAATGATGGAGCCACCGTGCTTTCCCTCTACCAATAAGGAGCCTGCTGTGCGAGAGTCCAGCAACCCCGTGATGCGCGGCGTCGTCCGCGACAACGAGAAGTCCGCGTCACCCTATGCCGGATTCGGGCAGATGGTGCCAGGCGCGCAGAGCGTCATCCTCGATTCGGCCGGTCAGCCGCAGTACGCGCCGGCGACGCCCGGCCGGGCTCTGACCATCGATGACGTGGTCACCAAGACCGGCATCACGCTGGCGGTGCTCGCGGCGTTCGCGGTGGCCGCCTACGCCGCCATCTCCGCCGAGATCGTCCCCGCCTTCCTGCTGTGGGGCGTCGGCATGATCGGCGGCCTCGGCCTCATCCTGTACGCGACGTTCAAGCGCAAGCAGGACAACCCCAAGATCGTGCTCGCCTACGCGGCCTTCGAAGGCCTGTTCGTCGGTGCGTTCTCCCACCTGCTGGCCAACATGGACATCGCCGGCGGTCCGGGCGACGGCGGCGCCAACGCCGGAATGCTCATCGGCCAGGCGGTACTCGCCACCTTCGGCGTGTTCTTCGGGATGCTCGTCGTCTACAAGACCGGCGCCATCCGCGTGACGCCGCGCTTCACCCGCATGCTGGTCGCCGGCATCATCGGCGTCGTCGTCCTGATGCTCGGCAACCTGGTCATCAGCCTGTTCACCGGCGAGGTCGGCATGCTGCGCGACGGCGGACCGATCGCGATCATCTTCTCGCTCGTGTGCATCGGCCTCGCGGCGTTCAGCTTCCTGGTCGACTTCGACCAGGCAGACCGCCTCATCCACGCCGGTGCCCCGTCCAAGGCCGCATGGGGAATCGCGCTGGGCCTGACCGTCACCCTGGTCTGGCTCTACACCGAGATCCTGCGCCTGCTCTGGTACTTCCAGGGCGACTAGGCAAACATTCCCGGCCACTGCCGGGAGTCGCGAACGGCCCCGAGGTTCACCTCGGGGCCGTTTCGCAATGCTGACACCGCGTGGTCGCGTAGTTTGCTTAGGTGTGGCGACGGGGCTCGACATCGATGACCCAGGTCAGGCCGAAGCGGTCAGTAAGCATCCCGAACCCCGGGCTCCATGCCGACGCAGCCAGAGGTTCGACGATGTCGGCTCCGTCTGCCAGCTCGTTCCAGATGCTGGTGACTTCCTCGAGACTTTGACCGCGCACGGACTGAAAGAAGGTGCGGTCGGTGATGGTCGTGCCATTCTCGCGCCGTGTGGCTCCGGCGACGGTCGAGGTGTCGGTGGTGTCTCTACCGGGGACGTCGTAGGCCATGAGGCGGAAACCGCTGCCGTTGTCGATCTGGCCGAAGACGACCTTGTCCGCACCGGGAGTGTCCTGAGGCGCGCCGAAATCACCATAGGTGAGGATGGTGACGGTTCCGCCGAAGACGGACTGGTAGAAGTCAAGCGCTTGTCGTGCGGTGCCGGGAAGATTGAGGTGTGTCGTTGAGATGATGCTCATCTGTCTGTCCAATCTGTAGGTGGTTGCGGCGGGCGCCGCCAATACGAGACTGCACGGCATTCCGGACAGGATGGGTCCGCTATTTCTGCGACACTTGTGACATGCCCTCTGGAACGTCATCTCGGATGCTCATGTTGTTGTCACTGTTGCAGTCGCGCAAAGACTGGCCCGGCCAGGCGTTGGCTGAGCGCCTTGGGGTGACGACTCGCACAGTTCGTCGTGATGTCGAACGGCTCCGCGAGCTGGGGTATTCGATCGGTGCGGCCAGGGGGCCCGATGGCGGATATCGGCTCGCCGCAGGATCCGAATTACCGCCGCTGCTGTTCGACGACGAGCAGGCGATAGCCATCGCGGTGGGGTTGCAGTGCACGCCGTCGACGGGGGTCGATCTTGACGAGGCTGCAGATCGCGCCCTGGTGACCATCAGGCAGGTGATGCCGCCGAGACTGCGGCACCGAGTCGATAACCTCCGCTTTGCGGACACCCCGACCGCGTTCCCAGATGTGGACCCGAAGGTACTCGAGACGGTCAGCACCGCCACTCGTGACCGTCAGATACTCTGCTTCGACTATCGTGATGACATCTCCTTTCCACCTCGGCGTGTGGAGCCGCATTCCGTGATCGCGCGACAAGGTCGCTGGTACTTGATCGGCTGGAATCTGGACGCATCCGAATGGCGCGTTTATCGGTTGGACCGAATTGTCCCGAAGTTCGCGGGAGGCCCGACCTTCGAGCCCCGCGAACTCCCGGCCCCTGACGCGCCGACATTCCTGGCGGCGCGCTTCAAAGGCTCCGATGAGAAGGATGCTTGGCCATGCACGGGCGAGTTTCTGTTGCACTTGGCGCCCCATCAGATCTCCCCGTGGCTCGACGACGGCGAAATGGAGAAGGTAGCGGACACAGTCTGTCGCCTACGGGTCGGATCCTGGTCGTGGGCCGCCCTGTTGTCATGGATCATGCGATTTGATGCGCCATTCAGCGTTCTTGGACCTGAGTCGTTCCTAGCGTCGATGCCGGGGCTAGCAGCTCGTGTTTCAGCTGCGATACCCGACACCTGCGGTCTATCGGGCGGCTAGACCGGGATGTCGGAACCGACTGCGCGGGCCACGAGGATCTCCTCGTGGCCCGCGCAGCGGTTGGTATCGATGGTCAGCTGAGTCGTTCGAGCACCATCGCCATGCCCTGACCGCCGCCGACGCACATCGTCTCGATGCCGAAGGTCTTGTCGTGGGTCTGCAGGTTGTTCAACAGCGTGGTGGTGATGCGCGCACCGGTCATACCGAACGGGTGGCCGAGGGCGATCGCGCCACCGGACACGTTGAGCTTGTCGTGGTCGATGTTCAGCTGCTGAGCCGAACCGAGAACCTGGACCGCGAAGGCCTCGTTGATCTCGAACAGGTCGATGTCGGAGATCTTCTTACCCGCGACGCGCAGCACCTTGCGCACCGCCTCGATCGGGCCGAGACCCATGATCTCCGGCGACAGACCGGTCGCCGCGGTGGCGACGATGCGCGCCAGCGGGGTCAGGCCCAGCTCTTTAGCCTTGGTGTCGCTCATGATGACCAGTGCGGCCGCACCGTCGTTGAGCGGACAGGCGTTACCGGCGGTGACCGTCCCGTCGGGACGGAACACCGGCTGCAGCTGGCTGATCTTCTCGTAGGTCGTCCCGGCGCGCGGGCCGTCGTCGGCCGTCACGGTGGTCCCGTCGGCGAGCGTGATCGGGTCGATCTCGCGGGCGAAGAAGCCGTCCGCGATGGCCTTCTCGGTGCGGTTCTGGCTCAGCACGCCCCAGCGGTCCTGGTCCTCGCGGGAGATGCCGGTGTAGGAAGCGACGTTCTCGGCGGTCTGGCCCATCGCGATGTACACGTCGGGCAGCAGGCCGTCGTTGCGCGGGTCGTGCCAGGTGCCTGCTCCGCCCTCGGCCGCCTTGGCGGTCCGGGCCTCGGCCTCGTCGAACACCGGGTTCTTCGAGTTGGGCAGGCCGTCGGCCGCACCGGAGACGCCGAAGGACGACACGCTCTCGACACCACCGGAGATGAACACGTCGCCCTCGCCGGCCTTAATGGCGTGCAGCGCCATACGGGTGGTCTGCAGCGACGACGAGCAGTAGCGGTTGACCGTCACGCCGGGGACGTGGTCGAGGCCGAGCTCGACGCCGATGACGCGGCCGATGTTGTAGCCGCCCTGACCACCGGGCTGACCGATGCCCCAGTGAATGTCGTCGATGTCCTTGACGTCGAGCTGGGGCACCTTGCCCAGAGCCGCGGCCACCATCTGGCGGCTCAACTCGTCGGGACGGACATCTTTGAGGGACCCCTTACCGGCGCGGCCGATCGGGGAGCGGGCATGGGCGACGATGACTGCTTCAGGCATGCCGGTCACATTACTCCCGCGCGTTCATGACGATGACAGCGATGGCACCAAACGCCGGATCCGGTTCACCAGCCGGCGCGACTCGGCCACCTCGGAGACCTCAGGCGGTGTAGGCAGCGGCCCGCCCCACTCGCCGACGGCGTCGAGCACCTCCGGCAGCAAAATGCTTGCGGCAAGGGCGTATCCGGCCGCCGACGGGTGGTAGTTGTCCGGTGAGAACATGTGCTCGGGGCGGGCGAGGAATTCCTTGGCGAGCACGTCCGCGAGCGGGACCGGGCGCCCGCCGTGCGAGGCGACCGCCGACCGCTGTGCGGCGGCCAGCCGAAGGCTGTACTGCCGGATCACCCACCGCAACGGCTGCGGGATCGCGGTGACCACACCGAGATCCGGACACGTTCCGACGACGACCTTCGCGCCGGCGTCGACGAGGAGTTGCACGGCCTGGCCGAGCCGACGTGCCGACGACCGCACCCGGTTGACCGCGGTGACGTCGTTGGCACCGATCAGGATCACCGCGACGTCGGGTCGCGACCGGGTGATCAGCGAGGCGTCGATCTGCGCCGCCAGTCCCTTGGACGTCGCACCGACGATCGCCTTGTTGCTGTAGCGCACGATCTTCCCGGTTTCGCGCACCAGGTTGCGCACGAGCTGAACCCCTGGAGTCTCGTCGGCGGTGTCGACGCCGAGGCCGGCGGCCGTCGAATCCCCGTACACGGCGAGGTGCAGGTCGACCGTCATGCTGCGGGTGAACGGCACCGGCCCGCGGCCGTCGGGGTAGTAGACGCCGTCGCCGTTGGGCGGATTGTCGGTTCGGTGCGGGATGATCTGGCGCGCGTGCGCGGCCTGCGAGTTCAGGTAGCTGTAGGCGGCGTAGGACGCGGCGGCACTGGCACCAGCGGCCACGACCGTGGCCCCGACATCGCGGAGCAGCCGGTCGGCCTTCTCGTCGGAATCAGCTGACGGCACAAGTGAAACTCTACTGTGTTCCGCTCACCCTGACCGGGAACCGCGGGGCCGGTGCGCCCGGGCGCCCCACAGGTGGGACGATGGAGGTATGCGCATCGCCAATCACGTGATCGATCTGGTCGGCAACACGCCGCTCGTCAAACTCAACTCGGTCGTCGAACCGGGCTCTGGCACCGTGGCTGCCAAGATCGAGTACCTCAATCCAGGCGGAAGCTCCAAGGACCGCATCGCGGTGAAGATGGTCGACGCCGCCGAGGCGTCCGGAGAGTTGAAGCCGGGCGGCACCATCGTCGAACCGACGTCGGGCAACACCGGCATCGGCTTGGCCCTGGTGGCCCAGCAACGCGGATACAAGTGCGTGTTCGTGTGTCCGGACAAGGTCGGCGAGGACAAGCGCAACGTGCTGCGCGCCTACGGCGCCGAGGTCGTCGTCTGCCCGACGGCCGTCCCCCCGGAACACCCGGACAGCTACTACAACGTCTCCGATCGACTGGCCCGCGAGATTCCGGGCGCGTGGAAGCCGAACCAGTACGCCAACCCGGCCGGCCCGGAGAGCCACTACGAGACCACCGGGCCCGAAATCTGGCGCGACACGGACGGCAAGATCACCCACTTCGTCGCCGGCGTCGGCACCGGCGGCACCATCACCGGCACCGGCCGCTACCTCAAAGAGGTCTCCAACGGTGCGGTGAAGGTCGTGGGCGTCGACCCGGAAGGTTCGGTCTACTCCGGCGGTTCCGGGCGGCCCTACCTCGTCGAAGGCGTCGGCGAGGATTTCTGGCCGCAGGCCTACGACCCGAACGTGCCGGACGAGATCATCGCGGTCTCCGACGCCGATTCCTTCGACATGACCCGGCGCCTCGCCCGCGAGGAGGGTTTGCTTGTCGGCGGGTCGTGCGGGATGGCCGTCGTCGCCGCCCTGCAGGTGGCCAAGCGCGAAGGACCGGACTCGCTCGTCGTCGTGCTGCTGCCCGACGGGGGGCGCGGCTACCTCGGCAAGATCTTCAACGACGAGTGGATGAACAGCTACGGATTCCTGCGCTCGACGCTCGACGGGAAGGACGCCGCCGAACCGACGGTCGGAGACGTGCTGCGCGGCAAGTCCGGCAAGCTTCCCGACCTGGTGCACACGCATCCGCAGGAAACGCTGCGCGACGCGATCGAGATCCTGCGCGAATACGGTGTTTCGCAGATGCCCGTCGTCGGCGCCGAACCGCCGATCATGGCGGGGGAGATCGCCGGTGCGGTGACCGAACGCGACCTGCTGTCGGCGGTGTTCTCCGGACAGGCGAACCTCGCCGATCCCGTCTCGCAGTTCATGGGGGAGGCATTCCCGCTGATCGGCGCGGGCGAACCGGTGTCGGCCGCGACCAACGAACTGAGCAAATCCGATGCCCTGATGGTCGTCGAAGACGGCAAGCCGATCGGCGTCATCACCCGTCACGACCTGCTGGAATTCGTGAGCAAAAACCCCATCGTCGGAGGAAAGAATGACTGACCAGGATCTCTCGGGACAGGGCTTCGCCACCCGGGCCATCCACGCCGGATACGAGCCGGACCCGCAGACCGGTGCGGTCAACGTGCCCATCTACGCCAGCTCGACTTTCGCCCAGGACGGCGTCGGCGGACTGCGCGACGGCTTCGAGTACGCGCGGACCGGCAACCCGACGCGCCGCGCGTTGGAGGCCAATCTGGCGGCGCTCGAGGGCGGTGCCTACGGGCGCGCCTTCGCGTCGGGCATGGCGGCGACCGACGCGACGTTGCGCGCGGTGCTGCGTCCCGGCGATCATCTGGTGATCCCGAACGACGCCTACGGCGGCACGTTCCGGCTGATCGACAAGGTGTTCAGCCAGTGGGGGATCACGTACTCGGTGGCCGCGGTGAACGACGTCGACGAGGTGCGCGCGGCGATCACCCCGCAAACCAAGCTGGTGTGGGTCGAGACCCCGACCAATCCGCTGCTCAACATCGGCGACATCGAAGCGATCGCGGCGGTCGCCCACGATGCGGGGGCGAAGCTCGTCGTGGACAACACCTTCGCGTCGTCGTATCTGCAGCAGCCGCTGGCGCTGGGCGCCGACATCGTTCTGCACTCGACGACGAAGTACCTGGGCGGGCATTCCGACGTCGTCGGCGGGATCCTGGTGACCGACTCGGCCGAGATCGACGAGGCTGTCGCCTTCCTGCAGAACGGCGCCGGCGCGGTGCCCGGGCCGTTCGACGTGTACCTCACGCTGCGCGGCATCAAGACCCTCGCCGTCCGGATGGACCGGCACTCCGACAACGCCGAGAAGATCGTCGAGTTCCTCGGCGCGCATCCCAAGATCGAGAAGGTCCTCTACCCGGGCCTGCCCGACCATCCCGGCCACGCCGCTGCCGCCAAGCAGATGAAGCGCTACGGCGGCATGGTGTCGGTGCTGGTGGCCGGCGGCCGTCAGGGCGCGCTGGACCTGTGCGCCGGGACAAAGGTGTTCACGCTGGCCGAATCGCTGGGCGGCATCGAGTCGTTGATCGAACACCCGGGTGCGATGACCCACGCGTCGACGGCGGGGTCGCTCCTGGAGGTGCCCGACAACCTGGTTCGCCTGTCGGTCGGCATCGAAGACGCCGACGACCTCATCGCCGATCTGGACCGTGCGCTCGCCTGATTCCATTGGTGGACGGGCTGGTCACGCGAGTGTGATCCCTCGGGGGCTGACCTTGTCGTGTGCGGGTGTGATTCCATCGGTGGTCGGCCTGGGGTCGCGCGTGGGTGTGATTCCATTGGTGGTCGAGTGAATTCGAGCGGAGCGAGAATTTGTATCGAGACCCCGTGACCCGGCATGCCGACTCGGCGTATCGGCCGTTGTACAACGCCGCGTTGTCGGCCGATCCCGGTGACGACATGTACGGCAACTTGTTGCCGTTGCACCTGCGCTACCTCGCGGCCAACGGTCGGATGTCGGGCAGCACCGGCGGGATCAGCGCTGACGGAATCCGTTTCTTCCCGCAGTGGATCGGAGTGCCCGACGACGCTGGCGGCTTCCTGTATTCGCCGTCCGGGTCACCGGAGGGCTACGACATGTACGGAATGCAATGCCGCGGCCCGGTCGCGCTGGGAGGCGGCTGGTGGATGTGTGGCATGCGCGATTGAGAGCCGCCTCGTGGCAGGCTCCCCGATCGCTGGCGCTGCAATAACCCAACTGGCGTGTCACTATTGCTGGGGCCAGTCGACTGGCCGCCCGGCTGTCGCCCCGATTGAAAGTGTGGTTTGCATGCGGTCACCGATCCTCGACTACCTCGACACCGTCATCACCGAGACGGCGCACGTCACCTCCGGGGCGGTCGCCGACTACATTCCGGAACTGGCGTCGGCCCCGACCGACCGGGCGGCGGTGGCGCTCTGCACGGTGAACGGCGTCGTCTATGCCGCCGGCGATGTCGACGTCGACTTCTCCATTCAGTCGATGTCCAAGCCTTTCGCCTATGCGTTGGCGCTTGCCGACCGTGGTATCGACGACGTTGTCGCCCGAGTCGGTGTCGAGCCGAGCGGGGATGCGTTCAACGAGCTCTCGCTCGATCCGGAGACGGGGACGCCGCGCAACCCGATGATCAACGCCGGCGCGATCGCCACCCATGCGCTGATCGACACCGAGGACGCCCCGGCAGTGGACCGGGTGTTGGACTACTTCTCGCGGATGGCCCAACGTGAGATTCGGATCGACGAGGAGGTCGCGGCGTCCGAACTGGCCACCGCCGACCGCAACCTGGGTTTGGCCTACCTGCTCCACTCGTCTGGCGTACTCGAGGCCGAGCCACGCGCCGCGGTCACCGGCTACATCCGCCAGTGCGCGGCGTCGGTGAACGTCCGTGATCTCGCACTGATGGCGGCGACGCTGGCTAACAACGGCGTCCAGCCCAATACGGGCGAGCGGATGCTCAGCCGTGTTGAGAATCGTCAGGTGCTCAGTGTTATGGCTGCGTGTGGCATGTACGATGCCGCGGGCGATTGGTTCACGAACGTCGGCATTCCGGCTAAGAGCGGTGTCGCTGGCGGCATCATCGGCGTGTTGCCAGGGCAAGTCGGCCTCGCGGTGTTCTCGCCTCGGCTGGACTCACACGGCAATAGCGCCCGAGGCGTCGCGATGATGGAGATGCTGTCGGAGGATATGGGTCTACACCTCATGGATGTCGGACGTCCTGGCCGCACTTCGCTGCGCGAAACCCAGCTCGCCACCGTCGAGGGCGTCGACGCGACGGTCTACGTGCTGCAGGGTGACCTTGTTCTGAGCAGTATCGAAGCGCTCATCCACGAGATTGTTTCGAATCCCCCGACAACTCCGTTGGTGGTCTTCGACATGGGCCGGGTCGACGAAGTGCTGCCGGTCGCGCGCCGCACGTCATCGGCGATGGCGACCAAGCTGCACGACGCCGGACACCGCGTGGTGGTGATCGACCCCGAGGAGACGTTGACCGGCTTCACCGACGATCAGGGGCGTCCGGTCGAGCTGTGGACCGCTGAGCGTTTGGCGCGCGGGATCAGCCGCTGAAGTGCTTGAGCGTGTCCTTCTTGACCGTGCCGAAGGCAGCGGCGGAGATTTTCGAGGAGAGCGCTGACGGCAGCGCGACGCCACCGAGCTGCATCGCGAACTTCCACACGATGCGGCTGCCGCCGTCCGGCGCGGGCGTCACCTCCGTGTACTCGCCGAACTTCTTGAGCCAGGGGACCGATGAGTCCTTGGCGTAGAAGGCGTGCCGGTAGCGGTGCGCGGCCGGGTCCTCATCCCAGATGAAGAACTGCTCGTGCAACGTCACCCCGCCGGGGGCCAGCGCGGCCGTGCGGGTCGTCGTCTCGTCGTAGGGTTCGGCGCTGGTATAGGTCACCTTCTTCAGCGCGCGGCACCAGTCCAGCGTGTTCTGCCTGGTGAATTCCGACCAGACGTGGTCCGGGGCGGCGGGCACCTCGACGTCGATGACATAGCGCACCGGAGCATCGTCGAAGAAGGCCTCGGTGATCGGCTGCAGGGCGAACGGCATGAGGATGAGTGTATCGGCGCCCAGGGACGGCCGAAATGGATAGAGTGCATCGGACTACCGGTTCACTTTTCTGGAGGCGGCCATGCGGACTGGCGGGCGCGTATTGGGGATTCTCTCTGCGGCAATGCTTCTCGGCGTCGCCGCCGGATGCGGCACTCCCGACGACTCGGGCGAGCAGGGCGGGGCCACGACGGTTTACGTCGGCACGATCCTCACCGTCGACGCCCAGGACACGGTTGCCGAGGCGATCTCGGTGAACGATGCCGGGCACATCGTGAAGGTCGGTTCGGAGAGGCACGTTCGCGAGGGACTGCCCGCCGACGTCACGACGGTGCGACTCGATCCGGGTCAGGTGCTGGCTCCGGGCTTCATCGATCCGCACATGCACCTGAGCTTGACGATCATTCAGGATCTGTTGGGCACCAACAACATTGCGCCGTGCCTGCCACCGCCCTACGAATCGCGAAGCACCGAGGAATGCGGCAGGCTCGCCGATATCGGCTCGGCCCTGCAGTCGATGACGGCGGCGCCGGCCGACGGTAAGGACGACAACGAGTTCATCCTCGGCATGAACCTCGACCCGTCGCGTCAGCAGTTCGTCCCGGGCAAGTGCGGAACCAGCGGACCGACCACCTTCGCGCAGCGTCCCAGGGACTTCCTCGACGCCTGCGTGAGTAAGGATCGCCCGGTTCTCGTCCTCGACCAATCCGGGCACCTCGCCTACGCCAACGGCAAGGCGTTCGAAGTCGTGTGCGGCGGGCAGCCCACGTGCGCACCACCGGCGTCGGTCGCCGAAGGCGGCGGGTCCTGGGTGAAGGACGACAAGGGCGAGTACACCGGGGTTCTCGAGGAGTTCGCCGGCTACCAGTCCTTCGTGGCCGCGATGGAGAAGACGCACCTGGCTGGGCTCAGCGAGGCGAACCCGAAGAAGCTGGTCGCTGACCACTTGCCAGAGGTGATGAAGTCGATCGAGAAGCTGCGCGCGGCGGGTCTCACGACGATCGCGGACGGCGGCGTGCAGGGGCGTACGCAACTCGACATGGACAAGCTGTTGACCGACGGCAAGGAGTTCCCGCTCCGGATGACCGGTGTCGTCACCTTCGATACCGCCAACCGCGACGGCATCACCGCGACCGGCCCGGGCTGCGACCCGAAGTCCGACGCCGACTGTGTCCTGCCCAAGTGGCTCGGCGCCGGCGGCATCAAGCTCTGGGTCGACGGCTCGACCCAGGGCTGCACGGCCAAGCTGGCTCCGCCGATCTCGTATCGGCAGGGCGGTCACTGCGATGGGGCGGGCGAAGGCCGTGCGGACGTCTCCGGTCCCGACGAGATCGTCAAAGACCTGACCGACTACTGGATGGCGGGCAACTGGCGGATCCAGGTGCACGCGAACGGCAACGGCGCCAACCGGTGGATGATCGAGGCGATCGCGAGGCTGCAACTGCAGAAGCGGGCGACCGAGCCGGTGCTGCTGATCCACCACACCGTCGGCGACGAGTCGGTGTCGGCGGACCTGGCGAAGCTGCGTCGGGGCGAGTACGAGATCGACGGGAAGAAGGTGCCCGAGCTGGACGTGAGGGTGACGCACCTGATCGGACACGTCGGCTACTGGGGCGACGCGTTCAACAACATGCTCAGTCCCGGAGCCGGGGAGAATCTCGACCCGGTCGGGTACGACAAGAAGTACGGGACGCCGTGGTCGTTGCACAGCGACTCGTCGGTGACGCCGGCCAAACCGTTGTGGTTCATGCAGCAGGCCGTCACCCGCCAGACGTGGGCGTACCCCGACTTCGCGAAGTCCTACGTCCTCGGGTCACAGCATCGCGCCACCGCGCGAGAGGCGCTGCGCGCGGTGACGATCGAGCCGGCGAACCAGCACAGTATGCAGAAATGGATCGGATCGCTGGAGCCGGGCAAGGTGGCCGACTTCGTGGTGCTGGGCGGAAATCCGCTGACGGTGGCACCGGACAAGATCGGCGCCATCCCGGTCGTGAACACCTATCTCGGTGGGGTGCCCACTAAGAAGTAGCGCGGTGCGGGTTCCGCCGGGTGCTCAGCCGCGCAGCGGGAGGCCTCGTTCGAGCAGGTCGATCGCGGCGAGCAATCGGGCCAGCGCCTCCTCGTGATCGATCACCTCTTGTGAATTGGCGATGTAGAACATCACCCCACTGATTGCGGCGACGAAGACTTGCAGGTGCAGGTCGTCGGCCGGCACGCCGGCGTAATCGGCGATGAACTCGGCGGCTTCGGAGATCGCTCGCTCGGCCTCGACCTGATTGGCGCGATGTAACTCCGGCTCGCTGTTGATCAGTTCGACCCGCTCGTGACATGACGCCCACTTGTCGGCAAGTGCGATCTCGAATAGGTCGGAGATCATCCGGCGCAGCAGGTCGAAATGGTTGAGGCCGGGTGGTATGGCGGCCAGCGCCGCGTCACGCTGCTCCTGCAGGTCATCGCTGATGATGACCTGTTCCTTCGATTGGAAGTAGCGGAAGAAGGTCGTGTGGGAGACCCCGGCGGTCTGGGCGATCTGCTCGACGGTCGTGGCGGCGAAGCCCTGCTTGGCGAACAGGTCCACGGCGGCCGCGCGGATGGCGGCGCGGGTGCGAGCCTTCTTCGCGGCCCGCACCCCGCCGTCGGTGTGTGTTGTTGCCATGGCTAGACCGGGGCTGGTTCGAGTCCCCGATCGCGGACGGCTTCCCCCTCGATGTCGAAATTGACCACCAGCTTGTCCAGCCACTTCGGCAGACCCCACGCACGGTCGCCCAGCAGCGCGATGACCGCGGGCACGACCGTCATGCGGATGATGAACGCGTCGAAGAAGATCGCGATCGCCATGGCGAAGCCCATCATCTTCGCCATCGTGTCCGGGGCGAGCATGAACGCGGAGAACACGCTGATCATGATGATCGCCGCCGACGTCACCACGCGCGCTCCGTGCCGATAGCCGGCGACGATAGCGTCCTTGGCGCTCATGCCGTGGATGTACTCCTCGCGCATTCGTGTCACGAGGAAGACTTGGTAGTCCATGGCGAGGCCGAACACGACGCCGATCAGGAAGATCGGCAGGAAGGACAGGATCGGCTTGGTGTGGTCGATCAATCCGAGCGCACCCTCCTGGAAGAACCACACGGTGGCGCCGAAGGTCGCCAGCACCGAGAAGATGAACCCGAGCGTGCCGATGAGCGGCACCCACAGCGACCGGAAGACGCCGATCATGATCAGGAAGGCGAGACCGACCACGACCACCAGATAGGGGATCAGTGCCTTGTCGAGCTTGGCGGTCAGGTCCGACATGATCGCGGTCTGCCCGCCGACGTGGATTTCGGCGTTCTGCTTGGCGATGTCGGGACTGGTCGCGCGGATGCGCTCGACGAGATCGTGTGTAGCTTCCGACGACGCCGAACTGGTCGGGGTCACCTGGATGAGGGCAGTGTTCGCCTCGGCGTTCGGATTGGGTGCCTTGCCGTTGCCGATCCACTGAATCGCCTCGGGAACGGCCACGCCGGGCAAGCCCTTGATCTGGCTCACGGCGGCATCGGCCGCGGCGTTGACCGTGCCCTGCTTGGTGTGGACCACGACGAACAGGTCGGCGCCGGTGCCCTCGCCGAAACCGCGCTTGAGCAGCGACTGCGCCGCGACCTCGTCGTCGGAGACGGTGTCCATGCCCAGTTCCATGCGTCCCATCGGAATCGCCGCCAGCAGCAGGATGAGCAGGCCGCCGAGGATGAACGGAATGGGACGTTTGACGATCGCCCGTCCGTACTTCACGCCGAGCGTGTCCGCGGTCGCCGACTCCTCGGCATGCCGGATCCAGGGGATCTTCGGGGTGAACGCGAACCGGCCGGTCGCACCGAGCAGTGCGGGGATCAGCGTCAGGGCCGCGAGGACGGCGACCGCCACGGCGATGGCGGCGCCGAGACCCATCTGGGTGATCAGCGGGATGCCGATGACCATGAGCGCCGCGACGGCGACGATGACGGTGAGCCCGGCGAAGACGACGGCGGAGCCCGCGGTGCCCACGGCGCGCCCGGCAGCGTCGGCGGGATCGCCGCCGCGACTGCGTTCGGTCCGGTATCGCGACACGATGAACAGCGCGTAGTCGATGGAGACGGCGATGCCGAGCATGGTGACGATAGCGGTCGCGGTCTGGTTGACCGTCATGAACTTCGCGGACACCATCAGCAGCATCATCGTCAGGCCGACGCCGACGATGCCGGTGATCAAGGGGATGAAGGCGGCGATGATGGCGCCGAAGGCGACGATCATGACCACGAAGGCGACGGCGAAGCCGAGCATCTCGGCCTGGCCGGGCTCCTCCTGGGCCTGCATCACACCCATGGTCGCCTCGACCTGGAGACCGTGGCCGCGATGCTTGGCCAGGACTTCGGTCAGGGCTTCCTTGTCCTTGGTCTTGAGGTCCATGACGTTCAGCGACTGGTGGACCGTGATCAGGCCGACGCGGCCGTCGTCACCGAGAACCTTCGGGGCGATCGCCGGCATCTTATGCGCGGTGGTAACCGGGTTGGCGATCGTCTTCCGGTCGGCGACCGCCGGCAGATTCTGCAGATCGGCGACGAGCTTGTCGATCTCCTTGGTGTGGTTGGCCAGCGTGTCGCCGGGGTTCTTCTTATCGGTCGCGATGACGACGATGGTGTTGGCCTCGGTCTGGGACTTCGTCAGATCGGGGAAGTACTCCTGCATTTGCTCCATCGCGACACCGCCGTCGGTGCCGGGCAGCTCGAAATCCTTGGAGAACTTCGGCTGCAGGCCAACGATGAGGCCGAGGAGGATGGCGAGCGCGGCGACCCAGGCGCCGATCACCCACCACTTGTGACGGAATGAGAAGCGTCCGAGGTTGAACAAGTATGACGACATGTCGACAAGTGTTACTGACTAACACTTTTTCGCGCAACAGGAAATCTGGGCCCAGTGGCGAGCCTCACCCGCCGACCGTGCCCACTTTCCCGCCGACCGTGCCCATTTTCGCGCCGACCGTGCCCAGTTTCGCGCCGACCGTGCCCACTACCCCGCCGACCGTGCCCGCACATCACGGTGTGCTGACAATGTGATGTGGTTCGAGAAGATTGGACCGCGTGCCGGAACGAGTTCGCGGATCCCTCGACTGGGGGACGTACGCCAACTCATTCGCATTCCGATTGGCGCTGGTCAGACGCCAACGAGGCCTGTCGCAAGAGGCGTTGGCCCACAAGGCAGGTATGCACCGCAACCAGGTGTCCAACCTCGAGCGGGCGCGCAGCAACCGCGAGCCGTTCATCTCGGACCCGCAGCTCTCGACGGTGTACCGGCTTGCCGTCGCCCTCGACGTTCCGCCGACGTACTTGTTGCCCGACGCCAACGGCCTCCTTCCCGAGCAGTCGCCGGAGCTGACGGATGGTTCGCGGGTGGAGAAGGAGTTGTACGAGCGCCTGGCGGGCGAAGCCGACGGTTAGCTCGCGGCCGAACTATGTCGTCCGGAAGTTGTCGAGGTGCTTGCCGATGTAGCCGACGTAGATCTTGCCCGAGCGCGATGCATCGCTGTAGTAGTGCAGGCGCGGGCTGATCATACCCAGCTTTGCGATTGCCACGTGAGCACCCATGAATACCTTTCCTTCCGGATTGACCGACGTCGGAACGGGCAGCGTACGAATCCTTCGGTACTTGGGGTGGTTTTGTGTCTGCGGTGTTTCGCCCGCCTTGTGGCCGGTTATCCCCACACATCCCATGGGCGTGTTGGCCGCGTAATCATCGACAGACCCGGCGAACGCCCCGGTCGACCTGAGGTGCGCATAGTCGTTGAGAGCCCTGATGATGTTCCACGTCTTCTTTGCCCAGGTGCCCAGGTGGTCATGATCATCGAGTTCGACCGTTTGTTTTGGGTCGCCAGTGAACTCGATGTGATCGAGATCGTCGATACGCGCAAGCAGGTCGCGGAACGATTCCGGCGGGAACTCAAGTGCTGTGCGCTCGGTGGCCCATTCGACAGACCCTTGATCGAGCTTGGCCAGTTCGCTGCGCAGGTGGCGGAGTTCTCGGTTGGCGTCGTCGAGGCGCTCTTGATCAACTGCTTGATCGAGCTGGGCATCTTCCAACTGGCGCTGCAGTTCGGTGTGTTCGTCCTCAAGGACGCCGCGTTCAGCTTCGAGCGCCCTCAACCTTTGCCTCAGCAGGTCAAGGTTCTGTCGATTCCTTATTCCGTCAAGAGCAACCGCGACGAGTTGGGAGACAGCTTCGATTGACAATTCGGCCTGGCCCACGACCTTCTCTAAGCCGTCTCGCAGCGCGTTGACAAGTGCTGGGGTGAAGCGCTCCCGTTTCGACGCAGACCGGGCACGAGAGGAGTCGGCGGGGACCTTGTTGCTGGTGCCGGCCTGGCCCGCGGAGAGCGGTGGTGTGGCCTCGAGTGCCACGGCAGTTGCCGAAGCGCGTTGAACTAGCGCGTCATCGAGCATGGCCCGAAGACGTCGGTCGACACGCACGAGTTCCCTCGGCAGTGGCAGCTCCGTGGAGTTGCGGAGAGCTGCGTTCCTAAGGATCTGAGCGACGCCACGATCGTCCGACGACGCTATGCGGTTCGTACTCAGAATTCGATGCCGCAGGGCATCGTCCGCGCTGCTGAAGTCTGGATTCGGGTAGAAGGTCCGGATCGTCCATGGCTTGACCGCATGGGCGGGGGACATCCGCGAGTTCAGCTCTTCGGTTGTCTCTGCGTCGAGGATGTAGGCCGTGGCCAACCCGTTCGTTCCGTTGAGCAGTTTCGTAACGTGTGCCACCCACTGTGAGATAGGGCCGAGACGGTCGTCGGACCCGGCAAGAAAGACGAGACCGCGTCGCCGCTCGTCGGTGAGCGTTCCCAAGATGGTGTCGACGTCGTCCGGATATGCGCGCACCGGCGCGGCCGGGGAGTGGTATCCACCGTCCAGTGCGTCGACGACCTCACTGATGTTCCGAATGACCCTTGGGGGTGCCGGGCGTTTGTCGCCCGGAGCGTACAGGTCGATCCACACGACACCTGATCTGTCGCGATGGAGCACGGTCGTGACCTGGGTTGTCCAGGTTCCGTCGGACCCGGTCTGGGTGAAACGCCAACGTGCGATAGTGCTGTCGTCCTGGCGTTCTTCTTCGACAAACGACGCGTGCACGCCATTTGCCACCGCGGCGATTCCTGGGTCTGCGATCGCGTTCGCGTCCCACCGTTTCGACAGGCACCACGAGCGCACTTGTTCGCGGACCTTGTCGACGAGCCGGGGATCATGTTCGACGCTGAATATCGACCGACACGCGAGGCGAGTGGATATTCGACGGAGGCCATCGCTGTCCGTCATTCTGCCTCCTACTCGAACTCGTTCTGCGTGAACCGCAGAGTTGTTCCATTCTCACGAACCGTACGAATCACGTTCTCGGGGAACCCATCCGAAGCGGTTGTCTCGATCTCCAAGGTGATCTGAACTCTAGACCCGGGCACTGACAAATGCTGGAGCACTTCGCGATGGATCTCGTTGAAGGCCTTCGCCGGCAGATTCGGATCAAGAGTGACCGAGCCGAAGTAACGAGTTTTCGACGGCGATGACTCGGACCCAGGAGATGGCGTTCGGGGTTCCGCCGTGCCAGCGGCGCCACTGACGGTCTGATCGTCGTCGGGCGTGGCCGCGTAGTCTCGCACCTCCTCGTCGCGTTGCTCCTGCGCGATGTCCGGCTTGATGATCAAGGTGGATTCGACGACGTGAGCGGCCTCGGAGTCGCGCGGTAGACGGAGGCCGACGAATCTGCCGGCCGTCGGGTCGTACGCCTCCGCGAAGGCGAAACCGTCGTTGTGCCAGAGCATCTCGTCGTCGACGGCGCGCAGGCCATCGAACAATGTCTCGCGGTCACGCAGCCGCGGTAGGTACGGGTACGTCGCGTAGTAGGTGTGCAACTCACCCGCGGTGATGCTGCCCGACTCCCAGGCGGGCGCCAACGGCCCGTCGAGATCCATTCGAATCAGGCTGGCTGACCTCGCGGTCGCGATTTGATCCTCGAGTTTGCGTGCGGTGCGCTCGATGAGATCGGCAGCCGTACCGCTAGTCGACGACGTATCGACGGAGTACGTGGGCTCGCCCGGAGACTGGCGAGGGTAGATCCCCCAAACGTAGGTGTCCAGGAGGCGGGTGGCGACTATATCGTCGGCGCGCTGCATTCGGGTCCTGGCCTGTGTCGTTTGCTGTCCTCCCAGACCCAGACTTTCCGCATTCTGGTACACGTGTCGCCACGCGAGGAACTCGCGGACCGCGGCGTCGAGTTCGGGCGCACGATTGGCATCAGCGGCGACGAAGACAAGCGAGTTCTTGAACGTCCGATTTCCTTCGCCGCGGCGCTCTATGACCTCTTTCGCCCAGTCAACGGCCTTGCTGGACTTAGTGCGAGCGGAGTGGGAGTAGCGCATCGGAACGATGACGAGCCTGGTGCTGGCCTCGTCGGGAACCTCGGCAGACGAGGACGGACTCACGTGGACGGCGGCGAAGGTGCGGTCTGGGGACGACTTTCGCGCGTCGGCGAGGCGCCGGTCGACTTCGGCCCAAACATCGGCGTCGGGGAGGTTGTCCGCGTGGTCGCGCGCCGTGCGGGTTGTGTTGGCCTGAGTGTCGTACCAGAAACGCGAGGCCTCGGTGTAGAGGTAGGTCGACTTGTTCGCGAGGTGGTCAAGCGCTGAATGGAAGTTGCCCGGGGTGTCGCCGGGGATTGCTGTGCCAAGGAAGATCCGTGGCTTGTCGACTCCTTTGTGCGCGGTGTGTAGCGCGGGCGTCGCGGCCATAAAGACGGTGCGGGCCAAACGCTCGGCGATGCCGCGCTTGCCGAATACGTCGTTGTCCTTGTCGACGTGAAACGGGACCGACCTGGTACCTGCGACATCGCTGTCGATGATCGGCCCCCAGTTCTCGTCGAGGTAGTAGCGGATCTCATCGACAAAGTCCGGGTTCTCCAGCGGCACTCCGCCCGGAAGGATAAGCGGCGCCTTGTCCTGCGCGCGCCACAGCGACCCGACGATCTGGTTCATCACCCTGAGGACGCCACGGGTGCGCTGGAACCGGTCGAGAGTGGACCAATCTTCGTAGAGCCGGTCGAACAACTCGGGGTGGATCGGGTAGCACTGTTTGATCCGGTCGGCGTACGAGTTGTCGCGCACTTCGCTCGGGAAGTCTGCTGCATGCTTGCGGTAGAACTCGACGACGCTCTTGGCGATCGCACCGATCTTGGTCATCGCCTCCGCGTCGGGGGTCGCGAAGATCCGACGCCGGACGATCTCGAAGCTCTCCTGTGCGTTGGCCGGCTGCCACTGGTCGGCGGTGCGGCCGATGATCTGCCGCAGCCGCATCAGCGCCTCGCGGCCGTACTCGCCGCCGACCTCTTCGTCGGAGATCTCGTCGCCGCCGTCATTCGGGTTCGACGAAGCGGGAATCGAGACGACGACTTGGACGCCTTTGGTGGCCTTGGCGGCTTCGGTGAGAGTCTGGGCGAAGGTGAACTGTGTGTCGAAGTCGCCGCCCGGAAGGTCGGAGGTGTTGACGAGTTGGCGTGCATAGGCGACCCACTCGTCGATGAGAATGACCGCGGGCGAGTACAGCTCGAATAGTTCGCGGAGTGCTGCGCCGGGACTGGTGGACGTGCGGTCGGCGTCGGCGACGATCTCGAAGGCTTCCTGCCCGCCGAGTTGCCAGGCGAGCTCGCCCCACACGGTCCGGATCCCGGGGCGCCCGTCACGTGTATCGGGCTTTGCCGGTTCCAGCTGATTGCCAACCAGGGCGACGCGACGGATCTTCGTTCCGCGCAGCGCATCGAGCGGACCTGCGAGTGCGGCGACGTCGTCGGGATAGGCCGAACTCGGTGTATCGGACGCGAGGTGCCACAGTGCCAGCATCGAGTGCGTCTTGCCGCCGCCGAAATTGGTTTGCAGATTGACGACGGGCGACGCGTTCAGGTCTCCGGACAGCCGCGCGACGTTGCGTTTGATCAAATCCTGCAGGCCGTGCGTGAGGTAGGTGCGTTCGAAGAACTGGACGGGATCTGTGTACTCGGGATTCTTCTTGGCGTCGGCGTTCGGGTTGGCAACCGAGTACAGGTCAGCGGCGAATTCGGCGGCGTTGAAGTTGCCGCTGGCGACGTCGGGGTGAGGTGACAGCACCTCGCGCCACGGCGGCAGGTTCTCCGACCCGACGGCGAGGCTGGGATTGCCGCGAGCGGTGGCGACATCTTCGCGGTCGTGGGCGATGCGGACCACGTCGTTTCGCAGTTTCCGCACCTGCTCGGCCTCGGTCGGGGCGCCGATCGCCATGAGGAAGCGTTCGGTGGTGTCGAGTGCGCGCTGTGCGTCCTCGTTGGTGAACGGCTCGTTGTGCGAATCCCTGTTGCGGACCTCTCGCAGCTCAGTGGCCCAGCTCGATTGGACGCGGGAGAGATGGTCGTTGAACGGGTACCACCCTTTCCGGACCGCGTTGGGGACATTCTCGGTGATGATGCGCAAGCCGACCATCGGGTCGTCGGGGTTGTAGAGCTTGTCGGTCGAGGCGCCCTTGTTCTGATCGCGTAGGCGGAGAAGGTTCACCCAGGGACTGTCGCCGAGGTCGGGAGCGAGGACTTTGGCGAGGAAACGGTTCAACGCCGGGCCGAGCAGATCCATCGCCTTGTGGACGCGATCTCGATTGGTCATTGCCACGGCGTTTTGCTCCTGTCGCACAACAGATTGTTCGGGCTCAATATAGCTTCCGGTACCGACACGCATGTCCTGCTGGTGGTAGCGGTGCTCGGCGACGCTCGGCGATCAGATGAGCGTCCCCTGGGTTCCGGTGGTTTCGGCACCGCGAGCGATGTCGTTCCAGGCGGCGCCGAGTTGGTTGAAGTCGACGGCGAGGGCGGTCCTCTTGCGGTCTTCGGCGAGTTTGAACAGCAGGCTCGCGAGTTCTCGGCAGAGATCCCGGTCCACGGCGGACGGGACCTGGCCCAAAAGAGCCGAGGCGGCCGGGATGCCATCGGTCGCGAGCGCCCGGGTGAGGTGCATGACGACCTCCCACTGGCTGATCGATTCGTCGCCCGACGGGTCGTAGTCGACGGGCATATCGCGCGGCGCGATCAAGGTGACCTTGCCGCCGCCCTTGGTGAGAATGCCGGCGCGTTCCAGGTGGTCGAGAGAGATCCCGCGCCCGTTCGCGATGTTCTCCGCGTCGCCGAACACTCCAGTGCCGAAGTCGTGCTGGCGGAACCAGGTAAGCGCGAAGCGGGTCTCGGAGTCGAAGTCGTTCTCCAATTCGGTGAGCACTTCGTCGAGGATGACGTTGATCCGTTGCAGTGCCGTGCGGACCGTCATCGACGATCCGTCGTCCTCCATCACCCGGCTGTAGCGGGAAAACACCGCCATGCCTGGCCCGATGGCTGCCTGCGGGAGGTCGACGGGAGCGATCGATCCTTGCTGGAGCTCCCGGAGCTTCTGTGGCAGTTCGGCTTTCAGGGCTGCCGTGAATCCGCGACGGTCAATGCGGGGTGCGTTCTCGGGGCGTGGACGGAGGGCAAGCACGATGGACGAGGCGAGAGCATTGGTGCCCTGGCTGAGCATCCGGTTGCCGAGTTCCGAGCGCATCGGCCAGGTCGCGGTGATTTGCCATCCGGAGGTGATCATGCCTTCTAGCAACGTTTCCCAACCCGTCGACGCCTGGCCGTCTTTCGAGGCGTCCTGCTGCTTGAAGGCGTAGTAGACGGTAATGGGGAAGTCGGGCAGCGCATTCTCGCGGGCCCGACGGAAGACCTCGCGGAAACCGTCTTCGAAGAACTCTTGCGCCCCTTCCTTGCCGCCGTGGCGATAGGGGTTAGCGACCAGTTCGTCTGCCTTGGGTACCAGCATGGTCGAGAGAAGACTTGGGTGGACGTCTCTAAGAGAGCGGCGCAGCCACACGTAGAAGAAGTCGGACAGGTCGGAATAGCCGATGTTGCCGTAGTACGGCGGGTCGGTGGAGATCACGGAGTTGGACAAGTCGACGCGGGCAGCGTCGGCTTGCGTCGCGAACCCATCTGCAGACGCCGGTAGCGTTGCGACGCCATCCGAGGTCAGTTTCAGATGCGCCACCCACGATCCCAAAGCGTCGCCTACGAGATTCGCCTCAAGGAAGTCCCATGTCATCGGAATGGCCTGTCGGGCAAAGGTCGAACGTATCTGTTCGTTCTTGTTATGCCATGTGGTGATCGAGGATGACTGATCAACGGTACGGAGCAGTGCCAGGCCGAGATACGTCGCAACCGCATCGGCGTAGGCAGCAGCGCCGGTGCCGCCGGCTTCGAGACGTTCGCCCCCGGGCATTCCGGCGGCGACGGCGTCGCGCAGAACATGCTCGCGGGCCTCGCTGACGAGGTCGCTGAACGTCGTGAGCGCGGTGAGTTGGCGTGGGGTGAAGAGGTCGGCGAACTTCGCGAGCCCGTAACGTACAACGTTAATGCGACCGGGCCAGTCAAACAGTTCGCCGGGAGGCGAATCTGCGGGCCGTGCGACGTCGGCGGCTGCTGCGTGCTCCGGTGACGGTTCCAGGTAGACCCGTCGACGGTCGCCTTCGGCGACCGTAGCCATGAGTTGCGATCCCATCCGACCGGCTTGGCCTTCGCCACGGATGTACTTCAATTCGACGGCCGAGCCACACCGAACGCACGTCGCACCGTTTCGCCCAACAGTTCCGTCGGTCTCGGCCGTCGGCGCGTTAGCCGGATCATGACCAATCTCGAACCGCACGGTCTTGCCCTCGACGACCGGAACGACGTAGGACTCTTTGCCCTTCTTCTTGCCCAGCCACCACGATCGGACCAGCGGCATCGCGATGCGGCACTCGGGGTTGGGGCAGGTGACTGTTCGAGCCCAGATCCACGCGATGACTGTCGCCTCGGAACCATCCGGCAGCGTGGCATTCGGATATAGATGCCCGATGCGCTTCTCCGCTTCGTCGCGCATCCATTGGCCGTAGCGTCGGACGTCCTCGGCCAGACCGGTTGCGCGGGGCCAATCCTGGAAGGTCTCGTCGGCGGCACCGGGGAAGACTGGCCGCTGCCCGGCGAACTTCGGTGGAATCTCGATCAGGGCCTTGTTGATGAGCACTGCCACGGGATTCAAATCGGACGCATGCGCTTCCAGGCCCAGTCGTTGGGCCTCCAAGGGAATCGTTCCGCCGCCGGCAAAGGGGTCCAAGATCGGCGGCGGGTTGCCGTCGGTCGACTCCAGGATCTTTCGATGAGCCCGACGCAGCAGCGCTTCGTCATTCGAGTTCTCCCAGACGACGAGCCGCTCGATGAGCTTGAACAGCTTCTTGCGCTCCAGCTCCTGATCCTCGACGGTGGGGTACAAATCAGGACGCGACGCCGGATCATCGACGAGCTGGGCGAACAGGACTGCGCGAGCGGCGGGCAACGGACGACGAGCCCACCAGTACGCAATGCTCCACGGATGCTTCACCGGCCGTTTGCTGGCTGCCGCCTCATTGATCTTCTGCAGCGGGATGCTGACCTCGATGAGCTTGCGCCGCTGAGAGGCGGGAATCGATGAACCAACATGATGTGCGGCAGCAGACACGAATACCCCTTAGCGAGATGAGCAGAACGCTAGAGCGTACCGCACAACAGAATGTGCGTCGCGGTGAAGCCGGGTTCAGTGCGGTGGCAGGCCCCGCGCCCAGACCTTCTTCCACTGCAGTTGAACCCCGGCGACGTCGGCATCGCCGAGGTGAACTTCGCTGAAGTAGTCCGTCAGGTACCGGATTTCGTCGTGTTCCGGTCCGTCTGGACTCACCGAAACGAGCACCAGCCGGTGTTGCGGGCCGGTGTTCAGCGCGTGCAGCACCTCGTTGTAGGAGACGAAAACGCTGTCGGCGCCCTCGACCCTGCCCTTGACCTCTAGAAAGACCGTCGGCTCGGCCGTTCCCGGGGTGGTGGACCGGATGTCGAAGCCCTTGTTGTTGTGCGCCATCTCCTCCGGTGAGCGACCCAATCCTCGCTCGGATGCCAGTGCCAGGTCGACGGCGCGGCGCTCGCTTACCGTCGTGTCCCGTGCGTACCGCGCCACCGATCCACCGAGCATTCCGGCCGGGATGACGAGCATGACCGCCGCCAGCTCGGGACGCTTCGCGGTCAGCGCCCGCTGTCGCTCCAATTTCGCCAACCGGCGTTCCAACCGCAGCTCCAGATCCTCCGCCCGTGCGGCGAGCGTGTCTGGACTGTGCCGGCGCTTGCGGCCTCGACGGCCCGAGGCGTCTTCTTCGCGTAGCCGCGCGACCTCGCTGTGCAGATGATTGATCTGCCCGTGCAGGCGCGAGCGAACGGCGTCGGCTGTCCGGTCGATCTCCGGCAGCAGCCGGCCGCGAACCTGCGCCAACTGCTCTGGTTGCGCAACCCCAGCCGCCCAACTCATCGCCGCGTCGGCGAGCTGTCCGGAGATCCATTCGGACGCCAGCGCGCGGTCAGCCGCCCGTCGCGCGGCAACGGGATAGGGGGAGAAGTCGATGGGCGCCAGATCGAGGTGGGGAGCCGGACCGGCGTCGCTCGCGGTCCCGTCGGGATGGAGATCGACGAAACTGAACCGCTTGCTCACCACGCGGCCGGTGCCATCGACGACCTCACCGGTCATCGCGACGATGATCCGCGGCTGGTCCCCGGGATCAGACGGGTCGACGAGGATCGCACCGCTGCGCAGCGACGCGAAGCCGCGCTCGACGGTGGTGTCGACGACCGCGTCGAGCAACGGATGTCCCGGTGCCAGCAGATCGAGCCGATGTCGAACGCCTTCCGCGGCGGCCGGCTCGAACGCGACGCGCTCGTACGCCCGGACGACGGGCCGCCCGCAGTGCTCTCGGCGAACCGGCCGGTCCCGCAGGACCAGCGGGACGTTCGAGATCTGCCACTGGCCTTTCTCGCGTTTAGCGAGGCGCCCGCCGAGTGCCCCGAACGCCTCGCGGAAGAAGCGCTCGATGTAGTGCGGTTGTAGGCGACGCGCTTGTGCTTCGTCCATCTCGCGGCGCAGCTGCTCCAGTTCCAGCGGGCCGAGCGTCTCGCGCGCGAGCGCCCGTGACTCGACAAGGTCGCGACACCCGTCGGCGACGGTTGCGTCGACGACCCGTTCGATCTCCTCAAGGCGCTGCGGGTCGTCGCCGTATCGGATCGCGTCCATCAGGAGTTCTCGCAGTGGCCGCTCGGTGAACGATTCGCCGAGGACGTCGAACAGTTTGCCGCCGTATGCCTTTCGTTGCTGCTCCATCTTCTCGAGCAGCCGCAGATAGACCTGTCCCTCGCGGGTTTGGTCGGCCACGACATTCCACAACCGGCACACCTGCTTCTGCCCGATGCGGTGGATCCGGCCAAAGCGCTGCTCAAGGCGGTTCGGGTTCCACGGCAGGTCGTAGTTGATCATCAGGTTTGCCGCCTGCAGGTTCAGGCCCTCGCCCGCGGCGTCGGTAGCGACCAGCACTTGTCGTCGCGGGTCGTTGGTGAACTGCTCGCGCAGCGCCACGCGTTCGCGTCGGGGAGTACCGCCGTGGATGGTGAGCACCGCCTCGTCGGCGCCCAGCACATTGCGGATCTGCCGCGCCAGATAGTCGAGGGTGTCGCGATGCTCGGTGAAGATGATCAGCTTGCGCGCTGCGCCGTCGGGGCCGCGGAGCAATTGGCGGTCGATCAGCAGGTCGCGGACTTCCGACCACTTTCGGTCGATGCCGGAGTCGCGCACGCGGGAGGCCATCGCGACGAGGTCGTCGAGCAGCGCGATCTCCACGTCGAGTTCGGCGACGGTGCGCGCTGCGGTGGCAGCATCGACGACCTCGTCGGCCGCGGCTTCGTACTCGGCGGCGTCGTAGTCGTCGGCGTCATCGAGGTCGACGGGATTGGGTGGCGGGCCATCGATGAATGGATTGCGTCCGGCTTGGATGTCGGCGCGCATGGTCGCCAGACGATGGCTACGGCGTTCGAGGCTACGCAGAATGGCGTGCGTGCTCGATGCCAACCGTCGCTGCAACACGGTCAGCGCGAAGCCGACCGTCCGTCGCTGCGGTGAATCACCTTGTGATTCGGCACGATTCATCTCCTCGCGCACGTAATGAGTGACAGCCTCATACAGCTCCAGCTCGCCGTCGGAGAGGTCGTACGGGACGGTTTCGGCGATTCGTTCGGGAAACAGCGGTCGGCCTTCGAAGGTCAGCAGCTCTTCCTTCACCATGCGTCGCATCAGTCCCGACGTGTCGGGTGTGGGCGCACCTGGGAGCTGGTGACCGGCGAATCGGTCTTCGTCTAGCAGGGAGAGGAAGGCGGCGAAGTTGTCGTCGTTGCCGGCATGTGGCGTGGCCGTCATCAGCAGCAGGTGGCGGCTGATCGTGCCGAGGAGCTGACCGAGTTCGTAGCGCCGCGTCATCCGCAGCTCGCCGCCCCACCAGTTCGCGGACATGCGATGCGCCTCGTCGACGACGACGAGGTCCCAGTCGGTGCGCGACAGCGCGTCGAGGAGGTCTTCGTTGCGGGCGAGCTGGTCCATCCGCGCGATCATGATCGGGTGACCGGCGAACGGATCACCGTCGACGCTGGTGTCGACCATGTCGCGGGACAGCAGCGTCGCAGCGATGCCGAACTTGGTGTCCAGCTCGTCCTGCCACTGTTCCACCAACCCGCCCGGTGCGACGATGAGCATGCGCGCGAGGTCTCCACGAAGCATCAGTTCTTTGGCGTATAGGCCCGCCATGATCGTCTTGCCCGCGCCCGGGTCATCGGCGAGGAGGAAGCGCAACGGTGTGCGGGGGAGGAGTTCTCCGTACACCGCGCGAATCTGGTGAGGAAGCGGGGAGATGTCGCTGGTGGCCACCGCGACCATCGGGTCGTGGGCACCGGCCATGCGGATGCGCAGCGCCTCGGTAGCCAGTTTGAACCGCGCCGGATCGGCATCGAATGTCCATCCCGATTCGGCCTCGGACGCGATCGCCAGATCGTCGAGTTCGGATTCGTACAGCATCTCCTCGGCAACGCCGGTTTCCTCGTCGCGCACGACGATCGCCAGTGCCGCGTCGCCGTGCGGCGCGACCGCGACGACGGTGACCGGACGCGGCCAGCGGCCAGTCAGTCGAACGCCGCTCGTGATGTCGGCAAAGGTGAGTGTCATCGGCCGTCCTTGTCGTGAAGGTGTAAAGCCGACTGACCCTACATGTATTCGCAACAAGATGTGTGTCCTTGGAAGCCCGGACTGCGTCAAGTGATGCCATCCATAGACTATTAGCATCACTTAGTGAATAAGTGATGCTAACATCTCTAGATGGCATCACTTGGCACGGCGGTGGCCTACGAGGAACTGGTGTGGCCCATGCCGGTCGAGGTTCGATACGGCGTGGCAGATCAGCGTGCCGCCGTGCGTCAATCGGGTCCGTACCACGCAGCCGTCCCTGCCGAGATCGCGCCGCTAGACCTGGCCCTCCGCCAATCGGTTCTCGCGGAGGCCGAGGAGGCGGCGAACGAGGTAGCGCGATTCGACGCTGAGCTCGGCTCTGAGATCGCCCCGTTCACCTCGATCCTGTTGCGATCTGAGGCCGCGGCGAGTTCTAACATCGAGAATCTGACTGCCTCGGCCCGCGCCATTGCCGAGGCCGAAGTGTTGGGCGGTGTCCGCCGGAATGCGAGTCTGATCGTCGCCAACGCCGACTCCATGCGCGCGGCCATCGACCTGGCCGACAGCATTGACGCCACGGCGATACTCGCCATGCACCGCGCATTGATGGAGCCGAGTGAACCCGGGATCGCGGGGAAGTGGCGCAACGAGCAGGTGTGGGTGGGCGGCGGTCCATTCGGCCCGCGTGGGGCGGACTTCGTCGCACCGCAGCACAGCCGGATTCCCGCGGCGATCGACGACCTGGTCTCCTTCGCCACTCGCACGGACATGCCGGTGCTCCCGCAGGTCGCGATTGCTCATGCCCAGTTCGAAACGATTCACCCTTTTCCCGACGGAAACGGGCGGACCGGGCGCGCGCTTCTCCAAGCGATGCTGCGGCATCAACGGTTGACCCGTCGCATTACGGTTCCGGTCTCGGCCGGCCTACTCGCGGACACCGAGGAATACTTCGCGGCGCTGACCGCCTACCGCGACGGCGATCCGGGGCGGATCGTCTCGGTCGTCTCGACTGCTTCGTTGCACGCTGTCGCCAATGGAAGGCGGTTGGTCGCCGATCTGAGGGAGGTGCGGCAAGGGTGGACCGAGCGCATCGCGGCACGACGCGACTCGGCGATCCACCGAGTCGCCGATCTCCTGTTGAGCCGACCCGTGTTCAACGCCGCACTACTGCAACGTGAACTCGGAATCCGAACAGGCAACGCTAGACGGTATGTGGATCCGCTGGCTGAAGCCGGGATCGTCGTCGAGTTCACCGACCGAGCGCGGAACCGCGCCTGGCGCGCCCCGGAAGTCCTGGCGGCGCTTGACGCCTTCGCCGAGCGGGCCGGGCGCCGCACACTTCAGTAAGGGCGCGCCGCGACCGCGAGCTGTTCCTCTCGGATCCGCAGCTCTCGGCGGTGCATCGCCTCGCCGTCGCCTCGACGTAACGGCGACCTAGGGCCCGAATGCCGTTTCGGCATCCGAGCACACCGTCCACCTGCGCTCCTCGCGCCGGAAGAAGAGCGTGGATGTTCGCCCATCAGACGTGAATGTCAGCTGTGCTCTCGCGACATCGTCTTTGACTTCGACCGCGGCGATCTCGAACTTCTCCGGCTGCGCGTCGGACTCGTCGTCGGTGGCCTCGAGGTCGGCCTGAACGTGTTGAGCTTCGGACTTGCACAGCAGCTTCGTCATCTCGCCCGTGTCGCCTTGGGCGACGGCTCGGGAGAAGTCGGCGGTGATCTGTTTGATGGCCTTCTCGTCGCCGAAGCCGCCCGCGAAGAAGTAGACCGCGCCTGCCGCACCGCCGAGCAGGACGACAACTGCGGTGATCGCCAGCGCGATGGTCAGGGGGCGCCGCGGTTTGCGCGGCGGTGGAGGAGGCGGAGGGAACGGGGGATGGCCCGGAGGCGCACCATAGCCCGGTCGTGGGCCGAATCCCATGGGGCCGGGCGGCGGCCCGACCGGCCCGTTCGAGGGAGGTGGCTGTGGCGGCGCCGGGGGTGTCGGCCACTGCGGGGCGGGCTGTGGACCCGAGGGATGTGGATACATCTAGCCTCCCTCCACCAGACGATTGACGAGTTCTTCATCGAGGGACTCGCCGACCGGCCGCACCGGATCGGGCGGGTCGGAGCGGTAGACCGCGACCGCCATCCCGTCGGGCAGGTCGGGCGAGACGCACACCCGGAGTTCGCTGTACGTGGTGAGCAGCACCAAGAGGCGACGAGGCTGGGGCGCATGCTCCCAGTCCGGCAGGTCCGCGGAACCCAGACCCCATTCGTCGACCAGCGTGGTCATCTCCACCACTGGTCGAAAACCGTAGCTTTCGAGATCGGGGGCGGTGAACCGCCGATGCACCTCGGACTGGAACGTCCGCACCGGGGCCGGAATCGCGGAGACTAGTTCGGCACCGCCGCCGTCAGACTCGGTGGCGGCATCTGTGCCCGGCGTCGTTCCGATCCATAGCGACACGGTCCGGTCGTCGGCGTAGCGATGCTCCACCGCATAGGCCAGCATCGGTTCGTTGCCGACCAGGACGACGCGCACGTCGGCAAGTTCCTCACGCAGCATCCGGGCGAAGTCGGGCAGCAGCTCGAACATGTCGCCGTTCCACAGGCTCCGCGCGATCTCGGCCCGGCGCGCGGCCTCGTCGGCCTCGATGATGGGCCGCCATGGTGCTGGCACGGACGCGTCGTCGCCGGTTGCGAATCGAACGGGCTGCCCGGTGTCTTCGAGCCCGACGAGAATCTCGTCGTCGCTGACGGTCACGGCGTCTTCCCCTCACTGCGCAGAAGTCGACTGATGAGGTCGGTGAGCTTCTGTTGCACTTGGTCTTCCAGCTGGCGCTGCGATTTCACCCATGCGGGATCGGCTCCTTGGACGCGGGCGCTGCTGTCGGAGTTCTTGGCACTGTTGGCGCGCCGCGACAACCACTGCAGATTAGCCGGTGCGCGCGAGACGTAGTACATCGATTCCGGGCTCAGCCTGGTGAATCCCGGCAGGTAAACCAAGCGCGCGAGGGGCACGATGTGGTCCGGGGAGACCATCGGATCGCCATTGGTCTTGCGTCCGATCTTCACGCCGCTGCCGGGCGGGAACGCGGGATCGGGATCTCCGACGCGCGGGCGGGACGTGTTCTGCAACGAGCCGGAATAGTTCTTCGGCGGGTTGTTCCGTCTGAGTTCCCGGTACAGCGCGTCGAGTTCACGCGGAGCCGAGACGATCCGGCCGGCGGGAAGCGGTGGCGGCGGCGGGACGCGGTAGCCGGGCGGGATCTGGCCCGCGGCGTTGCGCAGCCGGTCGAGCTGCTCTTGGTTAGGGCGACTGATATCGCGGCCGGCGCCCAGCTCTGTCATCGCGTTGGCACAGGCGAGGAACGCCGCCCTGGCAGCATCCCTGGCGCTATTGAGTTGCTGTGCCCGGACGTTGTAGGCGTTGTACTGGGCCTGCTGGCTGGGCAGGACGAAGACGTGCGGTTGGGCGTTGTGAGCGTCGATCTGGCGCTTCACATCCGCCGCGCGCTGCATCTGGGCGGCGCACGGCGGCGCGTCGGCGTCAGCGGCCGCGCTCGTTACGGTGCTGACAGCGGTTGCGATGACTGCACCGACGAGCGCGGTCGCCAAGAGGCGCGGCAGTCGACAAGATGAATGGTTTCGCACGCGCCGGACGCTACCGCCGCCGGCCTAACCGCGCTCATGTCCGTCGGGTCGTTGAATGAGGGCGGGCGCGAAGCGCCCCGATCGATCAGCCGTGGTAGGGCTCGGCCTTGACCAGGGTGACTTTGACCTGCGCGCCCGACGGCACCGAGTACTCGCGGGTGTCGCCGACCTTGGCGTTGAGCAGCGCGGCACCCAGCGGCGAGCTGGGGGAGTAGATCTCCAGCGAGTCCGCGGCACCCTCTTCGCGGGTGGCGATCAGGAAGGTCTCGGTGTCCGACTCGTCGCCGTCGTAGTACACGGTGACGACCGAGCCGGGCAGTGCGACGCCGGACTGCGTGGGGGCCTCGCCGACCTTCGCGTTGTTCAGCAGTTCCTGGAGCTGGCGGATGCGCGCCTCTTGCTGACCCTGCTCTTCGCGGGCAGCGTGGTATCCACCGTTCTCCTTGAGGTCGCCTTCTTCGCGACGCTCGTTGATCTCGGCGGCGATGACCGGACGGTTGGCGATCAGTGCGTCCAACTCGCCCTTGAGGCGGTCGTGCGACTCCTGCGTCAGCCACGTGGTGTCGGTCATGGGTACTCCTTTGTCCCGTCCAGATTCTCGCCGACCCCTCGTCGGGGCGGTGTCACGGAAACGGACATGCTCCTAAATGCAACTGAACACGGCCCCACGCGTTGGGGCCGTGCTTTCACGTCAGCTTACCAGCCGTTGTGTTGCAAGGCACAACCGTTATCCGTTCGTTGCCGTCGGCCGGCCGTTCACCGGGTGGAGCTGGTATGTCGGTTCGTGGCGTTTCAGCCATCCGCACGCGGCGTAGGTGGCCGGCATGACGGCCACTTCGACGAGGACCTTCCACACGAAGCCCACCACCGTGTACGAGAGGAACGACGAGAAGGTCGTGAACCCGAGCGCGGGCGCGGCGATCGCGCAGAACACCACGGTGTCGGCGGCCTGCCCGACGACCGTCGACCCGAGCAGGCGCGCCCACAGGTGGTTCTCGCCGGAACGTTCCTTCATCCGCACCAGGACGTAGGAGTTGAGGAACTCCCCGACGAGGTATCCGGCCAGGCCTGCGATCAGGATCTGCGGGATCACCCCGGAAACGGTGCTGAAGGCGGTCTGCAGCTGATGGGTTTCGGCGTCGGTGACCGGGTCCGACATCGGCAGCTGATCGGCGATCCACAGACTTGCCGACGCGAGGACGAGGATGCCGAAGCCCAGCGCGATCACCCGGCGCATCGCCCGGAAGCCGTACACCTCGCTGATGACGTCGCCGAGTACGTAGGCCAGGGGGAACAGGAAGAAGGCCCCGTCGGTCGGCAGGCCGTTGACGTGCAACGGGCCGATGTCGAAGGTGAGCCACGACGAGAAGAACACCGCGGGCCGCGACGCCGTCACGTTGCTGATGAGCATGACGCCGACGAACAAGCCGACGAGCACCGGGAAGTAGCGGCTCCCGGTCGACGCGAAGGCGACCCGCCGAATTCGAATCGGCTTGCTCGTTTCGCTGTCCGCGCCTGGGGTTCCGGTCACTTATCGTCGTCCTTGGAGGTGAGGTAGGGCGGCACAGTGGGGCCGCAGCCGAAGACCTCGCCGATCACGGGCCGGGCCGAGGTGTGCACGGTGGCCCGCACCCCGACCTGCGGGGCGGTTCCACCCTCGACGAGAACCTCGCGTCTTCCGACCTCGCTGCCGTCTTTTGCGCGCGCCTTGACGACGCATGCGACGGGCAGCGTCGGATCCGATCGGTTGACGGTGAACTGGACGTCGACGGTGGTGGGGCCGGTGATGAAAAATCCGGTGCCCTCGCCGGACACATCCGGGTTGCCGAACTTCTGGAAGCCGAGGATCGCCAGGCCCAGCCCGGCGGCGAGGACGAGGCCGGTCAGCACCAGAAACCATCGGCGGCGCGACGACGACGATTGCTCGCCCGGGTAGTAGGCGCTCGGTCCGGAGGCGCCCCCGTCGGATGCGTTCACCTGTCAATACCTACCATGAACGCATGGCCAGACTGATGGCGGTTCACGCGCATCCCGACGACGAGTCCAGCAAGGGCGCTGCGACAACCGCGCGCTACGCCGCCGAGGGCCACGATGTCCTGGTGGTCACGCTGACCGGCGGTGAACGCGGCGACATCCTGAATCCGGCGATGGATCGGCCGGGAATCCTGGAGAACATCGCCGAGGTCCGTCGCGAGGAAATGGCCAATGCGGCGGCTGCCCTTGGTGTTTCGCAGACCTGGCTGGGTTTCGTCGATTCGGGGCTGCCCGAAGGTGACCCTCTGCCACCGCTGCCCGACGGCAGTTTCGCGACGGTGCCGCTCGACGAGGCCGCCGAGGCACTGGTCCGCGTCGTGCGCGACTTCCGGCCGCACGTGATGATCACCTACGACGAGCACGGCGGCTATCCGCACCCGGACCACATCCGATGCCACGAGGTGTCGGTCGCCGCGTACGAGCAGTCCGGCGACCCGGACGCCTTCCCCGGAACCGGGGAGCCGTGGACGGTGAGCAAGCTCTACTACACGCACGGATTCATCCGGGACCGCATGGTTCGCTTCTCCGACGAGTTCGAGCGCCACGGCCAGGAGAGCCCGTTCAAAGAGTGGCTCGACAAGTGGGATCCGTCGAGCGGCGACCTGATGGGGCGGGTGACGACGCAGATCACCTGCGGCGACTTTTTCACCCATCGCGACGACGCTCTGCGCGCACACGCGACGCAGATAGATCCGAATGGTGTTTTCTTCGCAGTACCCTTGGAGTGGCAGCAGCGATTGTGGCCGACGGAGGAATTCGAGTTGGCCCAGACACGAGTGACGACGTCGATCCCCGAGACCGACTTGTTCACCGGGATCGAGGAATGATGAGCCCGACGATCAGCATCGTCGCGACACAGGCCACGATGATGCTCGCCAATCCCGACGGCGGCGAGACGAAGGGGCCGGAGTTCGGCAAGGCCTCCCCGCTCGGCCTGCTGGTGATCCTGGTGCTGCTCGCCGGGACCGCCCTGTTGATCCGTTCGATGAACTCCCAGCTCCGCAAGCTGCCCCAGACCTTCGACGCCGAGCACCCCGAGCCCGACCAGGCCTTCGACGAGGGCACCGACAAGGTGAGCGTCCCCGACGACGGAGCCGAGGCCGAGTCGCCCGACGCTTCCTCGTCGACGTCGACGTCGACATCGACATCGACGTCGACGTCGTCGCCGGAGAAGTAGCCGGGCCCGATGGTCAACCGCCTCGTGACAACCGGCCGCTTGCCCAAACGATGATGTCGGTCGGCGCCGATACCGTCGTCGTCGATGGTGACCTCCAAAAGAGGAAGAAAGAGGAAGGAAGCCCCGGCGCAAAGCGTGCGGACGGGGCCCTCTGCTGATGACGCGCACGACGTCGTCTACTTCAAACGGCACGCCAAGGACGACCCCAAACAGACCGAGCCAGGGCGCGACGCGCTGCGGGCCTGGCCGGCCTCGGTGAGGGCGAAGGCCTATTCCGTCCTCATCGCCGTCGCGACGGCCCCGCCGAAACGTTTCGCCGGTGGCGGATATTGGGAGGCGATGAAGGGGGACATGAGCGGATGGTTCGAGGTCCGCATCGACGGCCCGAAGCGGCACCACTACCGGCTGTTTTGCCTGCTCGACTATGAGGCGAAGGACAACGAGAAGCCGCTGTTGGTCGTTGTTGATGGGCGGGACAAACCGTTCCGGACCACACTCAACGATTCCGACTATGCGGAGGTGCGCGCGATGGGTGACGAGTACCTCGCGCGAAACCCGCGTTCGATCGGCTGAAGTCAGGCCGGAACGTTGGAGTGGGTACTCAGGTCGTGAAGGTGTCGCGCGAGCCCAACGGGATCAGCGGTGCGGCCTGCGAGCAGGGGTTCGGTGACTTGGGTGCGCTCGTCGTCGGCCAGTGGCTCCAGAGTGATCCGCATGCCGAGAGCAGCGGCTACCTCGGCCAGCGTGCCGAGCGTGGGGTTGGACTTCTCGGAGGAGAAGAGTCGGCGGATGGTCGCAGGCTCGACCTGGATCGCACGAGCGAGCTCCGCCTTCGACAGGCCAGCCGCTTCGCGCGCATCGTCAAGAGCGTTGACGACCTCGTCGATGGTGGCGATACGCATGGACTCCACGACGTACTCCCGCAGGAACACGGGGTCCTCGAGGTCGCGTGCAAGGTCTTCCCAGAAGGCGTTGGTTCCGGTCATGGTGGTCACTCCTCTCAATCTGAGCGTACCATATATGTTACGCTCTGTGGCGGGCCATCGCGATAGGCGCGCTGCCGGTCTGTCGTATCCAGCCCAGGCCTCCGGGCTTGCCCAGGGGCCGGCCACCGCCACGCGTACTGGCATCGGCGTCCTAGGCTGGACGAAGGGAGTCGCACCAGGTTTCCCGGAGTCGTTCGTGTGTCACTCGCACGCGAGAACGCACTAGGCAGGAGTCATGGAATGGCCAACCGTCTCGCGACCGCGACGAGTCCTTACCTGCGCCAGCACGCGGACAACCCCGTCGAGTGGTGGGAATGGTGCGACGAGGCGTTCGCGGAGGCGGCTCGCCGCGACGTGCCGGTCCTGCTTTCCGTCGGGTACGCCGCCTGTCACTGGTGCCACGTCATGGCGCACGAGACCTTCGACGACGCCGCGCTCGCCGCGCAGATGAACGACGGATTCGTCTGCATCAAGGTCGACCGCGAGGAGCGCCCGGACATCGACGCGATCTATATGAACGCGACGATCGCCATGACCGGCCAGGGCGGCTGGCCGATGACCTGCTTCCTGACCCCCGAGGGCGAGCCGTTCTTCTGCGGCACCTATTACCCGCCGGCCCTGCGCAACGGGCAGCCCGGATTCGGCGAGGTGCTCGCCGCCATCGGCGAGACGTGGACTCAGCGGCGCGACGAGATCGACCGCGTCGCGGGTCAGGTCCGCGACCATCTGGCGCAGACGGCTTCCGGTCTGCCCGACGCGCAACTCCTCGTCGACGGTGATCTCGCACGGGCAGCCGTCGCGGCGTTGATCGCCGACGAGGACCCGATTCACGGCGGTCTCGGCCGCGCACCGAAGTTCCCGCCGTCGTCGTCGATGCTCGCCCTGCTGCGCCACGACGAGCGCACCGGGTCGCCGGAGGCGCGCGAAGTCGTCGAACGCGCCGCCGAGGCGATGGCCCGCGGGGGCATCTACGACCAGCTGGCCGGTGGATTCGCTCGCTACGCCGTCGACGAGGCCTGGGTGGTGCCGCACTTCGAGAAGATGCTCTACGACAACGCTCTGCTGCTGCGCTGCTATGTGCAACTCGCGCGGACCGAAGGCGCGGCACAAAGCCTGGCGACACGAGTCTGCGAGCAGACCGTCGCCTTCCTCGACGAGGCGCTGGGCACCGACGGCGGGTTCGCGTCCTCCCTCGACGCCGACACCGAGGGGGTCGAGGGCGCGACATACGTGTGGACTCCCGCCGAACTCGTCGATGTCCTCGGTGAGGATGACGGGGCCTGGGCGGCAACGGTTTTCGGGGTCACGGCGCAGGGAACTTTCGAGGAGGGCGCGTCGACGCTGCAGCTGGCGCAGCTTCCCGACGACGCCGAGAAATTCGGCCGGGTGGTCGCGGCGCTGCGGGCCGCCCGCGACGAGCGGCCGCAGCCGACGCGTGACGACAAGGTCGTCACCGTGTGGAACGCGCTCACGATCACCGCGCTGGTCGAGGCGGGCATCGGACTGCGCCGACCGGAGTGGGTGGCGCGTGCGGCATGGTGCGCCGACGAACTGGTGGGCAGGCACATCGTCGACGGCGAGTTACGCCGTGCGTCGCTCGGCGGCGTCGTCGGCGAGCCGCGCGGCATGCTCGACGACCATGCCGCGCTGTCGACCGCGTTGCTCTCGCTGTACGCCGCGACCGGCGAGAATCGCTGGCGCACAGCCGCGCTCGACCTGCTGGATCGTGCGATCGACGTGTTCGCCGATCCGGCGGAACCGGGCTCGTGGTTCGACGCTCCGGACGGCGGCGGGCTCATCGTGCGACCGCGCGACCCGGCCGACGGTGCGACGCCGTCCGGCTCGTCGTTGATGGCCGAAGCGCTGGTTCTGGCGTCGATGCTGGCCGAACCGGATGTGGCCGGACGGTACGGCGATCTCGCGGCGCAGACGCTGGGCCGGGCCGCGATTCTTCTCGACCGTGCGCCCCGCGCCGCCGGGCACTGGCTGACCGTCGTCGAGGGCTGGCTCGGTGGACCCACCCATGTCACCGCGTCGTCGGAGGAGATGCTGGCCCTCGCCCGCGACGCGGCGCCGAGCTATGCCGTGGTGACGGCTGCGGGAGACACAGGGTTCTCGGCGGACCAGCCGGCCGGCACCGTCCTGGTCTGTCGCGGGACGACGTGCTCCCTGCCGCTCGAAGATCCCGACGAGGTACGCCGCGAATTGCGCCAATTTCGTCCGCTGTAGAGGTCGGCGTGGTCACTGTGTCCTCGGTTACAGCCAGATCGGAAGAATTTGGTACCGTGGGCGACGTGAACAACAGCGTGCGCGCCTATTGGCGTTTTACCGAGGCTCCGGGTGAGCCTGCGGTGAAGCGTTAGTTTCGCGCGCACATTCCACATCCGGAGCCCGAGCAGTGACCGCATGGTCGCTGCTCTTGTCGTTTTCAGGGCTCCGACGCGGGGCCCACAGCGGGTACCAACGCGAGAGGCAAAGACCGTGACCACCACCCCTGACCTGACAGTGTCTGACCCCGCTGGGCAGACCTCGACCTCGGATCGGCGCATCCGGGCCTTCCGCCCGATTCCGACCCCCGACGCGCTGCGCAGCGAACTGCCGCTCACCGCTCGTCGCGCGGTCGCGGTGCAGAGCGACCGCGAAGAGATCGCCGACATCCTCGCCGGGCGCGACGACCGGCTGCTCGTCGTCGTCGGGCCGTGCTCGATTCACGACCCGGTCGCCGCGCTCGACTACGCGCGACGACTGGCGCCGCTGGCCGGCCAGTACGCCGACCGGCTGAAGATCGTCATGCGCGTGTACTTCGAGAAGCCGCGCACCACCGTCGGATGGAAGGGGCTCATCAACGACCCGGGTATGGACGGCAGCTTCGACGTCGAACGAGGCCTGCGCACGGCGCGTTCGCTGCTCCTCGACATCATCGACCTCGGTCTGCCGGTCGGCTGCGAATTCCTCGAGCCGAACAGCCCCCAGTACATCGCCGACGCCGTCGCGTGGGGCGCGATCGGGGCCCGCACCACCGAATCCCAAGTCCACCGTCAGTTGGCGTCGGGACTGTCGATGCCGGTCGGGTTCAAGAACGGCACCGACGGCAACGTCCAGGTCGCCGTCGACGGTGTGAAAGCCGCTGCGGCACAGCATGTCTTCTTCGGCCTGGACGACTTCGGAAACGGAGTGGTCGTCGAAACCGCGGGCAACAACGACTGTCACATCATCTTGCGCGGCGGGACCGGCGGGCCGAACTACGACGCCGAGTCGGTCGCCGCGGCGGTCGCGGTGCTGGGTAAGGCGGGTCTACCGCAGCGGGTGATGATCGACGCCTCGCATGCGAACTCCGGCAAAGATCATGTGCGCCAGGCGATCGTCGCCGCCGAAATCGCCGAGTTGGTCGCGGCCGGCGTTCAGATCAGCGGCGTCATGCTGGAGAGCTTCCTCATCGGCGGTGCTCAGTCGCCCGACGCCGCCGAACTGGTCTACGGCCAATCGGTCACCGACAAGTGCATGAGCTGGGACGCGACCGAGGATGTGCTGCGCGTGCTGGCGGCCGCCCCGACCCGGGCCTAGCGGAGGCCGGGGAAGCGGAGCCAGCTCTCAGGGATCGCTCGATGCAGTTCGCGCGCCGACGGTAGCCGACACCTCCGGATCGGATGATTCGGCGACCGGCGGCGTCGCGGCGAACCGGCCGACGGCGGCGTCGACGACCAGGAACGCCAGCAACGAGATCCCGAGCAACGGGACGAACCAGCCGACCAGGACTGTGGCTGCGATGAGCAGCGCGAAGGCCGTTCGGGAACGCCGGTCGGCGGCGACCGCGGCGGTGCGCCACGTACCTCGCTTCGGTGCACGGCCCGGGCGTGTTCCCGGGCCGCGTCGCCACCACATCAGGTAGCCGCGGACGATCACGGTTGTCAGCGCTGCCATCAGGGAGAAAAGGGCGAGTGCGCTGACCCACCCGAACAAGATGCCCATATGCAGCTGGATGGCCCAGTCGGTGAGCTTCGCCGGCCACGACCACTGCGAGAACGGCAGCTGTGCGGTGACGTGCATCGAGACGGGGTCGACGGCGATCGAGTCGACCGTGTAGCGCCACGGCTGCCGGGTCTGGGTGATGGTCACGGGGCTGCCGGCCTCGGTCGGCAGGGCGATCTCCACCCGTCCGTCGAGTCCGTGGTTGCGGGCTGTCGTCAGCAGATCATCGAGCCGGTCATCGTCCACCGCGACCACCGGGCCGTCGTGGTGGTGATGGCTGCTCGGAGCCGACGGCAAGGATGGACGCTGCCAACTGAGGTGACTGCGCAGATCGGCGATGTTGGCGCCCGCATACTGCGACCAGGTGAGCCCGGTCGCCGACAGGAAGACGACGCCGACGACCAGCCATACCCCGACCGCGCCGTGCCAATTCAGGGTGCGGGCACGCTGGTTTCCCCGACGCTCCACGACGCCGACGCGCCACCAGGGCGCGCCGGTGTTCCGCCGACGCGTGCGAAACCGGTTGAGCCACAAAGCCAATCCGCCGAGGGCGACCACCCACAGCCACGATGCGGCGAGTTCGCTGTAGACGCGTCCCGGCTCGCCGAGGTGCAGATTGCGGTGCAACTGGCTGATCCACGCGCGCATCGGCAGGGCGCCGTTGCTGCCGTAGGTCACACTGCTGCCCAGGACGCGCGCGCTTGCCGGGTCGACGAAGACGGTGCGCCGCTCGGACTCGCCGAGGCTCGGATCGGTGAAGTAGACCCGGGTTGTCTGGCCCGGCTCGGCCGCCGGGTCGACGGCGGTGACTTCGCCGTGTTGGGCGGCACGGGCGGACTCGACCTGGGCGGCGATCGTTCGCGGCGGGCCGTCGTGCTGGGTGGTCAGGAGGTCGCGGTAGACGACCGCTTCGGCCGAAGGGGCGAGGGCGTAGAGGCCGCCGCTCACGGTGGCGACGAGCAGGAACGGGGCGATGAGGATGCCGGCGTAGAAGTGCAGCCGGCGGATCAAGGGCAGGAGAGGGCGGAACATGTGGGACTCGATTCGGGTGCGTCAGGCGCGCACGCGTCGACGACCGCTGGTCCGCGGTCGGGGCAGTACGGGTGCGCTGCGGCTAGTGGGAGACGGGTGCGAAGGCAGCCGGTGGGCCGCGTCTGACGTGCCGATTGGCGGCGGCGAGCCGTGCGATGAGGGGCTCGTCGGAGACGATCGGCGTCCACGGACGGGCGGCGGGCAACGGCGGGAGGAACTCGGCGCGCAGCAGGCGGTGCAGGAGCCCGAGGGCCCGGCGCGTCGCGCGGTCGGCGGCGGCGACGAGAAGGGCGCCACCCGCGATGGCGAGAGCGTGCGCCGCCAGCATCGTCGCCGACGGCAGGTGCAGGCCGTGAGTGGTACCGACGGACATGGCCAGGTGACCGACGAGCTGCGAGGTGCCGAGGATGGCGAGTAGTGCACCGGTGCCGTTCACCCGGGGAAGTGCGGTCACGGTCGCGCCGATGACGGCGCAGACCGCCAGGAGGAAGACGAAGGTTCCGACGCCCGGTGTCTCGCCGGGCATCGCAAGGCTGTGGCCCGCGACGGCGGTCAGCCCCGCCACCCCGCCGACGGATACGCCGCGCACGGTGCGCAGGACCCGGTCGGGCTGCGGGGCGGCGACGGCGAGCATGGGTCGAGTCTACGACCGCCCGTCGGGGTCAGCGCAGCAGGAGGAGCCAGATGGCGATGTAGTGGGCGAGGGCGGCGACGACGGTGCAGGCGTGGAAGAACTCGTGGTGCCCGAAGGTCTCCGGCCACGGGTTGGGCCAGCGCAACGCGTAGAGGATGCCGCCGACGCTGTAGAGGACGCCACCGAGGACCAGCAGCGAGATGATCAGCCAGCCGGAGTACTCGATGAGCGTCGTCGCCTCGGCGATGATGACCCAGCCGAGGCCGATGTAGAGCGCGACACCGAGCCACCTCGGCGCTTCGGGCCACACGATCTTCAGCGTCATGCCGGCCAGGGCGCCGCCCCACACGACTCCCAGCACCCACCACCGCGTCGGCGACGGCAGCGCGAGGTAGGAGAACGGCGTGTACGACCCGGCGATGAACAGGAAGATCATCGAGTGGTCCGCGCGCTTCATCAGCTTGGCCGCGCGCTCGGACCCCCACTTGTGACGGTGATAGGTCGCGCTGATCGCGAAGAGCCCGAAAACGGTGATCCCGTAGATGGCGCAGGCGACGGCCGCGCCCCCGCCTTTGAGCAGCGCGGCGCCGGCGATCAGTGCGGCGACGGCGATCGTCGAGATCCACGCCGAGTACTGGTGGATCACGCCGCGAAGGCGCGGCTTGAATTCCAGGTGCACCGGGGTGGGGATCTCGGAGGTCATAAACCTACGGTACCGTAAGTTACTCCCGAGTTGGCAAACTCCGGCGTACAGTGAGTCGCGATGAAACTCATTCCGGAAACGCTGCGTACCCCGATGTACGCGGTCTATGAACGACGGCTCACGCAGCTGTTGGACCGGGAGCGTCTGCCCAAGCACGTCGCCATCATTTGCGACGGCAACCGGCGCTGGGCGCGCGAAGCGGGTTTCGAGGACGTCAGCCACGGTCACCGGGTCGGAGCGGCCCGCATCGCCGACATGCTGTCCTGGTGCGACGAGCTCGGCATCAGGACCGTGACGATCTACCTGCTCTCGACCGAGAACCTGCAGCGGCCGTCGGAAGAACTCGACGCGCTGATGGAGATCGTGCCCGACATCGTCGACGAGATCGCGGCGCCCGAGCGCGGGTGGCGGGTACGGCTCGTCGGCAACATCGATCAGCTGCCCGCCGCGGCCGCCCAACGGCTGAAGTCCGCGGCCGACCGCACGTCGGCGCATGACGACCGCCTCAACGTCAACGTCGCCGTCGGCTACGGAGGCCGCCAGGAGATCGTCGATTCGGTGCGCGACCTCCTCGCCGAGCACGTCTCGGCCGGCGATTCAGCCGAGCAGCTGATCGAAGCGGTCACCGTCGAAGCGATCGACCGCAACCTGTACACCAAAGGCCAGCCCGACCCCGACCTGGTGATCCGGACCTCCGGCGAACAGCGGCTGTCCGGGTTCCTCCTGTGGCAGAGCGCGTATTCGGAGATCTGGTTCACCGATGCCTACTGGCCGGAGTTCCGCCGGGTCGACTTTCTCCGCGCGCTGCGCGACTACGGCGCGCGGAATCGCCGATTCGGCCGGTAACCGCGGATCTGCTGGTCGTCGCACTAGATTTGAAACATGTACGACGATGCCGACGAGCGCGAGGCCATAGCCGACCTCGGCGACTTCGAGTTCGAGCGCAAGTTCTTGCTGCGGGATCTGCCGTCCGAGGGGGCGAGCGACCCGACCCCGACGCTGATAGTCCAGGCCTACGTCTTCGCCGAGGACGGCTTCGCCGTGCGGGTGCGCATCAGCGGCGCGGCCTCCTCGGTGGACCTCGACCTGCCGCCCCGGGATCTGCCCGAGGCCCTCACCGCACTGCCCGACGCGGTTGGGACCATCGGGGTGAAAGGGCCGGCGGTGTCGGGGACGAGGTACGAGGCCGAGCGGGAGATCGACTCGCTGGTCGCCGGATCGATCGCCGGCCGGGCGTCGGCGCTGATCGCCAAGGTGCGCTACTCGATGTGGATGGGGGAGGACGGCTGGGTCGTCGACCGCTTCCTCGCCGACAATGCTCCGCTGCTGGTCGGTGAGGTCGAGCGCGCCCGGCCGGTGACCGATTTGGCCATCCCGGACTTCTGCGTGACAGAAGTCTCGGAGGACTCGCGATTCGGCAACGAGTACCTGGCGCACCACCCTTTCCCGACATGGGCTGCCGAGTTCGCCGACGAGTACCGGTTGCTCGGCCCGGGCTTCATGCAGTCTCTGGGGGAGAACCGCTTTGAGCGCTGATTACCGGTTGCGCGCCGCCAGCGCCGCATCGATGTAGTCCACCAGCGGCGCGTTGTCGCCCGCCGTCATCCACCGCCGATACCCGAATTCGACGACGGCGAGTACCGATATCACCAGCACGCCGGGGCGGAAATCGTCCTCGGCGGTTCGAAGCCGATGCGCCGTGATGGCGATGAGTTGTTCCCGGTCGTCATCATCGATCATCTGGACGCGGTCGAGAATCCCGGGGACTTGCGCGATGATCGCCCGCCAGTTGGCCGGCTCGGCGTCGCTCAACGATTGCGTCTGCTCGCGTATCGCTGCGACGAGAGCGGCTTCCGGGTCCGAGTCTTGGCTGGCGCGAAATCGTTCGAGAATCGCGGCGCTGCTGGCCCGGACCGGGCGCAGCAGCAGATCGTCTTTGGTCGGCACGTGCCGGTAGTACGTGCTCGGTGATACCCCGGCAGCGGACGCGATCTCGTCGGTCGTGACGGCGTCGTAGCCGCGTTCGCCGAATAGCCGGAGTGCGGCTGCGTCGATGCTTCGGCGAACTTCCTCGCGCTGCCTAGCGCGGAGCGGGGGGAGAGACGTCACTCCGCCACTCTGGCATATTGCGCCGCGCCCGCGCACGTGATAGTTACTATCATATGGATAGTAACTATCAGGCAGATGTGGTCGTCGTTGGTTCCGGCGCAGCCGGCATGACCGCAGCGATCACGGCGGCGCGTAGCGGCATGAAGGTTGTGCTGGTCGAGAAGTCGAACCGATGGGGTGGATCCACAGCCCGGTCGGGCGGTGGCATCTGGATCCCGGGCAACGACGTTCTCGCCGCTTCCGCGGGGATCGACAGCATCGACGACGCCCGGCGCTACCTTCATGCCCTGGCCGGCGACGTCGTCGACGTTGAGAAGCTCGATACCTACATTGATCGAGGTCCGGAGGCTCTGCGCGCACTGTGCGAGTGGACGCCGCTGCGACTGATGTGGGTGGACGGATACTCGGACTATTTGCCTGAACTGCCCGGCGGCCGTGCCGAGGGGCGGTCGGTAGAACCGCGGCCGTTCGATGTGCGGACGTTGGGCGACGACTACGCCACGATGGAACCGTTCTACACAAAGACTCCACTCAACGTGGTGGTGACTCAAGGCGACTACAAATGGTTGAGCACGGGCACGCGGCATTGGCGGGGTCCGGTACGCATGCTGAAGATCGCAGGTCGAACGGCGATCGCCCGTTTGCGCGGACAGCGGCTCGTGGGGCTCGGGGGCGCCCTCGTCGGGCCTTTGATGATCGGCGTCCGCCAGGCAGGGGTGTCGGTTCGGCTCGGTTGCGGCATGAGGGAACTGATTCAGATCGACGGCCAGGTGACCGGAGTGGTCCTCGACACTGGTGAACAACTCATCGCGAAGCGCGGCGTGATCCTCGGGTGTGGAGGCTTCGACCATAACGAGGCGATGCGCAGGCAATACCACCGAGCGCCGGCGGGGACGACGTACTCTCTTGGCGCGACGGCAAACACCGGTGACGGGATCACGGCGGCCACCGAAGTCGGAGCCGGGGTGGACCTGATGGACGACGCGTGGTGGGCGCCCTCGATTCCGCTTGCGAGTGGACCGTGGTTCGCCCTCTCCGAGCGCTCGCTTCCCCGCAGCCTCATCGTCAATGATCGGGGAGTTCGATTCATGAACGAGTCACTTCCCTATGTGGAAGCGACCCACGCCATGTTCGGTGGGGAGCACGGGAGCGGCGCGGGGCCCGCCGAGAATCTTCCGGCCTGGATGATTTTCGATCAGGGTTACCGTGACCGCTACGTCTTCGCCGGTCGGCCGGCGAAGACGCCGCTACCGCAGAAATGGTTCGACAGTGGAGCTCTCGTGCGAGCCGATTCGATCCCCGAACTGGCGGTGCGCCTCTCGCTGCCCGGCGACGCGCTGGCGGCAACAATCGCGCGATTCAACGAGTTTGCCCGCGCCGGCGTCGACGAGGATTTCGGGCGGGGTGCCTCCGCCTACGACCGCTACTACGGCGACATCACGAACAAGCCCAACCCCGGCCTTGGGGTGCTCGACAAGCCGCCCTACTATGCCGCCGAATTCGTGCCGGCCGACCTCGGCACCAAAGGTGGCTTGGTTACCGACGCGCGAGCCCGAGTCCTCCGTGCAGACGCATCGGTGATTGGCGGACTGTATGCGTCGGGGAACGTGTCTTCGGCGGTCATGGGGCATACGTACGCGGGGCCAGGCGCCACGATCGGACCCGCTATCGTCTTCGGGTACCTGGCGGCGCGTGATGTGGTGGAGGCCGCGAGTCGGTAGCGCACCACGCTTCACGCGATGTCGCGCAACAGACTTGTCAGCGCCGCGACGTCGGTTGTGTAAGACGAGGCCGACGGCGTGCCAAACCCGACGACTAATCCGTGCCGCGGCGGATCGGTCGCCGCGGGGTGAGCGAAGAACGAGAGTGCAGTTACGCCGATGTCGCGCTCGATCGCGGCCCTGATCAGGGCCGACTCTCGATCGGCGGTCGTCGCAATCACCGCGTGTAGACCGCCGGCGATTCCGGAAACGTTGATGCCGATCTCGGCGAGCGCCGCGATCAGCTGGTCGCGGCGCCGCCGGTAGAACTGTCGGGTCCGCCGGATATGTCGGTCGTAGGCACCGGAGTTGATCATCTCGGCCAGGACCAGTTGGTCCACGATGCTCGCATCTGGCTCGCGAAGCCCCTTTGACCAGGCGACCTGCTCGACGAGCCGGTGCGGTAGAACCAGCCAGCCGATCCGTACCGACGGCGACAGCGTCTTGCTCACCGAGCCGGTATACGCGACGACGTCGGGGCCGAGTGCTTGGAGGGCGCCGACACGGTCGCGTGCATAGCGGTACTCGCCGTCGTAGTCGTCCTCGACGACCAATCCGCTGGTCCGTCTGGCCCAATCGATGACCGCGGTGCGACGCGCCGGGGATAGCGACACGCCGGTGGGTGACTGATGGCTCGGGGTGAGGAGCACCGATGTCGCCCGCGGCGGAATCGCGTCGATGACCGCACCGTGGTCATCGAGCGGTACGGGGATCGTTGCTGCGCCGCGTTCTTCGATCGCCTCGCGATGAAACATCAGCCCGTGGCTCTCGACCGCCACTGATCGTCCGAGTACCGCCGGCGTCAGCAGTCGAAGCGAGTACTGGACGGCCGGTGTGAGGACGATCTGGTCCGCCTCGGCAAGTACCCCGCGAGCGCGGGCGAGGTAGTGTGCCAGCGCCGTGCGCAACTCCCAACTGCCGTGGGGTGGACACGGGTCGAAGGCGCTGTCCGGTGCGGTTCCGAGCGCGTGTCGGGTAGCGGTGATCCAATCGGCCCGGGGGAATCTGCCTGCATTCGGCTGACCGGTGAGAAAGTTGTGCCGCGGGGGTGTGGCAGTCGCCGACGACCTGGCTGCCGGCATCGGTGGGGTGGCGGTCACCCGTTCGGCGACCCGCGTGCCTGCGCCCTGGCGTGCCACTAGCCAACCTTCGGCGATCAGATCCGAATAGGCCGCCGCGGCTGTGCCCCTCGCGATGCCGAGGTCGGCGGCAAGCGAGCGATACGGCGGTAGGCGGCTGCCGGCCGTTAGCCGGCCGTCGGTGATGGCGGCACGCAGGGATTCGGCCAGGTCGCGGCGCTGTCGGGCACCGCGGCCGCGCGACGGTCCGTCCGCGACGAAGTCCAGATGCAGATCGGTGCCGGTGCTCGCCGCTGTGCCCCAAGCCTTGTTAGTCAGAGAATTGGCCCGATTATTCATAGGGTGATTGAACCATTTATCTGATTCAATCAGCCTCTATCCTGAGGGGGGATCGCAGTTGTGATCGGGATGGCTAGGGAGAAAGGGGCCGGCAGTGAAAGCAGTCGTGCTCGGGGCGACCGGAACGATGGGCGCCCTCGTGAGCAACCAGTTGGGTGAGCGCGGAGTCACCGTCGTGGAGGCGCACCGTGGCAGCGGGGTCGACGCGCGGACCGGTGCCGGATTGGCCGAAGCGGTCGACGGCGCCGACGTCGTCATCGACTGCCTCAACCTGACCACGATGTCGGCCGCGAAGGCGAAGGAGTTTTTTGCCCAGGCCGCCACCAACGTCGCCGAGGCGGCGACCGCGGCGGGAGCCCGCGTCGTCTGCTTGTCGATCTGCAATGCCGCCGATCCCGCCGTCAATCGTCGAATGGGCTACTACCAGGGCAAAGCCGCTCAAGAGCAGACTTACCGCGACATCCTCGGCAACCGGCTGACGGTCGTGCGGACCACGCAGTGGTTCGAGCTGGCGGCCACGATGACCGATCAGATGTCTGTGGGTCCCATCGCGGTCATGCCGCATATGGTGACCGCGCCGATGGCCGCCAGCGACGGCGCGGCGGTCATCGCCGACGCGGCGTTGGGTACCGCGCACCAGGGGCGGCCGGTGGTCGAGGTCCGCGGTCCCGAACAGCTCGACCTGGTCGATGTCGCTCGGGCGCTGCGCGGAGTCCGGGGGGCTCGCGGGCCGCTGATCCCGATCCGCTTCGGCGGCCGGGCGCTGCGCGACGGCAGCCTCATTCCGCAGCATCCCGACGTCGTCACCGCGATGACGCTGGATCAATGGCTCAAGGGTGAGAACTCACAGCTTGCGTAGCCGGACCCGGTTGATCGAGTGATCGGAATCCTTGCGCAGGACGAGGTCGGCGCGGGGACGGGTCGGGAGGATGTTCTCCACCAGGTTGGGGCGGTTGATCGACGTCCAGATGTCCCGCGCGGCGGCGGTGGCCTGGACATCGTTGAGCCCGGCGTAGGAGTGGAAGTGCGAGTTCGGGTCGGCGAAGGACGTGGTGCGCATCTGCAGGAAGCGCGAGATGTACCACTTCTCGATGTCGGAGGTCTTCGCGTCGACGTAGACGGAGAAGTCGAACAGATCCGAGACCATCAGCGTCGGGCCGGTCTGGAGCACGTTGAGGCCCTCGATGATGAGGATGTCGGGCTGGCGGACGTAGTGGTTGACGTCAGGGACGATGTCGTAGGTCAGGTGCGAGTAGACCGGCGCGGTCACCTCGCGCGCTCCGGACTTGACCTCGGTGACGAACCGCAGCAGCGCGCGGCGGTCATAGGACTCCGGAAAGCCCTTGCGGTGCATGATGCCGCGTCGTTCGAGCTCGCGCGTCGGATAGAGGAAGCCGTCGGTTGTGACGAGGTCGACCTTCGGATGGGTGTCCCATCGGGCCAGCAGGGTCGCCAGTAGGCGCGCGGTCGTTGATTTGCCGACGGCGACGCTGCCGGCGATTCCGATGACGAACGGCACCTGGCGAGACGTCTGCAGTTCGCCCAGGAAGGTCGAGGTCGCGGCGTAGAGGCGTTGGCGCGCGGCGACGCGCAGGTGGATCAGACGCGACAGCGGCAGGTAGACGTCGGCGACCTCGGCGAGGTCGAGGCGCTCGCCCAGGCCGGCGATCGCGTCGAGCTCGTTCTGGGTCAGCACCATGGGCATGGATTCGCGCAGCTCGCGCCACTGTCGGCGGTCGAGCTCGAGGTACAGGCTGGGGTCGCGCCCAGAGGATCGCTTCACCGGCGCTCCTGGAGGCGTCCGCGAATCCCTGGTCCGAATCCGAACGGCATCAATCAAGCGTATTTGTCCGGTCCGAACCGCCGCCACGCGGGATGGCCGATTGTGGAAAGCTCGGCATCGTGAACCCCCGCGACGACGACGAGATCGTCACCGAGTACCTCCGCATCGGCCTCGCCTTCGACTTGCTCGAAGAGGGATTCGTCGACGCCTACACCGGCGATCCCGCACTCGTCGCGCAGGTCCGCGACGAGCCCCGGCCCGATCCGGCCGTGCTGGCCCGACGGGCCGCCGCCCTGCGCGACCGACTGCCCGGCGGACTGCCCGCCGACCGTGCGGAGTTCCTGGCGTCACACCTGCGAGCGCTGGAGTGTTCGGCGCGCAAGTTCGCCGGTGAGGACATCGGCTTCGTCGACGAGGTGCGGGCCTACTTCGACGTCGACATCGCGCCGCAGGACCCCGATGTCTACCGCCAGGCGCACCGGGCACTCGCCGATGCGCTCGGGGTCGCCGACGACCCGGCGACGCTGCGCGACGCGTATCGCGCCTACCGGAAGTCCACCGAGATCCCCGCCGACCGCCTCGCCGACTGCGTCGACGCCTTCGCCTCGGCGTTGCGCGACGAGGTGCGCAAGACCGTCGACCTCCCCGTCGAGGAGACCGTCGACTTCGAGATCGTCTCCGACCAGCCGTGGTCCGGGTTCAACTACTACCTGGGCGGATATCGCTCTCGCGTCGCCATCAACACCGATGTACCCCAGCATCTCGCGGCGTTGCCGCATCTGGTCGCACACGAGGCCTACCCGGGCCACCACACCGAGCATTGCCGCAAGGAGAAACTCCTGGTCGGGGGCGGGCAGCGCGAGCAGACCATCTTCCTGGTCAATACACCGCAGTGCCTGATGGCCGAAGGACTGGCCGATCACGCCCTGCGTGCCGCGATGGGCCCGGACTGGCCGTTGTGGGCCGAGACGATCTATGCCGACCTGGGGCTCCGGTTCGACGCGCGGAAGGCGACCGCGGTGGGGGAGGCGACGGCGGATCTGCTCGCCGTGCGCCAGGACGCCGCGCTGCTGCTGCACGACCGTGGAGCTGGACCGGACGAAGTCGCCGCTTTCCTCGCGACCTGGCTGCTGGTCGGCGAGGACCGGGCGCGGCAGATGCTGCGGTTCCTGACGTCACCGCTGTGGCGCGCCTACATCAGCACCTACGTCGAGGGCTACCGATTGCTCGGGGAGTGGCTCGACGCCGGCGACGACCGGCCGGCGAGGTTCAACCGCCTTCTCGACGAGCCGCTGACCCCGGCGCTGCTGAGGGCGGAGTTGGCCAACTAAACTCGCCGGTATGGCTGAGGCGAATGAAGCAACGTCGGTGAACACGATGTCCCTGGCGGAGCTCGACCCGGATGTCGCCGCGGCGATGAACGGCGAGCTCTCCCGCCAGCGCGACACCCTGGAAATGATCGCGTCGGAGAACTTCGTGCCCCGCGCGGTGCTCCAGGCGCAGGGCAGCGTGCTGACCAACAAATACGCCGAGGGCTACCCCGGCCGCCGCTACTACGGCGGCTGCGAATACGTCGACGTGGTGGAGGACATCGCACGCGACCGGGCGAAGGAGTTGTTCGGCGCGGAGTTCGCCAACGTGCAGCCCCACTCGGGCGCGCAGGCCAACGCCGCCGTGCTGATGACGCTGATGGAGCCGGGCGAGACCCTGATGGGCCTCGACCTCGCCCACGGCGGGCACCTCACCCACGGGATGCGGCTGAACTTCTCGGGCAAGCTCTACGAGAACGTCTTCTACGGCGTCAGCAAGGAAGACTTCCGCGTGGACATGGACGAGGTGCGCAAGATCGCCCTCGACACCAAGCCGAAGGTCATCTGCGCCGGCTGGTCGGCTTACCCGCGCACCCTCGACTTCGCCGCCTTCCGCGAGATCGCCGACGAGGTGGGTGCGCACCTGTGGGTCGACATGGCCCACTTCGCCGGACTGGTCGCCGCCGGGCTGCACCCCAACCCGGTGCCGCACGCCGACGTCGTGTCGACCACCGTGCACAAAACGCTCGGTGGCCCCCGCTCCGGGCTGATCCTGGCGAAGAAGGACTTCGCGAAAAAGCTGAACTCCTCGGTGTTCCCCGGGCAGCAGGGCGGGCCGCTGATGCACGTCATCGCCGGCAAGGCCGTCGCCCTGAAGATCGCCGCGGGCGAGGAGTTCAAGGAGCGCCAGCAGCGCACCCTCTCGGGTGCGAAGATCCTGGCCGACCGTCTCACCGGATCCGATGTCGCCGACGCCGGCGTCTCGGTGCTCACCGGCGGCACCGACGTGCACCTGGTCCTCGTCGATCTGCGGAACAGCCCGCTCGACGGTCAGCAGGCCGAAGACCTGCTGCACGAGGTGGGGATCACCGTCAACCGCAACGCGGTGCCGTTCGATCCGCGACCGCCGATGGTCACCTCGGGACTGCGCATCGGCACGCCGGCGCTGGCCACCCGAGGTTTCGGCGACGAGCAGTTCACCGAGGTCGCCGACATCATCGCGACGGCGCTCGCGGCCGGAACGTCGGCCGACACGTCGGCCTTGCGCGCCCGTGTCTCCAACCTCGCATTGGACTTCCCGCTGTACGACGGGCTCGAGCAGTGGGGACTCATGAGCCGGGTCTGACACCGGGTATCCTGGTCGACTGTGAGCATTCTGGAAATCGACGAACTCGTCATTGCCCTCGAGAAGGCCCTCCCCGAACTGTCGGAGGAGCACCAAGCCGACGCGACCCCGTGGCAGCCGCATGACTGGGTTCCGTGGGACCTCGGCCGGAACTTCGCCTTCCTCGGCGGTAAGGACTGGGAGCCGTCGGATAGCGACACCTCCGACGAGGTGCGCGCCGGGCTGCTGGCCCTGCTGCTGCTCAAAGACAACCTGCCCTCGTACCACCGCCTGCTGGCGATGTACTTCCCGGCGTTCTCCGACTGGCGCGCATTGGTCGGCACCTGGACGGCCGAGGACAACCGCCACGCGATCGTGCTGCGCGACTACCTGGTCGTCACCCGCGCCCTCGATCCGGTCGACGCCGAGAACCGTCGTCGGATCCATGTGGTCGCCGGCTACCGCCAGCGCGAGGAAGAGATCGCCGACCTGCGGCCGATGGACGTGCTCGCCCTGCTCGCGGTGCACGAGCTGCAGACCGTCGGCTTCACCGAGAAGCTTCGCGGCGTCGTCGTGGACGACGTGCTGGCGCAGATCCTCACCAAGATCGCGGCCGACGACGCGTCGCAGGCCCGCTACTTCATCGGTTTCCTCGGCGCGGGCCTCGTGGCCGACCAGGACGCGACCGTGTTGGCCATCGATTGGGCGCTGAGCAACATCGACACCATCGGTGCCGACATCGCCGACTTCGACGAGCAGCGCAACCTGTTCGCCCACTATGAGGGTCCGGAGACGCACGCGGAGATCGCCAAGGCCATCGTCGACGGCGTCAAGCTGGAGAGTGTCGACGGGTTGTCGGAGGCGGCCGACGCCGCCAAGAAGCGGATTCTCGCCCTCGCGAACAGCGCGTAGCTCCCCGCCGTTTGCATAAAGTTCACACGCGGGCGCGGCGCGCCACCGCGCATCGTCGCCCGGTCGGCGTAGCGTCGGAAGCGATGGACCGCAGGGGAAGTGGTTCATCCGGGAGGTTCGATCGTGGAGTTCAGCGACACGAGGGGACCGGCCCCGGTCCTCGGCTCGCGCGGCTAGCCCAGTCGCAACGGCACGGATCGTCCGGTCACCTGTAACACCTGTCGGCGCGGGTGCCGCACCGGCGTAGGAGTCCACGTGACTACTCGCACCTATGTCCTCGACACCTCTGTGCTGCTCTCCGACCCGAAGGCCGTCACGCGCTTCGACGAGCATCATGTGGTGTTGCCGCTGGTCGTCATCAGCGAGCTGGAGGGCAAACGCCACCACCACGAACTCGGCTGGTTCGCCCGGGAGGCGTTGCGCCTTCTCGACGATCTGCGCGGTGAGTTCGGCCGGCTCGACGAACCGATCCCCATCGGCGAAGTCGGCGGCACCCTGCAAGTCGAGCTGAACCACACCGACCCGGCCGTCCTGCCGAGCGGATTTCGCACCGACGACAACGACTCCCGCATCCTGGCCTGTGCGCTGAACCTGCGCGCCGAGGGGCGCAACGTCACCCTGGTCACCAAGGACACGCCGCTGCGGGTCAAGGCGGGAGCCGTCGGTCTGGCCGCCGACGAGTACCACGCCCAGGACGTCGTCGTCTCCGGGTGGAGCGGGATGACCGAGCTGGAGGTGAGCGCGGCGCAGATCGACGCGCTCTTCGAAGAAGGCGTGATCGATCTCGACGAGGCGCGCGACCTGCCGTGCCACACGGGTATCCGATTGGTCGGCGGGTCCAGTGCGCTGGGCAGGGTGAACGCGGACAAACGGGTGCAGCTGGTGCGCGGTGACCGCGAGGCCTTCGGGCTGCACGGCCGTTCCGCCGAGCAGCGCGTCGCGCTCGACCTGCTGCTCGACGACACGGTCGGGATTGTCTCCCTCGGCGGCAAGGCCGGCACCGGCAAGTCGGCGCTCGCCCTGTGCGCCGGGCTGGAGGCGGTCCTGGAGCGGCGGACCCATCGCAAGGTCGTCGTGTTCCGGCCGCTCTACGCGGTCGGCGGGCAGCAGCTCGGCTATCTGCCCGGGAGCGAGGCCGAGAAGATGGGGCCGTGGGCGCAGGCCGTCTTCGACACGCTGGAGGGCCTGGCGTCGACGGAGGTCATCGACGAGGTCGCCTCGCGCGGCATGCTCGAGGTGCTGCCGCTGACGCATATCCGCGGGCGGTCGCTGCACGATTCCTTCGTCATCGTCGACGAGGCGCAGTCGTTGGAGCGCAACGTGCTGCTGACCGTGCTGTCGCGGCTGGGCTCCGGCTCGCGGGTGGTCTTGACCCATGATGTCGCACAGCGCGACAACCTGCGCGTGGGACGCCACGACGGTGTCGCGGCGGTGATCGAGAAGCTCAAGGGACATCCGCTGTTCGCGCACATCACGCTGACCCGTTCGGAGCGCTCGCCGATCGCGGCGCTGGTGACCGACATGCTCGAAGAATTCACGTAGGCCCCGGAACCGATCACCGGCAAAGTCAGACCCCGACACCTCGCGGATGTCGGGGTCTGATTCGTCCTGGTTCGGCGGCTAGCTCTGCGCGACCTTGCCCAATGCCTCCGGGATCAGGTTCAGCAGCGTCCCGGCGAGTCCGCCCAGAATGCCGTCGGCGGCACCGTTGGGGGAGCCGTTCTGCTCCTGCGGGCTCGCACCGCCCATGTCACCGGTCGGTGCTTGCGCGTTGACGCCGATGGTCATCTTCGGCGACTTCGCGGGATCGAGCCACTTCAGGATCTGGATCATCGACGCCTCGGGCACGGCGACGCAGCCGAGCGTCGGCTGGTTGTTGGTCACGTGCAGGAACATTGCCGACGCCTTGCCCGGTGTGCGGGCGGTGTTGTGGGCGATGTTGACCGCGTAGTCGTAGACGGGGCCCATGTTGTACAGGTTCTCCGCGTCGGAGCTGGGCTTTTCCTTCTTGGTGACCATGGTGTTGTAGGTGGGGGACTTCATGTCCGAGTCCCACCAGTCCTCGGCGGTCACCTTCTTGTACGGCATCTTGCTGCCCGGGTTCGCCTTGCGGCCGAACGCCTGGTCCAGTGCGAAGGTGCCGGACGGCGTGCGCGGCACGTTGTCCTTGGGTTCGCCCTGGCCCTGGGCGCCGAAGAACGCCTTGACGGGCTGCACGACGATCTTCCAGGTGCCGTTCGCCTCCTTCTCGTAGGCGGTCAGCGTCCCGGTGGTGTCGCTGGCGTTCTTGCCGGTGGCGACGATGAGCTGCGATGTCGGCGCGCCGGTCGGCGACGGGGTTCCGCCACCGGCGATCGCGTCGAGCACGCTGTTCAACGTCTGGTCCACCGACCCGTTGCCCGTACTCGGAGCCTGTGGCTGCGCACCCGCGACTGCGGGGACAGCCACGACGGCCGCGGACACGGCAGCAACGAGTCCCATTAGTCTCAAATTTCTCTGCAGTAACTTCAGCACCACTTCAGTGTGCCAGTAGAAATCGGTGGTTGAGTCACGTAACGGTTACGGTGACGCAAGGATCCGATCAAGCGCCGCCCCTCCGCCGAGTGGGCACCTGACCTTCGCCGAGTGGGCACCTGACCTTCGCCGAGTGGGCACCTGACCTTCGCCGAGTGGGCACCTGACCTTCGCCGAGTGGGCACCTGACCTTCGCCGAGTGGGCACCGTCCGCTAGCCGGTGGCGACCAATTCGAATCCGACAGCACGTCGCCCGCCGAAGTCGTCGCGGGCCTGGGTCGTCGCCTCGACCTGGTCGTACGCCTGCTTGCCGACCGGGGTATCCGGATCGAGGACCCGCAGGTATTCGCGGTGCTCGGCCAGCGATCGCACGGCCGCCTCGATGTCGGCACCGCCCACGGCGACGGCGTGCGTGGCTTGCGGGCTGTTCTCGAACAGCCAGCGCGGGCGCGGGCCGTCGAGTTCGGCGAAAGCCTGGCGGACCGCGGCCGCGAACTCCATGTGATCGCGCTGATTGGGCATGCCCGGACCCCATTCCGGCCCGCCGTAGGTGGCCAGCACGACGTCGGGCGCGACGCGGGAGATCGTCTCGGCGACCTTCGCGCGCAACTCGGGAGTGTTGAACACCTCGCTGTCGGGGAAGCCCCAGAACGTCACCTCGTCGACGCCGACCTCGGCGGCCGAGGCGATCTGCTCGCCCTCCCGCAGCGGCCCGCACTCTTCCGGAGGCATGCCTTCGATTCCGGCCTCGCCGCTCGTCGCGAGCGCGTAGACCACCCGTTTGCCCGCATGCGTCCAGCGATGCACGGCGGCGGCCATGCCGTATTCGGGATCGTCGGGGTGGGCGACGAGCACGAGTGCGGTCTGCCAGTCGTCGGGGAACTCCGCGATGTCGGCCATGGCCTCAGGCTAGGCCGAGTTGCGCCGGGTTCGTCAGCGTTCGCGGTCCAGGTTGGCCATCTTGAGCACGTCGAGCCGCTTGTCCAGCTCCTCGGTGGTCAGGTTATCGCCGATCAGCTCACGGTCGATCACCGTCTGCCGGATCGTCTTGCCTTCCTTCAGCGCCTGCTTGGCGACCGCGGCGGCCTCCTCGTAGCCGATGGCGCTGTTGAGCGGGGTGACGATCGACGGGGAACTCTCCGCCAGCGTGCGCAGCCGATCGGTGTTGGCGACCAGACCGCTGATGCAACGGTCGGCGAACAACCGCGAGACGTTGGTCAGCAACGTGATCGACTCGAGTACGTTGCGCGCCATCATCGGGATGTAGACGTTCAGCTCGAAGGCGCCGTTGCCGCCGCCCCAGGTGACCGCGGTGTCATTGCCGATAACCTGCGCGGCGACCTGCGTGGCCGCCTCCGGCAGCACCGGATTCACCTTGCCGGGCATGATCGAACTGCCCGGCTGCAGGTCTGGGAGCTGGATTTCGCCGAGCCCGGTGAGCGGGCCGGAGCCCATCCAGCGGATGTCGTTGGCGATCTTGGTGAGTGACACGGCGATCGTCTTGAGCTGTCCGGAGAGTTCGACGAGGCCGTCGCGCGCGGCCTGCGCCTCGAAGTTGTCCGCGGCCAGGCGCAGGGCATCGACGCCGGTGAGCTTGACCAGTTCGGCCGTCACCTTTGTGCCGAAGCCGTCGGGGGCGTTGAGCCCGGTGCCGACCGCGGTACCGCCGATCGGCAGTTCGCCGACGCGGGGAAGTGCCGACTGGACCCGTTCGATGCCGGCCTCGATCTGCCGGGCGTAGCCGCCGAACTCCTGCCCGAGGGTGACCGGAACCGCGTCCATCAGGTGGGTGCGGCCGCTCTTGACCACATCGCGCCATTCGTCGGCCTTGGCCGCCAGGGCCTTCCGCAGATGCTCGAGTGCCGGGATGAGACCGGTCACCGCGGCCTCGGTGGCGGCGACGTGCGTCGCGGTGGGGAAGGTGTCGTTGGAGGACTGCGACATGTTGACGTGATCGTTGGGATGAACGTCGACGCCGTTGGCTTTCGCGATCGACGCGATCACCTCGTTGGCGTTCATGTTCGAGCTGGTCCCCGACCCGGTCTGGAACACGTCGATGGGGAACTGGTCGTCGTGTTTGCCCTCGGCAATCTCGCTGGCGGCGGCGATGATGGCGTCGGCCTTCTCCGCGTCGAGCAGACCGAGGTCTTTGTTGACCTGTGCGCATGCCGCCTTGAGGAGTCCGAGCGCTCGGATTTGGGTGCGTTCGAGCGGGCGGTGGCTGATCGGGAAGTTCTCGACGGCCCGCTGGGTCTGGGCCCGCCACAGGGCGTCGACGGGCACTTTGACCTCGCCCATGGTGTCGTGTTCGATGCGGTACTCGGTCATCGTCGGCGCTCCTCCGTTCAACGATTAATTAGGTTGGCCTAACCCTACGCCGCTTGAATGATTGCCTTCCCCGGGCCCCGTTGAACCGTGCGGTCGTCGGTGGCCGCCTGCCGAGCGCCGACGGCCCCGCTAGCGGGTGGTGGCGACGAGCGCGGCGGGAACGAGTGAGATCGGGAACGGATCGGTCACCGTGAATTCGTCGTCGCCGGTGACCTCGGCGCTGCGGGTGTACTCGTCGTCGCGGAGTTCCCAGGCCGTTATGGAGGGGACGGCCGGGTCGACGGTCCAGTAGTGCGGGCAGCCGGCGCGGGCCAGCCGCTCCTTCTTCAGCAGCAGGTCGATCCCCCGCGTGGACGGCGAGAGCACTTCGATCGCCAGCAACGGTGGTCCGGGCAGGTCGCGTTCGGTGAGGTTGGCGTTGCGCGCGACGAGGACGTCGGGCTGGATCACCGTGTCGTTGGCCAGCACCACGTCGAAGGGTGCGGGCAACACTTCGGCGGTGTCGGGGCAGGCGTCGTAGATCGCGACGGACAGGCGCATCACCGCACGTTGATGACGAAGGATCGGGGCCGGACTCACGATCAGCACCCCATCGATGAGTTCGTAGCGGTGGCCGTCGTCGGGCATGAGGTCGAGGTCGTCACGCGTCAACGCCCGCCCGCGCGGCAAGCCCAGGACCTGGGTATTCATGGCAGTCATCGTACTCAAACCTCCGCGCTCCCTGGAACGAATCCGGGGCGCCGGCGTTCATTGTCGACGTCAACCCGCACGGATGCATATAGTCATATCGCGGCGTATGGTTAGACATATGAGAACCACGATCATCTTGCCGGATGGCCTGTATGAGCAAGTGAAGCGCACCGCGCGGGACGCCGATCAAACAGTCACCTCGCTGGTGGAGGAGGCCCTTCGACGCGAGTTGGAACGGCGATCGACGCCGGGGGCGCGACGGAAGAAGGTCGTGTTGCCGGAACCGTACGACCCCGGGCCGAACGGCGGGATGCGCCCAGGGCTCGACCCTGTCAAGACATCGGCACTGCTCGAAATCGGCGAAGAAGGGCTTCCAATCGAGAAGGTGCGCTGACGTGCAGATGCCCGACATCAACGTCCTGATCGGGGCGCTGCGGCAGGAGGCGGACCGTCACGTCGAGTTGCGTCAGTGGCTGCAGTCGGCGTTGGAATCCGACGAAACTCTGGCGCTGACTCCAGCCGTGGTCGCGGGATACATCCGGATTGTGACTAATCGACATATCTACGCTGCGCCCACGCCGCTGGCGGTCGCGCTGGCTCACATCGAATCGCTGCGTGCGAACAACGGGGTGGTTGACGTATTGCCGGGTCCGCGTCACTGGGAGATATTTGCCGGCCTGTGCCGCTCGGCCGATGCGAAAGGGCCCTTGATCTCCGACGCCGATCACGCTGCGACGGCGATCGAGCACGGCGCCACCTGGGTCACCCTCGACCGCGACTTCGCTCGGTTCCCCGGCCTCAAGTGGCAGGTGCCGGGCGGATGAGCTGCCGCGGCTAGCGCTCTTTCGACCGGATTCGCACGCCGCTGACCGGTACGCTGACGGTGCCCGACGGGTCGGTGAAGAAGTCGTTGCCCTTGTCGTCGACGACGATGAAGGCCGGGAAGTTTTCGACCTCGATCTTCCAGACCGCTTCCATGCCGAGTTCGGGGTACTCGATGACCTCCTGGCTCTTGATGCAGTCCAGTGCGAGGCGCGCGGCCGGGCCGCCGATCGAGCCGAGGTAGAAGCCGCCGTGGGTTCCGCACGCCTGGGTCACCTGCTTGGAGCGGTTGCCCTTGGCGAGCATGACCATCGAACCGCCGGCGGCTTGGAACTGCTCGACGTAGGAGTCCATCCGGCCGGCGGTGGTGGGCCCGAACGAGCCCGATGCCATGCCCTCGGGGGTCTTCGCCGGGCCGGCGTAGTACACGGGATGGTCGCGCAGATACTGCGGCATCGGCTCGCCGGCGTCGAGGCGCTCCTTGATCTTCGCGTGTGCGATGTCGCGGGCGACGACGAGCGGGCCGGTCAGCGACAGCCGTGTCTTGACCGGATACTTGCTGAGTTCGGCCAGGATCTCGGGCATCGGCCGGTTCAGGTCGATCTCGACGACCTGTCCGCCCTCGATGTCCTCGGCGACGCCGGCGTCGGGCATGTACTGCGCCGGGTCGGTCTCGAGCTGTTCGAGGAAGACGCCGTCGGCGGTGATCTTGCCCAGCGCCTGGCGGTCGGCCGAGCAGGACACGGCGATCGCCACCGGGCAGGATGCGCCGTGGCGCGGCAGGCGAATCACCCGGACGTCGTGGCAGAAGTACTTGCCGCCGAACTGTGCGCCGATCCCGAAGGACTGGGTCAGCTTGAAGACCTCTTCCTCCAGGTCGCGGTCCCGGAAGCCGTGCCCGGCCATCGACCCTTCCGACGGCAGCGTGTCGATGTAGTGCGCCGACGCATACTTGGCCGTCTTGAGCGCGAACTCTGCCGAGGTGCCGCCGATGACGACGGCGAGGTGATACGGCGGGCAGGCCGCGGTTCCCAGCGAGCGGATCTTCTCGTCGAGGAACTCCAGCAGCCGCTGGGGGTTCAGGATCGCCTTGGTCTCCTGGAACAGGAACGACTTGTTCGCCGATCCGCCGCCCTTGGCCATGAACAGGAACTTGTACTCCGGTCCCTTGGGCCCCTGCTCCGTCGCGTAGATCTCGACCTGCGCGGGGAGATTGGTGCCGGTGTTCTTCTCGTCGTAAACGGTGAGCGGCGCGAGTTGCGAATAGCGCAGGTTCAGCTTCGTGTACGCGTCGTAGACGCCGCGCGAGATGGCCTCGGCGTCGTCGACGCCGGTCAATACACCCTCGGCCTTCTTGCCCATGACGATCGCCGTGCCGGTGTCCTGGCACATCGGCAGCACGCCGCCAGCCGAGATGTTGACGTTCTTGAGCAGGTCGAGCGCGACGAAGCGATCGTTACCCGACGCTTCCGGGTCGTCGATGATCCTGCGCAACTGCCGCAGATGCGCGGGTCGCAGGTAGTGGCTGATGTCGTGCATCGCCTCCGCGGTGAGGCGCGTAATGGCCTCCGGATCGACCTTGAGGAACCGCTGTCCGTCGACCTCGAAGGTCGATACGCCCTCGGTGGTGACAAGACGGTAGGGCGTCTCGTCGGGACCGATGGGGAGCAGGTCTGAATACAGGAAATCCGGAGCTTGGGCTGATGGGCTCACAGGGAGCAATCGTACTTCCCGCCCACTCTGACCTGCGGGTTAGTCAAACCTAACCTCGGTTGTTCGAGGTGTTCGGCGTCTGCCTAGACGTCGATGCGCGCGTACTCCCGCAGCTTTGAGGTGCGGTGGAAGCTCTCGATGCGGCGGATCGTGCCCGACTTCGAGCGCATCACCAGCGAGCGGGTCGTCGCACCGTTGGCCCGGTAGGACACGCCGCGCAGCATGTCGCCGTTGGTGACGCCGGTGGCGGCGAAGAAGGTGTTCTCGCCGCGGACGAGGATGTCGGTGGTGAGCACCTTGTCCAGGTCGTGACCGGCCGCGATGGCTTTGGCCTTCTCCTCGTCGTCGCGCGGCCAGAGCTTGCCCTGGATCTCACCGCCCATGCACTTCATGGCGACCGCGGTGATGATGCCCTCGGGGGTGCCGCCGACGCCCATCAGAAGGTCGACCGAGCTGGTGTCGTCGGCCGCGGCGATCGCGCCGGCCACGTCGCCGTCGGAGATGAGCCGGACCTTGGCTCCGGCGGCGCGGATCTGAGCGATGAGGTCCACGTGGCGCGGGCGGTCCAACACGACGACGGTCAGGTCGGCGACCTCGATGCCCTTCGCCCCGGCGACGGACTTGATGTTCCACTCGACCGGCTTGGTGATGTCGATGTGGCCCTTGCCCTCGGGGCCGACGCAGATCTTGTCCATGTAGAACACCGCGGACGGGTCGTACATCGTGCCGCGCTCGGAGACGGCGATGACCGCGATCGAGTTGGGGCGTCCCTCGGCCATCAGCGTGGTGCCGTCGATCGGGTCGACCGCGACGTCGCAGTCGGGTCCGTCGCCGTCGCCGACCTCCTCGCCGTTGTAGAGCATCGGAGCCTCGTCCTTCTCGCCCTCACCGATGACGACGACACCGCGCATGGAGACCGTGGAGAGGAGTTCGCGCATCGCGTCGACGGCCGCACCGTCGCCGCCGTTCTTGTCGCCGCGTCCCGCCCATCGTCCGGCGGCCAGGGCGGCGGCCTCGGTCACGCGGACCAGTTCCATCGCCAGGTTGCGGTCGGGGGCTTCATGGGTTCCGGACATGGATGCGCCTCTCGTGGCTCGACAGCGTCGTCGAGGTGGGGTCGAGCAATGTGGATATGTCTATCTTTTCATGGCGCCCGACGGCGCCGTGCACCTCACCTGGGATACTGGCGCCATGGCTGACAAACCGCGCATCCTGAACAGCAGCAAGGACATGATCTGGACGCTGCTCGCGTTGCTGGTGCTCGTCGCGCTGGTGGTGATCTCCTCGCGCAACTGTTCGGTCGGGCTCACCGGCACCGCCGCCGACGACAGGATTCCGCCGTTCGACGTGAGCGCGGCGTTGCGCGCGGATGCCATGTCGATGCCGTTCCCGATCCGCCAGCCGGCCCTTCCGTCGAACTGGAAGCCCAATTCGGGGACCAGCGGCGACGTGGCGGGATCCCGCGTCAGCACGGTCGGGTGGGTCACTCCCACCGGCTACTACCTCGGGTTGTCGCAGACCAGCGCAACCGAGTCGGCGCTGCTCCCGACGCTGAACCCGAACGTCGACAAGGATGGTCCGCTGGCCGGCACCGGGAGTCGCGAGATCGAAGGGCGCAAGTGGGTCACGTACGTGACCGGGGACCGCCTGGCCCCCAGCGACGGCGCCCGCAAGGTGTGGGTCGCCGATTTCGGCGACGTGCGGATCGGATTGTCGGGCAAGGCGTCCGAAGCCGACTTCACCACGCTCGCCAGGGCCGTCGTGCAGGCGAAACCCTTGCCGTCGGGTCGGCGATAGCCGGCTAGCGCGACTATTCCTCGTCGTCGGGGTTGAGAACCGCTTCGATCCGCTCGCGCGCGCCGTCGAGGTGCTCTTCGCAGCGCGTTGCCAGCGCTTCGCCCCGCTCCCAGAGCTTCAGGGAGGTGTCCAGGTCGAGGCCGCCCTGCTCCAGTGCGCCGACCACCTCGACGAGTTCGTCGCGGGCCTGCTCGTAGCCCAACTCGGCGACCGGGGTCCACGACGACGGATCGATGCTCACGGCGTACCTTCCTGTTCCTGTTCGGTGACCCGCGCGCCGACGGCGCCGTCGGCGACGCGGATCCGCAGCCGCGCACCGTCGGGCAGGTCGGCCACTTCGCGCGCGACGCGGGAGCCGTCGTCGAGATTCTGCACGATCGCATAGCCGCGGGCGAGTGTTTGCGCCGGTCCCAGCGTGGCCAGGCGGGCGGCGAGATGCTCGTGCCGATGGTCTTCCTTCTCGACGAGCCGGGCGATGTCGCGACGCAGATCCGCGCGATGCCGCTCGACCGCGCCGACGTGGGCGTCGACGAGCCGTAACGGATCGGCCAGCGCCGGACGGGCGCGCAGACCGTCGACGATGTGGCGTTCGCGCTGCACCCAGTTCCGCAACGCTCCAGCGCTGCGGCGGCGCATCGTCGCGATGCCCGCCAGTTCGGCGGCGACGTCGGGCACGACGCGCTTGGCGGCGTCGGTCGGCGTGGCAGCGCGCAGGTCGGCGACGAAATCGAGCAGCGGATTGTCCGGCTCGTGTCCGATCGCGCTGATCACCGGGGTGGTGCAGGCCGACACCGCCCGCAGCAACTGCTCGTCGGAGAACGGCAGCAGGTCTTCGGTCGACCCGCCGCCGCGGGCGATGATGATGACGTCGATGTCGGGATCGTCGTCCAGGATCTTCAGTTCGCCGAGGATGCGGGGAACCGCCGACGGACCCTGCACAGGGGCGTCACGGACGGTGATCCGCGCCGTCGGCCAGCGGGACCGTGCGATGGTGACGACGTCATGGCTGGCCGCGGAGGCGCGACCGCTGATCAGGCCGATGCCGCGCGGCAGAAACGGCAGTGGGCGCTTGCGGCGCGCGTCGAACAGGCCCTCGGCGGCCAAGAGCTGGCGGAGGCGCTCGATGCGGGCCAGCAGCTCGCCGATGCCGACCGCCCGGATCTCGGTGACCCGCAATGAGATCGTGCCGCGCCCGGTGTAGAACGACGGACGGCCGCACATGATGACTCGGGTGCCGTCGACGAGGGGCACGGGCGAGCGGTCGATGACCTCCGGCGGGCAGGTGACCGTCAGCGACATGTCCGCCGCCGGATCGCGCAGCGTGATGAAGGCCGTTCTGGTGCCCGGCCGCCGGGACAGCTGGGTGATCTGTCCCTCCACCCAGATCTGTCCGAGCCGGTGGATCCACTCCGCGATCTTGACGTTGACCGTGCGGACCGGCCACGGCTCTTCTGCGGAGTTGGCGGAGGCCACCGCGGAGGCGCTAGCGGTCGGACTTCGCGGCGATGCGGTTCTCCAGCATCGTCAGGAACGGGGTGCGGTTGCGGGCGTCGCGCTCGTAATCGGCGAGGGTCCGCAGGTCCTCGACATCGACGCTTCGAATCTTGGCGCGCAGCTGGGCCAGCGTCAGGTTGTCGTAGTCGAGGAATTCGGCGACCTCGGGCACCGGGCCCGACGGCTTCTTCTTTGCCGGAGCCGATTCGATCGTCTCCGGAACGTTCGGCACCGAGCTGTAGAGCGCGAACCGGCCGGCCGAGGCGTCGGTCGCGGACTCGTCCTTGATCGGCGCCTTGGCGGGTGCGGCCTTCTTCGCCGGAGCCTTCTTCGCCGCGGCCTTCTTGGCGGGCGCCTTTTTCGCCGGAGCCTTCTTGGCCGGTGCTTTCTTGGCGGGCGCCGCTGCCTCGGCTTCGGCCGGTGCCGGCTTCGGTTCGGCGGTCGCCGGAGCCTTGGTAGCGGGGGCGCCGCGAGGTTCAGCCGCGGGCAGCGCCGGTGCGGTCGCGGGGGCCTCGTCCTCGTCGAAGACGGCCCATGCGGGCTGCTCCTCCGGTTTGTCGAAGAGGTTCTCCAGCGCGGCGTCGCCCTTGATGACGAGTTCGGCGAGATTCTGCTGGAACCGCATGCCCGCCTGAACGGCGTTGCTGACCGCGGTCATCGGCAGCGTGACCAGCTGCGTCGGCAGCTTGCGGGTCTCTTCGAGGGCAGTGACGATCAGGCCGGCGGCCAGGCGCGCCGTGTACGGAGCGTGCTTCATACCTCAACTCTGCCACATCGGCCAACTGCACGTTTAGCCACCGGGCGCTCGAGTCCGTACCCTAGGAGCCATGTCCTCCAAGCGTGTCCTGCTCGCCGAGCCGCGCGGCTACTGCGCCGGCGTCGACCGGGCCGTCGAGACCGTCGAACGTGCTCTCGACAAGCACGGTGCCCCGGTATACGTCCGGAAGGAGATCGTGCACAACCGCCACGTCGTCGACACGCTCTCCGAGCGCGGTGCCGTGTTCGTCGGTGAAACCGACGAGGTGCCCGAGGGGGCGATCGTCGTCTTCTCCGCCCACGGGGTGTCCCCGGCCGTCCATGCGTCGGCCGAGCAGCGCAATCTGAGGACCATCGACGCGACGTGTCCGCTGGTCACGAAGGTGCATCAGGAGGCGAAGCGGTTCGCCCGCGACGACTACGACATCCTGCTCATCGGCCACGAAGGTCACGAGGAGGTCGAGGGCACCTCCGGTGAGGCGCCCGAGCACATCCAGATCGTCGACGGCCCCGATCACGTCGACGACGTGCAGGTCCGCGACGGGGCCCCGGTCGTGTGGCTCTCGCAGACGACACTCTCGGTCGACGAGACGATGGAGACGGTCAAGCGCCTGCGCGAGAAGTTCCCGCAGCTGGAGGACCCGCCCAGCGACGACATCTGCTACGCCACCCAGAACCGCCAGGTCGCGGTCAAGGCGATGGCCAAGCACTGCGAACTCGTGATCGTCGTCGGCTCGAAGAATTCGTCGAACTCGGTTCGGCTGGTCGAGGTGGCGCTGCAGAACGGTGCATCGAACGCCTACCTGGTCGACTATGCCCGCGAGATCGACCCGGCATGGCTCGAAGGCGTGTCGACGGTGGGCGTGACGTCGGGGGCATCGGTGCCCGAGGTCCTGGTCCGCGGCGTGCTCGACCTGCTCGCCGAGCACGACTACGACTCCGTCGAGACGATCAACACCGCCGAAGAGACGCTGACGTTCGCCCTGCCTCGCGAACTGCGCCCGGCGCGCACCGCCAAGTAACAGCAAACCCAGCAGTCCGGGACAAACCCAGCACCTTTTCGGTGTCGGGTTTGTCCCGGAGTCCTGGGTTTGCGAGGTCGGCTAGAGCCCGTCGTCGAACGGTGTGATCCGGTGTCGTGATCGCAGGCAGCCCGACATCACGGCCAACGCCACGACCAGCGCTATCGCGCCCCCGACGGCGACGATCGACGGAATCGAGCTGCGCGCGGGCGCGGATGGGGCTGGGCGGAACCGCACCGCGGCGACACCCTCCGACGCCGGGATTTCGGCGGTCAGCGCCGCGAGCGGGTCGATCAGGCCGTGTCCGACGCGCGCATCCGGGACGTCGCCGTGCCCGGTCGCCGTCGCGGTGATCCGCTTCATGACCGCGTGGGCGTCGAGTTCGGGGTGGCGGGCGCGCACCAGAGCGACCGTCCCGGCGACGTAGGCCGCGGCGAAGCTCGTGCCGCTGATGGGCACCGCGCCGTCGGAGCCGCTGATTCCGCTGACCAGCCCAGATCGCCCGGGGCGGGAATCCAGGCTGGTGAGGTCGGTACCCGGTGCCGCGATGCTCACCCACGGGCCCGCCAGACTGAACGGGGACGGCGCCCCGGTCGTCGAATCCACCGAGGCAACGGTGAGAACGTAGTCGGAGAACCAGGCCGGCGTCGCCACGGTTCGCACCGCTGACCACCGCTGCGCGCGACTCGACGTCGGGTTCTGCTCCCGGCACCCGCCCTCGCCGCTGACGTTCCCGGCGGCGACCACCACGACGACGTTGCGGTCGACGGCGTGGCGCAGGGCCGCCCCGAGCCCGGCGTCGCCGAGTGCCGAACGAGCGGCCGACGGCGAGCAGGCCACCTCGGAGATGTTGACGACGGTGGCGCCGAGTCGCACCGCCCGCATCACCGCTGCCGCCAGGCTCGCGACCGAGCCGTATCCGCTGCCGACCGTCGCCTCGGTGCGGTCGTCGGCGCGGCGTGCCGGCGAGAATGCCGCACTGGACTGGCGGATGGAGATGAGCGCGACGTCCGGGGCCAGCCCGACGAAGCCGTCGGCGCCGCCGGGCCGCGCGGCGATGAGCCCCGCGACCAAGGTGCCGTGCGCGTCGCAATCGTCGCGTCCGCCGCGTGCGGTGACGTAATCGCCGCCGTCGCGCACGGCCGGGAGCCGCGGATGCGGGGTGACGCCGGTGTCGATGATCGCGACGGTCTGCCCGCGTCCGGTGCTGATGCGGTGCAGCCGGTCGATGTCGAGCAGTGCGCGCACCGCGCGCGTCGCCGGGGTGACTCGCGACGACGCGACCGGGACGGCGCAGCGGGTCCGCTGCTCCGCGCGCCCCGGCGGTCCGGCCTCGTCGGGCGGCGCGACGAAAGCCACGGCCGGGGGACCGAACGGATTGGCCCCGACCGGAGCCGTCCCCATCATCGTCGTCGCCGCCCAGCAGGCCGCGAGGAGCAGCGCGGACGACCGCCTCACCATGCCTCCCGAATCATCCGGTAGACCTCCATCGCCCACAGCAGCAAGGGAAGCAGCACGACGAGCAGTCCGTACTCGGCAAGTTCGGCGGCCCGGCGTTGCAACGGCGAGAACGTGCGCCCCGCCGCCCATCCACCGATCGCCAGGGCGGTCGCCGCGACGGCAAGGGCGGCGGCCGCCGTCGGCAGCGGAAGTGACGGGGCGTCGAGTGTCACCGCTCCGACGATGGTTGCGGTCAGGTACCCGAGCAGCGCCGCCGCGCCGCTGCCGACGAGCGCCGCGGCCTGCGCGAGGTCGGTGTGGGACCGTCCCCGCAGTACCAGCGCGAGTGCGACCCCGATGCCGATGGTCGTGAACCGCCAGTCGGGCGGGTCGATGCCCGTGATCGTCACCGCGATCGCCGCGACCGATGCGGCGCCCAGGCACAGGCCCGCCAGGCATTGCCGGGCGTGCTCGGCTCGACCGACCAGCGCGTCGAGATCGGGCAGGGCGCTCAGCGAGATGGCGTCGACGGCGTCGATCGTGGGCAGCAGCGGCGTCTCGACCGGCTCGAACGGCTCGCCGGGCGACGGCACCGGCGGCAGCGGGATCTTCGCGAGCACGACGGTCAACCGTGGTGCCGCGAGCACCACCAGCAGGGCGACGACGGCGATCAACGCCGCCGCGGGGGCACGGCTCATACCCGCCAGGCAGACTGCCGCTGTCGCCGCGGCCAGGCAGCCGGCCGTGATGGCGGCGAGGTGGGCGACCGGTGCGATCCTGGTGTAGCGCAACGTGATCGCGGCCGAGGTGCTCGCCGCCGCGGCTGCCAGCAGCGCGTTCGCCGCGCCCGGGCCGCCCGGCACGACGACGAAACCCGCGGCGGCCGACAGCGTCGCCGACATCACGCACAGCGCTGTGGGTATCGGGCTCCTCACGCGTGCGCGCCCGGCGAACAACGCGGCGGCGAGCAAGGCCACGGCGCCGAGCACCGCGACGGCCGTCGCGACGTGCTGGCCGCCCGGCGTCGCGCAGAACCGCGCGACCGCCAGCCCGACGGCAGCGACGACGGTCGCGCAGGCCGCCGTCGCCGCCGCAGCGATACCCGCCGTCTCCGGTGACCACGAGCGGTGACGCGCATCGGCCAGCTCGGCGAGCGCGTCGAGTGTGTCGTCGACGAGCACCGCGGGCTCCTCGGCCGGGCCTTCCCGCAGCACCAGCCAGGTCCCGTCGTCCACACCCGCCTCGCGCAGCGTGTGGTGCGGCGCAAGGGCGTCACCGCCCAATGGGCTCAACGTCCACTCGAACGGTGGCCCGGCGATGTCCGGAGGTCCGGCCAGTCGGTCCACCAACTCATCCAGAAAATCGGTGATCGGAAGATCGGACGGCAAACCGACGTCGATGCTCGACTCAGGTCCGACGACGGAAACACGTGCCCATGCGGTCATGGATCATCCCCCCAGATGAAACTCCCCTTGGCCGACGGGTTTACCAGCGAGCCGACGAGTGCGGAGGGGAAACCGGCAAATCGCGCTCGCCGATTCGCCACCGCCGGGCGGGGCCGGGCGCTACTGTGCCGACAGACCGGGGCGCGCGGGGGAGCGCGACCTCGGCCGTCTGAGATCTGGGGGGATCGATGGCTGTATCGACGCGTCCGTTCGTGCGCGAGGCTCGTATCGCACCGCCGCCGGCTCCCGGCGGTGACGTGGATCTTGTTGCACCGCCGGAGGTTTCGCGGCCCGTGCCCAATGGGCTGGCGGCTGCGGCCCTGCCCGCGCTGATGGTTGTGGCCGTCGTCGGGATGATCGCGCTGATGTTCGTCACCGGAGGCCGGTCCGTCTTGGCCAATCCGCTCTTCCTGATGTTCCCGATGATGATGCTCATGTCGATGTTCGGCATGTTCGCCACCGGTGGCCGGGGCAATGGCAAACGGGCGGCCGAACTCGGGGCCGAGCGGCGCGACTACTTCCGCTACCTGGCGCAGCTGCGCGGGCAGGTCAGCAGCACCGTCGACGAGCAGTCGGCCGCGCTGCGGTGGAGCCACCCGGCACCGACCGCCCTGAGCAGGATGGTCGGATCGCGGCGCATGTGGGAGCGTCGGCACAGCGATCCCGACTTCGCCCACCTGCGCGTCGGCGTCGGATCTCAGCGCCTCGCGACCCGGCTCGTCCCCGCGGAGATGGCGCCGCCGGAAGATCTGGAGCCCGTCGCGATGGTCGCGTTACGGCGCTTCCTGCGCGCCCACGCCGCGGTCCACCGATTGCCGATCGCGGTGTCGATGCGCGGGTTTCCGGTCGTCGCCGTCGACGGTCCGGCCGATTCCGCACGTGCGCTGGTGCGGGCCATGCTCGTTCAGCTCGCGGTGTGGCACGGGCCCGACCAAGTGCGTATCGCGATCGCGGCTCACCCCGATCGGTGGACCGACTGGGATTGGATCAAGTGGCTGCCGCACGCCGCCCGGCCGGACCGGCCAGAGGACGACGCGCACCTAGGAGCGCCACCGCTCCTGGTCGAATCCCTGCACGAGGTCGAGACCGAACTCGCAGGCGAACTGACTCAGCGCACGCGCTTCACGCGCGGCGAGCCGGGGACCAGCGCGTTGCCGCACGTCCTGATCGTGCTCGACGGCGGACGGGTGACCGGCGACGAACGTCTCGCGGGGGAGGCGGGCATCGACGGAGTCGCGATCTGCGCTCTCGACGGCGCCCTGGCGAGGGTGGCCAGTCGCCGCGGCCTGTCGCTGGAGCTGGTCGGCACGTCGCTGGCAGCCCGTACAGCACTCGGCGTCGAGGAGTTCGCGGTCGCCGATCAGTTGAGCATCGGGCAGGCCGCGGCGTGTGCGCGACGATTGGCCGCGTACCGGCCGTCGACGCAGTTGCGGGCCCTCGTCGACCTGGACGACGCGGCCGCCGCGACCGACCCTGGGCTGGCCGAACTTCTCGACATCGACGACGCGCGGGATTTTGATCCGACGACCCGGTGGCGGCGTCGGGTCGGACGGGAGCGATTGCGCGTGCCGATCGGCTATACGCCCGACGGCAGTGCCGTCGAACTGGATCTCAAGGAGAGCGCCCACGGCGGCATGGGGCCGCACGGGCTGTGCGTCGGCGCCACCGGCTCGGGGAAGTCGGAACTGTTGCGGACCCTGGTGCTCGCCCTGATGGCCACGCACTCGCCCGACGAACTCAACCTGGTTCTCGTCGACTTCAAAGGCGGTGCGACGTTCCTCGGGCTGGAACGCAGCCGCCACGTCGCGGCCGTCATCACCAACCTGGAGCAGGAACTCGCGCTGGTCGACCGGATGGCCGATGCGTTGCGCGGCGAACTGAACCGGCGTCAGGAACTGCTGCGCTCGGCGGGGAACTTCGCCAACGTCACCGAGTACGAGCAAGCGCGTGAGTCGGGCGCCGCATTGCCGCCGCTGCCGGCGTTGTTCGTCGTCGTCGACGAGTTCTCCGAGTTGCTCGCCCAGAAGCCGGACTTCGCGGAGCTGTTCGTCGCGATCGGACGGCTGGGCCGCTCGCTGCACATTCACCTGCTGCTGGCGTCGCAGCGCCTGGAAGAGGGCAAGCTGCGCGGACTCGATTCGCACCTGTCGTACCGGATCGGGCTGAAGACGTTCTCCGCGAACGAATCGAGGTCAGTGCTGGGCGTGCCCGACGCGTACCACCTGCCCAACGTGCCTGGCTCGGCGTATCTCAAATGCGACTCCGACGCGCCGCGCCGGTTCAACACCTGTTACGTCTCGGGGCCGGTGGTCGACGAGGCTGCCGCCGTGGCCGATCCGGCGTCGGCGGCCCGGGTCGGTCGCCGACGGAACGGCTGGGTGCTTGACTTCACCGCCATTCCGCCGACCGTGCCCACAATCTCGCCGACCGTGCCCACAATCTCGCCGACCGTGCCCACAATTCCGCCGACCGTGCCCACAATCTCGCCGACCGTGCCCACCCGCGCGGATGAGCCCACCGCCCGACGCTCCGGACCATCCCTGCTGGACCTCCTCGTCGACCGCATGGCCGGATACGGTTCGTACGCGCACGAGGTGTGGCTGCCGCCGCTGGACGAAGCACCACTCCTGGGCGACCTCGTCGAACCGCTACCCGCGGAGATGACGGGAATCACCGGTGCGCTGCGCTTGCCGATCGGCATCGTCGACCGCCCGTACGACCAGCGTCGAGAGCTCCTCGTCGTCGATCTCTCCGGTGCCGCGGGGAACGTGGCGATCGTCGGCGGACCTCAGTCGGGCAAGTCGACGGCCGTGCGCACGCTCATCGCCGCCGCCGCACTGACGCACGCCCCGGCGCAGGTGCAGTTCTACTGTCTCGACTTCGGCGGTGGCGGACTGGCCGGACTCGGCGGGTTGCCGCACGTCGGATCGGTCGCCACCCGTTCCGATCCCGAGCGGATCCGCCGGACGCTCGCCGAGGTCCGGGCGATCATGGCGCGGCGCGAGGAGATCTTCGCGCGCCTCGGCGTCGAATCGATGCGCGACTATCGCGCGCGCCGCGAACCCCACGGGACGGATCCGAGCGATCCGCACGGCGACGTCTTCCTGGTCATCGACGGTATCGGGGTGCTCCGCGAGGAGTACGAGGAACTGGAGGCGGCGCTGGGGTCAATCGCTCTCGGCGGACTGTCCTACGGTGTGCACGTCGTCGTGACGGGCACCCGGTGGGCACAAATCCATCCGTCGGTTCGCGACCTCCTCGGCTCGCGCGTCGAGCTGCGCCTCGGCGATCCGCTCGACTCGGAAATGGACCGCCAGGGTGCCGACTCGGTACCGGTCAACCGGCCGGGTCGGGGCATTACCGCCGAGGGCCTCCATCTGCTCGTCGCACTGCCCGCGCTGACCGCCGACGGAGGTGCGGGCGAACTCGTCGAGGTGGTCGCGGAACAACATCCCGGCCAACCAGCCCCGCCGGTGCCGCTACTGCCCGCCGACCTGGACCTCGGTGAACTGCGCCTCCGACTCGCGTCGGCCGGTGCCGTCCTCCCGCCGGGAGTCGTGCCGATCGGCGTCGGAGAAGAGGACCTGGCCCCGGTACTGCTCGACCTCAGGGCGCGGCCACATCTGATGGTCTTCGCCGACGTCGAGCACGGCAAGACCAGTGTGCTGGCGACGTTGGCGTCGGGATTGGTCGAGGGAGCGACTCCGGACGAGGCCAAGCTGGTCGTCGTCGACTATCGGCGCACGATGCTCGGCCAGGTGCCTGATTCGCACCGTGCGGGCTATGCGAGTTCGGCGGCTTCGGCGGGGCCGCTGATGATGGAGCTGGCGACGCTGCTGGAGGGCAGGCTGCCGCCCGAAGACATCACGCCCGAGCGACTGGCCGCGCGGGATTGGTGGTCGGGGCCGGACGTGTACCTGTTCGTCGATGACTACGACATGGTCGCGACCAGTTCGGGTAACCCGCTCCTCGTCCTCGTCGACCTACTGCCCAGTGCTCGTGACATCGGCTTTCACGTGATCTTGGCTCGCCGTTCCGGCGGCGTGTCGCGGGCGTTGTTCGACCCGGTGATCGCCCGGTTGCGCGACCTGTCCACCGACACGCTGCTGATGAGCGGCGACCGCGACGAGGGATACATCGTCGGTCAGACGCGGATGAGCCGCCGGATTCCCGGTCGCGGCGAGTTCGTGACCCGCACGGGCAGCGAGGTCATTCACGTGGCGAGGCAGTCGTGAGTCGGCCGCTGGCCATCGCGCGCAGTCATGCCGACGCCGGTGTGCGGGCATTGCTCGTCGTCGCGACGGATGGGCGCGAGTGGGCGGTGCATCGGGTCGCCGGTGCCGGGGCCGAGTCGGTGACGACGTTGCTGCGTGGATCCGTCGACCACGTTGTCGGTGGACTGGCCGCGCTGTTGTCGGGAATCGACCTGGTCGTCATCGACGCCCCGTCCGACTGTTCTCGCTTTGCGATGCGCCGCGTCGCCTCGGTGGTCGGCCCGGTTCGGCTGCTGGCGGTCGACCGGTCGCTGCTCAACCGATTCGGAGCGCACCGGCCGTTGCCGCCCATCGGCCCGGTCATCGTGCCCTTCAGTAGACGGCGGGTCAGACGGTGGCCGGCAGCCGTCGCGGTGGTGACGGTCGCGGTGGGGATCGTCGGCGGTGTCCTGATATGGCCGAAACCGGCGGCGACGACCGCGCTCGTCGACATCGGGGGAGTGCGCATCGACGTCCCCGGCGACTGGCGCCGCACCGACCTGGCCGGGGAGCCGGCGCCGCGCGCGGCTTTCGTCGAACCGGAAACCGGCAGCCGGATCGTCGTGGCGGTCAGCCCGCTACGGGCTGACGCGACCATCGAATCGGTGGCAGCGAGCCTGGGGGAGCGGATCAAGCAGCGCGGCGACGATGCGGTCAGCGAGTTCGCCGAGCGCGCGATGTTCGCGGGGCAGATGGTCGTGGCCTATCGCGAGACACCCGACTCCGGGGCTCCGATCCGCTGGTACGTCCGCGTTCTTCGACTGCCGGAGCAGGGGCAGCGCCAGGTCAGCGTCGGATGTCAGGATGCCGGCTCGCCGCGTCTGGAGCAGGCGTGCCGGCGAGCGGTTGCTGTTATTCGCGCCTAGCGGTGGGCACGGTCGGCGGGATTCTGGGCACGGTGGGCAGAAATGTGGGCACGGTGGGCGGGATTCTGGGCACGGTGGGCAGAAATGTGGGCACGGTGGGCGGAAATGTGGGCACGGTGGGCGGAAATGTGGGCACGGTCGGCGATTACGGGCGCGGGAGAGTAGCCCGGAAGTCCAGCTCGACCTCGTCGGCGACCTTCAGCGCACCCATCGCCAGCGAATACGGCTTGAGGCCGACGGCTTTGTGGCTGACCGTCGTGTGAGCGCTCACATCCCAGGCGGTAGCGGTCTCGGCCACCTCGACGTCGACGCTGTGCGGGACGGAGGTGCCCGCGATGGTGAGATCGCCGGCGACCCGGTAGCCGCCGTCGGTCGGCGAGACGGAACTGCCGACGAAAACGATCTCGGGAGCCTTCGACGCCTTCAGCGACTTCACCGCGTTGGACCGCGCCATCGCGCGCTCGGCGCCGCTCATCGGCGTCACACCGCCCTCGCCGCTGCGCACCTCCAGCGAATCGACGACGACGCGCAGCGAAACCCGCTGCGGCACCCGGTCGTCGTCGACGGTGACGGTGCCCGTCCAGTCGGTGAACCCGATCGTCAACCGGTGCCCGGTCTTGGCGGCGGGACCGGTCTTGTCAGTCTTGAGGACCAGTTCGCCGTCGGCCGCCCCGAGGGTCCACTGTCGCTGTGCGCTCATGTTCGCCGAGCCTAACGGCGCCGCGACGGCGGCGTCGGCCGTTCTGACCGCCGTCGCCGTTTTGACCCTGCTCAGGGCCCTCCCGTAAGCTAGTCCGCTGGTGCTTCGGCATCGTCGTGCGCCCAGCGCGTGCGTCGATAACCGGAGTCCTCGGGTCCCAACTGGTCGCCGAGGCACACTCCGCCGCCGCGCCCGACCAGCAGCAACGACAAAGAGTTGAGGATCAACCGTGTCTACCTACACCCCGAAGGCGGGTGACGTCACGCGCACGTGGCACGTCATCGACGCCACCGACGTGGTGCTCGGCCGCCTCGCTGTGCAGAGCGCGACGCTCCTGCGCGGCAAGCACAAGCCGACCTACGCCCCGCACATCGACGGCGGCGATTTCGTCATCGTCGTCAACGCCGACAAGGTCGCCATCACCGGCAACAAGGCCACCGGCAAGATCAAGTACCGCCACTCGGGGCACCCCGGTGGCCTCAAGTCGCAGTCGATCGGCGACATGCTGGCAACCAAGCCGGAGCGCGTCGTCGAGCAGGCCATCAAGGGCATGCTGCCCAAGACCAAGCTCGGTCGGGCCATGGGCTCCAAGCTCAAGGTCTACGCCGGCCCCAACCATCCGCACGCGGCCCAGAGCCCCGTCCCCTTCGAGATCAAGCAGGTGGCCCAGTGAGCGACGAGAACGTGACTGAAGAGAACATCGAGGTCGACGCCGTGGACACCGACGACGCCGACGCCGTGGAGATCGCCAGCGACGACTACACCACCGAGTCCGAGGCCCCAGCCGCCTCGCCGGTGGAGCGCGCTCCGGTCGTCCTCGACCACCCGATCCAGACCGTCGGCCGCCGCAAGGAGGCCGTCGTGCGCGTGCGCCTGGTGCCCGGCACCGGCCAGTTCCACCTCAACGGTGGTCGCGACCTGGAGACCTATTTCCCGAACAAGGTGCACCAGCAGCTCGTCAAGTCGCCGCTGGTGACCGTCGACCGCACCGAGTCGTTCGACATCTACGCCCGCCTGGGCGGCGGCGGCCCCTCCGGTCAGGCCGGTGCCCTGCGCCTGGCCATCGCGCGTGCGCTGATCGAGGTCAGCCCTGAGGACCGTCCGGCCCTGAAGAAGGCCGGCTTCCTCACGCGTGACCCGCGTGCCGTCGAGCGCAAGAAGTACGGCCTGAAGAAGGCCCGCAAGGCCTCGCAGTACAGCAAGCGCTGAACCGCGTGTCCGACTCCGATCTGCAGGAGGGATTCGGCCCGCTCGCTGGCGCTCCCAGCGCCGGGGCGAAGCCTCGCCTGTTCGGAACCGACGGCGTCCGCGGCCGGGCCAACGCCGAGCTCACCGCAGAGCTCGCGTTGCGCCTGGCCGCGGCCACCGCGGAAGTCTTGGGTCCGCAGGGATCCGAATCCGGTGCGTCCGCACCCCGCCCGACCGCCGTCGTCGGCCGCGATCCGCGCGCCTCGGGTGAATTCCTGGAGGCCGCGGTCTGCGCCGGCCTCGCCGCGCACGGCGTCGACGCGATCCGGGTCGGCGTTGTGCCGACGCCCGCGGTCGCGTTTCTGACCGCGGACTACGACGCTACCTTCGGCGTCATGATCTCCGCGTCGCACAACCCCATGCCGGACAACGGCATCAAAATCTTCGGCGCCGGCGGGCACAAGCTCGACGACGCCCTGGAGAACCGGATCGAAGCGGCGATGGAAACCGTCGAGCAGATGCGGCGGCCGACCGGATCGAGCATCGGCCGCCTCATCGACGCTCCCGACGCCGCGCAGCGCTACCTCGACCACCTCGCCGCGCAGCTGTCCACCGACCTTTCCGGTTTGACCGTCGTCGTCGACTGCGCACACGGCGCGGCATCGCACCTGGGGCCGGAGGCGTATCGGGCCGCCGGCGCTACGGTCATTCCGATTTTCGCCGCCCCCGACGGTCTCAACATCAACGACGGGTGCGGTTCGACGCACATGGGCAAACTGCAGGCCGCGGTCGCCGAACACGGCGCCGATCTCGGTCTGGCGCACGACGGGGACGCGGACCGCTGCTTGGCCGTCGACGCGAAGGGCGACCTCGTTGACGGCGACATGATCATGGCGATCCTGGCCACCGCGATGGCCGACCGCGGCGGTCTCGCCGACAACGTCCTCGTCGCCACGGTGATGAGCAACCTCGGCCTGCATCTGGCGATGGAGAAGGCGGGCATCGAACTGCGGACCACCGCAGTCGGCGACCGTTACGTGCTCGAAGAGCTGCGCAGCGGCGGCTACTCGCTGGGCGGCGAGCAGTCCGGCCATATCGTGATCCCCGGCGCGGGAACGACAGGCGACGGCATCCTCACCGGCCTGTTGCTGATGGAACGGATCGCCGCCACGCGGGAATCGCTCGCCGAACTCGCGTCGATCATGACCGTGTTGCCGCAGGAGCTGATCAACGTCCGCGTCTCCGACAAGCACTCCGTCGCACAGGCCACCGCGGTGCGCGACGCCGTCAAGACCGCCGAGGCCGAACTCGCCGGCGAGGGGCGCGTGCTCCTGCGCCCGTCGGGCACCGAGCAGTTGGTGCGCGTGATGGTCGAGGCGCCCACCGCAGACGCCGCACACGGCATCGCGGCCCGCATCGCCGACGTGGTCGCCGCGGCCGGTCGCTGACCTGCCGCTACTGGGCGGCTGGCGCGACGGGGCACCGCGGACCGCGGGTCAGGGCACCCGCGGGATCGTAGCGGCGAGAGCCGCCGCGTTGCGGTCTCCGGCCATCAGCCAGGCCGACAGCGTGTCGCCCTCGCGCCGCGCGAGCAGCCGCGGTTCGTCGGCAGGCACGAGCGGCGAGTTGTATTCGATGATTCCCCGCAAGGGCATCCGGTCGCGGAGGTCCGCATGTCGGCTGAGTGCCTCTTCGAGTGCCGACCAGTACACGGCGTTGTTCACGTGTTCCATCATGTCGAGGTCGGAGGCCCGCAGCGTGAAGGGAATGACTTCGGCGTCGGCGTGGGGCTCCGGATCCAGCAGGGCTTTCCAGCGCAGCGGCCCTGGCTCGGCCCTCGCGCCGAAGATCTCGACGAACCGGTCGTCGAGGCGCGAAGGGGTCGCGGTCTCCGCGTTGAAGTTGACCCAGAAGGCCTCGGTCTCGATCCTGGTCCCGGCGTCGCCGTCGAGGTCGACGCGCACGTTGCACCACCGCGATCCCATCTTGGATCCCCACCGGTGCATCGCGATCTGTTCCGGCCATCCACCGGCGCCGTGCATGTCGATGACCGTGCGCCGCGCAACCCAGTGCGGATGGATATCGGTGTAGTCGAGCGCGTCGAGATGGTCCTGGCCGGCGTCTTGCAGATAGCGGGCGACGGCGTCGAACTTCACCCGTCCGTTCGGGCGGACCGCGTCGATCCGCACCGTCCGGTGCAGCTTGGACATCGTGCCTGCCGCGATCAGCGGCTCGACCGGTTCTGGCCTGACCTGCAGTGGATCTCCGATCATCGGATCAGTGAACCACACCGGCGCATCGATGGTTTCGCGGCGGTTGCGATTGGGACTCAACGCGCTATCGGCGCTGGTAGAGGCCATCTCCGGACAATACTGTTACCCGTGTGACTGGTGTGACTAAACGACGCAAGGGTTCGGCACTGACCCGGACCGCGGTTGCCGCTGCCGTGGTGCTCGGCGTCGGCGTTGCCGGTGTGACGGTGGCCGGCGTCGTCGGTTCCGACCGTCGGCCCGCTCTCGCCGCGCATTCGGCATCGACCGTCTTCGACCCGCTGTCGCTGATCCCGACGCCGGCGGATCGTCCCGCAACCAAGAAGCCGGGGAAGAAGTCGAAGAGCAAACCCAAGGCGAAGCGACCGGGTCAGCGCAACAACGCCCGCCCACGGCGCAACGCGACGCCGGGCGTCGGGCGCGTGTGCGGCCGCGCGCAGGCCAACCGCATCCGCACGGCGCAGGGCCGCACGACGGTCTGCACGCACATGGGGTCGGGCCGCTACCGCTGGGTTCGCGTCACCGGCGTCGACCCGCAGGTGCGCAAGCCGGGAGGCAAATGCACCGGGCAGTACACGACGGCGCGCGGGCCGCGGGGCAAGGCCATGGTGTGCGCTCGCGGCCGCTGGACGGCTCGCTTCTGACCCTCAGATCGATCCGCGCGCGAGGATTCCGTCGGACCATGACGCGGAGATCGCGGTGATCCCGCGCAGCGCCTTCGCATAACGCGGCATGATCTCCAGCGGGCGGTGCTTGGCGGCGTGCACGATCCACTCACCCGCCGCCTCCGAGGACAGCGCGGGTGCCTTCGCGTACTCGGTGGTCGGGGCGATCATCGGGGTCGCGACGAGAGGGAAGCACACGTTGGTCACTTTCACGCCGGTGTCGGTGAGCTCGGCGGCGAGACTCCGGCCGAACGTCGCCAATGCGGCCTTCGACGCGCCGTAGGCGGCGAACTTCGGCATCGCCCCGTTCGTCACGCCCCAGGTGCAAACGTTGATGAAGTGACCGCTGTCGCGGCGCAGGAATTCGTCGAGCACGCCGAGCGTCAGTCCGACCGGGCCGAAGTAGTTGATCGCCATCGTGCGCTGGAAGTCGTGCAGGCGCTGGGTCGAATCGGCCACCGTGCGGCGGATCGAGCGTCCGGCGTTGTTCACCACGATGTCGGGGGTGCCGTAGCGGGTGAGCACGGCGTCGAGCACGTCGCCGACGCCTTTCTCCGTCGAGAGGTCGCCGCTGACCGTGTACGCGGTGCCGCCGCCAGTGGTGATCTGCTGCGCCACCCGGTCGAGTTCGGCGACCCCGCGGGCGACGAGGATGACGGTCGCGCCCTCGGCGGCGAGCTGCTGTGCGGCTTCTTCGCCGATTCCCGACGAGGCGCCGGTCACCAGAACGGTCTTGCCGGACAGGGTGACCGGCGCGATCGCGTCGGTCACGTCGTGCAGGGTGATTGCGCGCTGCAAGGCGGTGCGGGTCGCGAACTGCCGGGAACCGCGCGCCAGCGAGGAAAGGATCTTGTTGGCCACACATCGAGGCTAGTGCCCTCGAGGAACCGGCCGCGCACCGGAGGGAACCGTTCGGCGCCGCGCTGCGTCTAAGGGATATGGGGTCCGGGGGAAACGCGACACGGCTGGAATCGGTTCGGCTCGACTCGATGGAGTCCGCGCGTCTGGCGGTGGACTGTCATCGCGTCGCCGATTCGATCGACGAGCACGTCGCGCTGCTGCGCTCGGGCGCGTACGGGAGCGTGCGCACGCAAGGATCAACGACGGGCTACCACCGGGCCGTCGAGTCGGTCGCGTCCCGGCTGGCACAGCGCGCGACGGAGCTGCGCGCGGCGGCACGCGGGCTGACGGCGCGGTCCGGTGAGATCGCCGAGGCCGACGACGCGGCGGCCCAACGGATCGTTCGGCTCGACCGCGGACGGTGGCGATGACGGTCGCGGCGCGCGTCGCCGGCGTCGACCTGTCCGGGCTGGAGGTCGACGTCGGAGTGCTGCGCACCGCGCACACCGGTCTCGGCGAGCGATGGGCGGATGCCGTCGGCCTGACTGCGCGGGCGCAGGACCTGGGTCTGCGTGACGAGCCGACGGGCATCGCGGCCGAGCTGCCGGAGCGTCTGCGCGCCGACCTCGACGCCCTCGGTCACATCCTGGAGGCGGCCGAAGCCGCGTTGGACGGTCTGACGGCAGTGTGCGGCAAGCTCGCCGCCGCGCTCGGTGACGCGATCGACGACATCGCCGATGTCTTCGACGAGCGCGAGGGTGCGGTCGTCGCCGATCCGGTCGATCCCGCGGTCGACGCTGCTCGTGCCGGGGCGGCGCGGATAGATGCGGCACTCGGCAAGCTCGACGGGGAGCTGGTCCTGATCGGCGGCCGGTGATGACCGATATCGACGTCGCCGCGCACATCCGGGTAGTGGTCGCCGAGACTGTGGCGGAGATCGACGCCGTGGAACGAGTCGGACGAACGCACACCGTCGAGGCGATGACCGGCGTCCCGGAATCGCCGGCGGGCGTCGAGAATCAGGTAGCGGGCTCGTCTTCGCGGCGCCTGCTGCATCCCGCGGCCTGGTGGGCCTAAGCTCGGATGGTGTTTGGCAGCAAGAAGAAACCCGCCCCGCCGCCCGACGAGCTGATGACGCGGCTCAGTCGTCGCGGACCCTACAAGGTGCTGCGCGGCGACCTCGGATTCGTCGGCGTGCCCGGTCAGCTCTTCACGCCGGCAGCGGGCGCCGGTCTGCCGCTGGTGGCCTTCGGCCACTCCTGGATGGCCGACAGCGGACGCTACCGAGATCTGCTGTTCCACTTGGCCAGCCACGGCATCGTCGCCGCCGCGCCCGACGTCGAGTGCGGGCTGACGCCGTCCGACGTCGAGCTGGCCGCCGGGCTGCGCACCGCGGTCGCCAACCTGCCGAAGGTGCGCCTCGGTCTCGACGAGTCGATCACCGTCGACCCGCGGCGATGCGCTGTGGCGGGCCACGGCTTCGGTGCCTCGGCCGCGGTGCTCGCACTGGGACCCGACGTGCTGGCCGGCACCGAGCCGATCGGCGTCGAGAGTCTCGCGGCGATCTTCCCGAAGCCGTCGACACCGACGGCCTTCGCGGCCGCCGACGCGGTGCGCGTACCCGCGATGGTCGTGGCGGCCGGGTCGGAACTCGACACGGTCGATGCGAACCCGTTGCCGCTCGCCCGCGCCCTGGCCGGTCCGGTGGTGCTGCGCTCGGTCCCCGGCGCGACCGAACGGGGATTGCTGCAGCGACGGTCGTTGCGCTCGCTGGTCGGCATCAACGGTGCCGACAAGACGACCCACTCGGCGGTCCGCGCGCTGTTGACCGGATTTCTGATCGCGACCGCCGACGGCGACGACGAGTACGCGGCGTTCACCGATCCCGAAGCGACGCTGGGAGCGGTGCTCGCCGTCGACCCCGACGAACCGGACGCCGACGACCGCGACCACATCGAGAAGCTGTTCGGCGGCGCGCCGAGCGCTGGCCGGACCGGTGCTCTTTCGTCGATTCGGGCGCTGCGCGGCGGCTAGGTACGCTTTATAGCTATGTGTGGAATTGTCGGGTACGTGGGCCAGCGTCAGGCGCTGCCGATCGTCGTTGACGCCCTGCGTCGGATGGAATACCGCGGATACGACTCCGCGGGCGTCGCCGTCCTCGACGGCCACGGCGGCCTCGTCGTGGAGAAGAAGGCCGGTCGCCTGGAGAACCTCGACAAGCAGATCGCCCTGGTCGGGGCCGACACGCTGACCGGGACGACCGGGATGGGCCACACCCGTTGGGCCACCCATGGCAAGCCCACCGACCGCAACGCGCACCCGCACGTCTCCACCGACGGCAAGGTCGCGGTCGTCCACAACGGCATCATCGAGAATTACGCACCGCTGCGCGCGGAACTCGAGGCCACGGGTGTCGAATTCGCCTCTGACACCGACACCGAGACCGCCGTCCACCTCGTGCAGCGCGCCTACGATTCGGGGCCGACCGCCGGTGATTTCGTCGCCAGCGCCTACGCGGTGCTGCGCCGCCTCGACGGTGCCTTCACCCTGGTGTTCACCCACGCGGACCACCCGGACCAGATCGTCGCGGCACGCCGTTCCACCCCGCTCGTCGTCGGCGTCGGCGACGGCGAGATGTTCGTCGGTTCCGACGTCACCGCGTTCATCGAGCACACTCGCGACGCCGTAGAACTCGGGCAGGACGAGGTCGTGGTCATCACTGCGACCTCGTACGAGATCACCGACTTCGACGGCAATCCGCGCACCGGCAAACCGTTCCACATCGACTGGGACCTCGCCGCCGCCGAGAAGGGCGGTTACGACTACTTCATGCTCAAGGAGATCGCCGAGCAGCCAGACGCGCTGACGAACACCCTCCTGGGCCACTTGCGCGACGGCCACATCGTGCTCGACGAGCAACGCATCTCCGACGACGACCTGCGCGACGTCACCAAGGTCTTCGTCGTCGCGTGCGGCACGGCCTACCACGCCGGATTGCTCTCCAAGTACGCCATCGAGCACTGGACCCGGCTGCCGGTCGAGGTCGAATTGGCCAGCGAGTTCCGCTACCGCGACCCGGTGCTCGACCGGTCGACGCTCGTCGTTGCGATCTCCCAGTCCGGCGAGACGGCCGACACGCTGGAAGCGGTGCGGCACGCCAAGGACCAGAATGCCAAGGTACTGGCGATCTGCAACACCAACGGCGCGCAGATCCCGCGCGAATCCGACGCGGTGCTCTACACGCACGCCGGCCCCGAGATCGGCGTGGCGTCCACGAAGTGCTTCCTCGCCCAGATCGTCGCCGCCTACCTGGTCGGTCTTGCCCTGGCGCAGGCACGCGGCACCAAGTTCACCGACGAGGTGACCCGCGAGTTCGACGAGATGACGGCGGCGGCAGCCGCGGTCGAGGAGGTGCTCGCCTCGATGGATCCGGTCCGCGAGCTGGCGCGCCAGCTGGCCGACCGCGACACGGTGCTGTTCCTGGGGCGCCACGTCGGCTACCCGGTGGCGCTGGAGGGGGCGCTCAAGCTCAAGGAGCTCGCCTACATCCACGCCGAGGGTTTCGCCGCCGGCGAGCTCAAGCACGGCCCGATCGCGCTCATCGAGGCCGGGTTGCCGGTCTTCGTTGTCATGCCGTCGCGCGAAGGCCGCGCCGTGCTGCACTCGAAGATGGTCAGCAACATTCGCGAGATCCAGGCGCGCGGCGCCGAGACGATCGTGATCGCCGAAGCTGAGGACGATGCCGCGCGCGCGGTGGCCGACCACTTCATCCCGATCCCGCGCACGTCGACGCTGCTTCAGCCCCTGGTCTCGACCATTCCGTTGCAGGTGTTCGCCGCCACTGTCGCCGACGAGCGCGGCTACGACGTCGACAAGCCGCGCAACCTCGCGAAGTCGGTCACCGTCGAATAGTCGGGAGAATATCGTCGTCGCAGGCGCGGCCGGTGGCCGATATGTCCACGACGGCCCGCCCGCACGACGAATTTGTACGGAGGACGCGGTGCGATATCCGACAGTGGATCAGATCAGGTCGGCTGAGCAATCCACCGGGCTGCTCGACAACGGCGTCCTCATGGGCCGGGCCGCGCACGGACTGGCGTCGGCCATCCTCAACGACCTCCGCGCGAGCGGCGGCGTGTACGGCCGCCGCGCCGGGCTGATCGTGGGCTCCGGCGACAACGGCGGTGATGCGCTGTACGCGGGCGCGATCCTCGCGCGCCGAGGCGTAGCCGTCTCCGCCCTGCTTCTCGCCCCCGAACGGGCGCACCACGGCGGACTCGCCGCCTTCCGCGCGGCCCGCGGGCGGGTCGTCCGGGGATTCGAGACGACGTCTGGGCCGCTGGACGTGGTCGTCGACGGCGTGGTCGGGATCGGCGGCAACGGGCCGCTGCGCCCGGACGCCGCCTCCGCGTTCGCGGCCGCCGCCGCGGACTCACCGGATGCGCGAGTCGTCGCCGTCGACCTGCCCTCGGGCGTGGACGCCGACACCGGGGTCGTCCACGACCCGGCGGTGCGCGCCGACCTCACCGTGACGTTCGGCGTGCCGCGGCGCGCCCACGTCCTCGCGGCGCCGCAGTGCGGGCGGATCGTCGTCGTCGACATCGGCCTGGACGAGGTGCCCGACGATGCGGGCGTCACGACGCTGGCATCCCTCTCCGACGCCGAGGTGGGGGCGAGGTGGCCGATCCCGGGGCCGACGGACGACAAGTACCGGCAGGGCGTCGTCGGGATAGTTGCGGGATCGGCGGCCTATCCGGGAGCCGCACTGCTGTGCACCGGCGCGGCGGTGGCCGCCACCTCGGGAATGACCAGGTACGCGGGCCCCGCGGCGTCGGCCGTCGTCGCCCGGTATCCGGAAGTCGTCGTCGCCGACGAGCCCGGTCCAGTCGCCGGGAGCGGAGCGAGCGGGACGGATGTGGCAGTCGCCGGGAGCGGAGCGAGCGGGACGGATGTGGCAGTCGCCGGGAGCGCAGCGAGCGGGCCGGCGGTAACCGTCGCGGGCAAGGTGCAGGCGTGGGTCGTCGGACCTGGCTTCGGTACCGGCGAGGCGGCGTTGGCCCGGTTGCGCACCGTGCTGGCGGCCGATGTCCCGGTTCTCGTCGACGCCGATGGAATCACGCTGCTCGCCCGGCACCGCGATCTGCTCGCCGCGCGCAGCGCGCCGACGTTGCTCACCCCGCATGCCGGTGAGTTCGCCCGGCTGACCGGTGAACCGCTGGCAGCCGACCGCGTGGGGGCCGTGGCGGCGTGTGCCGCGGATCTCGGGGCGACCGTGCTGCTGAAAGGCCGGGCGACGCTGATCGCTTCGCCGCCCGGCGACGTCGACGGGGGAGCTGTGCTGGTCAACGAGGCCGGATCCTCGTGGGCCGCGACCGCCGGTTCGGGCGACGCGTTGTCCGGGATCGTCGGGGCGCTGTTGGCGACGGGACTGCGCCCGGCTCTCGCGGCGGCCATGGGAGCCCGCGCGCACAGTGTCGCCGCACACATCGCGGCTGGCTCGCCCGGCGCCCCGATCGGGGCGTCCGCACTGGTCACGGCCATATCGGATGCGATCCGTTTGCTGCGGTCGAAGGCCGGGTGACGCGTCCGGGGGCGCGGGTCTGAGACAATATCTGTTCGATGCACACTTCAACCGGCTCCACCGCCATGGGCACCGCGACCGTCGATCTGCGGGCCATCGCGCACAACCTCCGCGTCCTGAGCGACGTCGCGGGGGCGGGGGTGCTCGCCGTGGTCAAGGCCGACGGCTACGGCCACGGTGCGCTGCCGGTCGCGCGGACTCTCGTCGACGCCGGTGCCGTCGGATTGGGAGTCGCCCACATCACCGAGGCGCTGGCCCTGCGCGAAGGCGGGATCGACGCTCCGATCACGTCCTGGCTGCACGCGCCCGACACCGACTTCGAGGCGGGGATCGCCGCCGACGTCGACATCGCGGTTTCTTCGACCCGCCAACTGGCGGCGGTCGTCGACGCGGCAGGGCGACGGGGAGAGACCGCGACGCTGACGGTCAAGGTGGACACCGGGATGAACCGCAGCGGGGTGGCGCGAGACGAATGGTCGGATTTCGTCGACGCGTTCGCCCGCGCCCGCGCCGCCGGCGCGGTACGGCTGCGCGGCGTGATGGCGCATCTCGCCTGCGGTGACGAGCCGGCCAACCCGGTCAACGATGCGCAGGCCGCGGCGCTCACCGCGGCGGTGGCCGATTTGCGGAAGACCGGGGCAATCGCCGAACTCGTTCACCTGGCCAACTCGCCCGCCGCACTGACCCGTCCCGACCTGGCCTTCGACGCGGTCCGCCCCGGAATCGCCGTCTACGGCCTCAACCCGGTGCCGCAGCACAGCGACGCCGATCTGATTCCCGCCATGACGCTGCGTACCCGCGTATCGCTGGTCAAGAAGGTGGCCGCCGGGGAGGGGGTCTCCTACGGGCACACCTTCGTCGCACCCGTCGACACGGTCGTCGCGGTCATTCCCGTCGGCTACGCCGACGGCGTGCCGCGTGCCCTGTCCGGGCGGCTGCGGGTCCGGATCGACGGCCGCGACTTCCCCGGTATCGGGCGCATCTGCATGGACCAGTTCGTCGTCGACCTCGGACCCGACGGCGGCGGCGTCGGCGAGGGGGACGAGGTGACGGTGTTCGGCACCGGCATCGACGGCGGCCCGACGGCCCGCGAGTGGGCGGACCTGACCGACACGATCGACTACGAGATCGTCACGGGGATCGGCCCGCGCATCGCCCGGCGCTACCTCGGAGGCCTGCCATGAACGCGCTGCGTCGCCCGCGGCGGTCGGGGAATCCGATCACGAAGTCGAGTGCCGGTGTCTCGGTGCTCGGCAACCTGGCCGCGACCGGCGTCGCCCGGCAGGTGACACAGGCGCGGGCCGGCCTCACCGACCCGTACGCCGACGTTCACTTCGACTCCCTCTACCGCGAGGAGGAGCACACTGTCGCCGCCGACGACGGGGTCCGGCTCGCGGCGCGCGTCGTCCACGGCGACGACGACCCCGACCTGACCGTCGTCTTCGTCCACGGGTTCTCCCTGCGGATGAGTTCCTGGTATTTCCAGCGGACCGCGTTGGCCACGGCCTGGGGCGAGAAGACGAGACTGGTCTTCTTCGACCACCGGGGCCACGGCCGCAGCGAGCCGGCATCGCCGGAGACCATGACGATGTCGCAGCTCGGCGACGACGTCGCCGCGGTGATTCGCGCCCTGGCGCCGACCAGTCCGGTCGTGATCGTCGGGCATTCAATGGGCGGCATGGCGACGATGGCGCTGGCGCGCAGACAACCGGAGCTGTTCGGCCCGGGCGGGCGCGTGATCGGCGTCGGTCTGGTCGCCAGCGCCGCGCGCGGGATCACCGAGGCGGGCGTCGGCGAGGCCCTGCAGAATCCGGCGGTGAAGGCGTTCCGCCTGGCGGTGCGCCACGCGCCCTGGTTCATTCAGGCGGGTCGCACGCGCGCCCGCCGCGCCCTCGAACCGGTACTGCTCGCGGCGAGCTTCGGCCCGGATTTCTACAGTCCCTCGGCGGCGCGCGCGGTGGAGCGGATGATCCGTCAGACGCCGCTGACGACGATCGTCCACTTCCTGGCGGCGCTGGAGGAGCATGACGAGATGTCGGGTCTGCCGGTTCTGTCGCGCGTGCCGACGGTCGTCGTCTGCGGCGACGAGGACTGTATGACCCCCTACCCGAATTCGTACGCCATGTACGGCGTGCTGGGGGACAACTGCCGTCTGACGATCGTGCAGGGCGCGGGACACATGGTGCAGATGGAGCGCCCGAACGAGGTGGACGAGGTCCTCGACGAACTCGTCACGCGGGCGCGCGCCGAACTGTCAGCCCGCCGAAAGTCGCCGAGGCGAACGAGCGAACCGGCACGCGCCGAGTCGCCGAGGCCGGTCGAGACCGAACAGTCCCGGCGCTGGTGGGCCCGATGGCGGTGACCCCGGGCGTCTCGGGCAGTGCGACGCTGCCCGAGACCGCCGATACCGAGGCGTTCGGCCGCGACGTCGCGGCGGCTCTCGATGCCGGCGATCTGGTGATCCTCGACGGTCCGCTCGGCGCAGGTAAGACGGCGCTCGCCCGTGGGATCGGCGCGGGACTCGGTGTCGTCGGGCGCGTCACGTCGCCGACCTTCGTCATCGCACGTGCTCATCGTCCAGGCGAGTCGGGGCGTCCCGGCATGGTCCACGTCGACGCGTACCGCCTCGGCGAGGGCGCCGACATCCTCGACGAGCTCGACGCGCTGGACCTCGATACCGATCTCACCGACTCGGTGGTCGTGGTGGAGTGGGGCGCCGGTGTCGCCGAGCGGCTCGCCGGGCGGTATCTGCTCGTGCGGCTGTCCCGCGAACCGGAGGGCGACGAGCGCACGGTGGAATGGCGGTGGGTCGGTGAGTGAGCGACGGGTGCTGGTGATCGACACCGCGACGGCGGCCGTGGTCACCGGACTAGCCACGGTGGGCGCCGCGGATGTCGTCGGGATCTGCTCACGAGTCATCGCCGACGAACGCCGGCACGCCGAAACCCTGACCACCCTGATGAAGGAGTGCCTGGACGAAGCGGGGTGGAGCGGATCCGATCTGGACGCGGTCGTCGTCGGGTGCGGACCGGGGCCGTTCACCGGGCTCCGCGTCGGCATGGCCACCGCCGCCGCCTACGGCGACGCACTGGGAATCCCCGTCTACGGGGTCTGCACCCTCGACGCGCTCGCCGCCACGGTGCTGTGGGAACGGGCGGCGAAATCCATCCTGGTGGTCACCGATGCGCGGCGTCGCGAGGTGTACTGGGCGCGCTACGTCGACGGAACCCGCGTGGACGGTCCGGGTGTCGCGGCTCCGGCCGCGCTGGTCGGGGAGCTCGCCGACGAACGGGTCGACTGGGTGGCCGGTGTCCCCGCGCTGCTTCCCGACGACCGGTGGCCGGGTGCCCAGGCGACCCTCGACGTCGTCGGACTGGCCGTCGTCGCGGCGGATGCCGTGCGGTCCGGTGCCGCGCCCGAACCCCTGGTCCCGCTGTATCTGCGTCGACCCGACGCGGTCGAGTTGGCCGATCAGAAGAAGAAGCGGGCAGGCGCGTGACCGTCATCGACGAGCTGAAGGGTGCCGATATCGCCCGGTGCGCTGAGCTGGAGCAGCAGATGTTCGCCGGTGATTCCCCGTGGCCGGCCGCGGCGTTCCGCGCCGAGTTGAATGCCCCGTACAACCGCTACTTTGCGGCACGCGACACGCTCGGCGCCCTGCCGATCGGCTACGCGGGCGTCTCGATCCTCGGTGCTGCCGGGGATCACGAGTGCGAGATCCACACCATCGCGGTGAGCCCGACGCACCGGGGGCGCGGGATAGGGCGGGCGCTGCTCGACCGGATGCTGGAGGTCGCCGACGCCCGCGACGCGCCGGTGTTCCTGGAGGTGCGGGTGGACAACGAGGCGGCGATCGGGCTGTATGAGAGCGTCGGTTTCGTCAAGTCGGGTCTGCGCAAGGGCTACTACCAGCCGTCGGGCGCGGATGCGTACACGATGATCCGTCCCGCACCCAGTGGAAAGATGCCGGAGAACCCCGATGAGTGACCGCTTGATCGTGATGGGGATCGAGAGCTCCTGCGACGAGACCGGCGTCGGGATCGTCGAATGGGCTCCGGGCTCGTCCGACGGACCGGTCCGCCTGCTGGCCGACGAGGTCGCGTCGTCGGTCGCCGAGCACGCCCGCTACGGCGGCGTCGTGCCCGAGGTCGCGTCGCGCGCTCATCTCGAGGCGATGGTTCCGACGATGCGTCGGGCGCTCGCCGCCGCCGGTGTGGAGAAGCCCGACGCGATCGCGGTGACGATCGGACCCGGTTTGGCCGGGGCGCTCCTCGTCGGCGTCGCGGCGGCGAAGGCGTATGCGCTGGCCTGGGATGTGCCGCTGTACGCCGTCAATCACCTCGGCGGACACGTGGCCGTCGACACCCTCGAGCACGGGCCGATGCCGCCGTGCATCGCGCTGCTGGTGTCCGGCGGGCACACGCACCTGCTGCGCGTCACCGACCTCGGGCAGCCGATCGAAGAACTCGGCACCACCGTCGACGACGCCGCGGGGGAGGCCTTCGACAAGGTCGCGCGACTGCTGGGCCTCGGCTATCCGGGAGGACCGCTGATCGACGCGCTCGCCGCGGACGGCGATCCGAGTGCGATCGCGTTTCCGCGGGGTATGACCGGCCCCCGTGACGCGCGCTACGACTTCTCGTTCAGCGGCCTCAAGACCGCCGTCGCGCGGTATGTCGAAGGGTGTGAGCGGCGCGGCGAACCCGTGCCGACGGCCGACGTCGCCGCCTCCTTCCAGGAAGCGGTCGCCGACGTGCTCACCATGAAGGCGCTGCGGGCGTGTGCGGACTTCGACACCACGACGCTGGTGCTCGGCGGCGGTGCGACGGCGAATTCGCGCATCCGGTCGCTGGCGCAGGAGCGTTGCGACGCCGCCGGGATCACGCTGCGCGTGCCCAAGCCGAGATTGTGCACCGACAACGGGGTGATGATCGCCACGCTCGGCGCACACGTCATCGCCGGTGGGGCAGCCCCGTCGCCGCTCACCGTGGCGACTGATCCGGGGATGTCGGTACAGGTCAGCGCATACTGACTGACTGCCTGACTGACTGACATCCCGCCGACCGTGCCCAGTTTTCCGCCGACCGTGCCCAGTTTTCCGCCGACCGTGCCCGGATTTCCGCCGACCGTGCCCGGATTCCCGCCGAGCGTGCCCAGATTCCCGTCGACCGTGCCCGGATTTCCGCCGATCGTGCCCGGTTTTCCGCCGGCCGTGCTCTAGCGACGAACCGGCCGGCGATAGATCACCGCTCCGAACAGCGACGCCTGGACGACCTCGTCGGCGATGTAGCTGTCGATGTCGAGCGGCGAGGCTTCGGGCGCGGCCGACCGGAACTCCCGCAACTCCGACGCCAGGGTCGCCAGGGTGAGTTCGAAAGTCTCGCCGCCCAGATCGCGTGCGACCGCTCGACGCTCGCCGTCCCATTCCACGATCTGGGCCCAGTGGCGTATCCCGCAGCCTTCGACGGCTTCGATCAGGATGCGGTGGACGAAGGACGAGTCGTCGATCTGGTCAGCATCGTTTCGTCGGATCGCTTCGACGGCTTGTCGGTAGGCCACGCCGTGCTCCTGCGCGTACGCCCGCGCCGCTCGCTTCTCGGCCGAATTCCTGGTCATGGTGCCAACTCCCGCGACCGCCCGCATCCGGTCGCCGGATGAAGGGTCAACGACGAACAGCTTGCCTCGATCGCAGATCCGGCGAACCTTGCCCTCAATCGTCGGGCGGACACGATGCGGGCGTGTCCAACCGACTCGGGTGGCTGTGCGTGCAGCGACTGCCGATCACCCTATCCGGTGCCGGGCGCCGCCGTCAGTATTGCTTCCACTCGCCTTGGGCGTAGCGCAGGATGCGCGGGTCCATCAGCGTCGACGGCGGCATATCCAGCGGTGGCCGGTCGCGCGGGAAGATCTGGGCGGCGCGCAGCTCGTCGTCGCTGAGGAATCGTGGCTCGGTCGGCGGGTTCATGCGCAGAACGGGCTGGTCGCGGGCGGCGAGGAAGTACCCCCAGTCGCCGAACGACGGGACGTCGACGTGGTAGGGCAGGGTGCGCAAACCCGCCGAGCCGAGAGTGGCGCCGACGCACCAGTACGACCGTGGCGCGAAGTACGGCGACCCCGCCTGGACCGAGATGACGCCCCCGTCGCGCAGATGCGCGGCGACCATGGCGTAGAACTCGGTCGAGTACAGCTTGGCCGTCGGGGTCTCGTCCGGATCCGGCATGTCGATGATGATCGCGTCGAACTTCTCGTCGTTGGTCCGCAGCCAGGTGAACGCGTCGGCGGCGACGACCGTCGCGCGCGGATCGTTCATCGATCCTCGGTTGAGCCGGGTCAGTCGCGGGTCGGTGCGGGCGAGGTCGATCATCGCCGGATCGAGGTCGACGAGGGTGATCGACTCGGTCGGATAGGCGAGCACCTCGCGCAGCGCGAGGCCGTCGCCCGCGCCGAGGATCAGCACCCGTTTCGGGTGCGCGGCCATCGCCGGGTGGACGAGCGCCTCGTGGTACCGGTACTCGTCGGCCGAGGAGAATTGCAGATCACCGTTGAGGAACAGGCGCACGTCGTCGCCGTCGGGCGTCGACCGCGATGTCAGCACGATGTCCTGGTACTGCGACTGCTTCGACAGCACGATCGGGTCGCGGTAAAGCGCCTGGCGAGCGGTCACCTCGAAAGTCGTCGAATAGGCGAAAGCCGCGACCAGGATCGCGATTACCGCTGCGGCACCCGCGCCGACGGCCCACGCTCCGCGTCGGGAGAGGTCGCGCCGGAACAGCAGGAAGACCAGTAGGAGTCCGGCGACCGCGTTCACCAGTCCGACGACGAGCGCGCCGCGCAACTGTCCGAAGGCCGGCAGGAGCAGGAAGGGAAAGGCCAGACCGCCCAGGAGCGCGCCGATGTAGTCGGCGGCGAACAGATCCGCGACGGCAGAACCGGCATCCTGGCGGCGAATGCGCTGCAACAGCACCATCAGCAGGGGAATCTCCGCGCCGATCAGCAAGCCGAGGACGAACGCGACGACGACGAGCGCCTCGGTGTACATCGACAGGTACGCGAAGGCCGCGTAGAGGCCCATCACCGACAACCCGCCGAGAAGCGCGAGGGTCAGCTCGACGACCGCGAACCAGACGACGGGACGGTGCTGGAGCGGCTTGGCGGCAAGCGAGCCGATACCCATCGCGAACACCATCACCGCGAGGACGATCGAGGCTTGTGTAGCCGTGTTGCCGATCAGGTAGGAGCCGAGCGAGACGAGCGCCAGTTCGTACACCAGGCCGCAGGCGGCGCAGACGAAGACGACGGCGAGCAGGGCGGCCCGGGCGGCTCGTCGTCGCGGAGTGACGCGGGTGGTCGTGGCCGGCGCAGTGTCAGCACCGGCGTCGGGGGTCACCGCGGCGTCAGAGGATGGCCGCGGCGACGATCGCCGCGACGGCGACGTGCAGCACCGCGTGGACGCGGATGGCCGGATGAGGCTCGTCGTCCATGATCGCGTCGCCGAGCCGGCCGGGCGTCACCAGCGTTGCGAAGCCGAACGTCACCGCCATGAAGACGATGCCCAACGCCGTGTAAGCGGCCGTGTAGAGCAGGCCGCGGACGAGCCCGCCCTCGCTGGCGACGATCGCCGCGACGACGATGATCGCGACGCCGGCGAGATTCGACGCGACCAGAGTGGCCGCGTTGCGGTTGCGGTCGACCCACACCTGCGTGCGGAGGTGCCCGGGCGTGAGGGCGTCGACGACGATGAAGCCGACGGCCATCGCAGCGATGCCGACCGCGGAGTAGGCGCCGGCGGCGATGAGGTTCTCGAGGAATTTCGTCACGGAGTGTTCCTTCGGTTGATGGTTATTTGCCGAAGCCGCTACCGCCGCCGCGGTAGCCGCTGCCGCGGCCGGAATAGTTGGGTGTCGGCACCCAGAAGCCGCCGACGTAGCTGTGGTAGTGGTTGTAGCCGCTTCGGTAGTCGGAGCTGAGCATGACCCGGGTCTGGTTGGCGCCGTAGGGGAACAGGCCGACGAGGTAGTCGGGGTATTGCAGGAACCGTGCTCCGTCGACGTTGCCGACCGCGTTGGCCCCGGCCCGGTTGTCGGTCGGGCGTTGCGCCGACGAGATGTCTTTGGCCACCGCGTTCACGTCGCCGTCAGCGACGTACGCGACGATCGAGGACCCGTCGTCGAGGGCGGCGTTGCGTGCGTAGGTCGTCTGGATGTACTTGCGCGCGTCGCCGTTGTTGTCGACCGCGCACGTTGCCATGAGCGTGATCACCGTGACGGCCGTGATGATCCCGATGATCACATTCCGGACGAGTCGGAGCTTCGATGCCGCGTCGCGACGACGCCCGTCGTCGGAGAATCCGCGGGGCGACCCGAATCCTCCCGGCGGTGGAGGTGGGGGAGGCGGCGGCCCGCCCGGTGGCGGACCGTTGGGAGGCGGTGTCGTCATGCGAGCCGCCCGGACAGTGCGCTCTCGGTGTACACGACCTCACTCGACTGCGGGTACGTGTGCCAGGTCTGCCATCGCAAGGCGTCGGAGGCGACGTCGTACCCGGCTCGGATCGCGGTCACGGCCAACGGCCGGCCCGGGTACGACCCGATCAGATGCAGGGAATCCGCTGCGTCCGCGGGGGTTCGCAGCCGGTCGACGAGTTCGCTGAGCGACTCGTCGTCGTGGACAGACACCTCAGCGCGGAAGGCGTAATCGTCGCGGACCCACGTCGACGGGAGGTGCGGCCGATCTCCGGGCAGGCAGGCGAGGGTTTCGCGCAGCAAGCCGCTGGCCCGACGGTCGACGGTCAGCTGGTGGCTCGCGCCCAGCAGGCGGAGTTCCACGTCGAAGGGACCGAGGCGCCCGCGCCGGGTGGCGAGTGCGGGCTGCTCGTCGGCGTCGAGGGTCAGCGTCAGATCGGCTGCCCGAGTGTCGACGAAGCTGCCCTCCAGTTCGAACAGTGCCGTCACTGCGGTCCCTCGGGTGCCGGGTTCGACGGGTAGATGCGGTATTCGCTGCGGGCGAGCACCTCGCCGCGGGAGGCTTCCCAGCCGGACCCGAAATCCTCGAACGAGAGCCGGATGCTGCCTGCTTCGTAATCGTGGTAGCGCATCGATCCGCTGGTCGCGACGCCGGTGGTGCCCGCGGAGGTGAACGTCGCGGAGCCGTCTTCGTCGTAGCTGAAACGATGCCCGTCGAGTTCGAGGGTGGCCGGTCCAGGGGTGAGTGTCACGCCGTCGAGCTCGTTCCACATCACGACCTCGAGGTCGGGGTCGTCCTCGACCGAGATCCACGCACGCCGGCCGGTCCCGGTATCGAGGTGGGCCTCGATCCAGTTGTAGCCGTCCTGGGTGAACCGGATGACGCCGCGCACGGCGAACGTCGCGCCGCGGATGTCGACGAGGTCGGACGGTTTGAGCTGGCGCGGGTCGCCGAACACGGCATCGTCGTCGGCGCTGGAGAACGGGTCGCCCGGTCGGTACGTGCGATTGCGCAGCGCTTCGGCTTCGGCCTTGCGCGCCGCGTTGGCCGCCAGCACGTTGAAGACGACGGCGACGGCGATGATCAGCAGGAGGGCGATGATGATGATGACGGCGTACTTCACGTCTGCCACGCTACCAATTCGGACATCGGTCGGGTCGTCCGATCGGCTCCGCGGGCGCGGCCGGGCACGGTGGGCGGGAATGTGGGCACGGTCGGCGGGAATCTGGGCACGGTGGGCGGGAATGTGGGCACGGTGGGCGGGAATGTGGGCACGGTCGGCGAGATTGTGGGCACGGTCGGCGTCACTGGTCGAGCGTCGCGCCCCCGTCGACCCGGAGGTCGTGCAGCGTGATGTGGCGCGCGGCGTCGGAGGCGAGGAAGACCGCGGAGGCCGCGATGTCCTGCGGCTGAGCCAGGCGGCCCAGCGGAATGCCGAGCCGGAACTGCTCGGGACTGCCCGCGATCACGGCTGCGGCACTCTCGTCGGCGGGCGCGGAGTCGGGCCACATGCCGCGCAGCATGGCCGTGTCGGTCGACCCGGGCGAGATGACGTTGCACCGAACCCGGCGCGCGGCGAGTTCGAGCCCGGCACTGCGGACCAGGCTCGTCACGCCGGCTTTGGTCGCCCCGTACGCGCCGAGCCCGAGGCGGGGCGTCGCACCCGAGTTCGACGAGACGACGGTGATCGATCCGTCCGTCGCGACGACGTCGGCCGCCGCGCGCAACAGCGCCATCGTCGCGGTCAGGTTGACCGCGACCAGCCGGTCCCACTCGTCGTCGACGATCTCGCCGATCGGCCCCTGGGCCAGGACCGCCGCCGTGTGGACCACCGTCGTCAGCGGCCCGCCCACGAGATCGGGCGCGGTGGCGACGAGATCGGCGACCGCGGCCCGGTCGGTCAGGTCGACGACCGAGCCGGACGCGTCGAGGTCGCGGGCGAGATCGGTGACCGCGGGATCGATATCGCTCAACAGGACTCGCGCCCCGGCCGCGACGAACGCGCGCGCGACCGCCGATCCGATGCCGCCGGCGGCGCCGGTGATCAGGGCGCGCTTTCCAGAGAGGGTTTGCTCAGCCATCGGATTTGATTGCGCGCAGCGCGTCGTCGGTCGACACCGCCATGCCGCAGGTGGTGTTCACGTAATCGATGGCCCCGCTGTGGAACGCGGCGTTGAAGTCGGCAACGCCGTCGGTGACGAAGAAGGCCTGAACGTCGTGCATGAAGGCGTCGGCAGCCGTGAGCAGGCACCCGATGTGCGCGTAGATGCCGGTGATGAGCAACTGGTCGCGGCCGTCGTGGGCCAGCAGCGAGCGCAAGTCGGTGCGGGAGAACGCCGAGTAGCGCCACTTGACGACGGTGATGTCCCCGGGCCGTGCGCTGAGCTCCTCGATGACCTGCGCTTCCTCGTCGGTCCGGATGCCGGGGCCCCACCGGTCGGTGAGCAGACCGCGGCGCGACGGATGCTGCCGGGGCGGCTGCGCGGTCAGGATGACCGGCATTCCCGCGGCGTCGGCGGCATCGCGCAACGCGACGATGTTCGGGACGACCGACGCCAACGGCTCGGAGTCGGGTTCGTAGACGTCGACGAAATAGTTCTGCATGTCGTGGACGAGGAGCGCCGCTCGATCGGGGTCGACCTTCCAATCGAGCTGCGGAGTGCTCCGCGGCGCCAGGTCGCCCAGCGCGTAAGGAGCTATCGGGGGGATGGACATTGGTCTCCGATCGAAACGCCGGCTATAAGAAAGCCGCTGAGATATCGGCGAGGATCGCCTCGACACCGAGGGGGCCGGTGCCGCTGGTCCACGGCGTGCCGTCGACCGGGAAGACGTGCCCGGCTTCGACGGCGCGCAGTGCGCTGAACCCGGGTCTGGTGCGGGCGGCGGTGAGTTCGCCGCGCGCCTGCGTTACCCCGCCGAGGACGCCGAAGAAGATGTAGTCCGCATCGATCAGATCGAGGTTCTCCATGCTGACCTTCTGCCCGGCGCGATTCGCCGAGTCGATCTTCTCCTGCGCCTCGGGCCGCTTCATCCCGACCCGGTTGAGCACCCAGGTCGAGAGCGAGTTGCCGCCGACGATGGTCGGGCCGTCCGACGACCAGCGCACGACGCTCGCGGTGATCGGTTTGGGCCCGGGCTCGGCGGCCACCTTCCGGGTGGTGTCGTCGAGCTTGCGGTCGATATCCGCGATGACCTGCCTGTGCTGTTCGGGACGGTTCAGAACGTCGGCCATGGCGGCGAAGTACTTCTCCCAGCCGCCCGTGTAGCGCGCCACCAACACGGTCGGGGCGATCTTGGCCAGGTCGTCGAGGCTGTTGCGCGAACCCGTCGTGTCGTCGACGACGATCAGGTCGGGCTTGAGCTTCAGGATCTGGCCGAGGTTCGGCGAGCGGGTCGACGCGACGACCGGGATGCTCTTCGCGCCCTCGCTGGGCAGCAGGTAGCCCGGGATGCCCAGCTGCCCGCGTCCGGCCGTCGAGCCGATCGGGTGGACGCCCAGGGCGAG
>NZ_BAEE01000020.1 GCF_000241265.1 Gordonia araii NBRC 100433
TAATCGTGTTCTGATCTTGTTCCTGCTGCTTCGCGGACTCGTCGAGTGCATCGATCACTTCGGGACTACGTCCGATCAGCGCATACCGCTCACCGGTTTCCGGGTCATAGATATCGTCGACTGAGCGGCCATCGGGTGTCGTGGTGCCCGATGGGGTGACCTGATAACCCAGGGCACGTAGATCCTTGCGAGCCTCACCCTCGGGTGTCCACTTCGTTGACTCCTGCCACGTCTGGCCGGTGTTCGGGTCGGTGTACTCGTTGACCCGGCTCCCGTCATCGAGCGTTCGCGGTGCGGCGTACATCCCCGACCGGCGCGCCGAGTCACGCTGTTCGATCGCCTCGCGTTCCCCGACATCGGTATTCGTTCTATCCCTGAACGCCGACCAATCCGACTCCCCCTCCGACGACACGGTGCGCACCATCCCCGACGACCGCCCACGCGACAATCCGCTGCTACGACCACCAGCCACCAACGCCGCCGCACCCACGAGCAGCCATACGGCGAGCGGGA
>NZ_BAEE01000019.1 GCF_000241265.1 Gordonia araii NBRC 100433
TATTCGTGCGGCCGGCCCGGTGGGCGGGTGACCGTCACGTGCGCGACGTCGCCGTTGATTCTGAGATTGGAGATGTTCACCGGCCTGCGTTCGAGGGGGTCGATCGTGCTGTCATCGTTCGGGTCGTAATCCTCGTGTTCCCGGATCTGCCGGGCTTCGGACTCGCACAACAGGCTCAGCGTCTTCGGGGTGTTCATCGTGTCGACGGCTTCGGCGAAGCCGTTGATCGTCTTGCTGATCTTGTCGGAGTCGCTCATCCCGAACCCGAACACGAAATACAGCGTCGCGCACACCGCAACAATCAGGACCACCAGCACACCGGCGAGACCGGCCCACAACCCCTTCCGGGACCGCGGAGGCGGCGGCGGTCCGTACCAGCCAGGCCCAGGCGGCGGCATCATGCCCGGCGGTGGCCCTGACCATCCCGGTCCGGGAGGCGGAGGTGGTCCGAGTAGCCCGGGTGGAGGTGGAGAAGCTGGATTGCCGCCCTGATACGACCCCCCGACCGGTGGAGGCGTCTGTGGCGGTGGCATATACCCCGGGGGTGGAGGTTGCGGTCCGGACGGATGCGGCAGCGAATTCGTCAATCTAGCGCTCCAGACGTACAGCCATGAGTTGATCCAGCTCGTCAAAGAGCCGACCAAGCGTAAGCTCCACGCCGTTATTTCTGATAGCCTGTCCCACTTCCAAATCAGGCGATACGAACAGGTCCACATCCGAAGGAATGCCAGTCACCCTAACAAGGCGACGAGAATCGACAATATCGCAACAATCCCACGTAAACAGATTCTCCCAATCTGGAATTCCCTCGGGAAAGTCCATCCATTCAGCGAAAGTCATCATATATTGCGGAGGAGTCAACCCAAACGATTCACTGTCCTCAGCAGCAAATCCTGCATGTACCGTTCGCAGAAAGGTCTGCACGGAAGGGGGTAGTGCGTCGAAAAAAGGAGGATCGTTGTCGCCGAACGTAGTTGGACTGAAGCCAGTCCACACACCCAAATCGCCACCAATACATTCAAACGCATACATCATCCAAGGATGATCGTCGTCGGGAACATCAATCACGCGAACATCAATAAGTGCTTCCTCCTTCGCAGCCGCGAATCGCGGAAGCTGCCCAAGAAAATCAGCATTCCATTGGGCGAAAGCAGCTTGCTTGCGCTCCTCCGGGTCACCCGACGCCGCAACCACCTCCCACGACTCCGGAAGTCGCGAGGGGTCACCGGTAGACAGATCGTAGAAGGAGGGTACACCCCCGTCGTAGTTGGCAAAGACGGCTTCCAACTGCGCCTGATCGAACTCCTGCACTTCGCACACCTTCTCTCAGCTAAGACCGTTGGCCTCAATAAATCGATCGATTATCTCCTGTATCTGGATACGTATCGAATCCTGCAGCCGCTTGTACTTTCGCTGCCATTCCTCTTCTATCCCGGACATACGCTCGACATCACGCGAACCCTTCATTCTGTTCGTCGTTTGGTTTAGCCATGCAAGGTTCAATGGCGAATTCATAAGCCACCACTGTTGATCAATTGTCAACTTCGTGAAGCCGGGCATCTGCAGGACTTCGACCTTCGGAACGATATGGTCTGGACTGACCGCGGCCGTCCCCCTATTCGGTCCGATCTTGGCCTTAGTAGCGCCGAACGGCCTCCCTGTTGCCGGATTAATATCGGTTGGAGAAGGCTTTGGCTCGCCCTGCAACAGCATGTCTGAAGGATAAGGGTAGACGGGTGTCCTTGCTTCGCGGTCGTAGATGTCCCAGAGTTCACGAATTGGCGAATCGCTCGGGACATAGACATTTCCATTTGGTAGGCGAGGCATAGACTGAGTCGAGTACCCATTCCACTCCTTTGATAACCGATCCCTCGCAGCTTCCAACCTTCTTCTCGTAGCATCTGATAACGCAACGAGCGGCGGCCCATACGCCTCTAGCTTCCCGGCGGTGAAATTACATGTCGCCATGCGTCCTTTGGCGGCACTTATTTCGGCGTTGAGCGCTTCCTTTTCGCTGTTGAGCTGCCTGGCCCTCGCGTTATACAGATCGACTTGGGACTTGTCGTAAGTGTTTACACCGCTCCCGGCGGCATTATGAGTCGCGATCCGGCCGCGGAGTTCGGCGACCTTCTGTTGAAGCCTGTTGGTCTCGGCGGCCGGCGCAGCGCAGAGCTGCGGCTTCGCGCCAGTACCGGGCACGGCTTTGGGAGTCGGCACGGGAGCAGGAGCAGGAGCAGGGGCCGGAACAGGTGCAGGATCAGCCCAGGACGCCGACGTCCCGATCGCCGTCTGTCCGGTCACGAGACCGAAGATGACGGCCAGCGTCGTCACTAGCGCCAGGAACGTTCGTCGACGCCGTTCGTTGCGATCGGTCACAGTACGGGGTCGCTTTCACTCGGTGAGCAGGCTCGGCAAAGCATAGACTGCCATTCAGACACGCGCTGAACAGTAGACACAGTCACCCAGTGCGACCAGCGTCGGCTGCCCGGTCACGAGACCCACCATGCCGATCACTGCTACCAGCGCTGGGGGTAGCCGACGACACTTGCACCTTACGGTCGATCACGACCTGGCTCACTTGCGCGAAGCAGGCACCCTTCAGCACGAGGACTAAGCTGGAAGCGATGACTAGCACAGCCCCCTCCGAATCCGCGATCCGCGCGGCACTCAGCAAGGTCGACGACCCCGAGATCGGCAAACCCATCACCGATCTGGGGATGGTCAAGTCGATCGCCGTCGGCACCGACAACGCCGTCGAGGTCGTCGTGTACCTGACCACCTCCGGCTGTCCGATGCGCACCGAGATCAGCGACCGGGTGCGGACCGCGGTCGCCGACGTCCCCGGCGTCGGCGCCGTCAACGTCGATCTCGACGTCATGGACGACGAACAGCGCACCGAGTTGCGCAAGAAGCTGCGCGGCGACCGATCCGAGCCCGTCATTCCTTTCGCCCAGCCCGGATCGCTGACGCGGGTCTACGCGGTCGCCTCCGGCAAGGGCGGCGTCGGCAAGTCGAGCGTGACGGTCAACCTGGCGGCCGCGCTGGCCCAGCGAGGGCTGTCGGTCGGCGTCCTCGATGCCGACATCTACGGGCACTCGGTGCCGCGCATGCTGGGCAACGACGCCAAACCGACCCAGGTCGAGCAGATGATCATGCCGCCGATCGCGCACGGGGTGAAGTTCATCTCGATCGGCCAGTTCACCGACGGCAACACCCCGGTCACCTGGCGCGGGCCCATGCTGCACCGCGCCCTGCAGCAGTTCCTCGCCGACGTCTACTGGGGCGACCTGGACATCCTGCTGCTCGACCTTCCGCCCGGCACCGGCGACGTCGCGATCTCCATCGCCCAGCTCATCCCGGGCGCGGAAATCCTGGTCGTCACGACGCCGCAGCAGGCGGCCGCCGAAGTCGCCGAACGCGCCGGGGCGATCGCGCTGCAGACGCGGCAGAAGGTGCTCGGCGTCGTGGAGAACATGTCCTGGCTCGAGCTGCCCGACGGTACGCGCATGACGCCGTTCGGCGAGGGCGGAGGCGAACGCGTCGCCGAACGCCTCAGCCGGGCGATCGGTGCCGACGTCAAGCTCCTCGGCCAGGTTCCGCTGGAGACGTCGGTGCGCGAGGGCGGCGACGCGGGCGTCCCGGTCGTGCTGTCCGCACCGGACTCCCCCGCCGGATCGGCGTTGCGCGCCATCGCCGAAAAGCTCGCGGTGCAGCGTCGCGGACTGGCCGGGATGAGCCTGGGGATCGACACGACCCGCCACGGGTAGCGGCGAGGAATCAGCCGGATCTACGTGGCGTCCCAGTCGGTCACCGAATGCCGCTGACCGGACTTCGGCGCCATCGCAGGCAACTCCCGGCGCTCCGGCGCGGGGGGCTGCGGGGTCGGCGACGGCTCGGTCGTCTTCGGCTCGGGCAGTTCGGTGTAGGTCTTCGGGTCGAGAAGCGAGTCATCGCCACCCAGCAGGTGCTTCGCCACCAGGTTGCGGGGGTTCATCGACCGCAGTTCGTTGAGCTGGTTGAGCGGCTCGCGCAGATCGTCGAAATCCGATCCCATCTCTTTGCGCAGGTCGGCGGTCGCCCCGGTCGCGTAGTCACGGGCCTTGCGGATCCAGCTCATCATCGACGCGATGGCCCCGGGGAGGCGTTCCGGGCCGAGGATGATCAGGCCCGCGGCGATCAGCACCACGACCTCTCCCCAGCCCAGATTGGCGAACACGTCGCGCCCTAGTCGCCAGCCGGAACGATCGACCCGCGGAACGTGCGGCCGTCACGCCAATACGAGAAGTCGACCTTCTCCCCGACCTTCGTGCCGCGGACCGCGACGGCCAATTCGTCGGAGGACTCGATCGGGCGGCCGTTGAACTGGGTGATCACGTCTTTCTCGCGGATCCCCGCCCGTTCGGCCGGACTGCCCTCCACCACGTTGCGCACCTCAGCCCCCAGCACCCGCTGGTTGCGGACGGACACCGAGTTGAGGCCGATCTGCGGATGCACGATCTTGCCGTGCGCGATGATCGTCTGCGCGATCGGGCGGACCTGGTTGATCGGGATAGCGAAGCCCAGACCCATCGAGCCGCCACTGGTCGTCTGGATCATCGTGTTGATCCCGATCACCCGGGCCCGGGAATCGACCAACGGCCCACCGGAGTTGCCGGGGTTGATGGCCGCGTCGGTCTGAATGGCGTCGATCACCGCGTCGGTGGCACCGTCGTCGCCCGGGGGCAGCGACAGCGCGCGGTTGACCGCGCTGACGATGCCGCTGGTGACGGTGCGGTCCAGCCCGAGTGGCGAGCCGAAAGCGACGACATCCTCGCCGATCTGCAGCTTGTCCGAGTCGCCGAGGGCCGCGACGCTGATGTTGTTGACGTTGTCGACCTTGACGACGGCCAGGTCGCTCTTGGGGTCGCGGCCGACGATGCGCGCCGGCACGCGAGTGCGGTCGTAGAACACGACCTCCGTCGTCGCCCCCTTGTCGTCGGCGGCCATGGCCACCACGTGGTTGTTGGTGACGATGTAGCCGGACTTGTCGATGACCACGCCAGATCCGGTCCCCGAACCGCCCGATGTGCGCACGTCGATCGCGACGACGGCCTTCTCGACGGCGCGCACGACCCGCGCGACAGCGGACCGAGGTTCCTCGCCGCCCTTGTCGTCGTGTGCCGGCAACGTGACCGTCTCGCCGCGCGACGAAGAGTCCCCCGACGTGCCGAAAGCGACGACCAGACCACCGAGCAGGCCGATGACCAGCGCCAATGCGCCAAGGGTGAGGAGGGCCGGCCAGGCGATGCGCTGGCCGAGAAGCACTTCGCGAATTCCCAGCTTCGGCCCGGGATCGACCGGGTCGACGGATTCCGGGCGGGCTTTGGCCGGCGCCGCGAGATGTGCCTGGCTGTCCGGGTCGCGCCACGGGTCATCCGGGGTTTCGGGCTCCTCGACCTCGCCGTAGCGCGCGTCGGGGTCGCGCGAAAGACTCTCGGTCGCGTCGCTCGGGCGGCTGAAGGCCTCAGCGAGCACCGGGTCGGGCGCGGCGACGGTCGGCTGCGGCCGGTCGGGAGCCTCCGATGCCGCTGCGTCGAACGATCCACTCACCCCGGCGGGCCGGCCGAACACGGCCGTCGTCTGCGGCGAGATCGGGGCGTGTCGCGGCCCGGGCTTCGCCAGCGGGGCGCGCGGAGGGATCGGGGCGCCTCGGGCGGCCCACTCTTCGTTGGTCACTAACGGCCTCGTCGAAAGAATCCTCGCGGGCGCGACGATTCCTCGACACGCGCCGCGACCTGGTTGACATCGAACTCGCGGGTCGGGATGCGCGAGAGCTGCCCGAGCAGATCCATCGGCGCCGTGATCGCCGACCCGCTCTCCCGCAGTGCGGCGCGCGCGGCCGTCTGCGAATCGACAGCTGCGGCACACATGGCGCACAGCTTCAGGTGGGCGTCGGCGCGGGCCACCGCGGTACCGGCCAGCTCACCGTCGACGTAGGCCGCGACGGCCTCCGGCGACAAGTGTTCGGTCGACGCGAACGGACGACCGCCCTGCGTGCCGGGAGCCCGGTAGTCCTGATTCGGGCGTAGCGACGATGCCGCCGGGGTCCATCGACCCGGATCCAGAAAGTTCACCGCCGCTCCTACGCTGTTGGCCACCTGCTCTTTGCAGCTTATCCGAACCTACCAACGATTCTCCGCGCAGCGCGGTTCCCGGGGTCGGGCGAATGACGGCTCAGCGCGACAGTGCGCACTCCGCGCGATTGGCGACCAGGTAATCGCGGATGCTCTGGCGACCGCGGTGAATGCGGCTGCGGACCGTGCCCATCTTCACGCCCAGCGTCGTCGCGATCTCCTCGTAGGACAGTCCCTCGATGTCACAGAGGACGACGGCGGCGCGGAACTCCGGTGCGAGTTGGTCGAGCGCGGCCTGCAGGACGGGGTCAAGGTTGGCGTCGGCGTAGATCTGCTGCGGGTCGGGGTCGTCGCCGGGAACACGGTCGTAGTCCTCCGGCAGCGCTTCCATCCGGATCTTGGCGCGCCGGCGCACCATGTCGAGGAAGAGGTTGGTGGTGATCCGGTGCAGCCATCCTTCGAAGGTGCCCGGCTGGTAGGAGGACAGCGAGCGGAACACCCGGATGAAGGTCTCCTGGGTGAGGTCTTCGGCGTCGTGCTGGTTGCCCGAGAGCCGGTAGGCGAGTCGGTAAACACGGTCCGCGTGCTCGGCCACCAGCTCGTCCCATGACGGCATCAGGCTCGCGTCGCCGGTCGCGTCGAAACGCGCGGTGCCGGTGACGGCCTCGGTGGATTCAGATTGCTCGGTGGACCGGGTCGTCATGCGCTGTGCTCGTCCCCTTTCGCGGTCGGCTGGCTGGCAGCCGACTCGTTCACGGTCAACGCCACGGAGCCGAGCGGGTATTCCTCATCGGCATGGTGTCGACGTTTGTCTGCCCCTCACCCTTGCCGACCGGATTGTGGCGGCTGTATGAGCGGCCTGAGTGTTGGCTAAGGATCCGGGACGCTGGTGGCCTACCCTCATAGTCGTGACGGACAACACCTACGTCGAGTCGGCGATCGTCGAGGACGAGGCCCTGGTCGCCGCCCGGGGCCGCGCCCAGGAACTCGGCGCTCCGACCATCTCCCCCGCCGTCGGCGCGATGCTGGCGCTGCTGGCCCGCGCGGCGGGTGCAAAGTCGGTCGTCGAGGTGGGCACCGGCGTCGGAGTCTCGGGTCTGTGGTTGCTCGCCGGCATGGCCGACGACGGGGTCCTCACCACCATCGATCCCGAATCGGAGTATCAGCAGGCGGCGCGCGAAGCGTTCACCGCGGCGGACATCCCCGTCGGCCGGACCCGCCTCATCAACGGCTCGCCGACCGAGGTCCTGCCGCGTCTGGCCGATGCGAGTTACGAATTGGTCTTCCTCGACGGCGAGGTGCTCGATCACCCGCGCTACGTGACCGAGGCGATCCGCATCCTGCGGCCGGGCGGGGTGGTCGTCCTCCACCAAGCCGACGCGATGGATCCCAGCCACACCGGGCCGGTCGCCGACGCGGTGCGCGAGGCCGCGCTCGTCGTCGCCGACGACGACCGATTCCTGCCGGTGATCATCCCGCTGGGCACCGGTCTGCTGGCGGCGGCCAAGGCGCGCTGAGCGCCTCCGGCCGCGCTACACGTCGGTCGAGAACCGGATCCCGCCGTCGGGGATCTCCACCGCGGGCCACACCCGGGCACCGCGCAACAGTTCGCAATCGGCGCCGATGCTCGCCTTGTCGCCGATGACGGTGTCGCGCACCAGCGCGCGCCGGCCGATGCGCGCGCCACGGCCCACGATGCTCCGTTCAACGACGGCGCCCTCGTCGATGACCGCGTCGTCGAACACGACCGCCCCGTCGAGCCGCGCCCGCCGGCCGACCGTCGCTCCCGCGCCCACGACGGTTCCGCCGATCAGGACGGCGCCCGGTCCGACGGTGGCACCCTCCTGTACGAGGAACTCGCCGCAGCGGTCGCCGAGGGCCGGCGACGGTGCGATTCCCCGGACCAGATCGGCCGAACCGCGCACGAAGTCCTCCGGCGTCCCCATGTCCCGCCAGTAGGACTGGTCCACGTGCCCCTGCACGTGTCGCCCGCGCGCCAGCAGCTCGGGGAACACCTCGCGCTCGACCGACACCGGTCGTCCGGTCGGGATGGCCTCGATGACCTCGCGGCGGAAAACGTAGGTGCCGGCGTTGATCTGATCGGTCGGCGGGTCCTGAGTCTTCTCCAGGAACGCGGTGACGCGACCGTTCTCGTCGGTCGGCACGCAACCGAAGGCCCGGGGATCCCCCACTCGAACGAGGTGCAGGGTGACGTCGGCACCCGATTGGCGGTGGGTGGCCAGGACGTCGCCGACGTCGGTGCCGCCGAGGACGTCGCCGTTGAAGACGAGGATGTCGGGCGCGTGCAACTCCTCGAGCACGTTGCGGATTCCGCCTCCGGTGCCCAGCGGCTCCACCTCGGTGACGTAGCGCAGGTTCATTCCCAGCGACTCGCCGTCGCCGTAGTGCTCCTCGAAGACCTCGGCCTTGAACGAGGTGCCCAGCACGACGTCGTCGATCCCGGCCGCCTTGATCCGCGACAGCAGGTGGGTGAGAAACGGCTTACCCGCAGTCGGAAGCATCGGCTTGGGCGCCGACAGCGTCAGCGGGCGCAGCCGGGTGCCCTTCCCGCCGACGAGGATGACGGCCTGCACGTCCTTGGTCACTGGTGTCCTCCTAGGTCCGCGCCGTCGCCCGATCGCGCGGCCCGGTCGAGCTCGCGCCGCGCCAGGCGCACGGCGACCCGTGATCGTATCGCCAATCCCGCGCGCAGCCCCCATCGCAGCGGCGCGCGCAGCGGGCCGGGGTTACGGTCGGCCTGGAACTGGTAGGCGCTGCGATGGTGGGCCGGCAGCATGAGCTCGGGGTTCTTGCTGGCAGCGTGACCCTTGGTGTGCAGGATCTCGGCGCTGGGAACGAAGACGTTCTGCCAGCCGGCGCGACCCAGGCGATCGCCGAGGTCGACGTCCTCCATGTACATGAAGTAGCGCGAATCGAATCCGTCGACGGCGTCGAACGCCTCCCTGCGCAACAGCAAGCACGAGCCGGAGAGCCAGCCGACCGGACGTTCGGTGTCGGTGCGCTCCTCGTCGAGGTAGGCGCGGGTGAACGGGTTGTTCTTCCAGACGGCGCCCAGCAGCGCGTGCCCGGTGCCGGAGACCAGTTTGGGCACCTGCCGAGCCGACGGGTAGACCGAGCCGTCCGGTTCGCGGATCAGCGGACCGAGCGATCCGGCGCGCGGCCACCGGCGCGCGGCGGCGACCAGCTCGTCGAGCGAACCCGGTCCCCAGGCGACGTCCGGGTTGGCGACGACGACGAATTCGACCTCCGGGTCGATCTCGGCGACGGCGCGGTTGATCGCACCGCCGTAGCCGAGGTTGGCGCCGGTGTGGAGGAGGGTGACGCGCGGATAGTCGCGTTCGGCGGCTTCGGGGGCGCCGTCGGTCGAACCGTTGTCGGCGATGACCACCCGCGGATCGGCGTCGGTCGCCAGCGCGAGGGTGTCCAGGAACGACTTGACGTAGTCGCCTGATGAGTACGTCACCGTCACGACGGCGAGCTGATCAGTCACGCCGGACAGCCTAACGAACGAGGGCGGCCGACAGCGCATCGCGCCAATCGCGCAGCGGCGTGAGACCCGCGTCGGCCCATGATCGGGTCGAGAGCACCGAATACGCCGGACGCGGCGCCGGACGCGGGTAGTCGGCGGTGCTGCACGCCGAGACACGGTCGGGGTCGAGTCCGGTGGCAGCGAAGACGGCTTTCGCCAGCCCGCACCACGTAGTCTCGCCGGCATTGGTGGCGTGCAGGATCGCGCCGCGGCCCGTGTTGTTCTCGATCAGCTCCCACAGGCCACGGGCCAGGTCGACGGCGTAGGTGGGCGATCCGAGCTGGTCGTCGACGACGGTGAGGCGGTCGCGTTCGGCACCCAGGCGTCGCATGGTCGCGACGAAGTCGGAGTCGTCGCGGCCGCCCGTGTAGACCCACGCGGTGCGCACGATCGTCGCCGCCGGGTCGGCGGCGCGCACCCCGCGCTCACCGGCCAGCTTGGTGCGTCCGTAGACGCTGGGCGGCTCACCGGCGGTGTCGCCGGGCTCGTACGGCGTCGATCGGTCCGGTGACGCAGGCGCCGCCGGACCGTCGAAGACGTAGTCGGTGGACAGGTGTACCAGTCGGGCACCGGTCGCCGCGGTCACCGTCGCCAGGTTGACGGGTCCCGTCGCGTTCACCGCCGTCGCGGCCGATTCGTCGGACTCGGCATCGTCGACGCGGGTGTAGGCGGCGCAGTTGACGACGACATCTGCCTTGCCCATACGCCCGCCGGCCCACGCCTGCGCCGCGACTGCCGCGTCGTCGCTGATATCGAGATCCGACGATGACAGTCCGATGAACTCCACCTCGGCGGGAAGGGTGGACTGCAGCGCGCGGCCCACTTGGCCGCCGGCGCCGGTGACGAAAACACGCATGGCCCCATCTTCGCCGATGCGACTCTCTCGGCGTTGCGCTCCCCCGTTATCCCCAAATGCATCAGTAGAGTGATTTAGGAACACTGGTAACAGATGCCTCTGGAGAAACAAGGGAGAACGGGTCCGTCGTGGAGAGAACCACCCCGACACGTCGCGGTCAGCGCCGCCCTGCGCCCGATGCCCAGCCGCGTCGCGCTCCCAACGACGAGCAGCGCGCCCGCCGGGCCCCGGAGCCCGAACAGCGCGAGGGCCGTCCACGGCGCCCGCAGCGCGCCCCGGCCCCCGAACGCCGCCCAGCACCCCAGCGCGTTCCCGGCCGCAAGGGGCGCCCGACCCGCACGTCATCCGGCGAAATCCACACCGGAGAGCCCCAGCGGGCCAAGCCCGCCAAGAAGCAGCAGCAGCAGGCGAAACCCGTCAGGAAGCCGCAACAGGCGAAGCCGACCAAGGCGTCGCGACCGGCGACGCCGGAATCCGCACCCAGCGCGGCCGAGACACCACCGCCGCCGAAACCGCCGATGCAGTGGCGGAACATCCTCGGAGGAGCCGGTGGTCGCCGGCGAGCGCATCGGGTCGGACAGGTCATCGTCGCCCTTGTCTCGGTCGCCTCGCTGGCGTTGGGCGCGTACAGCTGGCGCTCGGCGTCCGAAGTGACCGGCTCCATCACCCAGCTCGCCGGATTGAACCTCGGTGGCGGCCAGGACGGTGCCGTCGACCTCTTGCTCGTCGGCACCGACTCCCGCACCGACGCCAAGGGCGTGCCCCTCACCCGCCGTGAGCTGCGCTGGCTCCGGTCCGGCGACGAGACCTCGACCAACACCGACACGATCCTGCTCATCCGGATACCGAACAACGGCTCGTCGGCGACCGCGATCTCCATCCCCCGCGACGCCTACGTCGACGTGCCCGGGATCGGCATGAGCAAGATCAACGCCGCTTACGGCGCCACCAAGGAGAAGGTGCGGCGGAGCGCGGTCGAGGCCGGCGGCAATCCGGACAAGGCCGAGCGCGACGGCACGCAGGCCGGGCGCAAGGCGCTTATCGACACGGTCGCCAAGCTGACCGGAGTCGAAGTCGACCACTACGCCGAGGTCGGTCTGCTCGGCTTCGCACTCCTCACCAACGCGGTGGGCGGCGTCGAAGTCTGCCTCAAGAACCCGGTGCGGGAACGCTATTCGGGCGCCAAGTTCCGCAAAGGACGCCAAGTCCTCAACGGCCCCAAGGCGCTGAGCTTCGTCCGTCAGCGTCACGGCCTGCCGCGCGGCGACCTCGACCGCATCACGCGCCAGCAGGTGTTCATGGCCTCGCTCGCACAGAAGATGCTGTCGGCCAGAGTGCTCGCCGACCCGAAGACGATGGACAAGCTTCAGGTCGCGATCTCCCGTTCGGTGATCATCGACGACAACTGGGACATCCTGGCCTTCGCCGAGAAGCTGCGCGACCTCTCCGGCGGAAAGGTCCGGTTCGCCACGATCCCGATCGTGACCGAGGAGGGCTGGAGCGAGGAAGGGCAGTCCATCGTCAAGATCGATCCCCAAGCCGTCCACGAGTTCACCGACGAGTTGCTGACCGGCGACGAGCCGAAGAAGCGCCAGGGCAAAGAGGCCTACACCATCGACGTCGTCAACGCCGGCACGATCGACGGGCTGGCCGCGAACGTCTCCAACGTCCTGACGGCCAAGGGATATCGCACCGGCAAGACGTCGACGAAGCCGCTCAACGAACGCGACTCGATCATCTTCGCCCACGACGCCGACGACTCGACGGTCAAGCAGTTGTCCTCGGCCCTGGGCGGTGTGGCCATCCGCGCCGATCAAAGCCTGCCCGAGCGCCAGGTCCGCGTCGTGCTCACCAACACCTACTACGGGCCGGGCTCCATCATGGACACCGGACCGCAGCCGGATGCCCAGCGCGTCGCCGACGCCAAGCGCCAGAAGGCCGAACGCGTGGGTTCCGCTGGCGCCCCGATCACCGCGTCGGCACGCGGACCGATGTGTGTGAACTGATCGGCGACAATATTCATCCGCTCCAGGGCGGTTCGTGGACATATCGTCCCCGCACGCCCGTGTAGCGGAAGAAATTTGCCGCCCCTACTCTGACGTCGTGGCCTCGATAACCGACGCGGTCCTGTCCGCGACTCCCGACCCGACTCGCCCGATGCTGACCTTTTACGACGACGGCACCGGCGAGCGCACCGAGCTCTCCGCGCTCACGCTGGGAAACTGGGCGGCGAAGACGGCCAACTTCTTCCGCGACGAGCTGGGCCTGATGCCCGGCGACGCCGTTGTGGTCGATCTGCCCGAGCACTGGCAGACCGCGGCCATCCTGCTCGGTGCCTGGTGGGCCGGTGCGGCGGTGGAACTACCCGGCGGGTCGGGCGACGTCGTTGTCACCACCGCCGACCGGCTCGACGAGCACCCCGACGCGAGCGAGACGATCGTCGCGTCGCTCGATCCGTTCGGGATGGGCGTTCCCGGTCTGCCCGTCGGGGTGCTCGACTACGGCCCGTCCGTGCGCATCCACAGCGACAACTTCGCCCCCGGCGCCGACGCCGGCCCCTCCCTGGGTGACCGGTCAGCACTCCAGGTCCTCGATGCCGCACAGGCCACCGCCACCGCGGCCGGCATCGCCAGCGGATCGCGTGTGCTCAGCACGCGGAGCTGGCGCGACGCGGACGGGATCGTCGAGAACCTGGTGGCGCCGCTGGCGGTCGGCGCGAGCCTGATCGCCGTCGCGAATCCCGACGAGGAGAAGCTCGCCGCGCGAGCCGAGACCGAACGCGCCACCGTCACTCTGCGCTGATGCCGCGACCGGCGACGTAATCCCGCAAGTGCCGCACGCCGCCCCTTGCTGAGACCTTTCAGTGGATGCTCGACAGCACCGCCACGATCACGCCCAGGACGGTGAGCACGGCGACGGCCGCCGCCATGGCGATTGCCAGACGGCGACGTCGACGACTTGCCGCGCTGACGCCGACACCCAGACAGACGAGGATCGCGGCGGCATAGATCGTGACTCCGAAGGTGAGGGCGGCGGGATCCCACGATGACGCGAGCGGCAAGGTACTCATAGCGCGCTCGATCGTATCGACCCCCGCCGAGTGGGCACCTCACCCCTGCCGAGTGGGCACCTCAACCCCGCCCAGTGGGCACCTGATCCGTGGGCGACGTGCCCACTCGGTCTTGGTGCTCCAGCACGGGCCATGCTGCGGCTTGCGATCATCAGCGACCGTTAGCTCGGCAGTAAACACCTGTTCGTGGCGTCCTGCTGCGTGCTCGGACCCGATCCCCGTGTAGCGAAACCCCGCATGGGCAGCAGTTCGGGCCGACGCGGCATTGTTGGGCAACGCCGACCACGTCAGCCGGCGCAACCCCAGTCCGTCAGCGCTCAGCGCGTCATCGATGACTGCCGACAACGCCTCGCTCATATACCCATTGCCCCGGTGCTCGCGGGCGCACCAGTAACCCAGAGAGCCGGTGTCCTCATCGAGGACAACACCGATGCATCCGATCGGCTCATCGTCTCCCGCGCTGAGAGTGATCACCCTTCTCACTGAGCCCGCAGATGGAGCTCTGACGAACACGAAGTGCTCAGCGTCCTGGCGGGTGTATGGCACCGGAACGAGGGTGAACCGCTGGATATCGGGATCCTGGCAAGCGCGAAAGATCGGCTCGATATCGCCTTCGTGCGGGGGACGAAGAGTCAGGCGCTCGGTTCGCAGGATCGTGGCCATGAGCCCAGCCTGGCAGCGCAACGACCGCCTCACAATCGGATTAAGGCGCGGCATCGGTTGCCGAACAGCCGTGGCCACCGTCGCAATCGGCTCGTTACGTTGGGACGCGTGTTGCGCAAAGTGAAGCTTGGGGTTGTTGCATTGACCGTCGCCGCCACGGTCGGCGGTGTGCTGAACTCGGTATCCGCACCAACAGCACACGCCGACGGTCCGGTCCTCTACAACGGTCTCCTTTCGACCACCGGATGTCAGATTCCCAACTACCAGGTCATCAAAACCTGCTCCCAGATCGAAGCGCTCACGCCACGACCGCCGGTCATTCTGAATGTGAACCCGATCGGTACGCGCATCGTGGTTCTCGGCGCCCGCCTCAACAACAACGGCCGGGTCCCGAACGTCCTGGTTCCGCGCCTGCAGGCCGCGTTGCAGCTGGCCCGGGGCTTCCCCACCGCGGGCATCATCACGACCGGCGGCATGACCAACCGTCGCGCGGGCAAGAGCGAGGCCCAGGCCATGAAGACCTGGCTGGTCCGGCACGGCATCCCCGCGCACCGCATCGCGACGGAGAACCGGTCGCGCTCGACGGCGCAGAACGCCAAGTTCGTCGCGCCGATGCTGTTTCGCGGGCGAGCAACCGGCGTCGTCGTCGTGACCAGCCATAACCATCTGCGACGCGCGATGATCAATTTCCGCAGCGCCGTGAACGGTTCCATGCCGGTGTCCGGCGTGGTACCCGGCTACGGCAACGGCTCCGGGTCGAGTTCTGGTGGACTCGGCTCGATGGGCTCGAGTTAACCCGCTTCAGCACACAGAGCGACTCGAGCACGGCAGAGGCCGTCGCGGAAATCCGCGACGGCCTCTGTTGCGTTCGGTGAATCGATCAGCGCAACAAAGCGCGGCTCATCACGACGCGCTGAATCTGGTTGGTGCCCTCGTAGATCTGGGTGATCTTGGCGTCGCGCATCATCCGCTCCACCGGGAAGTCGGTGGTGTATCCGGCGCCGCCGAAGAGCTGGACCGCGTCGGTGGTCACCTCCATCGCGACGTCGGAGGCCAGACACTTCGACGCGGAGCTGATGAACCCGAGGTTCTTCTCGCCGCGCTCGGCGCGGGCGGCGGCGGTGTAGACCATCAGTCGCGCGGCTTCGACCTTCATCGCCATGTCGGCGATCATGAACTCGACCCCCTGGAACTGGCTGATCGTCTTGCCGAACTGCTTGCGCTCCTTGACGTAGGCGATGGCCGCGTCGAGCGCGCCCTGGGCGACGCCGACGGCCTGCGCGCCGATCGTCGGGCGGGTGTGGTCGAGGGTGGCCAGCGCGGTCTTGAAGCCGGTGCCCTCGTCGCCGATGATGCGGTCGTCGGGGATCGTGCAATTCTCGAAGTAGAGTTCGGCGGTCGGGCTGCCCTTGATGCCGAGCTTGTGCTCGAGCGGGCCGACGGTGAAGCCCGGGTCGTCCTTGTGCACCATGAACGCGGAGATTCCGTTGGCGCCCTTGTCCGGGTCGGTCACCGCCATCACCGTGTACCAGGTGGACTGTCCGCCGTTGGTGATCCAGCATTTGGACCCGTTGATCACCCAACTGTTGCCGTCCTTGCGGGCGCGCGTCTTCATCGACGCCGCGTCGGAGCCGGCTTCACGCTCCGACAGTGCGTACGAGGCCATGGCCTCGCCCGACGCGATCGACGGCAGGACCTTGGACTTGAGCGCGGCGTCGCCGGACAGTATCAGGCCCATGGTGCCGAGCTTGTTGACCGCGGGGATCAGCGACGCGGAGACGTCGACGCGCGCGACCTCTTCGATCACGATGCACGCCGCGATCGAGTCACCGCCCTGGCCGTCGAATTGCTCGGGGACGTGGATCGCGTTGAAACCGCTGGCGACGAGCGCCTCGCGGGCCTCCTCGGGGAAGCGAGCCTTCTCGTCGACTTCCTTCGCGTAGGGGGCGATCTCCTTCTCGGCGAGTGCCCGGATCGCTTCGCGCAGCGCCACGTGCTCCTCGGGAAGCTGGAACAGGTCAAAGTCTGGGTTGCCGGCCATCGTTCACTCCTCCTGGCACTGAGTGCCAACTCGTGTCTCCATAGTTCATCACGGCACCAGCGCGTCGCACAACATTCGCAGCTCAGCGTCGAGATGCTCGGGCGTCGCGCCGGCCTCACCGCGCAGCAGCGAACGCAACAGATAGTTGTGCACCCCGGTAACCGCGGCGGAAAAGGCGATGATCCGTTCATGCGCGATATCGGGCACGCGAGCGCGCAAGAAATCCTCGAAAAGCCGCTGGTAGCGGTAGGTCGCGACCAACTCGCGATCACGCAAGGCCGGCGTCTGCGACACGATCGCGTACCGCCTGACGGCGAGGTCGCGATGGGTCGCGTAGTGGGCGAACACCAGCTTCGCTCCCCCGCACACCGCCAGCCACGGCTCGGCGTCGGAATCGTCGAGATGAGCCTCGACCTGCGCAAGCAGTGTCTCGTGATCGACGAAGATCAGGTCCTCTTTGGAATGGAAGAGCCGGAACAGCGTGCGCCGCGAGGTGCCGGAGGCAGCCGCGACCTCGTCCACCGTCGTCGCGTCGTAGCCCTGCTCGGAGAACAACCGAGTCGACTCCGCGACCACGCGCATCCGGAATCCGACCGCACTGTCGGTCGCCAGCGGCTCCGCGTCGGTGGTCGTCATGCTCCCCAGTATCGCGCATCGACCGGCACCGGACACCCGCGCCGCCTCGCACTCGACCGCAAACGCGCGCGCCGAGGGTGTCATAGGCCACACTGAGTGCCATGAGAATTCCTTACGCGGTAGCGCGCTTCAACAAGAAGGTGACCAATCCGATCCAGCGCCGATGGGCGCCCTACCTCGCACCGTGGGCGATGGTCGAGCACGTGGGACGCAAGTCGGGCACGCGATACTCGATTCCCGTTCTCGCGTGGGTGGAGGGTGACCGGCTCTCGATCGTCCTGACCTACGGGCCCACTACGGACTGGGTGAAGAACATCCAGGCCGCCGGCCGGTTCGAGATCGTCCGCAAGAACAAGCGGCACACCGTCGTCGGCCCGCGCGTCATCCCGTCGGACTCCCCCGACATCGCCAAGGGCGCGCGTATTCCGGCACGCGGATTCGACTACGTGCTCAACGGCACGATCCTCAAGGACCAGTGATGCCGCGCGATTCGCTCGACGACTTCACCGTCGAGGAGTTCACCGCCGACGGCAAGACCCACCCCGTCTACGTCAAGGGCAGCGGCCCCGCCGTGATCGTGATCGCCGAGATCCCCGGCATCACGCCGCTGGTGGCCGACTTCGCGCGCCGGGTCGCCGACGCCGGCTGCACGGTGTTCGTACCGTCGCTGTTCGGCATCGACGGGCACGATCCTCGACCGTCGGCCAAGCCGGCCGACATGGCGAACTCGGCCAAGATGGCCGGCAGCCTGCTCAAGAAGGTCTGCGTCAGCCGCGAGTTCACCATCCTCGCTACCGGGCGCAGCTCGCCCGTCGTCACCTGGCTCCGCGCTCTGGCACGAGAGGCGCACCAGCGTTGCGGCGGCCCCGGTGTCGGCGCCATCGGCATGTGCCTGACCGGCGGTTTCGCCCTTGCGATGGCGGTCGACGACACGATGATCGCGCCGGTCTTGTCGCAGCCCTCACTACCGCTGCGCCCGGTCGGCAACGCGCGCAACATCGACATCTCCGACGACGATCTCGAGCGCGTCAAAGTGCGCTGCGCCGCCGGTTTGCAGGTGATGGGGATGCGATTCGAAGGCGACCGGCTCTCGCCGGCGGATCGCTTCGCGTTCCTGCGCGAACAACTCGGGGACGCCTTCATCGGCGTCGAACTCCCCGATTCGGCGGCCAATCCGGCTGCGATGATCCCACCGCACTCGGTCGTGACCGAGCATCTGATCGATGAACCCGGCGAGCCCACCCGCGAGGCCCTCGACCAGGTCCTCGCCTTCTTCACCGAAAAGCTGGGCGTGTCCGCGTGAGCGACCAGTTCCCGCACGACGAGCACTTCCCGCGAACACCGCCAACCGCGTCGTCGGCGAGAGGTGCCCGCCGGTGGTTCTGGCTGGTCCCGGCGGGCGCGGTAGTCGTCGCCATCGCGCTCGTCGGTGCCTTCCTAGCGTTCCGCTCCGGGCCCGCTCCGGAGCCGGTTGCCATCGGGGAGTCTGGCTCGGCGGCGCCCGTCTCCCCGACGACGGTGACCGAGACCGTCACCTCGACGGCCCGAGCATCGCCAGCACCCGCCGACGCCCGCGATCTGGGGTTGAGCCGTCCGCTCGTCGTCCCGCGCTGCACCGGACAGACTGTCGTCTTCCTGGAGTCGATCTCGGTCACGGCGCCCGACCTGCGCGAACAAGTGCGCAAGTGGGTCGAGCCTTGGGAGTTCGGCCCGCTGGGAGCCGTCGACTATCTGCACAGCCAGGCCGCGTGCTCGTCGATCCGGTCCGTCGATGACAACGGTCAGCCGTTCTACGCCGTGTTCGCGGCACCTGCCGGCGACGTGTGCGCCCGGTTCAACGCGGTTCGCGGCAGCCTGCCGCCCGGGGCCTACCCGCGCCTGCTCTCCGACAGCGTCGCCCCCGGCTACAACCCGTGTTCCGGGTGATGCCAAGCTGAATCCATGCGCGCAGAACTCGGGGTACTGGCCGACCCCGTCGGGGAAGCCCTGCGCGGTCCGCACGCATCCTTCGCCCAGCAGCGCGGCCGGATCAGCCGCTACGACCCCGAGGTGTCGGTCTTCTACGCCCACCCGGAAGAACTCGCCGACGAGGACTGGGCCGACCTTCGCGAGTTGGCCGGCCCGGGTGCGACGGTCGGGCTGCGGCGGCGGCGAACGCCCCTGCCCGACGGCTGGCGCGTGCTGCGAGTCTTCCGGTTGGTGATGTATTCGGGTGCCGCGGTCGACACCCGGCCCGACGACGAGGCGGAAGTCTTAGGACCGGCCGACGTCGACGACATGCTCGCCTTGATCGACGAGGCGCAGCCCGGGCCGTTCTCCCGCCGCACCATCGAACTCGGTCGCTATCTGGGCATCCGCGACGACGACGGGCGACTGGTCGCCATTGCCGGCGAACGAATGCGACCGCCCGGTTGGGGCGAGATCAGCGCCGTCGCGACGGCGCCGCACGCACGCGGGCGCGGCCTGGGCGAGCGGCTCATCCGCGCGGTCGGCGCGCAAATCACCGATCGAGGCGACCTGCCGTTCCTGCATACGACGGGCGACAATCCGGCCCGAGCGCTCTACGAACGGATGGGCTTCGCACTCGTCGACGAAGTGGATCTGGAGATCGTCGAAGTTCCGTGAGCGCCGATGCCCACTCGGCGGAGGTGAGGTGCCCACTCGGCGGGGGTGAGGTGCCCACTCGGCGGGGGTGAGGTGCCCACTCGGCGGAGGTGAGGTGCCCACTCGGCGGATTTGTCCGGAGTCCCGGGAACGCCTACAGCTCGATGACGCCGACGACTTCGGTCTCCAGGCTGCCCAGCCACACTTGGCCGTCGTGCTCGCGGACGCCGGTGACCATGTGGAAGTTCGTGGCGTCACCGTGCACGTCGTGGACCAGCCGGCCGTCGTCGCCGTAGGCCTGGACCCGCACCGTCTGTTTCGGCTTCGGCTGCAGGAAGTCGGGCAGCTTCGTCACGGCTTTGCGCAGAGCCATCGGCCCGTGGTGCAGCCCGGAGACGATGGCCTCGGTCGGGGAGGCGATCGTGACCCAGATCAGCCCGTCGCTCCCTCGGGCGATGTTGTCCGGGTAGCCGGGCAAGTCGGTGACGAGATAGTCGCGGCTGCCCGCCTTCGGACCTTTCAGCCACCAGCGCACGACGGTCCGCGCGGTGGTTTCGGCGACGCAGACGAAGGACTCGTCGGCGGCCAGCGCCACGCCGTTGGCGAAGGCCAGTCCGCCCAGGACGGTGGTCACCGATCCGCCCGCGCCGCGGCAGAACAGCCGCCCGGTGCGGGTGTTCTCGACCAGGTCGTTCTTCCAGCGCTCGATGGGGTGCAAGGTCGACGAGTCGCTGAACCAGATGTCGCCGTTGGAGGCCACCGCCGCGTTGTTGCAGAACACCATCGGCTTGCCGGCGATCTCGGTGACCAGCGGCTCGATCGCCCCGTCGGCCGGGTCGACGAGGAGCAGGCCCTCGTGGGCGTCGGCGACCAGGAGGCGCCCGTCGGGCATGAGTTCGATGCCCAGCGGCCGGCCAACCGTCGCGGCGACATGCGTCACCGCACCCGACGCTGGGTCGATCGCGAGCAGGCGCCCGTCTTCGAGCCCGGTGTAGACGGTGCCGTCCCGCGCGACCACGACGTCCTCGGGGCCCTTGCCTCCGACGGGAATGACCCGGACGGGTGAGAGTCGTTGAGCGGTAGCCATTCTCATTCCCCCAACAGCCGCTGGCGCAGCGCGGCATCCTTGTCGGCGACCATCGCGGCGAGGTCGGCCTGGAAAGCGGTCATCCGCTGCCGCAGGTGCGGGTCGGCCGCGGCGAGGATCCGCACGGCGAGCAGTCCGGCGTTGCGCGCCCCGCCGATCGACACCGTCGCCACCGGCACACCCGCGGGCATCTGCACGATCGACAACAGCGAGTCCATCCCGTCGAGATGCTTGAGCGGCACGGGTACGCCGATCACCGGCAGCGGTGTCGCCGACGCGACCATCCCGGGCAGGTGCGCGGCGCCGCCGGCCCCGGCGATGACGACCGAGATCCCGCGTCCCGCGGCGTTCTTCGCATAGTCGAGCATCTTCTGCGGGGTGCGGTGGGCGGAGACGACGCCGACTTCGAAGGGCACGTCGAACTCGGCCAGCGCCTCGGCGGCCGCGGTCATCGTCGGCCAGTCCGAGTCGCTGCCCATGATCAGCCCGACGCGCGAACCTCCGTGTCCGGTCCCCTGCTGTTCAGTCATCGTGCGCATCCCATCCGTCCGTCCACACCGCGGTCGACAGCCAGGTCGCCGCGAGTTCCGCGCGCTCGCGGACGTCGGCGATCGACGCCCCCGGCGTTCCCACGATATTGACATGCCCGATCTTGCGGTCGGGCCGTTCGGCCTTTCCGTACAGATGGATCCGCGCCTGCGGCATCCGGCCCATCAGGTGGTGGACCCGTTCGTCCATCGACATCGCGGGCGCCTCGCCGGCCCCCAGCACATTCGCCATCACGACCGGACCGGCGAGCACGTCCGTCGCGCCCAGCGGGTAGTCGAGGACCGCGCGCAGGTGCTGTTCGAACTGGGAGGTGACCGCCCCGTCCATGGTCCAGTGGCCGCTGTTGTGCGGGCGCATTGCCAGCTCGTTGACCACCAATTCGCCGTCGGTGGTCTCGAACAGCTCCATCGCCATCACCCCGACCGCTCCCAACTCGTCGGCCAGACGCAGCGCCATCTGCTGGGCGGCCTCGGCGACCTCGGCGGGCAGATCGGGCGCGGGGGCCAGTACCACCGCGCACTGGCCGTGCCGCTGGATCGTCTCCACCACCGGCCATGCGGCGCCCTGCCCGAACGGCGAGCGCGCGATCAGCGCCGACAGCTCGCGGCGCATCGAGACTTTCGCCTCGGCCATCAACCGGGTCGCGTCGTCGGCGCCGTCGAACACCGTCAGCGCCTGCTGCTCGTCGTCGAGAAGCCATACGCCGCGCCCGTCGTAGCCGCCGCGAACCGCTTTGAGGACGATCTGCCACCCGTGCCGCGCGCCGAAGTCGCGCAGGCGCTCCCGCGCCGCGGCCGGATCGCCGGAGAGATCGACGAAGTCGGGCACCGGCAGACCGAGTTCGGACAGGCGCGTCCGCATCGCCAGTTTGTCCTGGGCGAAACGCAGGGCCTTCGACGGCGGCAGCACCGTGACGCCCTCGTTCTCCAGCGCGACGAGATGATCGAGGGGAACCCCCTCGTGGTCGAAGGTGAGCGCGTTCGCACCCGCGGCCGCCCGGCGCAGGTCGTCGAGGTCATCATGCGATCCGATGACCACTTCGGCGCTGACCTGTGCCGCCGGATCGGTCTCGGACGAGGCCAGGACACGCAGGCATTGGCCCAGCGCGATGGCCGCCTGATGGGTCATCCGCGCCAGCTGGCCGCCGCCGATCATGGTCACCACCGGCATCGTCGAACTGCGTTGTAACACGGCGTCCATCCTGTCATGGCAACCGATTCCCCTAGACTTGCACCTTGTGCCATTCGTCAACGACGTGATCAACGCTCTCCCCGGTCCTTTGCACCGGATCGCGTTGCGCCACCGCGAACTCATCAAGTTCGCCATCGTCGGAGGCACGACGTTCATCGTCGACATGGCGATCTTCTATCCGCTCGCCTACACGATCCTCGAGGGCAAACCCACCGTCGCCAAGATCATCTCCGGCGTGATCGCGACGATCCTGAGCTACATCCTCAACCGCGAGTGGACGTTCAACAACCGCGGCGGCCGCGAGGTCCACCACGAGGCCCTGCTCTTCTTCGCGATCAGCGGAATCGGCGTGCTGCTGGCGGCGGCGCCGCTCTGGGTGGCCAACAACCTGTTCGACATGCGCGAGGCTCCCGAGGGGCTCCGCCTGGCGATTCTCGACTTCGTGCTCGCCTACATCATCGGCAATCTGCTGCAGATGGCCTTCCGGTTCTGGGCGCTGCGCCGCTTCGCCTTCCCGGAGATGGTGCCCGCGGCCGGCGAGGGCGGCTCCACCGACCCGCAGCCCTCCTTCGCCGAACTCAGCGATGAGGAACTCGGTCACGCCTGACCGCTTCGGCCGGCGCCGCCGCGGGGACCACGATCGTGAACACCGGCGGACGGCGCGACGTCAGTTCCAGCCGGCCGCCGTCGGCCTCCACCAGAGCGCGAGCCAGCGACAGCCCGACGCCGGTGCCGGTCGACACGCCGCCGGTGAATCCGCGGCGGAAGATCTTGTCGACGAGACCGTCGGGCACGCCCGGCCCCTCGTCGGTCACCGCGACGCGGAGCATGCCCGCCGACTCCAGCGCGTCGATCGTCACCGTGGCCGTGCCGCGCCCGTGGTGCAGCGCGTTGTCGAGCAGCACCGCGAGCGACTCCCGCAGGCGGCTCGGCTGCGCCGTCCACGCCACCGCGGGTCCGGCGCGCCGGACGGTGACCACCTCGCGTTCGGCCGCGGCGAAGGCGGGCTCGAAGTCGGCCACCAGGGTCTCGACCATCTCCTCCGCGTCGACCGCTGCGGCCGGTGCGTCCTCGCTGATCCGTGACGCGACGACCATCTGGTCGAGTTCCCGGGTGAGCCGATCGACCTGGCTGGCGGCCGCCTCGGCCTCGGCCACGACGTTGGCATCGGGGTGCATCGCGAGTTCGTCGAGGCGCAGCTGGATGGCGGTCAGCCGGCTCCGCAGCTGATGCGACACCTCGCCGACGATCCCGCCCTCGCGGTCCAGGCGCGTGGCGATCTCGGTGTTGGCCGCGCCGAGGGCCCGCGACACCCGGTCCAGCTCGGGTATCCCGTACTCGGGCCATTCCGAGCGGAAGTCGCCGCGCGCCATCGCCGACGCCCGGTCGGCGACCCTGGTCAGCGGATCGGCGAGTCGCCGCGCCGTGACGGTCGCGACGGCGACACCCGCGCCGACCGACGCGACCACGACCGCTGCGACGATCGCGACCCCGACCCACTGGTCCCGGCGGACGTTGCTCATCGGAATCGCCAGCTCGACCGTGCCCGCCTCGCCGAGGTTGATCGCGTCGGTGAACTCGCGGCCCTCGATCGGCTTGCCGAGCGTCGTCGTGACCAGCGGCCCCGTCTTGTCCGACGTGCCGGCCGGGATGTGGTGGGTGACGCGCAACTGTCCGCTTTCGGGGATGAGCAGTCCCAGCCGGGACGCGGTGAGCGCCGCCGCGTCGAGTTCGCCGCCCGGCCCCTCCATCTGGATCAGCTCGCTGGCGATGTGCTTGAGCCTCAGATCCAGGTCCTGGTGGGTGTTGTCGGCGACCCACCACCACGCGATGACCGAGAGCGGAATGCCGAGCAGGATCCCGACGATCAGCACCATGCCGATCATCGACGTGCGGATCCGCCTGCGCATCAGCGCCCCGAATCGATCGCGGGGCCGGCGGCCGGGTCGTCAAGCATCGAACCGGAAGCCCATGCCTCGCACGGTCACGATGTGCCGCGGCCGGTCGCCCGCATCGTCGCCGATCTTGCGGCGCAGCCAGGAAACATGCATGTCGAGGGTCTTCGACGACCGCAGATCGGCCGATCCCCACACCTCTGAGACCAGTTCCTCCCGGCTCACGACCTGCCCGGGCCGTTCCATCAGGAACTGCAGCAGGTCGAACTCGCGGTTGGCCAGCACGACGTCCTCGCCGTCGACCAGGACGCGCCGCGCCCTGGTGTCGAGAGAGATGTCACCCCCGACGAGGACTTCGTCGGCCAGCATCGGCTTGCGGCGCAGCAGCGCGCGCACCCGGGCCAGCAGCTCCGCCAGTCGGAACGGTTTGCCGACGTAGTCGTCGGCGCCCGCGTCGAGGCCGACGACGAAATCCACCTCGTCGGTGCGCGCGGTGAGCATCAGGACCGGCAGGTCGGGACGGCGGGTGCGGAGCTCGCGGCACACCTCCAGACCGTCCATCCGCGGCAGACCGAGGTCGAGGACGAGCAGTTCGAAACGCGGATCGACCGCCTGCTCGAGGGCGGTCACCCCGTCGTCGACGACGACGCACCCGTATCCCTCGCGGGTCAGCGCCCGGGCCAGCGGCTCGGCGATCGCGGCGTCGTCCTCGGCGAGCAGCACCTCCGTCATCGAACCTCCGGCAGGTCGTGGTCCTCGAGCACTTCCTCGTAGAGCAAGGCATGCACGCGCTCGACGTTGGGGATGTTGTGGAAGGTGAGCGGCTCGTCGGAGGCGGACTCGATCACGAGCGTCCCGGTGCGCATCAGCCGATCCAGCAATCCGTGCCGGAACTCGACGGTGTTGATCCGCGACAGCGGGATGTCGATGCCCGACCGGGTCACGATGCCGTTGCGGTAGATGACCCGCCGGTCGGTGATGACGAAGTGCGTGGTTGCCCACGACACCAGCGGCCGCAGAAAACACCAGAACAGGGCGAGTCCCCAGAAGACGCCGATGGCGATGAGCGCCGACATCCGCCCGGCGCCCGTCAACGTCGAACCGGTGACGATGCCGACGAGGATTCCCGCGATCAGCGTGGCGATGGCGAAGGCAAGGAAGGCGGGCACCAGCAGCTTCCAGTGGGGGTGTCGATGCAGCACCACGGTCTCGCCGGGGGCCAGGTTCTCCTCGGGGTATCCCATGCCGTCGAGCATATGACGCGCCTAGACTGTGGCGCATGAGCTACCGAGACCCGCGCGATCAGTTCCCCGGCACCCGCGCCTACACCCAGGCGAACCAGCAGCCCGGCCACCCGGGTCAGGGACAGGCGCAGCCGCAGTACGCGGAGTCCGGGCAGTGGGACCAACCGGACCAGCGTCCGCGCGCCCCGCGCGTGCCGGCGCCGACCCTCAACCCCCTGCTGTTCGCCGGCGGCGTGGTCATGACCGGTGTCGTCGTCGCCCTCGCCGTGTGGCTGGTGGCGTGGATCATGCGCACCGTCGCCAACCGCGTCAACGAGACCCAGACCCTGGGCGTGTGGAACCCGCTGGAACAGAGCGAGCTGTGGTTCGCCCTGGTCGGCTTCCTGTGCGCCCTGCTGGCGGCCGGCCTCTGGTACGTCCTGCAGGTCGTCACCCCGGCACCCGCCTCTTTCTTCCGCTGGATCGTCGGCCTGCTGGTCGTCGCCGCGGTACTCGTCCCGATCCTGCTCGCCACCAGCGACCTGGTCGCCGGGATCTGCACGGCGCTGGTGCACCTGGTGATCGGCCTGCCGATCCTGGCGCTGATCCCGATGGTCGGGCGCCAGTCGATGCAGCGCTGAGCCGCCGACCGTGCCCAGAATCCCGCCGACCGTGCCCAGAATCCCGCCGACCGTGCCCAGATTCTCGCCGAGCGGGTCTTAGCTCTGCGGGTGCGTCCGCAAGTGGGTGACGTCGCCCGCGGCGACCGCCGACGTCGCACCGCCATCGGCCGCGACGAGCAGACGGCCCTGGGCATCGACGTCCACGGCGGTCCCGACCAGCTCTGCATCCCCGGGCAGCGCGAGCTTCACCCGCTGCCCGAGGGTCACGCACTTCCGCCGGTATTCCTGCGCCAGCTCGTCGATCCGCGACGGCCACATCGACAGCTCGACGTCGAGCTCCCGCAGGATGTCGACCGCCAGCTCGTCGTCGTCGATCGCCCTTCCCGACTCCACGAACACCGACGTCGCGGTCGGCACCGGCAGTTGGTCGGCGGTCATCGACGTGTTCACGCCGATGCCGATGACGGCCTGGCCGTTCGCGTACTCCGACAGCACGCCCGCGACCTTGCGCTCGCCGATCAGCACGTCGTTGGGCCACTTCACGCCCGGCGCGGCGTCGAACATGATCGTGCGCGCCAGCGCATCGGCGACGGCTACCCCGGCCAGCAGGGAAAGCCAGCCCATCGCCGACGTCGCCTCACCGACGTCGACCCCCACCGAGAAGGTGAGCGCCCCGGCGGGCCCCGTCGTCCATTCGCGGTCGTGCCGCCCGCGGCCCGCGGTCTGGTTGCGCGCGATGAGCACGCGCCCGTCGATGCTGCCCGCCGCGGCGGCAGCGGCGAGATCGGCATTCGTCGAGCCGGTGGACGTCACGACGTCCACCTGGCGCCACCGCGTCCCGGCGAGTTGCTCGATGTGTCCCGACATGCCGCCAACTCTATGCGGAAACCCCCTCGCCGGGGGTGCTGGCGCGGGTAACCGGCCGCTGGATAGCATCAATGCCCATGACCACCGCATCGCAGGACTCGTCGACTCCCGACATCCACACGACCGCCGGCAAGCTCGCGGATCTGCGCAATCGACTCGACGAGGCCAAGCACCCCGTCGGTGAAGCGGCCATCGAGAAGGTCCACGCCAAGAACAAGCTGACCGCCCGCGAACGCATCACCCACCTGCTCGACGAGGGGTCGTTCGTCGAGATCGACGCCCTCGCCAGGCACCGGTCCACCAACTTCGGCCTCGGCGAGAACCGTCCGCTCGGCGACGGCGTCGTCACCGGCTACGGCACCATCGACGGTCGCGAGGTGTGCGTCTTCTCGCAGGACTTCACCGTGTTCGGCGGCAGCCTCGGCGAGGTGTACGGCGAGAAGATCGTGAAGGTCATGGACCTGGCGCTCAAGACCGGCCGCCCGCTGATCGGCATCAACGACGGCGCGGGCGCGCGCATCCAGGAAGGCGTTGTCTCGCTCGCGCTCTACGGCGAGATCTTCCACCGCAACGTGCGCAACTCGGGCGTCATCCCGCAGATCTCGCTGATCATGGGTGCGGCCGCCGGCGGCCACGTCTACTCCCCCGCGCTCACCGACTTCGTCGTGATGGTCGATCAGACCAGCCAAATGTTCGTCACCGGCCCCGACGTCATCAAGACCGTCACCGGCGAGGACGTCACCATGGAGGATCTGGGCGGCGCCCACACCCACATGGTCCGCTCGGGAGCGGCGCACTACGTCGCCCACGACGAGGAAGACGCCCTGGAATACGTCAAAGAGCTGCTCTCCTATCTGCCCAGCAACAACCGGGCCGAGGCACCTCGTCTGGACGTGCCGCCGACGGTCGGGTCGATCGAGGACAACCTCACGCCCGAGGACCTCGAACTCGACACGCTGATCCCCGACTCGGCCAACCAGCCCTACGACATGCACGAGGTCATCCGGCGCATCCTCGACGACGACGAGTTCCTCGAAGTCCAGGCCGAGCGGGCGATGAACGTCATCGTCGGTTTCGGGCGCGTCGACGGCATCAGCGTCGGAATCGTCGCCAACCAGCCGACGCAGTTCGCCGGCTGTCTGGACATCGACGCCTCGGAAAAGGCCGCCCGGTTCGTGCGCACCTGCGACGCGTTCAACGTGCCGATCGTGACCCTGGTCGACGTCCCCGGCTTCCTGCCCGGCACCGACCAGGAGTACAACGGCATCATCCGCCGCGGCGCCAAGCTCCTCTACGCCTACGGCGAGGCCACGGTCGGCAAGATCACGATCATCACCCGCAAGGCCTACGGCGGCGCCTACGACGTCATGGGTTCCAAGCACATGGGCGCCGACGTGAACCTGGCATGGCCGACCGCGCAGATCGCCGTCATGGGCGCCTCGGGCGCCGTCGGCTTCGTCTACCGCAAGGAGATCAAGGAGGCGAAGGCCAACGGCGACGACGTGGACGCCCTGATGCTCAAGCTCCAGGAGGAGTACGAGGACACCCTCGTCAACCCGTACGTGGCCGCCGAGCGGGGCTATGTCGACGCCGTCATCCCGCCCAGCCACACCCGTGGACAGATCGCCAGCGCGCTGCGCCTCCTCGAGCGCAAGGTCGTGCCGGTACCGCAACGCAAGCATGGGAACATTCCGCTATGAGCAACGCCGAGAACGCTGACACCGGGTCGGATCGCACCGACAAGCCGAAGCCGCCGTTCGTGAAGGTCGTGAAGGGCAACCCCGACCCGACGCAGGTCGCGGCGATCACCGCGGTCATCGCCGCGCGGGCCAGCGCGGCGCCGTCCACCCGGCGCGAGCCGCGCAACGACTGGGGCCGGCCGGTGGACCGGCTGCGCCCGCGCTGGGCCAGCGCCACGAGCTTCTATCGGCACGTCGGCTGGTGACCGCGCCCGACCTCATTCTGGGCTCGGCCTCGCCGGCCCGTCTGCGCATCCTGCGCCAAGCGGGGGTCGACCCGGATGTCCTGGTCCCCGATATCGACGAGGACGCCCTCGTCGCCGAACTCGCCGCCGCGCCGCCGGCCGAGATCGTCACCCGACTGGCCACCGCCAAGGCGGATGCGCTGGTCGCCAGGATCGACTCTGCCGACGCCGTACTCCTCACCTGCGATTCGATGCTGCACATCGACGGCGAGCTGGTCGGCAAACCGCATACGCCCGAGGTCGCCAAGCAGCGGTGGGCGCAGATGTCGGGCAAGTCGGCGATGCTGCTGACCGGTCACTGCGTCACCCGCTTCGGCGCGGACGGGCCGGTCGCGCAGGCCACCGACAGCGAGGCGACCGAGATCCGGTTCGCCGAGGTCGACGCCGCCACCGTCGACGCCTACGTCGCGACCGGTGAGCCGCTCGCGGTCGCCGGGTCGTTCACCCTCGACGGCCTCGGCGGGTGGTTCGTCAACGGCATCGACGGCGACCCGTCCTCAGTCATCGGCATCAGCCTGCCGCTCACCCGCCGGCTGCTCGCCCGCGTCGGCGTGGATGTCACCACGCTGTGGTCCGCGGTGTCGCGGTAGTCTCGCAGCACGGCCACCGCACGCTATGAAAGGCTCCCCACAATGGGTGTTGAGAACGACCCGAATCCGGCTTTCGCCGACTACGCGCATCCGGAGCGTCTGGTCAGCACGGCATGGCTCGCCGCGAAGCTCGGATCGCCGGGGCTCAAGGTCGTCGAATCCGACGAGGACATCCTCCTCTACGACATCGGCCACATCCCGACCGCACAGAAGATCGACTGGCACCTGCATCTCAACGACCCGGTCACCCGCGACTACATCGACGGCGAGCAGTTCGCCGAGCTGATGCGCTCCAAAGGCATCAACCGCGACGACACCGTGGTGATCTACGGCGACAAGAGCAACTGGTGGGCCGCCTACGCGCTCTGGGTGTTCACGCTGTTCGGCCATCCCGACGTGCGCCTGCTCGATGGGGGGCGCGACGCGTGGTTCGCCGAGGACCGGGACACCTCCTTCGACGTCCCGGAGTATCCGCGCAGCGACTACCCGGTGGTTCAGCGCGACGACGCGACGATCCGCGCCTACGCCGACGAGGTGCTCGCGGCACTCGGCGAGGAGCCGCTCATCGACGTGCGCTCCCCGCAGGAGTACACCGGCGAACGCACCCACATGCCCGACTACCCGGAGGAGGGGGCGTTGCGCGGCGGGCACATTCCCACCGCGGTCTCGATCCCGTGGGCCAAGGCCGCGGCGTCCGACGGCCGGTTCCGCTCCCGCGCCGAGCTCGACGACATCTACGGCGGCTTCGATCCGAAGACGCCGACCATCGCCTACTGCCGGATCGGCGAGCGCTCCAGCCACACCTGGTTCGTCCTGACCCACCTGCTCGGCTTCGACAAGGTCCGCAACTACGACGGGTCCTGGACCGAATGGGGCAACCGGGTGCGGGTTCCCATCGCGGTCGGCGAGGACCCGGGGAGCATCGGAAGCGGATCCGGCGCGGCATGACCGATCTACCCGCACCGCTGGCCGAGATCGTCGACGATTTCGCCGCTCTCGGCGACGCCGACAAGGCGACGTTGCTCCTGGAGTTCGCCGACGAACTCCCACCGCTGCCCGATCACCTCGAACCCGAGGCGATGGAGCCGGTGCCCGAATGCCAATCGCCGATCTTCCTCTCGGTCGACGCATCCGATCCGTCATCGGTGCGCCTGTTCTTCAGCGCCCCGCGCGAAGCGCCTACGACACGCGGTTTCGCCGCCATCCTGCACCAGGGGCTCGACGGGCAGCCCGCGGCCGACATCGCCGCCGTGCCCGTCGACTTCGGGTACGAACTCGGACTCGCGTCGGTGGTCTCGCCGCTGCGGCTGCGGGGGCTGGCCTTGATGCTCGGTCGCATCAAGGCCGCCATCGCGCGAAGCGGGTAGATGGACTTCCTCCAGATACTCGACCTTTCGCTCGAACCCGGCGGACTGTGCGAGTGGACTCCGACGTTGAGCGGCCGCGCCGCGCTGCACAGCGATCCGCGGCCGACGTCGATCAATCACGAGCAGCACTTGCGCGAGGCGCTCGCCTACCAGGAGCTGACCGGGCACACCGGTGGACGCGAATCGTGGCTGGGCGTGTCGGTCGAGTTCGACGAGCCGCTGTCCATCCCGGCGATCCGCGCCGCCCTCACCGCCTGGATCGACCGGCACGAGGTGCTGCGCAGCCATGTCGTGGTCGACGACGAAGGCGGGTTCCAGCGGCTCTCGGCGCCGGAGGGAGCCGTTTCGCTGAAGATGAGCCGCGTCGGCTGGTACCACGACCCGGCGTTGCTCGTCGACCAGATAGCCGGGTGGTTCGACCGCACCACCGCCCCGGTGCGCTGGCCGGCCTACCGGTTCGCCACCGTTGCCCGCGAGCACTCCTTCACCCTGTTGTTCGCCGGCGACCATTCGCTGCTCGACGGGTACTCGCTCATCATGGCCGTGCCGGAGCTGCGCGCCCACTATCAGGCCGCTCTGACCGACGTCGGCCGTCCGACCCGGGTCGCCGCGCCCGTCCCGCTCGCACCGGCCGAGATGGTGGGCAGCTACGTCGATTTCAGCGGCCTCGAACGCCGTCTGGCCGACGACGCCGACGACGAGCACCCCGCCGTGCGCGAATGGGCGGCGTTCCTCGCCGACGGGATGCCCCGCTATCCGACGCTGCCGCCGGCCGCACGGGTAGCCGGGGATGCCGGGCCACCGGCACACGTGCACGGCTTCGCCGTCGGCGGCTACGAGGAGGGATCGGCATCCGCCGCGGGTTCTCGGCCGCAGCTCTCCCACTACGCGCTCCTCGCCGACGACGCGACCACCAACGAGTTCACCGCCGTGTGCTCGGGTGCGGGCACGACCCTGTTCGCCGGGGTGATGGCCGCACTCGCCTTCGCCTCGTACGAGCGGTCGGGCACGACCCGCTTCCGCGCGGTCCTGCCGCGCCACACGCGGCACGAACCGCAGTGGCAGGCGGCCCTGGGGTGGTTCGTCTCGCTGTCCCCGTTCGAACTCGACCTCGACGGCGTGACCACCTTCGCGCAGTTAGCGGTGCGCGCCTCGGCCGAGCTGCGGCGCGGCCGCAATGCCGCGTCGCTGCCGCTGCTGCGCGTCGCGGAGATCTTGGGGGCGCCGGGGTCTCCCCAATTCGTCGTCTCCTTCCTCGACACCCGCGCGGCGCCGGGTGCCGCCGAGGACGATGCCGGCCGGGCCCGGGTGCTGCGCAGCCACCGCTACGCCGACGACGAGGTGTACCTGTGGATCAACCGCACCCCCGCCGGCCTCCGGATCTCGGCGCGCTACCCGCGCGAGCTCGACGCCGACGTCCGGGCCTTCAGCGACGCCGTCGCCGTGCTCATCGCCGACGTGTCCGCTCACAGTTCATGGCACTTCCGGGTCTAGTGTGAGGTGGAATACGCCAGACCTTTAGAATCCGATGAGCGCACCACCCCCGCGTCCCCAGCCACAGGAGACTACGTGCCCAAAACAGCCACGATCACCAAAGTCCTCATCGCCAACCGCGGCGAGATCGCCGTCCGCGTCATCCGCGCGGCACGCGACGCCGGTATCACCAGTGTGGCCGTCTACGCCGAGCCCGACGCCAACGCGATGTTCGTGCAGCTCGCCGACGAGGCCTTCGCCCTCGGCGGTCAAACTTCGGCCGAGTCCTACCTCGTTTTCGACAAGATCCTCGACGCCGCCAAGAAGTCCGGCGCCGACGCGATCCACCCCGGCTACGGCTTCCTCTCGGAGAACGCCGACTTCGCCCAGGCGGTCATCGACGCCGGGCTGATCTGGATCGGGCCGTCGCCGCAGTCGATCCGCGACCTGGGCGACAAGGTCACCGCGCGCCACATCGCCGAGCGCGCCAAGGCGCCGATGGCCGCGGGCACCAAGGACCCGGTCAAGGACGCCGACGAGGTCGTCGCCTTCGCCAAGGAGTACGGCGTGCCGGTCGCGATCAAAGCGGCCTTCGGCGGCGGCGGACGCGGCATGAAAGTCGCCCACACCATCGAAGAGATCCCCGAGCTGTTCGAGTCGGCGACCCGCGAGGCCGTTGCCGCCTTCGGACGCGGCGAGTGTTTCGTCGAGCAATACCTCGACAAGGCCCGCCACGTCGAAGCCCAGGTCATCGCCGACCAGCACGGCAACGTCGTCGTCGCGGGCACGCGTGACTGCTCGCTGCAGCGCCGGTTCCAGAAGCTCGTCGAGGAGGCCCCGGCGCCCTTCCTCACCGACGACCAGCGCGAGCGGATCCACTCGTCTGCCAAGGCCATCTGCAAGGAGGCCGGCTACTACGGCGCGGGCACCGTCGAGTACCTCGTGCAGGGCGACACCGTCTCCTTCCTCGAGGTCAACACCCGCCTGCAGGTCGAGCACCCGGTCACCGAGGAGACCGCTGGCATCGACCTGGTCCGCCAGCAGTTCCGCATCGCCGAGGGCGAGGAACTGTCGATCACCGAGGATCCCGCGCCGCGCGGGCACTCCTTCGAGTTCCGCATCAACGGTGAGGACGCCGGGCGGAACTTCCTGCCCGCGCCGGGCCCGATCAGCGTCTACCGCGAGCCGTCGGGACCGGGCGTCCGCGTCGACTCCGGCGTACGCCCGGGAGACGTCATCGGCGGACAGTTCGACTCGATGCTCGCCAAGCTGATCGTCACCGGCGAAACCCGTGAGCAGGCGCTGGAACGGGCGCGCCGCGCGCTCGACGAGTTCGAGGTCGACGGCCTCGCGACCGTCATCCCGTTCCACCGCCACATCGTCAGCAACCCGGCGTTCATCGGCGACGGCACGTCCTTCGACGTCTACACCAAGTGGATCGAGACCGACTGGGACAACCCGATCGAGCCCTTCGCCGGTGGCCAGCCCATCGACGAAGACGCCGAACTCCCGCGCCAGAGCGTGGTGGTCGAGATCGACGGCCGCCGCGTCGAGGTGTCGCTGCCGAGCGACCTGGCGATCGGCGAGAACGGCGTGCGCACCGGTGTCGTCCGGCGCAAGCCGAAGCCGCGCACGCGCACGAAGGGCGGCGGCGCTGCCGCGTCCGGCGACTCGGTCGCCGCACCGATGCAGGGCACCGTGGTCAAGGTCGCCGTCGAGGAGGGCCAGGAGGTCGCCGAGGGCGAGCTGATCGTCGTGCTCGAGGCGATGAAGATGGAGAACCCCGTCAACGCCCACAAGGCCGGCACCATCACCGGGCTCGCGGTGGCCGCGGGCGATCCCGTCACCCAGGGCACCGTTCTGCTCGAGATCAAGTAGCCCGCCACCGAGCCGGCCGACGACGATGGAAGCCGTCGAGATCAACGCGGGAGCGTGGTATTTGCGCGCGCTCCGCGACGACGAGCGGGTCAGCGACGTCCCCGCGCTCGCCGATCTGGGCATCGACGATCCCGCCGCGTTCGTCCGGGCGGCGGACCGGGGATGGGCCGAGGAGACCGGGTTCAGCTGGGCCGTGTGCGAACCGACGACGGGCGAGCTGATGTCGCTCGTCACCGCGGCCGCGGGACAGCCGGCCACCGGCCGGGCACGCACGGGGCAACAGGCCAGCCTCGACGACGCGCTGCCCGTCGTCGAGCGTTTCCTTCAGTCGCTGTAGTCCTCGGCGCCGTCATCCGAGCTGTCCCAGTCGCCTCAGCCAGGGCCGGCAGCCCATGGCGAGGTCGTGGCGTTCCAGGTTCGCCCACGTCCACCGCAGGACGTGTATCCCCCGCCGCTGGAGTCGGTCGTCGCGCGAGATCGCCCGCCACGCCGCGCCCAGGCGCGAGTCGCCCTTCACCCGGATCCGCTCGTAGCGGTTGGCACCGTCGAACTCGCCCAGCAGCACGCCGCCCCAGTTCATGTCGGGCTCGGCGAGCACCTCGTCGCGCAGTCCGATCAGCGGGTGCTTGAGCCTCGGTCGCGGCAGACCGGCCGCGACGAGCTGCGCCCGGCACCACGACTCCCCCACCCCGTCGGCGTTCGGGGAGGCGTGCCGCCAGGCCATGACGACCGGGACCGCGCGCCGGCGGCGGCGGAGCAGTTCCGCCAACAGCCGGGGTTTCGCTCCTCGCCGCAGCGCCGCGTCGAAGACCGCGAGTGCTCCCGCGAACCCCATCGGCGACGTCAGGGCGACATCGACGGCCGTCCGCTCCAGCGAAGTCGTGCAGAATCCCTCGCGCTCGACGACCTCCGCGGGCGACAAAAGGTCGACGTGAATCCGGCGGAACTCGGCGTCGACGCGTGCCGAGGCGGTCGGGACCGTCAAGTGGACCGCGCGCAGGTCGGGCTTGAGCATCGGCAGCCCGTGCAGGACGGCGGCCGAGGTATGGCTGACGACCACCTCCGGCGAGGTCGAGACGTCGCTGAGCATGAGACGGTGCCGCAGGTCGGGGGCGAGACCGCCGGACGGGACGTAGAGCCCCGACCCGATGCGGCACAACTCGCCCTCGCGCACCGCTCGGTACAGGGTCGCCGCGTTGATCCCCTTCGCTACGACGGTGCTCCGGCGCACCGCCCCATCGGCGTCGATCGGAAGTGTCGTCATATCTATTGGACGCACGCGACGCCGATTCGGTTGCGATCCCCCATGCCGACTGAGTAGAACCACACATCGGTTTGCGCCGTCCCGGCGGCAGGATCGAGACCCATGAGCGTATCGATATTCCCCTCCGCAACCCGGGTCGCGGCCGGCACTCCCGCCGGCCGCGACCGTGCCGTCGACGTAGCCCGCATCGCCAGCCTGCTGGTCGTCATGTTCGGGCACTGTGCTTTCGTACTGGCGACCATCACCGCGTCGTCGGAGTTGGTGGTCGGCAACCTGCTGGGCGAGCTGCCGGTGATCCGGCCGCTGACCTGGGTCTTGCAGATCATGCCCCTGTTCTTCCTCGCCGGCGCCGCGTCGGCCGCCTACGGACTCGACCGGCCCGGCACCGCGGACCGCGACGCGAAACCGTGGGGTCTGTGGCTGTTCACCCGCGCGCAGCGGCTGGCCCGCCCGGTGCTCTGGTACCTCGCCGCGTGGAGCCTGGCGCTCGGCGCCACCCGGCTCTTCGCCGGGCCCACCGCGGCGGCCCGGCTCGGCGAGCAATGTGTCGCGCTGCTGTGGTTCATCGGCGTCTACTTCGTCATCCTGGCGTTCGTACCCGCGTTGACGCGGCTGACGCGAACGGCCGACGTCGTCCGCTTCGTCGTCGCCATGCTCGCCGTCGCAGCCTTCTTCGACGCCGCGCGCATCCGCTTCGACAACATCGTCTTCGGCCTGCCGAACTTCCTGGCGGTCTGGCTGATCCCGGCCGTGATCGGCGTCGCCTACGCCCGCCGCGCCATCTCCCCGAAAGCCGCGCTCGTCGTGGGTGCCGCCGCCTTCGGCCTGAACGTCGCGCTGGTCGCGCTCGGCCCCTACGAGGTCTCGCTGGTCGTGACCGGCAACGAGACGCTCTCCAACGTCACGCCGCCGACGGTCGTCCTCGGCCTGCACTGCGTGTGGATGAGCCTGGTGTTCGTCGCCGCGGCGCGGCGTATCGGCCAGTGGGCTCAGCGGCCCCGGGTGTGGCGCTGGACCGCGATCGGAAACGGCGGCGCGATGACTCTCTACCTGTGGCACATCCCGGCGATCGTCGCGACCATGCTGCTGCTGCACATCGCCGGCCTCGACGCCTACTCGCCGGATCAACCGCACTTCTGGACCTTGATGGCGATCCGGGCCGCCGCGTTCGCGTGCGTCATGTCGGTCGTGTTCGTGATCCTGCTGCCGGCCGAACACCGTCGCCTGCCGTGGTGGGACGACGCGGTGGAAGCCACCGGCACCCGGGCGACCGCGATGGGGCTGCTCGTCTGCGCGGCCGGGATCGCGATTCTGCTGGTCGCCAAGATGAACCTCGGAACCGAAATCGGCTGGTGCGCACTCGTCGCCTTCCTCGTCGCATTGGGCTCGGCCCGAGCGCTGGGTTCGGCGACCAGTCCGTCGTCCGATACCATGGAGTCGCAATTGGTCCGAGATGACCCGCGAGTATGAGGAGCCCCTGGCCCGCGAGTCGTCTGCCGAGTCGGCATCGGCGCCCGCCAACCGTTTGGCGGCACCGAGCAGACGAGAGGGAATCCGGTGCGAATCCGGAACTGACCCCGCAGCGGTGAATCGGAAACGACCACTGTCAACGCACTGGGCCCCGCCTGGGAAGCGACAGTCAGTAGGTGCGGTCTATGCGACCGCGTGCCGATGAGTCCGAAGACCTGCCAGTTGTACCGGGCACGCCGTGCCCGGTGGCTCATCGCCTCGAGGACTTGGGCGCACGGGTCGACGGATCGCGGTTGTACTGGCTCCTGATTCTCTGGCGCCACTGCCGCGCCGTGGTCCCAGGTGTGTCCGCCGGGTGGTGAACCATGGAATTTTCACCTCAGGAGCAACGACAACCATGTCCTCGGACACCACCACCGCGAAAGCACCCGACTTCACCGCCACCGTCGGCGGTACGGCGCGCATCGGCGCGAACCGCGAGCTGAAGCGGGCCATCGAAAGCTATTGGAAGGGCCAGACCGACCGGGCGTCGCTGGAGGCCGTCGCCGCCTCGCTGCGCGGCGAGACCGCCCGTCAGCTGCGCGATGCGGGATTCGACTCGATCCCGGTCAACACCTTCTCCTACTACGACCAGATGCTCGACACGGCGATCATGCTCGGTGCGCTCGCCCCGCGCTTCGCCTCGGTCGAGGACGATCTGGACCGCTACTTCGCCGCCGCGCGAGGCACGGCCGAGCTGACCCCGCTGGAGATGACCAAGTGGTTCGACACGAACTACCACTACCTGGTCCCCGAGCTGTCGGCGCAGACCACCTACTCGCTGGATGCGTCGAAGGTGCTCGCCGAACTCGCCGAGGCCACCAATCTCGGCGTCGACGCGCGACCGGTCGTCATCGGCCCGATCACCTTCCTCGCACTGGCCAAGTCCACCGATGACACCGATCCGCTGGACCGGCTCGACGAGGTCGTCGGTCTGTACGAGGAGCTGCTGGGTAGCCTCGCCGAGGCCGGCGCCAACTGGGTGCAGATCGACGAGCCGGTGCTGTGCACCGACATCGTCGACGGCGCCGCCGCGACCGCGGGCAAGGTCTACGAGCGGCTCTCGGCCGTCGCCGGCCGTCCGGCGATCTTCGTGAACACCTACTTCGGTGATCCCGGCGCCGAGGTTCTCGCGGCGCTCGCCGCCACCGACATCGAGGCGATCGGGGTCGACCTCGTCTACGGCAGCGCCGACACGGTCGCATCGGTTCCCGCACTGTCGACGAAGCTCCTGGTCGCCGGCGTCGTCAACGGCCGCAACATCTGGCGCACCGACCTCGACGCGGCGCTGGCCACGCTCGGCACCCTGCTGGGCTCGGCCCGCGCGGTGGCCGTGTCCACGTCGTGCTCGACGCTGCACGTGCCGTACTCGCTGGAGCCGGAAACCGAACTCGACGACAACCTGCGCGGATGGCTCGCCTTCGCCGCGGAGAAGTTCACCGAGGTGGCGGTCCTCGCCGCCGCGCTGAACCGCGGCCGCGACGCCGTCGCCGATGCCTTCGAGGCCTCGGCCGCCGCACTGGCCACCCGTGCCACCGATCCGCGCGTGAAAGTCGCCGCGGTGCGCGAGCGCCTCGCCGCCGTCACCGAGGATCAGCTGGCTCGCGGTGAGAGCGCCGGCCGCCTGGCCGCGCAGCAGGAACGCCTGGGCCTTCCGCTGTTGCCGACGACGACGATCGGCTCGTACCCGCAGACGTCGGCGATCCGCAAGGCCCGCGCCGCCCTGCGCGCCGGGGAGATCGACGAGGCCGAGTACACCCGCCGCATGCAGTCCGAGATCGAGGACGTCATCGCGCTGCAGGAAGATCTGGGCCTGGACGTGCTGGTGCACGGCGAGCCCGAGCGCAACGACATGGTGCAGTACTTCGCCGAGCAGCTCGACGGGTTCTTCGCCACGCAGAACGGCTGGGTGCAGTCCTACGGCACCCGCTGCGTCCGCCCGCCGATCCTCTTCGGCGATGTCGTGCGGCCCAAGCCGATGACCGTGGACTGGATCACCTACGCGCAGTCCAAGACCGCCAAGCCAGTCAAGGGCATGCTCACCGGTCCGGTCACGATCCTCGCCTGGTCGTTCGTCCGCGACGACCAGCCGGAGAAGGACTCGGCCAACCAGATCGCGTTGGCGATCCGCGACGAGACAGTCGATCTGGAGAAGGCCGGCATCGGCGTCATCCAGGTCGACGAGCCGGCGCTGCGCGAACTGCTGCCGCTGCGCGACGCCGACAAGCCGGACTACCTGCGCTGGGCGGTCGACGCGTTCCGCCTCTCGACCGCGGGGGTCGAGGACACGACGCAGATCCACACGCACCTGTGCTACTCGGAGTTCGGCGAGGTCATCGGAGCGATCGCGGACCTCGACGCCGACGTGACATCGATCGAGGCGGCCCGGTCGGCGATGGAGGTCCTCGACGACCTCAACGCGATCGGCTTCGCCAACGGGGTCGGACCGGGTGTCTACGACATCCACTCGCCCCGCGTCCCGTCGACCGAGGAGATCACCGCGTCGCTGCAGGCGGCCCTCAAGGCGGTTCCCGCCGAGCGGCTGTGGGTCAACCCCGACTGCGGTCTGAAGACCCGCGGCAACGAGGAAGTCACCGCGTCGCTGCGCAACCTCGTGGAAGCAGCGAAGACGGTTCGTCCGGCAGCCACCGCCTGATCCGAACCTCCCGACACACCGCCCCGCCCGGCTTCGGCCGCGCGGGGCGGTCTGCGTCTAGGGCGACCGCAACGGGGTTA
>NZ_BAEE01000018.1 GCF_000241265.1 Gordonia araii NBRC 100433
GATCCATCCCGGCGTTTCCGGAGAGCTCAGATTGTGAGCGCCTCCTCCGGATTGAGGTTGGCGATTCGATCGTAGTGGAGTTGCTCGGCGTGCTCGGGGGTCAGGTCGTGGCAGTAGCTGTGCGGTCGCAGGCGGTTGTAGAACGCGACCCATTCGGCGGTGGCCAGTGACAGCTCGGCGACCCCGGGAAATCGGGGCCCGTAGTCGACCAGTTCGTTCTTGTAGTCGGCGTTGACCGACTCGGCCAACGCGTTGTCGTAGCTGTCGCCGACGCTGCCGACCGACGGGGTGATCCCCGCAGTCGACAGGCGTTGGCCGAACGCGAGTGCGGTGTACTGCGAGCCGGCATCGCTGTGATGGACCAGCTCACTCAAATCGGTGATGCCAGCCCGATTTCGGCTCTCGATCGCGGTGTTGATCGCGTCGGTGACCAGGTCGACCGTCATCTGCGTGGCCACCTTCCAGCCGACGATCTTGCGGGCGAACGCGTCGATGACGAACGCGGTGTACACCCATCCCGCGCCGGTGCGACAGTAGGTGAAATCAGCAACCCAGAGCCGGTTCGGGGCAGGTGCGGTGAAACGCCGATCCACCAGATCGGCCGGGCGCTCATCGGCCGGATTCGGCGTCGTGGTGCGCGGGGACTTCTTCTTCGACGCACCCCGCCAACCCATCTCGGCCATGAGACGCTCGACAGTGCAGCGAGCAACGTCAATACCGTTGCTGCGCAACATGATCCACATCTTGCGCGACCCGAGG
>NZ_BAEE01000017.1 GCF_000241265.1 Gordonia araii NBRC 100433
CCGGCTCTTCGGATCTCAGAGTGCGTTGATCCTATCGGCGAGCTGTCCGGAGTGCAGTAGGGACCGGAAGATGTAGTGGTCGAGGTTGCGGAACCCTTGGGCGATGCCGCGTAGGTGTTCGAGGCGGCCGTTGATCGCTTCGACCGGTCCGTTGGAAACGCCGGTGTCGAAGTAGGCCAGGATTTCCTGGCGTCTGGCCCAGAGGCTGCGGCCCAGTTGGGCGAGTTCGGCCAGGCCGTCGGGTACTTCGGTGCGGATCCGCCGCAACGTCTTGTACATCAGTTTCTTGCCTTCCCTGCGTTTCGGGTGCTCGTAGGCGGCGATCAGTTGCTGATACACCTGGTGGGTGACCTCGACGGCGGCATGATCATCGTGGCTGGTCAGTGACTCGAATAGCCGGATCCGTTGCTTGTCGGTCAACAGTTCTTCGCGGGTGTGCAGGATCCGACGGATCTTGTAGAGCGGGTCGTGTGTGCGGCCGCGGCGCCCGCAGGTGGCTTGCTGGACGCGTTGACGGCACTGGTCGAGTTTCTGCGCGGCCAGGTGCACGACGTGGAACGGGTCCATCACCACCCGGGTCTTGGGGAGCGCTTCGACGGTAGCGGTCTTGTAGCCGGTGAACCCGTCCATCGCCACGACCTTGATCCGGTCCCGAAACTGCTGGTCACGCTCGGCGAGCCAGTCTTTGAGGACTTGTTTGGATCGGCCTGCGATCATGTCGAGCAGCCGGGCCGGCCCGGTGCCGTCGATGACCGGGGTCAGATCGATCAGCACGGTCACGAAACTCGGGTCGCCTTGCCCGCGAACGTGTTTCCACTTGTGCTCGTCGACACCGAGGTGGCGGACCCCGTCCAGATGGTCACCGGTGTAGACCAGTGCCCGGCAGGCGTCGACGGCGATGGCGTTGACCGTTTTCCAGGCCACACCCAACTGGGCGGCGACCGCGGACACGCTCATCTTGTTGACCACGATCTGCTGCAGGATCCACCGGCAAGTCCTGGTCGTGACCACCGCCCGGGGCGCGGCAATTGTCTCGATACCGGCCCGGTAGATCGACCGATCACAATCGATGGATTCGCAGAGCAGTCGAGGCACCGCGACGTGCAGTTTGGTCCGGTGCCCGCTGATCGGAACATCGGTCAGGACCCGATCGACCAGATCACGTCGGCGCCCCGGGTTTCCGCAGCCCGGGCACCGCGTATCGGGATCGAGCGGGCGGCACCACAGGTGCGTGCGGTCGTCGGCATCGACGGCCGCACCGGTGATCGTCACACCGAGTTCGACGGTTCGGCAGATCGTGTCAGCGACATCAGAAGTAAGCTCGGTCATGGGTCCTGTGGTGGTGAGGAAGATTGTTGAGGAACCTTCATTCTCACACCCAGGACCCGCCTACATCTTGTGGTCACCCCCGGCCATCACCACGACCAGCCATGCACTCTCAGATCCGAAGAGCC
>NZ_BAEE01000016.1 GCF_000241265.1 Gordonia araii NBRC 100433
GTCGACCAGGTCGAGGTCGCCACCGCGGAGTGGGTCGACTGGTTCAACCACCGAAGGCTCTACGAGTACTGCGGCGACATCCCGCCAGTAGAGATGGAGACTGCGCACTACGCTCAACAACCGACCCCGACACTCGTCGAGGTCTCAAACTAGAAAGTCTCCGGACACTCCGGGGCGGTTCATCTCCTGGGAACAAAACCCCTGATCACCGACGCGTTCCGCGGAACGTTTTCGCCTCACCAATCACTCACTCCTCAAGCGCAACATGAGGCGGCGACCTGATCGCGCACCGACGCTGAGATCAGCAAATAGTGGGCCGAACGCCGTCAGCCGCCAGGGGCCACGATGTCGGGCAACGGCTTGATGAGATCGCGGATGCGACCGGCATACTCCGCATCGACATCGCCGATGCCTGTCGCCATCCGAAGCAAGCGCCGCTGGTAGATGCTGGCCTGTTCGCCACGTGCGATACGCTCCGCCTCGATCTGCACCCGTGCGGCCGTATCGACATCGTCGCCGCTAAGCGGCGTTCGGACGTCGGTGACAGTCTCCCAGTCGTCGCTGATCGTGTACCCGTCGCCCTCGACCCTCTCGATGTAGCTCATCAGCGCCGAATGACGGGGTTGGAGGGCTTCTCCGGCCTCGGCGAGCAGATCGGCCAGCTGTCCCACCGTGGCTACGATCGGCTGCAGCGCCTCCATCGCACCAACCATGTCGTCGATGTTGCTGCGGGTCACCGGCGCCCCCTCGGCAAGGTGATCGGTGATCATGCGGGTACGCCAGATCAACTCGTCGTACACCTCGGTCGCCGCGTCGACGATCTCCGTGCCTGGCATGGCGTCCTGGATCTCACCCCGATACTTCGTCAGCATGCGCAAAACCGCGTACGGCGTCCTCATGGTTCAAGCGTCTCAAGGATTCTGCGGGCGCGCCAGGATCCGGGCCAACCGGGCTCGCCTCCACTAGCGTGAACACATGACCGCACGCCCTGACGCCACCGCCGCTGCCGCGTACATCGCAACCGAGTCCGGCGTCCCGCGCCACGACATCGCCATCGTCCTCGGCTCCGGGTGGTCCGAAGCCGTCCAGGCGTTCGGGTCGCCGGTCGCGGAACTGCCCATGTCGGGCGTTCCCGGGTTCGCCGCACCCCGCGCCTCCGGGCACAGCGGGACCATCACGTCGGCCCGCGTCGACGATCAGCGCGTGCTGGTCCTCGCCGGGCGCACCCACGCCTACGAGGGCCACGACCTGGCCAGCGTCGTCCATCCGGTGCGTACCGCCGCGGCCGCCGGCTGCTCGACGATCATTCTGACCAACGCAGCCGGAGCGGTGAACCACTCCTATCGGGTCGGCAGCCCGGTGCTCATCCGCGACCACATCAACCTGACGGCGCGCTCGCCCCTGGTCGGCGCGGAGTTCGTCAACATGGTCGACGCCTACTCCCCCGCGCTGCGCGCGACCGCCCAACGCGTGCACGACGCCCTCGACGGCGGACACGGCGTGACGGACACCTTGGACGAAGGCGTCTACGCGGGACTGCCCGGCCCCCAGTACGAGACGCCCGCCGAGATCACGATGCTCCGCACGCTCGGCGCCGATCTCGTCGGCATGTCGACGGTGCACGAGACGATCGCCGCCCGCGCGGCCGGTCTCGAGGTGCTGGGCATCTCCCTGGTCACCAACCTGGCGGCGGGCATCACCGGCGAGCCGCTGAACCACACCGAGGTCCTCGAATCCGGCCAGGCAGCCGCCGGCCGGATCGGCGCCCTGCTTCTGGGCATCGTCCACGCGTTGAGCAGTTCGGTCGGGCCGAACCCCGATCGCATCGCGGACACGTCGCTCGGCCCGAACCCCGACCGTGCCCTCTGACGAACTCCGCTTCGGCACCGCCGGGTTGCGCGGCCCGGTACGGCCCGGCCCGGGCGGGATGAACGTCGAACTCGTCGCACGCGCGACCTGGGCGGTCGGCGAATGGTTGCGCTCGACCGGGTATCCGGACGGGACCGTCGTCGTGGGCCGAGACGGCAGACATGGATCCGCCGAGTTCTTCTCGACGACGACGGGCGTCCTGGCCGCAGCCGGATTCGACGTCGTCGCGCTGCCTGGCCTGTCCCCGACGCCGCTGGTCGCCTTCGCCTGCCGCGATCTCGACGCCGCGGCGGGGATCCAGATCACCGCTTCGCACAACCCGGCGGCCGACAACGGCTACAAGCTGTACGGCGGCATCGGCACCGATGCGCCGGGCGCGCAGATCGTCGCACCCGTCGACGCGGAGATCGAAGCGCTGATGGCTCGCGCGCCGTCGGATATTCCGATGCGGCCGGTCGTGCCCGACGCGCGCGCCCGGGCGAACCGCGAGCGCTACCTGGCGAGGCTCTCGACGCGGTTCGGACGCGTCGACGGGCCGGTCCGGATCGCGTTGACCGCGCTCCACGGCGTCGGGGGATCGCTGGCCGTCGATGCGCTGCGAAACGCGGGCTGCGACGACGTCCGCGTCGTCGCCGACCAGTTCGCCCCCGACCCCGACTTCCCCACGGTCGAGTTTCCGAATCCGGAGGAACCCGGCGCGACTGACCGGCTGCTCCGCCTCGCCGCCGACGCAGACGCCCACCTCGCCGTCGCTCTCGACCCCGACGCCGATCGATGCGCACTCGCCATTCCCGACGGTGACGGATGGCGCCAGCTCACCGGCGACGAGGTGGGCGGGCTGCTGTGCAGCGCGCTGGCCGAGCCGGGTGGCGTCGTCGCGAGCAGCATCGTGTCCGGCACACTCGCCGCCGACGTCGCGCAAGCCGCGGGGGCGCGGTCGGTGCGGACGCTCACCGGTTTCAAGTGGCTCGTCCGGGCCGGCGAACCGCTGGTGTACGCGTACGAGGAGGCCATCGGGCACTGCGTCGTCCCGACCTCCGTGCGCGACAAGGACGGTATCGGCGCGGCCGTCCTCGCCGCCCGACTAGCCGCGCGGCTGCGACGCGACGGATCGTCGATCGCAACCCTGCTCGACGAGTTGGCGTTGCGGCACGGGGTGCATGCGACGGTGGGCCGGTCGCTGCGATTGCCGCCGCCCACGACCGCGGACGAGATCATGGGCCGGCTGAGATCGCGGCCGCGCACGTCCCTCGCGAGTGTCGATCTCACGCTCTTCGACTACGCGACCCGGACCGACGAATTGCGAACGGACGCGGTCGAATTCGCCGGCGAGACCGACAGTATGCGCGTCCGCGCGTTGATACGGCCGTCCGGCACCGAACCCAAGGTCAAGGCCTACGTCGAGGTGGTCGCCCCCGTGCCGTCGGCCGCCGCAGTCGCCGATGCACGGTCGAAGGCCACGGCGCTCGCAACGCGGGTCGCCGTGGCACTGCTGGCCTAGGATCAGTCCATGACGTCCCAGTATCCGCAGGGTTGGGATCCGCACTCGCAATCACAGTTCCCGACGACCCGGGAGACCGTGAGCGATCAGGGCGACGAGCCTTCTCCGAACGCCGCGGCTCGGACCAATGCGCTGCCGCTCATCGCGATCGCGCTCGTCACCGGTGGCCTGCTGGTCGTCGGGGCGGCGCTGGGCGCGATGCTCTACGGAAAGTCACGCGACACCGGTAGCGCAGGACCGGCGACGGTCACCACGACCGCGACGCATACGCCGGCCGACGAGACCACCGAGACGGCGACGACCACGACGACCAGAACGGTTGTGCCGCCCGGTGTTCCGGATGCCGCGGCGGTCGACGGCACCGACGTCCAGGGCTTCCTCGGCAACCCTGCGCGGTGCAACGTCGACGATCCGGCCGTATTCATCGGGCGGACCGCTCGGTCGCATGTCGTCGTGTGCCGAGCCGGCGCGACGGGCGGCCTGTACTACGTCGGCTACGCGGGCGGACACCGATCCGACGACGTCAGCTGGCCGGAGATCAACGGCTCGACGTATGTGTTCCGCACTCGGGGCGCCAGCTACCAAGCGGGCCCGAACGCGCTCACGATCGTCACGCCGAGCACCACGGTCACCGAACCATGGCTCGAAAGCTGGCGCGAGTGAGGGAACCGATCGCGTTCCCGGTGCGTCTTATTCGACATGACCGTCACACTGCACCCGTCCACCGTCCACCGATTCGCCTCTGGCCAGCTCGACGCCGCGCAGCGGGCCACGGCATCCGCGCTGTCGCTGCGCGGTGACCTCGCGCCACTGGTACCCACGTTCGGGCTGATCGGGGCCGAGTTCCTCGCCGCGTTGGCCAAGGTGCTCGATCTGTCGGCCCGGCACCTCGACAATCTCGGCGCACACCACGGGTCGACGGCCGTCCTGACCCGCGCGGGTCTCGCCTCCTACGAGGGCGCCGACGCGGCGGCCGCGGCTCGGACCAGGGCGAGCTGACCATGGCGAGCGCGGAGTTGCTCATCGCCCCGTTGCGTGTGCTGATCGCCGCCCTCGGCACCGGAGTCCTACCGCCGGGCAGCCCACTCGCCGCGTTGCAGAAGGCGGCAAACGCGTCGGCACGAGAAGCTGCCGGCGCTGCGCGCGAGGCGCAGGCGCTGGCCGGGTCGTGGGCGGGGCACGGTGGGCGGGCCGCTACGCAGACCGCGCAGTCGACCGGTCGGCGGCATCGCCGATCGGCGACTTCCAACTCGTCGTCGGTCGCCATCGTCGAAGCGGCGAGTGCCAAGGTCGGCCGTGCCGCGGCCGAGTTGCAGCGGCTACTCGACTCGTTCGCGCGGGCGGCCAACGCGATGGGACCCGCCCTCTACAGCGTCGAGGGATTGATGGCTTTGCTCCCCGTGGCCCTCGATCACGTCGCCCGTGGCGCCGCCATCGTCGCGAAGACCCAGGAGGCGCTGCGCTCAGATGCCGCCGCACTGCTCGCCAACGCCAAACACCTCGCGCCGCAACCCGTTCCGGCACCCGGTACCGCCGGTGCGGGCAACGACGCGTCGCTCCTGGTCACCCTGCCCAACGGCAAGACGGTCCGCGCGCCCAACGCCCGGGCCGCCAAAGCAGTGCGCGCCGCACTCAGCCAGCGCGGTGTCCCCTACCTGTGGGGCGGGACGACGACGAAGGGCTTCGACTGCAGCGGCTTCACGCAATGGGCCTATCGTCAGGCGGGACTCGACATCCCGCGTCTGGCCCAAGATCAGGACAACGCCGGTTTCCGGATCGGCCAGGCCCAGGTGCAGCCCGGCGACCTGGCGGTGTGGGACGGCCACGTCGCGATGGTCATCGGCGATGGGCTGATGGTGGAGGCAGGCGACCCCGTCCAGATCAATCCGATCCGGACGACGAACCTGGGCCAGGGGTTCCAGGGCTTCTACCGGCCGCGCTAGCCGGACAGCCGGCTGCGAAGGGCTATCGCCGGCGAGGCCGGTTGTCGGGGCTCCACATCGGCTTGCCGTTGGGATACTCCGACTTCTCGTACGTGAGCACGCCGTCGGGCTCGGTGACGAACCTGCCGTCGCACTTGCCCTTGAGCGCGGTCAGAATCGCGCGGGAGGCCTCGGGGTCGACGGTTTCCGCGGTGTGCTCGATCCCCACGTCGGGAAACGGCGCGTAGTCGCGCAGCGGCTTGGCGCGGCACTGCCCGCCGTCGAGGTGGCCGTCGACCCATTCACGCTTGCTGCGGATGCCGACGTAGAAGATTTCGCCAGGGGTGTCGTCGCCGGCGTTGAGCTTCTACAGATAGCCGGACTTGCTGTCCGGACAGATCTCCGACCCGGCACGGCCACAAGCCCCGGCCGAGCCGTACGGGGCCGCACCGACCGCGATGTTGGCGCGACGTGCCCCTTCTTGTACCCGCCCATGTTCTTCAGATACCAGCGGGTCGTGCTGCCGCCGATGCTGTGCCCGACGAGCGCGATCTTGGCGCCGCGGTGCTTGGCGACGACACCGTCGACGGCACGGCCGATGGCGGCCGAATCGGCGAGCAGGCGGACTCCCAGCAGGTCGAGCACCTGGACCCGGTACCCGGCGGCCCGAATACGATCGGCCATCATCGCGTAGGGCCCCGCGGTGATGCTCTGCCCAGGCACGATGATCACATCCGTGACCGGGTGCGAGAGGTAGCCCGGTGCAGCCGAGGCCGGGCCGGTGCCCGCCATCCCGACGAGGGCCACCGTCGCGGCTGTCGCCGCCGCACAACGAGTGAACTTCCGACGAATCATGCCAGTCATGTAGGCAGCCCTAACAACCGGCGGCTCGGGGTCAACACCGTCAGGCGTCGACGACGTCTCCGACCGTCTTCGCGTCGGCGCGACGGAACAGCCTGCTCCAGAAGCTCGGCTTCTTCTCGTCGTCCTCGTCGTCGGGACCGGCGTCGTCGATCCACTCGGCACCCTTGTACACCGCCCGGTACATGTTCACGGTCGTCACGATGAGGATCATCAGCACCGGACCGAACACGATGCCGGCGAAGCCGAACATCCCGAGCCCGGCGAACACCGCGAGCAGCATGAGCGCCGGGTGCAGATACGCGTTGCGCGGAACGAGCATCGGTCGCAGGACGTTGTCGATGTTCGTAATCACCAGAAGATGGAACAGCACGACGAAGACTCCGCCGGCGACGTTCCCGGTAAGCGCCATGCCGATGCCCAGCGGGATGGTCACGATTCCGCTGCCCAGGGGGATCACCGAGAGCACCGTCAAGAAAATGACGAACATGAAGAACGCCTGGTGGATTCCGGCGATGTAGATGGACACGGCACCGGCGAAGCCCTGGACGAACGCGATCACGAACTGCCCGCCGACGGTCGCGCGCACCATCGAGCCGATCTTGGTGAGGTATAGGTCGGAGACTTCCGGCCCGAGCGGATTCAGGTCTTTGAACGCGTCGACGACCTTGGGTCCGTTCGTCAGCAAAGCGATGAACACGTAGATGAAGATGATCGCCATCGTCACCGTGGTGGCCAGGCCGCCGGCCGAGTCGCGCGCGAAACCCAGCGCGAATTTTCCGCCGGCTTCGGCGACGTTCGACACCATCTCGCGCAGCTTGTCCATGGTCAGCGGCTCGACATTGATGAACGGCAGCTTCTCGGTGAACCTGTTGATCGACTCCAGTAACCGCTGACCGAGCTGATTCAGATCCGCCGTCTGCAGCCAGGTGCGCACGCTGTCGACCATCTGGGCGATCTGCACGCCGGCCAGTGTGATGACCGCCCCAAGCGGAATCGCCACGATCGCAATCGCGCTGATCAGGGTCAGCGCCGACGCGGCGCCCGAACTCATGCGTTTGGCCAACCGCCGATAGATCGGCGAGAAGAGATACGCGAGCACGGCGGCGAAGCCGATCAGAACCAGATAGTGGCGCAGGAAATACGCCCCGAACAGCAGGGCGATCGCCGTCATGACACCGAGTGCTCGACGCTCGGTCGGGCTGAACTCCGCCAACACCCCATCATCGTAGGCGGGCCGATCACCCCGGCGCCGACCAAGAGCGAAAGTGGCTTATCGCCCCAGGTTCGGTGCGGGCGCGGGGCCTTCGTTAGGCTTTCCCCCATGGCCGGAGACATCGTCCCCATTGAGCTGGGTCTCACCGACGGAAATGCCTATACCCTTTGGGCCCCGCGCTGGCGCGAGGACGACGAGGAGTGGGAGGCCTTCCTAGGGCTAGAGGAGGACCTGTACGGGTTCGACGACGTCGCCCACCTCGTCGGCTACATCCGCAGCACCGACGAGGAGCACGATCTCGTCGACCATCCGGCGTGGCCGACGGTCCTGGAGTTGCAGGCCGACGAGTTCGTGCCCGACGAGCGGCACACCTACGACCTGATCGGCGTACCCGAACTCGCGGCCGAGGACCCCACGCCGGAGAACATCGCCGACCTCGAGGATGTGCTCGAGATCGTCCGCATCCTCGGCGAGGTCTGCGAACTCACGACGATCACCAAGTTCTTCAACGGCAATCCGATTCTCGGCGCCGTCACCGCGGGCACCCGCAACTTCGTCGGGCGCGACGGCCAGGACCTCTGGGTGCGGATCGGCCGGCTCATCGCCAAGCACTGGGATGACGTGATCGACGCCCTCGACGACGTCGTCACCAGCCCCGACGTCGACGACGCCGCGGTCGCGGCCGCCGAGGCCGAACTCGCGGCCGCCGCGTCGGCCGAGGACGAGGACGAGCCGCAAGACGACGATCTCGATCTGGTCGGCGACGCCGATGACGACGACGCGAAGGCACTCGTCGACGACGAAGACGTTGACGACGAAGAAGACACCGAAGCGGCCGAACTGCTCGACGGCGACATCGAGGAGGACGACTTCTGGGTGAACGTCGGCATCGACCCGATCCAGATCACCACCAACGACGGCGAATATCTCTCGCTCCGGTGCTATCTCGACGACGAGCCGGTGTTCCTCGGCAAGGACGGCTCGATCTTCGTCTTCGGTTCGATCCGGTCGATCACCCGATTCCTCGCCGAGGATGATGACCACGATCTGGCCAAGGTGTCGACCTTCGACGACGTGCGCGCCGCCGCCACCGACGGCTCGCTGGAGTTCGAGGTCTACGAGGACAACGTGTACGTGCTGCCCGGCCTGGCTGAGGACATCGCCGACGGGCCGCGCCGCATTGACGGCGAGCAACTCGACCTCGCCGTCGAATTGCTTCTCGACGCCGGTGAGTACGCCGAGGACGACGCCGTCGCCGAAGCGCTGAGTTCCACGACTCCGCTCGGCTGGTTCATCGACTACGCGACGAACCCGGACCCCAAGCGCCTCGCGCCCAGCCCGCCCTTCGACAACGAGTCCGAAGCCTTCCGCGCCCTGGTGCACGAATTCGAGGATCGGCTAGAGCGCAAGGCGTAGGCGCCCACTCAGCGCAGGTGAGGTGCCCACTCGGCGTAGGTGAGGTGCCCACTCGGCAAGGTTGAGGTGCCCACTCGCGAGCTTGGGCGGTCAGGCTATTGGGTGGTCGAGTGCCGATCGAGCTTGCGAGATCGGTGTATCGAGACCACGCGCGAGCTTGGCGGCCGGCTACTTGGGTCGATCGGGCTACTGGGGTGGTCGAGTGCCGATCGAGCGTGCGAGATCGGTGTATCGAGACCACCGCACCGGCACGCCACCCGCACCGGCCGACCCCGACACAGCTAGCCGATCAGGACCGCATAGCCGGGCTTGATCACGTCGTCGATCAGCCTCATCCGCTGGTCGAACGGGATGAACGCCGACTTCATGGCGTTGACCGTGAAGCGTTCGAAATCGGCCCAGCCATAACCGAATTGGTCTGCCAGCAGAGCACATTCGCGGCTCATCGACGTGTCGCCCATCAACCGGTTGTCGGTGTTGACGGTGACCCGGAACCGCAGGCGGGCGAGGATGTTGAACGGGTGCGACGCCAGGTCGGGCACCGCCCCGGTCTGCACGTTCGACGACGGGCACAGCTCCAGCGGAATCCGCTTGTCCCGCACGTAGTTGGCGATGTCGCCGAGTTCAGCGCCGGGAAAGGACGACGCGGCGGGATCGGCGCCCGGCGCCAGCTCGACGTCGTCGATGACGCGCACGCCGTGCCCCAGTCGATCGGCGCCGCAGTACCCGATGGCCTCTTTGATCGACGGCAGCCCGAACGCCTCCCCCGCGTGGATCGTGTAGCGCATGCACCGGGCGCGCAAATAGTCGAAGGCGTCGAGATGCCTGGTCGGCGGATTGCCCGCCTCCGCGCCGGCGATGTCGAAGCCGACCACCCCGTCGCGCCGGAACCGCACGGCGAGTTCGGCGATCTCCGTCGAACGGGCGGCGTGTCTCATCGCCGTGACGAGACATCCGACGACGATGGGAGTTCCCGCGGCAGCGGCCGCCCGCTGGCCGTCGGCGAATCCGGCGACGACCGCGGCGACCACCTCGTCGAGGCTCAGCCCCTGCTCCAGGTGCAACTCGGGAGCGAACCGGATCTCCGCGTAGACGACCCCGTCGGCGGCGAGATCCTCGACGCACTCGAAGGCCACGCGCCGCAACGCGGCCGCGGTCTGCATGACCGCGACCGTGTGCCCGAAGGTGCGCAGATACCGCACCAGCGACCCCGCGTTGGCGTTGTCGACGAACCACCGGCCGAGTTGCGCCGGGTCCTGGGTCGGCAGTTCCTCGTAGCCGGATTCACGGGCCAGGTCGACGATCGTCGCCGGCCGCAGTCCGCCGTCGAGGTGGTCGTGCAGCACCACCTTCGGGGCGACTCTAAGAGTGCCGGCGGACACGGGCTCGGCGTGCGCGGTACGGGTGACGGGTTCGGAATCGGAGCTCATGTGTTGAGCCTGACACAGTTTGCGAGTGAGATATTGTGCACACTCCATTCACGGGTGAAACATCGCGCTAACAGCCCGCGAAGGCCTGTGACCGTGCCATTTCCGCACCATTACCAGATTCCGTATTGGTAAGGCAAACCTTAGTTCCGATCTGTTGGATAGCAGATTTCCTCAGGCCGATTTCAGGGACCAATGTCATGGGTTTAGAGTCATGGATATCTGGTCCATTTGCTGTTGAACGTCGGAGGCCAAGTTCGGTATGAGCACCACCACTGAGGCGCCCGCTCCGGTGCGCAAACGATCGCTGTACCGCGGTGATCCCGGCATGTGGGCCTGGGTCCTGCACCGCATCACGGGTGTCACGATCTTCTTCTTCCTCTTCGTTCACGTGCTCGACACCGCGGTGATCCGCATCAACGAAGACGAGTACGACGCGATCATCAACACCTACAAGACGCCGATCATCGGGCTGATGGAGATCGCGCTCGTCTTCTGCGTTCTCTTCCACGCCTTCAACGGCATCCGCGTCATCCTGATCGACTTCTGGTCGAAGGGTCCCCGCTACCAGCGCCAGATGCTCTGGGTCGTCGTCGGCGTGTTCACCCTCGTATTCGGTGCGGCCGCCATCCGCCTGCTGCAACTCATCCTGAGCCACGCGTTGTAAGGACTAGACACGATGACGACTGCGCAACCCGCCAAGACCCTCCTCACCGCTCACGACCGTCCGCCGTCACTCGACAACCCGCGCTCGCCGCGCAAGCCCAGGGGCGGCAACTTCGAGAAGTACGCGTGGCTGTTCATGCGCTTCTCCGGAATCGTGCTCGTCTTCCTGGTGATCGGCCACATGGCGATCATGCTGACCTGGGACGAGGGCGTTCACCGCATCAGCTCCGAGTTCGTCAAGGAGCGGTGGGCCAGCCCGTTCTGGCAGATCTGGGATCTGTCGATGCTGTGGCTCGCCCAGCTGCACGGAGGCAACGGCGTGCGCACCGTGATCGCCGACTACACCCGCAAGGATTCGACCCGCTTCTGGCTGAACCTGCTGCTGGGCGTGTCGATGATCCTCGTCCTCGTCCTCGGCAGCTACGCGCTGCTCACGTTCAACACCGGCGGCTAGTCACGCCGACCGCCCGTTCGCGGCACCTCGTCACAAGGAGACCCACCACTCATGCAGGAACACCGTTACGACGTGGTCATCGTCGGCGCTGGCGGCGCCGGGATGCGGGCGGCCATCGAGTCCGCGCCGCGCGCCCGCACCGCGGTCCTCACCAAGCTCTACCCGACCCGCAGCCACACCGGTGCGGCGCAGGGCGGCATGTGCGCCGCGCTGGCGAACGTCGAAGAGGACAACTGGGAGTGGCACACCTTCGACACCGTCAAGGGCGGTGACTACCTGGCCGACCAGGACGCCGTGGAGATCATGGCCAAGGAAGCCATCGACGCGGTGATCGACCTGGAGAAGATGGGCCTGCCGTTCAACCGCACGCCGGAAGGCAAGATCGACCAGCGCCGCTTCGGCGGGCACACTCGCGACCACGGCAAGAGCCCGGTGCGCCGCGCCTGTTACGCCGCCGACCGCACCGGCCACATGATTCTGCAGACCCTCTACCAAAACTGCGTCAAGCACGACGTCGAGTTCTTCAACGAGTTCTACGCCCTCGACATCGCCCTCACCGAGAACGCCGACGGCGAGAAGGTCGCGACCGGCGTCATCGCCTACGAACTCGCCACCGGCGAGATCCACGTGTTCCACGCCAAGTCGATCGTCTTCGCGACGGGCGGTTCGGGGCGCATGTACAAGACGACCTCCAACGCCCACACGCTCACCGGCGACGGCATGGGCATCATCTTCCGCAAGGGACTGCCCCTGGAGGACATGGAGTTCCACCAGTTCCACCCGACCGGCCTGGCCGGCCTGGGCATCCTGATCTCCGAGGCCGTCCGCGGCGAGGGCGGCATCCTGCGCAACGTCGACGGCGAGCGCTTCATGGAGCGCTACGCGCCGACGATCAAGGACCTCGCCCCCCGTGACATCGTCGCCCGTTCGATGGTGCTCGAAGTGCTCGAGGGCCGCGGCGCCGGGCCGAACAAGGACTACGTCTACATCGACGTCACCCACCTCGGCGAGGACGTCCTCAACGAGAAGCTCCCCGACATCACCGAGTTCGCCCGCACCTACCTCGGCGTCGACCCGGTTACCGAGTACGTGCCGGTGTACCCGACCTGTCACTACGTGATGGGCGGCATCCCGACCACCGTCGAGGGACAGGTCCTCGCCAACAACGACGAGATCGTCCACGGCCTCTACGCGGCGGGCGAATGCGCCTGCGTGTCGGTCCACGGCGCGAACCGGCTGGGCACCAACTCGCTGCTCGACATCAACGTGTTCGGGCGCCGGGCCGGCATCGCCGCGGCCGAGTACGCCAACACCCACGAGTTCGTCGAGATGCCGGAGAATCCGACCGAGATGGTCGACGAATGGCTCGACGTCGTCCTCTCCGAGCACGGCAACGAGCGCGTCGCCGATATCCGCACGGACCTCCAGCAGACGATGGACAACAACGCGTCGGTGTTCCGCACTGAGGAGACCCTGACGCGCGCCCTCGCCGACGTCCAGGCGCTCAAGGAGCGCTACAACCACGTGCGCGTCCACGACAAGGGCAAGCGCTTCAACAGCGACCTGCTCGAGGCGATCGAGCTGGGCTTCCTGCTGGAGATGGCCGAGGTCACCGTCATCGGCGCGCTCAACCGCAAGGAATCGCGCGGCGGCCACGCTCGCGAGGATTACCCGAACCGCGACGACGCGAACTACATGAAGCACACGATGGCGTACAAGAAGGGCCAGGGCCTGCTTGCCGACATCGAGCTGGACTACAAGCCGGTGGTCCAGACCCGCTACGAGCCGATGGAGCGTAAGTACTGATGACCGCAACCGTCGAAGATCACGCAGTCGCCGGCGATCCGCCGCTGCCCCCGGTCCCGGCCGAGGCGCGGATGGTGAACCTGAAGATCTACCGGTTCAACCCGGAGGATCCCGACGCCGCCGGCTTCGAGACGTTCCGCGTCCCGGCCCTGCCGACCGACCGTCTGCTCAACCTGCTGCTGTACGTGAAGGGCTACCTCGACGGCACCCTGACGTTCCGGCGCAGCTGCGCGCACGGCGTGTGCGGGTCCGACGCCATGCGCATCAACGGCGTCAACCGCCTGGCCTGCAAGCTCCTGATGAAGGACCTGCTCCCCAAGGACGCGGGCAAGGAGCTGACCATCACCGTCGAGCCCATCAAGGGTCTTCCGGTGGAGAAGGACCTCGTCGTCGACATGGAGCCCTTCTTCGACGCCTACCGCGCCGTGAAGCCGTTCCTCATCACCAGCGGCAACGAGCCGACCAAGGAGCGCATCCAGAGCCAGACCGACCGCGCCCGCTTCGACGACACCACCAAGTGCATCCTGTGCGCGTGTTGCACGACGAGCTGCCCGGTGTTCTGGAACGAGGGCTCCTACTACGGCCCCGCCGCGATCGTGAACGCGCACCGCTTTATCTTCGACAGCCGTGACGAGGGCGCGGTGGAGCGTCTCGACATCCTCAACGAGGTCGACGGCGTGTGGCGCTGCCGCACCACCTTCAACTGCACCGACGCGTGCCCGCGCGGCATTCAGGTCACCCAGGCCATCCAGGAGGTCAAGCGCGCGCTGATGTTCTCGCGCTGACCGCCCGGACCCGATCAGTCCTCACAAACCCCGTCGATTCTCCTTCTCGACGGGGTTTGTGCATGCCGGACGAGGGAGCCGTTCCGGCCTCCGGTGCGTCTAAGTAGGCATGACTGCTCACCTACACCCCCTTCGCCCGTCCGCCCGCCGTCTCCTGCCGCTGATCGTCCTGTCCGTCATCGGCACCACCGCCCCGAGCGTGGTCGCCGCACCGTCCCCGTCGTCCACCGTCGCCGCCGGATCGCGCGTCGCGATCACCTTCGTCGCCGATCGCCGCGACAACGGCCCGGCCGCGTGGTTCGACTCGCTGGGCCGACAGCGCGAGCAAGCCCGGACGGTACTGTCCTCGTTCAGCACCGCTCAGCAGTTGTGGTCGTCGACGCTGGTCTACACCTCGCAGCAGCCGGTGCGCCTCACCGCGAGCTTCACCACCGGCGGGGCGTTCGCCCGGTGCGTGATCACGGTCGACGACGAGGTGCGCGACACCCGAACGACCGTCGCCACGCGCGGACGAGTGACCTGCGCGCCGTAGCCTCGGGTCTCCGGCACCCTTGTTAGGGTGGGGCGTGACCTTCTCGGGGGACGTGGATCGACGACATCGCAATAGCTGGGCGCGCGCATCCGCGCTGGTCGCCGCCGGGGCGCTGATGTCGGGAAGCATGGTGCTGGGCGGCGCCGCCGCGGTGGCCGATCCGCATCACGGACCCGGCCATGCCGCCGGTGCTGCGCCGACGACCCCGGGCACCGATCACTGCCCGCACCAGTCATCGACGCCACCGGCTGTCGACACCTCCGAAGTGCCCAAACCCGGCGAGACCAAACCCAAACCCCTGCCGGTGCAGATCCCGCCGGTCGGCGGACCGAGGCTTTCGGCGTGCGGCGTCGTGGTCGCCGACGGAATGGGATCGGCACCGGGCAAGCTGACCTCGGCGTCATGGCTGGTCGCCGACATGGGCAGCGGAGACATTCTCGCCGCGAAGGACCCGCACGGCCGTTACCGTCCGGCCTCGACGATCAAGGTGCTGCTGGCCCTGGTCGCGCTGGACGAGCTGGACCTGAGCACACCGGTCACCGTGCAGAAGTCGGAGTACGAGACCGAGGGCGACTCCTGCGGGACCGGCCCGCGCGGCCGCTACACCAACCGGGACATGCTCACCGGACTGCTCATGGCGTCGGGCAACGACTGCGCGATGGTGATCGCCAGGCAACTCGGCGGCGTCGACACCACCCTGGCGAAGATGAACGCCCGGGCCAAAGACCTCGGCGCCCTGGACACGCGCGCCGCGTCGCCGTCCGGCCTCGACGCCCCCGGGATGTCGACGTCGGCCTACGACCTCGCGGTCATCTTCCGCGCGGCAATGCGCAACGACACCTTCCGCGACATGATCGGCAAGCGGCAATACCGGTTCCCCGGCTACCCGCCGCGGCCGGAGATCCCCGGCGATCCCGACCATCCGGCCTACGACATGTTCACCACCAACAACCTGCTGGTCGAGGGTTATCCCGGCATGCTCGGCGGCAAGACCGGCTACACCGACGACGCGCTCAAGACCTACGTCGGGGCCGCGCGGGTGGGGTCGAGAGACGTCCTGATCGTTCAGCTCTACGGGCTGTCCACGGAGACGTCGTCGTACTGGACGCAGGCGAAAGACCTCTTCGAGTGGGGTGGTCGCGCCCCCGATGGCGCCGCCATCGGGACGCTGAACGCCAAGCAGTCGCCGGAATCGTCGACGCCGACACCGACGACGACAACGCCGCGCACCCCCGTCGCCGCGCCCGGTGAGTCGCCATCGTGGACGTCGACGGGCATCTTCGACAACAGTCTGCTCATGGCCGCGATCGCCGCCATCGTCGTCGGCGGCCTGGGCTACCTCGGGATCAGAACGCTCTCGCGCCGCTAACCGCCGACCGTGCCCAGTTTCCCGCCGACCGTGCCCAGTTTCCCGCCGACCGTGCCCACATTCCCGCCGACCGTGCCCACATTCCCGCCGACCGTGCCCAGTTTCCCGCCGACCGTGCCCACCATGTAAGGACGGTGGATTCGTCTCGGGCCGCGATATTCAGACGCGGAGGTCGGATGCCTTTTCGTCATCGGCGCTCTCCCCGTCGTCCGGGTCGGCGTCTATCGCGTCTTGGTCATCGAGCAGGTACTCGGCGTTGATGGGATCGGTCGCACACCAGGCGGTCGCGTAGAACATGATGCGAGCCACGACGTTGATGAACATCATCACGGTGATGATCGAGCCGAACGCGGCACCGGCCGGCCCGCGACTCGTCGCGGCGATGATCATGCCGGCCGCCGCCTTGAGCGCTTCGAAAGCGACGGCGGCCAGCAACCCGGCCTTCCACGCATTCCGCAGCGGAAGGTTGACCAGCGGAACCTTTGCCAGCACGACCGTGAGCAGCGGCCAGGTGATGAGGACCGACACGATGGGCGCCACGACCTTGAACAGGCTCACCGCCACGGGCGACCAGTCGAGGTTGAGCCACACCAGAACGGTGTCCGCGAGCGCCGACGACCCGGCGGCGCTCAACACCAGAGCGACGACGAACCACAGCCCCAACAGGGCGAACTGACCCAGGTCGTAGACCTTGGACAGCACCGGGTTGCGCTCGACCTTGCCACCCCAGATAGCGGTCATCGCCTCGCGCGCGCCGGACATCCAGTTGATCCCGGTCCACGCGGCGAAAACCAGGCCGAGCGTACCGACGGTCGAGCGGGACCGGATGGCCGAATCCATCGCGTTGGCCAGCGTCTCGCCCAGGTTGCCCGGTACGGCGTCGACGATGGCCTGCCGGATGTCGTCGAGCAGCTCGGGGCGGCGCGACAGGATGAAGCCGGCGACGGCGAAAGCGACCATGAGTACCGGAACCAGGGCCATCACCGTGCGGAAGCTCATCGCCGCCGCGAACGCGCCGCCGTAATGCTCATCGTGGCGTTCCATCGTCGACACGAGTCGGTCGACGCGCGGGAATCGCCTGCGCAACTCCTTGAGTCCGTCCGTCAACGCCGTGATCAGCGCGGACACCCGAGCGACGATCGCGGTGAACAGCGCGACCACCGGGTCGACGACGACGGCGATGGGCGGCGGCAAGGACGGCATGGTGTGCGAACGTACTCCTACCGCGCGGACGGCGCGAGGAACCCGACCTTGTCGTACACGTCGGCGAGCGTCGGCGCGGCCACCGCGCGGGCCTTCTCGGCGCCAGCAGCGAGAATGCCGTCGAGATGCGCCGGGTCGGCCAGCAACTCGTCGACCTTGCCGCGCAGTGGGGTCACGAAGTCGGCGAGTACGTCGGCGGTGTCCACCTTGAGATGCCCGTACTGCTTGCCCTCGTACGAGGCGACGAGGTCGTCGATGGCGCGCCCGGTGAGCGCGGACTGGATGGTGAGCAGGTTGGAGACGCCCGGCTTGTTCTCCTGATCGAACGCGACGACCGAGTCGCTATCGGTGACCGCCGAACGGATCTTCTTCGCCGAGCGCTTCGGCTCGTCGAGGAGGTTGATCAGCCCCGAGTCGGAGTCGGCCGATTTGCTCATCTTGGCGGTCGGGTTCTGCAGATCGTAGATCTTGGCGAACTCTTTGACGATGTAGGGCTTGGGCACGGTGAACGTCTCGCCGAAACGCGAGTTGAAACGCTGCGCGAGATCACGGGTCAGCTCGAGATGCTGACGCTGGTCCTCCCCCACCGGCACTTCGTCGACCTGGAAGGCGAGGATATCGGCGGCCATGAGGATCGGGTAGGTGAACAACCCCACTCCGGCCGCCTCGGTGCCCTGCTTCGCCGACTTGTCCTTGAACTGCGTCATCCGGTTGGCCTCGCCGAAACCGGTGATGCACGACAGCACCCAGGTCAGCTGGGCGATCTCGGGGATGTGCGACTGGACGTAGATCGTCGACCGCGCGGGGTCTACGCCCAGCGCCAACAGCTGCGCGACGCTGATCCGTGTGCGCTCACGCAGCTTGTCCGGGTCGGTCGCCACGGTGATGGCGTGCATGTCGGGAATGAAGTAGAACGCGTCGTCGAACTCGTCCTGCAACTGCACCCACTGCTTGACCGCGCCCAGGTAGTTGCCCAGGTGGAAGGAATCGCTGGTCGGCTGGATCCCCGACAGCACCCGCACGCGGCGGGCGGCGGTCGCGCGCTCGTCGTCACTCATGGTTTCCAGTCTTTCAGACGTGCGCGGACGGCACGGTTCCGGGCGAGCGTCGTGTC
>NZ_BAEE01000015.1 GCF_000241265.1 Gordonia araii NBRC 100433
ACCGACGACTCGATGTACTCGCGCAGCTTGGCGACATCGGCGTCGGTCAGATCCTTCGCGCGCAGATCCGGCGAGAGGCCGGTGGCGGCGATGATCTCCTTCGAGGTGGTGCGACCCACCCCGTAGATGTAGGTAAGTGCGATCTCCAGCCGCTTCTCGCGGGGGAGATCCACACCGGCAACACGTGCCATGTGTTCATTTCCTTCTTCTTGTCAGAGGTCTGCTCCCAGTCCGCCCCGCTCACTGTCGGGCCCCGGCCTCTGATCCGGGGGTAGGCGGAAACTCGTCTGTCTCCGCTGGTGCTGGAAGTTCGTCAGATATTCAGTTGTGCTGTTCGGCCAAGCGACCGGTGGAAGGGCGCTGCTCAGCCCTGGCGCTGCTTGTGGCGCAGGTTTTCGCAGATCACCATGACCCGACCGTTGCGGCGGATCACCTTGCACTTCTCACAGATCGGCTTGACGCTCGGCTGGACCTTCACGTCAGCTTCTCCTGTTTCTTGTCACGGGCGCCGCGGTACCCCGCACCGCCCGCTGCTGTTATCCCGGCGACGCCGGGAAGTCCTACTTGTACCGGTAAACGATTCGTCCACGACCGAGGTCATAGGGCGAAAGCTCGACGACCACGCGATCCTCGGGCAGGATGCGGATGTAGTGCTGCCGCATCTTCCCGCTGATGTGGGCGAGAACCTTGTGGCCGTTCTCCAACTCAATGCGGAACATCGCATTGGGCAGGGGTTCGACAACGCGACCCTCGACCTCGATGGCACCGTCTTTCTTCGCCATATCCTCCGCGATCCCGGCCCGAAGGGCCTGGTAGTACTCAGTGTTTCCAGTAGGCGGCAGGGACGACTCGCGAATGCATGCAAAAACGAGCGCGTCGTGCGCACCGACGTTCCATATTACGCGAAGGGACTGGTCCAATCCAATTCGGCGGTTTGTCCGACCGCGAGCTAGACCTTCACGCCCATCGAACGGGCGACAGATGCCAGATCGTCGTGGGGCTCGCCGCGCGCATCGATGACCCATCTGTCGCGGTCACGGCGCAGGTCGGCGTAGACCAGTGCCCGTTCCTCGGCGAAGATCCCCAGGTCACACCGCGCGAGCTGACCGGCACCGGAATCCCAGAGTTCGACGAAGCCGGCGGGGAACTGCCGGAACGGCCCCTCGCCTCCGTAGGAACTGACGGCGATCCGCACCCTCTCGATGTCCGGCGGCAGCGCGCCGGTGTCGACGGTCATCTCCTCGCGCCAGCCGCGGAACACCGCGGCGTCGGAGGTGAGCTTGATGGCCCCGTCGCAGGCGGACAGGTTGTTGAAGAAGACGAAGTCCTTGTCGGAGCGGACCACGCCGGTGCTCGGCAGCGCGAACGCCGCCAAGTCGAGATCCAGGTTGGCGACCGACGGCGTGATATCCCAACCGACGCCGATGCTCACCCGTTGCAGGCCCGTCCGCGCGGCCATCGCTACCGACCGGCCCAGGGGTCGTAGGCCGCCGATGCCGTCGCCGACGCGTTGGCCGTGATCCGGGCGAACTCGCGCGACGGCGGCAGCCACAGGAATACGACGGCGAGGATCCCCGCGACGACCAGGGCGATGATCACCCACCCGCCCATCAGACCGAACAGCGACAGCGCGGCGAGCACGGTTCCCAGTGGTGCCGTCCACCCCGCTCCCCGCCACACCGCGTACCCGAAGCTCGCGTACGCGAGCGCGAACAGCGCGGCGAGGACCACCGTGAACACGATCGCCGTCGTCGACAGATCGGCGACCTCGCGCCCGAGGTAGTAGACCTCGCCGCGTCCGTCCTGCGACATGGCACGGATTCCCAGTCCGGCCTGAACCAGGCAGAGCGCGGCGGCAACGGCGACGAACAGCAGTGCGCACCACACCGTGACGGGCGGCGAGGTGCGGGAGGTGACCGCGACGGGCGGCTGGACCGGCGGGCCGCCGAAGGGCGCCTGGCCGGGGTAGCCGCCGGCGGCAGGAGCGCCGTAGCCGGTCGGCCCGCTGCCCGGCTGGCCTGCCGGACGGGCCGGGCCGTGCGCGAACGGGTCGGGCCCGCGGAAACCAGGGTTATTCATCACACGCCTTCCACCAGAATGTTGTTGGCGGCCAACACCCAGCGCACCGGGTCGGTCACCCGGAACGGAGAGATGCCGCGGTCGCTGAGTTTCTCGCCCTCGGGCGCGGCGCCGAGCGCCGAGACGGCGAAGAACCGATGCTCGTACTGCCTGCCGGTGACCGGGTTCACCATCGTCGTGAGCGCCGGCCCGGCGTCGAGCCGGGTGAGCAGACTCCGCACTTCCTCGTGCAACCGCAGCCCGTCGTCCTCGTCGTACGTCCGCGCCAGCAGACCGGGATCGCGGTTGTAGGCGGCACCGAGCTGACCCATCACCTGGCCCCACGCGCTGGCTTCGACGGCGGCCAGCGCCTGCAGCGCGTCGAACTTGGAGAGGATCACCGCGAGCTTCGGCGTCCCGCCGCTGATCAGGTTGGACACCGTGTGCAGGACCTGACGCGGGTCGCCGCCCACGTTCGACGAGACCGGGACGAGGTCGCGCAGCTGGTTGGCGACCTCCCCCACCCGCAACGGGTCGAACATGAACAGCACGGCATCCGCGCGGGAGAAGAAATCCCAGGCAACGCCGCCGACATCGGCGGCTTCGAGGTCTTCGCCAGCGACGTCGCGGATCACCATGTACTGCCGCACGCCGCCCCACTCGCCCAGGTTGAAGATGAGCGGATCGTGCTGATAGCTGCCGTGCAGCGAGGCGCGCGGAGTCGGCTGCAGGATGCCGCGCTCGGTGAACAGCGGTTGCTCGTACTCGTCGCGGAATCGCCGGACGGTCTCGTCGTTGGCCGGGAACACCTCGCGGTCCAATCGGGCGGCGAATCGCTGCAACTGCTTGATGAGCACCGCGATGTAGACGGTCTTGCCGGTGGCGCGAGCCCCGGCCATGGTGATGGTGATGGCGTTGCCGAAGTACCAGTGCGGCGGCAGCACGAAGTGGCAGATCGGGCAGGCGGCGTCGTACGGGCGGTCCGGTTTCGGCGGCCACTCCCCGTGCCACTCGTGGCGCTTGGCGGTCGACACCTTGCCCATGCGCACCTCACGGCCGGCGTAAGCCGACGCCACCGGGTCGACGACCACCTGTGCGGGCTCGCGGTCCACCCACGCGAAGTCGTCCAGCCCGAGCGGCGAGAAGCAACGGGGGCACTTGGTCAACGCGCACCCCCGGCGAGGCCGAGCGGGGCGAGCAGCTCCGCGACGACCCGATTCACGTACTCGGGCTGGGCGACGAGTACCTGTTGCGGGTCGGGTACCGGCGACAGGACGGCACCGCGCAGGCCGGCTCGCGCCGATACCGACTCCGTGAGGACCAGTGCCACCTGGTCGTCGGACAGCGCGGCCGGAACGGCGTCGGTGACCACGACCGTGAGCGTCCCCGGAGCGGGCGCCACCCGAACGCCGCCGCTCAGCCCGTAGCCCGCGGCGGGCGCCTGTGCCAATGCCGCACCGACGTGCTCCCCGGCGAGCGGACCGGGAGGCGCGGCGGCGGGCCCGGCCATCCCGACCGTCACGTCCGGACCGCCCGAGATCACGGCGCCGAGTCCGGCGACGATGTCGCCGGCGGCCGCCACCATCCCACTGGCGAATAGCCACGCCATCGACGCCGAGGTGTCGACGAAGAGCCGGACGGGCCGCGCCTGGCTCTCGTGTACGCGGTCGACCTTGAGCACCCCGCGGGTGGCGACCCGCGCCGCGGCCGCCACCGGCGGCAACGGGCTGTCCGGCAGGGTGAGCCGGGTGGCCACCTGAATGGTCTCGCCGGCTCCCGGTGACACGCTGGCCAGTTCGATGAAGCCCAAACCGGAGACGTCGCGTGGCGTCAACTGCGCGATATCGGTCTCGTGATCGGCTGCGCCGTCGGGACCGATCGACACGTGCACGGTGGTGCCGGAGGCGAACAGGTCCGCGTGTGCGGGCACCGCCGCGACGACGATCTCCTCGGTGACGCGGGGCAGGATCAGCATCGACGGCGAGGTCTCGACCACGCCGGCGGCCGGCTGCCCGCCCCGGGACCTGGCCACCAGGCGCACGCCGTCGGCGTTCGGCACCCCCGATACCGCGAGCCGTACCGCCAGCGGGCACCTGGCGAGCGTCGCCGCCGACTTTCCGTCCAACACATAGGTTGCCATCTACCCCAGACCTCCCAGTCCCGACGGACCGCGTCCCGAACCACCATTGGATTGTGCCCCGACCCCGGCGCGTGCCGCCCAGTCGGCCGCCCCGCGCCGATAGTCGGCGAAGAAGTACTCCGCGGCGTCCGCGTCGAGCGCGCGAACCACCAGCCAGCCCGCGTCGCGTAGACCGGCGATGTCGGACGGGCCCCGATAGCTTCCTTCGACGAGCCGCTGCTCGATCAGCCGTTGCGACCACGGTACGAGACCGCCCGACCCGTCGCGCAGCGACGGCGAGCCCAGCCCGTCCAACGGACCGGCCCCGGCACCCGGTACGCCCATCATGACGGTCAGTGCGTGCCCGGCGACCCACGCCGTGTCGAGCACCCATTCCTGCTCGGCGCGGCCCAGCTCGTCGACGACCTGTTGGTAGATCGAGGGCATCCGCGCTTTCAACGCGGCACAGAAGGGAGTGCCCGGGTCGGCCCACGGGGCGGCACTGCTCTGCCCGACGACGAATCCGGCCGCCGCCATGACGACGAGTTCCTCGGCGGCCTGCGCGACCCACGTGACCTCTCCGCCGGCCGGCGGGCGGCTTTCCGCCGAGGTCGCCAGGGCGGCGACCGCGGTGCACCAGCGATCCCGGTCGGTCACCCGCGCGGATCGCCTGGCCAGGCGCAACCAGGCGGCGGCGGCCAGCACGGGTGAAGCGGCATCCGGCATGTCGACGATGGCCTGCAACGCGTCGGACTCCACGTCGCCGTAGAAGACCAGCGAATCCAGGACCTGGGGCGGCACCCGCCCGGTGGACTTGGAGAACTCGAGGAGGTCGGCGGCGGGTGGCCGCTGTTCGGCCACGATCGCCGACACCAGATCTCGGCAGTCCTCGTCGCCGAGCCGCTCGGAGCGCAGCGCGCCGCGGATCGCCTCGCTCGCGTAGTGGGCGCGCGCCGGTGCGGGGATGCCCAGCGCCCAGTCGCTGAGAACGGCGCGGGTGGCGAACCCGAACAGGTAGTCGTCATCGGGCAGCGCCGGGTCCGGACACGCGTAGTTGTGGTCGGCGCTCACCGCACCGTAGAGCCACAGCGCGACATCGGAGGACAGCTCGGAGAGCCGGCCGACGGCGTGGCGCGCGAACACCGGCCGGACCATGGTGGCACGTGTCGCCTCCGACATCTCGTCCGCGTCGAAGCGCTCGGACCAGCCGGGAGTGCCGATCTCGGTCAACCCGGTCCGGGCGACGACCGCGGCCAGCTCGTCGCGCGCGGTCGCGCGCTCGTCGTCGGGCACGGCCAGTCGCTCGATCAGTTCGGCGGTGCGCAGCGCGGCACGGGTCGCACCCGAGGGGTCGTCGGCGATCCGGCTGGTCAGTTCCGCGCAGCGACGACCGATCTGGTCGCGCGACTCTCCGAGCGACGCGGTGCGCACCGTGGGAACGGCGGCGAGGTCGCACCGGTCAAGCCAGGCGGAATCGGCCAGCGCGGCACCCAGCACGTACTGGGCCAACCGATCGGTCCCGCGACCGCGCGCGGCTGCCCGGGCAAGGCGCCGCAGCGCCTCGTCGGCGGTGGGCGGATGGGTGCGCAGGGTCTCGTCGACGAGAGCCGCCGCCCACGGCACCTCGGTCAGGCCCGGCGGCGCATCGTCGACGATGACCGCGGCGGCGTCCGCGTGGAACTCGGCGAGTTCGGGCATTTCCAGGAGCGCGACGGCGATGGGCCATTCGGGTGCAATCGACGTGCCCGGGACGTCTTCGAACTGCGCGGCGATCTCGTCGCGGCGGCCGAAGACGCGCAGCGCGGTTTCCTCGTCGGCCAGCACCGCCTCGGCCAGTACCGATAGCCCGGTGACCGGCACCGATCCCGCGGCGAGCCGATGCGCAGACCCCGGGTCGCCCAGGTAGGGCTCCTCGTGCTCGTCGACGACGACGTCGACCGCACCGTGAACTTCGCCGCGGCGATCCCGGGGCACCGCGACCAGGTGCAGGTCGGCCGCCGAGCCGGCGGCGACGGATTCCGGAGCGTCGTGCGTGCTCCACGAGAATCGCCGCGCACCGCCCGCGGTCAGAAAATGACTGATCGCCGCGATCCACGCGGCCGCGTGATCGTGGTCGTCGACAGCCAGGACGACGGGGCCGGTGGCGTCCCCGGACAACCGCGCCGCGACGGCGTCGAGCAACACCCGCGCGAGGCCCGTCCGGTCCCGCGCCGGGTCGAGGAGGAATCCGACGGAAGCCTCGGCAGACAGCGATGGATTGGGCGTGAGAGCCGGCGGGCTGGCGGGGAGAACGGCCGCCTTGACTTCTTCGGGACCGTACGGCCGCAGCCAGCCCGTCCACCGCCACAACTCGACGGGCCGGACCGCGTCGAGACCGGGGGCGGTAGCGGTTTCCGCGCCGAATCCGTCGGCCAGCACATGGGCGAACACGTTGCCCGGGCGCCCGGTGCCGTCGCGCCCGGCGTCGACGGTGTGCCAATACGCGGCCCGGTCGCCGGTGAACGAGTACACCAGCCGGGACGGACGGGCTGCGATCTGCTCGGGCGTTGGGAATCCGGGCAGGACCGGCTCGAGGTCGAAGCGGGTGACGATGCGCGCGGTGAGGTCCTCGATGTCGCCGGGGGCGAGATCGCCCACGACCTGCTTGACCTGCCAGCCGCCACCCGAGCTGCGCTGGCCGGCGGCACCGCCGAAGGCCCCGCGTCCACCGGGCGCCCCGGCGTCGAAGGACGTGTAGGTGAACTGGGCATAGCGCCCGTCCTGGCCCGCGGCCGCCTCGGCGGGCCCGGCTACCAGTCCCGGCCGCGGCGTCGGCGAGCGTTTCGTCAGGTCGGCCATCGCACTACCACTCCCCCCGCGGTGGCGCCGGCGGCAGGAGGCGCAGTCCCGGCATCGGCGGATCGAGCATCGCGATCGGGCGCTGGCCCCGTCGCTCGGTGTCGTGCACGAAGACCCGCACGTACCCGACGACACCGGTGAGGTCGGCGACCCACTCCGTCGGTTGGCGGCCCTGCGGCAGCTCGCCGACGACCTGGCAGTGCGGCACCAGCTGCCCGCGCCCGGAATGGAATCGCAGCGTCCGCCCGTCGGTGGTGTCCAGCGGCAGTCGTTGCGGATGGTGGACCAGGACGAGCGGGGGCAGGTCGGCCACGGGCGTCTCGGCGTGGAGCACCAACCGGACCGCGATCTGCCCCGGTCCGGTGGGCACCGGTTCGAGTTCGTATGCCATCCGCGCGAGCCCCGGGTAGGCCACGCTCACCGGTTCGCCGGCGATCTCGCGCCCGGCCGAGTACGAGACGGGCACCAGCCACACCAAACACCCCTTGGCCGTGAGGGTGCGCGCCAGGATGAGGGCCCCGTCGCGTTCGTACTGCTCGGCGCTGACTTCGCCGAACGGCTTGCCCTGGCAGACCTGTTCGGCGTCGATCCCGGCGGGCCCGATGTAGGCCCGCACCGCGGCGGCACCGCGCGGCCAGCCGAAAGTGATCATCTCGCAGTGGAAGCGCTCCACGATATGCGGTTCCTCGACCGCGGGCAGCGGGCGCGCCAGCACCCGGGTCTCGCCGATGCGCGCCCGTCCGGCGGCGACGGTGACCGGCGTCAGATAGGCCCGGTCCCAGCCGCCCGGCCACGGCACCCCCGACATCTGCGACCGCGTCGGATCGGTGCCGGCTTTCACCGGATGGCGCACCCGCGTCGCATCGGTGAATCCCTGCACCGACAAAGCCTCGGCCGGCAGGTCCTCGCGTTCCAGCCCGGCCGGCGGCGCCTCCGGAAAACGGTAGATCCGCACTTCCTGGCCGCCTTCGGGGGTCGTCCACGAGAGATCGAACAGGGAGTTGTTCTCACTGATCGACACCTCGAGATCGGTGACCGAGACGAGGTCGACAGAAACCAGGATCTCCTGCTGTGCTGGCCGCGACAGGCGCAGCGAGTCGCCGACCGGCACCTCGGCCTGGGCCCGGTACAGGTAGCGGCGGCCACGCGGCACGTCGGCGTCGACGAAGCCGGTGAGGTTCGCATCGGTGACGCAGATCTGATAGCGCGGATCGGTCGTGATCGGGCCGCCCTCGTCGAGCGGGATGCGGAAGATGCGCACCGCGCGCGTTCCGGAGAACGCCGACCACTCCCCGACGACACGGCCCTCGTCCTCGGTGATCCGCATGTCCTCGACCGGACTGATGTCTTGTCCCTGAGCCCATTTCACCGGCTGGGCAGCACGGGCCTGCCCTTCGTCCTCCCCGGCGTGCACCCAGACCTGGTAGTGCCGGACCGCGGTGGTGAGAAACCGGGTGTCTTCGGCCGCGGTGCCCGTCGTGACCGCCAGGAGTTCGCCGGCTTCCGGCTTGTACGGAGCCATGCCGTCACCGGACACGACCCGGTAGAGGACGGTCGGCGCGCCGTCGAAGGCGTCCCAGCTCAGCCGCACGCCGTCGGGGGTCGACGCGATGTTTACCGTGCCGGGCTCGACGTCGGTCTCAAGGTATTCGTAGTCGCTGAAGTCGCCATGGGTCAGCGGCAACAGGTCGGGTACGGGATCGGCCGACCGGGCCACCGCCGGATTCTGTCCCGGCGTCGCGGAACCGGCGGCCTGTGCGTTCGCGGCGGGGTAGGCGGCGGCCGGGCTGACCGCAGGGTTGACCGCGCGGCCGGCCGTTTCGACGCCGGCGGCGCCGAACTCCGCGAAGACGCCGGCCAGCTCGTCGACGAGACCGGCGGCGCCGGGCAGCTTCTTGCGGATCTGCTCGGCCGTCACCGGTGCCCGCTTGGCGAGGTTGCGCAGCGTGATGTCTTTGATCGTCTCCGCACCCTCGGCCCCTTCGGCGATCTTGCGGCCGCGCCACGCGATCAGGGCTGTCATGAGGTCGGCGGTCGGGTCGTCCGAGGTCGGCGGGTCGGCCTCGGCCCGGGTATCAGCGCTTCCGGTCCCGACCCCTCCGGTGGCATGTGTGGCGTGACGGCCGCCCGCACCCGATTCCGCGGGCGCCGGCCCGGCCGGGGCGACGTCGGCGGGCAGATGGGCGACCGCGATCGCGGGCAGCACGCCCAGTCGAACCTGGATGATCAGATGGTCGATCGTGGCGCCCCACCAGAGCGCCACCGGCGACGCGCTGATGTCACGCCGCCACGAATCGGGCCGTCGGCCGATCGCGTCGAGTTCCTGCCGGGCCGGCACGGGGTGACCGTCGGCGGCGGCACCGACCGCCCACTGGTGCAGCGCCGTCACCACGTCTTGTGCAGACGACATCGCCTAGCCCTGCCCCATCTCCGGCGCCTGGAAGCGGTTGGGCTGCACCGGCTCTCCTGTCGGCCGCGGCGAGTCCGCGCCCGGATGCGGTGAGACGGGGGTCGGCGGAGCCTCGAACGCCGACCGATCGGGGCCCGGTCCGGCGGCCTCGGTGCGCAGGTAGTCGAGCACGATCGCCTCGGACAGCTGGGTCGCTACGCACACGACGCCCAGGCCGGTCCGGACCCGGTGGCGAACATCCACGTGCACGGACGCCGCGCCCGTCGTGACCGCGGTGTCGGTGAGCAACGCATGGTCGAAGGAGCCGCTCGGCGGTGCGTCGCGGTCGATCCCGGCGAGGAACTCGTCGAGGGGCTGCGCCGCGCCGCCGGCGACGGCGACCGTGCCGACCAGTCGGGGAACCAGCTCGCCCAGCGGTCCCCCGAGGGAACGCAGGGCGTGATCCCACACCTGGTCGGCTCCCGTCGAACCGATCACGCCGCGGAAGAGGTCGGTCGACCAGCGGTCCAGCGACGACCCGGTGCCCTGCCCGTGGTCGAGCCACACCGGCGACGCCTCGGCGCCAGCCTCGCGGGAACCGATCCGGGGCGGAATCGACGTCACGATCAGGTTGTCCCACGACGGCGTCAGCCATCCCGGCCGGAACAGGTCGCGGCGCAGGTACCCCACCGCCTCGTCGACATCGGGATGGTTCGGCCGTGCCGCTCCGAGACCGGTCGACATCGGCAGCCCCCACGACAGCGGCAACGAACCGGCCTGGGACGCGGCCGGCGACCCGAGCGGCGCTTCCAAGTAGGCGCCCAGCGCACGGTTCCACGACAGGAACTGACCGTAGGCCTGCGACAGTCGCCGCAGGTCGCGCAGTGCCGCGCGCAGATTGTGCCGGTCCACCTCGAGTCGATCGACGGCGGCTCTTCGCTGGTGCAGCAGGGCGAAGATCAGCCGCTGCGACTGGATGAAGCCCCACAGGCACAGCCCCAAGCCGACCAGCAAGGCGGAGACGACCACGATCAGCGCCACCCACCACACGACGAAATCCTTCACCGTGAGGTAGACGAACAAGCCGGTGAGCAGCAACAGTGACACGACCGTTGCCTGAACGGCCCGGCCGAGGGACTTGTTGCGCTGGTCGGGATCCGGCGGCGGCGCGACGGCGGTGTTGACCTGGTGCAGCAACTGCTGGACCTCGTTGTAGGCGCCGTGGAACGCCTCGCCGAGACGTTGAGCGGCGGCGACACCGAAGCTGCGTCCGGAGTTCTGCCGCCAGCCGCGCAGGGCGGTCAGCGTCGAGCGCGCACTGCCGCCGTGGTCGGGGCTCGACTCCAGCTCGGTCAGCCGGTTCGACAGATCGATGATGCCGAGCACGTCGGTCGCGTCGATGCTCTGGCATTCGACGGTCGCGGCGACCGCGCCGGGAATCGACGTGAAGGCGGCCGACGGACCCGGCACGACTTCGCTGGCGTGTTTGACGATCGCGCGCGACGATCCGACCTGAATCGGCGGCAGGTCGCGGCTGCGGGCGCCGGCGTCGGCCAGCGTCAGCGCGGCGCGCGCGTAGTCCTGCCACACCTGCGACAAGTCGGAATCGGCGTCGGCCAGCTGCCCCGACGGGTCGAACAGCGCGCCCGAGAGGGCACTCGACGCCGCGCCGATGTCGGCCCAGCGAGCCATCTGTCCAGTCGACGTGCGACCGTTGACGACCACCTGATAGGCGGCCGGCTGTCCCTGGAAGGCCGCCTGCTCGACACCGACGGCGATTCTGCTCGACACGCTGTCGACGACGCTGCGGTACCACGCGGCGGGCGCGTTCTTGATCGACGCCCAGACGAAGTTGAAGAACATCTTCAGCACCGCCATCGCACCGATCTCCTCGGGCGGGTTGGCACTATAGGACTGGCGCGGACCGCGCAGCACGGCGGCGTGCTTGCGCCAGAAGACATCGGCCATGGTGGAGGTCGCGGTTGCGACGTCGGCGACGTAGACCACCTGGGATCGCTGATCGCTGGGCAACGGGAGCACGCCGTCGTTGTTCAGCAGTGACTCGCTCAGCACGCCCTCGACCTCGTCGGTGCGCAGCTTGCGGTAGAACGACCGCGCGAGCCGCACCGACTGCCCGGGAACGACGGGCAGCGTGTCGAGTGGGGCGTGATCGAGCCCCCGCCACAGGCCGGCGAGTCCGGCGATCACCGGCGCGGCGTGCCGGCCGAGGTCGTCGGTGCCCGCTTCCGACGACAGCGGCACGCGTCCGTAGTCGGGACCGCGCGCGTCCTCCGGGGAGATGGCGATGTTGTGCCAGCCGGGCACGGCCAGTTCGGCCGACGAGCCCGCGACCGCCGGGGCGCTCACGAGCAGCGCACGGATACGGGTCACCGCGCTCGCACCGGTGGTGCCGATCAGTTGCTCGGCGACTCCGGTCTCATCGCCCACCGACAGCCGTCGGTGACCGGGGAGCGCCGGCACGATCGAGCAGAGCCGCAGCACCGTCGTGCGCCGCGACGCCACGAGGTCGGCCAGGGCCACATCGCGGGCGCGTCCACCGGATACGAGCAGGACGGTCGACAGCGGTTCCCGCGCCGACGGATCGGAGACCCACAGGAAATCGTCGACCAGGTCGGCCGCCGAGAGATCCGCCAGCGCCGAGTACACGCTCTGCGCCGAACCGCTCGGCGCGATCAGAACGGTCAGCGGCGCCATCAGAACCCACCCGGTCGATCCGGCGACCCGGGCGCGTCGAACGGGTTCTGATCACCCGAGGGCTCGGCACCGCCCGCACCCGGACTCCCGAAGCCGGGAGCTGCGGCATCCGGAGCCGCCGGCGGCGTCATCGGCGGCGAGGTGAACGATCCCATCGTGGGCGGCTCGAAGGTCTCGCCCGCCTGATAGCTCGGCGCACCGGGCGAACTGGCCGCACCGTGCTCGGCCAAGGCGACGGCGGCGTCGATCAGGCCGATCAGCTCGTGGGTGACCGCGAAGATGTCGGGCGCGAGGTCGCGGAAGACCGGCGTCTTGGACGCCTGCTCGCGCACCGTGATCCGCGCGAAGACACCGGTGCCCTCGGCGCCCGCCTGCCCCGGTCCGGCGCCCTGACCGGGCTCCATGTAATTCTTGGACACGAATTCATGCTGGTAGGCGAGATAGGAGCGCAATCGCTCCGCGCGCTCGCGAACCGAGAGTTCCGGGCCGGCGTCGGCGATGACCGACGGCACCCCGGTGCCGGTTTCGCCGGTCCGCAGCCAGCTCGCCATGTTGATCGTGGCGGCCTTCTGGCGCTGGTCGAGTCCGGTGGACGGGTTCTCCACACCGGCGTCGTAGATGTGGCGCAGCGCGCGGTACGGCGCCATCGAGGCCATCACCGGCGGCTGGTGGCTCTGCGCGATCGCCAGCAGGGACGACTCCAGCACCGCGGGCAGCCAGTCGTACTCGGCGAGGAACTCCGAGGGCGGGGTGAGCAGCGGGTTGGGGAACGGCAGCCAGCGATGCGCTCCGCTGTCCCACACGTGGACCGCGTCGGCGAACGGCGGGCCGGGCACCTGGATGAACCCGATCGCCTGACCGAGGATCCAGCCGCCCACCATGGCGAGCCGCTCGTTGGCGTGCATCGGCAGACTCGCCTCCAGCGGGCGCGAGCGGCGCATCGTCCAGAACGCCTTGCGCTGCCCCGGCGTCGAGGCCAGCCACTGGCGCGCGGCGGGTTCGATCACCGCCTCGTAGGCCAAAGGCGAGTAGTTCGGGTAGGACCCGAAGATGTCGATCCGCTTGATCTTGGCCTCGTCGGTCAACGCGTTGGACAACGCGTCGGCGCTCTTCTTGTCCACGCGTGCCGTGGACGCGAGGCTGGTCTTGAGGTCCTCGGCGACCGACAGCCCCAGGAACGGGATGGCGGAGAACTTGTAGCGGTAGACCATCTCGGCGACGCCGTGGATCGCTTGCATCGCGTTCTCGTTGACGCTCGCCAGTGGCCGGGCCAGGTTCACCGCCTCGCCGAAGCGCAGCTCCAGATCGGTGCGGCGCGCGGCGCGCTCGGATTCCGGTGCGTCCTCGCCTTCGACGTACTGGCGCAGCGACACCGAGCAGAACCGGTCGAAGGACTCGCCGGACCGCGCGACGAAGCGGCGGGCGCGGTCGAGCAGCTCGGCCGGGCGCAGGTGCACGTCGTAGCTGGCCCGCTGCGCGATCAGACCGTCGCCGGTCTCCGGATGCCGCGGGAAGGCGCGCGAGACCCACGTGGTGGTGCGCTCGACGACGGGCCGCACCTCGGCCGGGGACTTGCTGCCGTCGACCGTGCTCCAGTAGCCGGTGATGACATGTCCGGCGGCGCGCGAGATGCCCTCGCTCAGCAGCCGCGGATCGGTACTCGTCGCGCCGACGGAGGCGGGCAGGTCGATCTCGTAACGCTGCTTGAACTCGGCGGACCGCGTCAGCATGACCTCGTTGTCGGCTTCGGAGAACCGCTCGGCGACCAGTTCGTCGGAGTCGGCGGGCCACGCCGCGTACTCGTCGGTCTGCAGGAGGGCGAGACCGACCTGCTGCCGGTTCGCGCTCGCCGACTGGCGCAGGAGCGTCTGCGCCTCGTTGAGGGCGTCGATGAGCGGATCGAAGACCTCGCTGATCATCGCGCCGCACGCGTTGCCGACGTGGTGAGCCAATGCCGCGTAGATCTGTCGCTCGACGATGCGCGCCGAACCGGCGAACACCTCGTCGGCGATGGGCGCGGGGTTGGCGATGGTTCCGGAGAGCGACGCCAGGGTTCCCTTGACCTCGGGCGGCAGGTCGGCGATGTCGGGCGGCCCGTACTTGGACAGGTCGGCCAGCGCCGGCAGGAGCACGTCGTCGAGCAAACGCCCCACGCGCTTCACCAGTCCGGTCGCATACGGGAGCCCCTGCGTCGCCAGCGCCCGGGCGGTGGCCTGTTCCAGCGCGGTGACGAAATGCTGGTGCCACACGAAACCCTGGTGGTAGGCCGCCGCATTCGCCCCTTCGGCCAATGCGTGGCGCCGCTCGGCGAACACCTGACCGACGCGGGCCGCCCACTGCTCGCCGTTGACGCCCGGCGTCTGGTCGACGAGCGGACGAACGTAGTTGTTGACCACTCCGCGCGCATGGGAGGCGACCTGATCGCCGGGGAGGACCGTTTGGGTCAGCCACGGAGCCACCCCCGCCGACGAGGCGTCGTGGATGTCGGGCAGGCCCAGCGAGTAGCAGATGTTGCTCCACTGGTTGTCCAGGATGGCGTTGACCTGTTCTTCGTCCGAAGCGTCGTTGCCCGGCTGGAGATGGCCGGTGAGCAGCTTGTCGACGCTCGACCGCGCCAGGCGCTGCGCGGAGTACTCGGCGTAGCGGTCGCGGCCCATGGACAGGCTGGCGTAGCCGAACGTGCCCCACGGCACGTTGTTCCATTGCTTGTTTCCCCAGCCCAGGTACTCCAGCGAACCCTGGTCGCCGACGGCGTTGGTCAGGTCCCACTCGACGAACTGCTGGGTGGCCGAGCCGGACAGCACGAGGCCGGCCAGCCCGCGGCCGAGTCCGCGGTACACCGCACCGGGTGTTCCGTCGCCGAAGATGGTGCGCTGCGCGCCGACGTAGCGGCCGACGGGGAAGACACGGGCGAACGGGATGCGCTCGCCTTCACCCTTCTCGTGGCCGAGAGCGCGCAGCAGCGCGACGTCGGTCTCGCGCGCGGACCCCGTCTGACTGGCGACGATCTCGCCGAGCATCGCCAGCGCGTTGGCCCGGGTGCCGGTGATCGCCGAGTCCGGCAACGTCTCGAAAATGTCCGGGGTCACCATGAAGACACCCATCAGCCGGGGGTCGACGCCCTGGACGAGGGTGAGGATGCGGCAGATGTCGAGCGCCATGGAGGCACCGGCGCCGCCGGCCATCGACGAGACGACGAGCACGATCGGCTGATCGTTCGAGCTGTAGCCGCCGGCGCCGGGAATCTTCAGCGAACGCATCTCGACGTCGGTCGAGTTGGCGAACAGCTCGTCCCAGGAACGCTGGAGGGCTTTGCGCACGGTGTCGACGCGGCTCAGCGTGATCATGCGGCCCAGCGCGCGGTACTGACCGGCGCCGGTGGACAGCGGCGTGTAAACGGTCTCCGGCTCCCGCGGCGCCCAGGTCGCGATGGTGTCGAGTTCGTTGTTGTCGGCCAGCCGCTGCGACATCGCGTTGTCGAGCACCTTGTAGCTGTCGCTCTCCGGCCCGGTGCCGACGTAGACGCCGCCCTGGTCGGGGACCGTGCCGACGCCCGAAACCGGTGACGGCGACGTCGGCACGTCGAGATGCACGAACTGCCACCCGGCGGGCAGCTTGTCGATTCCGTGCGACCGCAGGTCGGACTTCAACTGATCCATCATGTAGGCCAGTGCGGCTCCTCCGGAGCCGCCGCAGCCGACGACCAGAAAACGTTTCATCTCGTTCTTATCCCTCTTCGTGGACTACATCGATACGACGGTCAGTTCGCAAACGGGTTGTGATCGGAGCCTGCTTGCGGGGTGCCGAAGGATCCGGGCGGCGGCGCCTGCGGCGCGGCGAACGGGTTGACGTCAGGTCCCCGTCCGCTTCCGCCGCCGAACGGATCGGGCGGTCCCGATTGCCCAGCGGCCGGTGCGCCCGCTTGTGCCCGCAGGGTGGCCAGACCGGCACCCAGCGTCTCGGTGATCTCGTCGGTGAACCGGGCCAGCGTCTGTTCGCCCGCATCGTCGCCGACGAGAACCACCACATGAGCCTGATCGGGATTGCCCCGCGGGTCGTGGACGATGAACCACCGGTTGTGGACGTTGAGCGGCAGCTTCGCGTCGGGCGCCGGGCCGAAGGTCTCGCCGGTCTTGCCCGCCGCGCCGACAGCGCCCTGCGCGCTGGCGACGACGAAGCCGGTGCCGAACGGAGACTTGCCGACCCGCGTGTCCAGCCGAACGCCGTCGCCGAGGACGAGGTGACGCGACGGCGTCGCCGTCCCGGGAACCAAGCGCACCAGATCGGTTTCTCGGAAGGCGAAGGGCTCGCCGTCGCGCAGAACCGAGGAACCGCTCGCCGTCACCGGGATGACCTCGGCGCGCAGCGTGCGGGCCGGGATGCGCGCGGTCCACCACTTCGCCAGATAGGCGAGGCCGAGGGGCACGAGTGGTCCGAGCAGCAACGCCACCAGGAACCCGAGGAGCGTGTTGGCGGTGTTCTGCTTCTTCGCCAACGTCGCGGTGAATTGCACTTCCATCGGCTTAGGCTCACCGGAGCCGTCGGCGCGCGCGGCCATCACCGTGACCGTGCCGTTCGCGTCGCCGCGCCCCTGGTTCGGAACCTTCAGCGTCAGGGGCAGCGTCGTCTGCTTTCCGTCGGCCGCTTTGAGGCAGTTCCCCCGGGTCGACGCGGTCGAGGTGACGGCCAGGCCGTCGCTCCCTTCCGGGGCGCCCAGCAGTTTGGTGGCTCCCTCGGGAACCCAGACACAGCCCGGGCCGGTGACCGCGAGAGTGGCCGTGGCCTCCCCCGACCCGGTGATGGTGCCGAAGTCGACGCGGGACGCCAGTTGCGGATAGCCGGCCGGCGGGTTGATCGTCACCGGCAGGTCGACCTCCATCGGCACCAGTGGGGTGCCGGCCACCCTCTTGCCCTTGGAGTCGCGGGCCGACGCCGTCGTCACCGACAGCTTCAGGCGCAGGGTCGCGGCGCCGGGCGCGACTCCGGACAGATCGACCGTGCGCGGCTGGGTCACCTTGTCCTTCTCGACGCCCGACGCGATCGGCACCGTCTCGCCGCCTTTGGTCACCAACTCGGCGTCGAAGGAGACCGTTCCGGGCAGTTTGTCCACCGCGACGGTCTCGCCCTTCTTGTTGGTGACCGCGAAGGTCATCTCCGTCGAACTCGCTCCGCTGCGCAGCTTCACTTTGTCCCGGTCGGGCCAGGCGGGCGAAAGGTCGCCGTACACGCGGATGTTCGACTGGGTTTGGGCGCTGACCGACTGTTCGGGCGACACGAAGACCAGGGCCCACACGCCGCGCCACTGTTGCGCGTCCGGGTTGGCCATCTCGATCGAGACCGATTTCGCACTCGGCGACGAATAGTTGATCGCCACGCCGCCGATGTCGAGCTTGCCCGCTTGCCCGGGTTGCAGACGGTGCTCGCTGCCGTCGGGTGAGACCAGGACCGGGGTCAACCCGGGAGTCGTCGCGTCGGCGATGATGCTGACGCTCGACACGGAGCGGTCGAGGACGAAGCGGTGTTTGGCGTCGTCGCACACGCGGTTGCCCGCGCAGGCCCCGCGGCGGGTCTCCAGGCCGGTTCCTCCGCCGAGGCGGGCGAAGGCCCAGACCAGGCTGTCGATGTCGGTCACCCGGTAGAACGCACCGGGCACGGGATCGGTGATCGTGCCGCACGTCCCGCCGCCGGGGGATTTCCCGGTCGCGATTGCCTGCATCAGGTTGAAGTCCGACGGGTTGGCTTGCGCGTCGAGCCCGATGGCGACGGTGATGACACCGGAGGAGCGCAACTGGTCCGCCGTCCCGCCCGGACGGCAGATCGCCTGTTCGGCGGCCTTCTTCATCGCGTTGCGATCGGCCGGCGAATTCAGTTCCTGGTCGGGCGCGAATTCTTTGTCGACCTGGCCGCGGTTCTGGTAGTCGAAGTCCAGTGCCCCGTCGGTGAACCAGACGATCATCTGGCACCCCGGCGCGGCGTCCGGCTTGCGCTTGGCGGCCAGCGATTCGGCCGCGTTCGCCAGCGCGGTGGCGTAGTCGGTGTCCCGTCCGGTGTTGCTGGCCTCCAGGCCGGCGAGGCCCTCGTTGACCGTCGGCAACGAGTCGGCGCTCAACGCGGTCCAGTCGGTGATCACCCGGTAGTTCTCGGCGAAGGCGGCCACCGACAGATCGACCGTCGCCCCGTCACGCGCGGCGGCGAGCTGCATCTGCCTGGCCAATTCCTTGGCCGCGGCCACCCGTGCGGCTTTCGCGTCGGAGCGCTTCAGGCTCAACGACTCGTCCATGAGGAACAGCACCTGCCCGCTGCGCTGACCGGCGACGCAGGCGGCGAACCGTGCGACCGCGGCATCGGAATCCTCGACCGGCTCGGCGTGCGCGGCCGTCCCGACCAGCAGCCCGGCGGGGGCGAGCAGGACCGCGAGCACGAGCGCGGAGATCCAACGCCTCAACTTTCCCCCTGTCATCTACAGCCGCCCTATCCAGAAGCCAACCGCGAGCGCCGTCACGGCGATCGCGAGGACCACCGCGCTGATCGCGACGATCCACAGCACCCCGGTCGATGCCGGGCGCGCGTACACCGTCTCGGTCTTGCGGGCGGTGTCGACGGCGACGAAACGAGAAATCAGCCAGATCGCGATCGGACCGGCGAACACCCATCCGAGTAGCGACCACCACCGGCCCCAGCCGATCGCGCCGACAATCCCCCCGACGACCGCGCAGACCGCGGCCGCAATCAGGATACCGTTCGGCGGGGAGGACACCGCGAGGACACCGGCCGACGAGGGGCCGCTGCCCGGCCGGGCCAACGGGTCGTACTGCGCCGTTGCCGCTTGCGCCTCGTGGCGGCCGGCGAACGGATCGCCGTAGGGCCCGCCGGGCTGTTCGCCCCCGTAGTGATCCCCGTAGGGGCTGCCGGCCGGAGCTTCATGCCTGCCCTGCCCGTGGCCGCCGGGATGTGCGTCGGGGCCCGGCTGCCACGGCTGACCCGCTTCGGGCGGCGGCGGCTGCTGCGGCTGCTGCGGGTACCCGCCCGGGTAGCCCGGCTGACCGCCCGCGGGCGGCTGGCCAGGTACTTGACCGGGCGCGGGCGATTGCCCCGGATCGTTGCCCGGGCCAAATGGATTGAACGACGACACGCTGACATGCTTTCACATGAGTGGCGCCGTCGGGTGACCCAGCCGAATGAATCGGAGCACGGTCGCACGTGCGTGCCGCACGCATCGCGGGAGACATGGGGGAATCACCGACCCACCGACCGCCGGTTCTGGCAGGATCGGCCCCATGATTCCTTTCCTCTGGCGCACCGCGACGACCGGCCTGACGCTGTGGCTGACCACCCTGCTCATTCCCGACAGCATGCATTTCGAATGGGGCACGGCATCGCAGACCTGGCAGAAGGTCGGGATCGTGCTCATCGTCGCGGCGATCTTCGGTGTGGTGAACGCCTTCATCAAGCCGGTCGTGCAGTTCCTGTCGATCCCCTTCTACATCCTGACCCTCGGCCTGTTCCACATCGTGATCAACGCCTTCATGCTGTGGCTGGTCTCGTGGTTCAGCAAGAAGGTCACCGGATGGGGCTTGATCGTCGACAGCTTCTGGTGGTCGGCGATCTGGGCGGCGATCATCGTCGCGATCGTCGGCATCGTCGTCACCGCCGTGACGGATCGTGTCGCCGGCACGGTGAAGGACTGACATGCGGCGCGGCGTGCGAGCCCTCCGTGTCACTGCCCTCGTCGCGGCCGTCGGTACCGCCGCGGCCGTACTGGTCGGGTGTGGATCGTCGACGCCTGCTGACCAGGCCCGCTCGGTGACGGTCGTCGGAAACGGGAAGGTCACCGGCGTTCCCGACACCCTGAGCGCCAACATCGGTGTCGAAGCCGAGGCGCCCGACGTTTCCGCCGCGATCAACGAGGCCTCGGACAAGATCACGAAGATCACCGACGCGGCCGTCGCGGCGGGCGTCGACCGCAAGGACGTGCAAACCCAGCAGGTGTCGATCAGCCCGCGCTACTCGACGCCGGGCGCGGGCGGCGGCACCTCGACGATCAGCGGCTACGAGGCGACAAACACGGTGTCGATCAAGGTCCGCGATCTGAGTAAGGCATCGAAGGTGCTCGGCGACACGGTGACCGCGGGCGGCAACAACACGCGGCTGTCCGGCGTCAGCTTCGCCATCGACGACGACTCCGCGCTGATGCGCAACGCACGAGAGGCCGCGTTCGCCGACGCCAAGGCACGGGCCGACCAGTACGCGCGCCTGGCGGGCGACAAGCTCGGCAAGGCCCTGGTGATCACCGAATCCAACGCCGTCGAGTCCCCGCCCCGCACGTACAGCCGCGGCGCACCGGATTCCGCCATGGCCGCGCCGGTGCCGATCGAGCCGGGCGAGCAGACGCTGAACTACTCGGTCACGGTTAAGTTCGCGCTGACCTGATCAGCTCCGAGCCTCCCGGGAGGGGCCATGCACGAGGCGCTCGCACCGTGGGCCGACTTCAACGTCGCGATCGCCGGCGCCAGCGCGGCCTTGGCCGGCCTCATCATCGTCGCGGTATCGGTGAACCTTGAGCGCATCCTCGTCTCACCGGCCATCCCGGCACGCACCGGCGCCGCCATCGGCGCGCTCACCCTGGCCGTCGCCGCCGCGTGCCTCGCGCTGATTCCCGACCAGTCGCTGTTTCTCCTCGGGCTGGAGATCCTGATCGGCGCCGTGCTGGTCGGCTGGCTGGCCCTGCTGGCCTCGCTACGGATCTACCGAATCGCCACCGCCGCACAGGACCCGCTGCTGCCCAAACCGCCCCGAATGTGGCCACCGGGCAAGATCGCCATGAGTGTGGCGTCTCCCCTGTTGTTCGTCATCGGCGGGGCCATCCTGCTGACCGGCGACGTGGCCGGTTTGAACTGGATCGCGGCCGGTTCGCTCACCGCGATCGTCGCCGGCGTCGCGCTCTCCTGGATCGTTCTGATCGAAGTGCGGCGCTGACCCCAGCCGGTTCGCCGACGACCGTCTGGCAGGGTTGAGACCATGCGCGCAGTCATCCAGCGGGTCAGCCGGGCACGGGTCGTCGTCGACGACGAGGTCGTCGGCGAACTGGAGCTGTCCGCAAACCGGCAGGGCCTCGTGGTCTTCGTCGGCGCGACCCATTCCGACACCGACGAGCAGGCGCACGCACTGGCCGACAAGGTGTGGCGGCTGCGGATCCTCGACGGCGACGAGCCGGGCCAGGCCAGCGCCTCCGATCTCGATGCCCCGATCCTCGTCGTCAGCCAGTTCACCCTCTACGCGAACACGGACAAGGGCAGGCGGCCGTCGTGGAACGCCGCGGCTCCCGCCGCGGTCGCCGAGCCGCTCGTCGACGCGGTGTCGGCACGGCTGCGTTCACTGGGGGCGACCGTGGCGACGGGACGTTTCGGTGCGCATATGCATGTCGACCTGGTCAACGACGGACCGGTCACGATCCTGCTGGATCTGTAGCGATCAGACGGGCCGCTGGGTGAGGATCCGCGGACCGTCGGCGGTCACCGCCACCGTGTGCTCCCAGTGCGCGGCGCGACTGCCGTCATCGGTGACGACGGTCCAATCGTCGTCGAGAATGCTGGTCTCCTCGGTGCCGAGCGTCAGCATCGGCTCGATGGCCAGCGTCGACCCGATCGCCAGACGAGGTCCGCGTCCCGGTTCCCCCTCGTTGGCCAGGAACGGCTCCAAGTGCATCTCGCGGCCGATGCCGTGGCCGCCGTAGCCGGCGACGATCCCGAAGTGGCGGCCGAACTTCTTGCTCGCCGCCCGCGTGCCCTGTTCGATCGCGTGGGAGATGTCGGTGAGACGTGCACCCTCGATCATGGCGGCGATACCGGCTTCCAGCGACAGCCGGGTCGCTTCGCTCAGCTCTTCGTCGGCCGTGGCCACCGAGCCGACCCCGTAAGTCCAGGCCGAGTCGCCGTGCCAGCCGTCGAGAATGGCGCCGCAGTCGATGGAGACCAGGTCGCCGTCGGCGAGGACAACCGTTTTCGACGGGATGCCGTGCACGACGACGTCGTTGACCGAGCTGCAGATCGAGCCGGGAAAGCCGTGGTAGCCCTTGAACGACGGGACGGCGCCGGCCTCGCGGATGACGGTCTCGGCGATCTCGTCGAGTTCGAGGGTGGACACTCCCGGCGCGGAAGCTTCTCGCACCGCGACGAGCGCACGGCCCACCACGGCACCCGCCTCGGCCATGGCGTCGAGCTCGCCGGCCGAGCGGAACGGGACGACGCCGCGGCGCCCGAACAGACCCATCGTTAGTCGGCGCCCGCTGCTACTTGGCGTCGACGCCGAGGGAAGTCAGCACGCGCTGATGCACTTCTTGCACCTCGCCAACGGCGTCGATCGACGTCACGTCGGCGCCGTAGTACTCGAGCAGCGGAGCGGTCTCGTTCTCGTAGACCGCGAGACGGTTGCGGATCACTTCCTCGCTGTCGTCGGCGCGGCCGCGGGCGAGCATCCGCTCGACGACGACGTCGGCGTCCACGGCGAAAGACAGCACCGCGTCCAGGTCGACGCCCATCTCCTTGAGTGCGTCGGCCTGCTCGATCGAGCGCGGAAAGCCGTCGAGGATGAACCCTCGTGCCGCGTCCGGCTCGGCGATGCGAGCGCGCACCATGTCGACGGTCACCTCCGAGGGGACCAGGTCGCCGGCGTCGAGGTACCGCTTGGCTTCCACACCGATCGCAGTGCCCTGCGAGATGTTCGCGCGGAACAGGTCGCCGGTCGAGATGTGCGGGATGCCGAGGGCCTCCGAGAGCAGCTCAGCCTGGGTGCCCTTGCCCGCTCCGGGCGGGCCGAGAATCACGAGTTTCAATTGAGGAACCCTTCGTACTTGCGCTGCATCAGCTGACTGTTGACCTGCTTCACCGTGTCGAGGGCGACCACGACCATGATGAGCAGCGCGGTACCGCCGAACGGCAGGTTCTGCAGGCCGCCGCTGTTGCCGACCTGCATGAACAGGTTAGGCAGAATCGCGATCAAGCCGAGGTAGATCGAACCGGGAAGCGTGATCCGCGACAGGACGTAACCCAGGTAGTCGGCGGTCGGCTGCCCGGGGCGGATGCCCGGGATGAAGCCGCCGTACTTCTTCATGTCGTCGGCGCGTTCCTGCGGGTTGAACGTGACCGCGACGTAGAAGTAGGTGAAGAAGATGATCATCAAGAAGTACGTGACGATGTAGACCGGGTCGCTCGGGTTCACCAGGTGCTGGTCGATGAAGGTCTGCCAGCGGCTCGGCTCGCCCTCGCCGCGCGTGAGCTGGCTGATCAGCATCGGCAGGTAGAGCAGCGACGACGCGAAGATCACCGGGATGACACCCGCCTGGTTGACCTTCAGCGGCAGATAGGTCGACGAACCGCCGAACATCTTGCGCCCGACCATCCGCTTGGCGTACTGGACGGGGATGCGGCGCTGGCCCATCTCGATGAACACCACGCCGGCGACGATGATGACACCCGCGACGATCACGAGCGAGAAGGCCACCGGGCCGCGGTCGTTGAGGATCATGCGACCCTCGGCCGGGATACGGGCCACGATGCCGGCGGTGATCAGCAGGGACATGCCGTTGCCGATGCCGCGCTCGGTGATCAACTCGCCGAACCACATGACGACCATGGCGCCGGCGACCATCACGATGACGATGATCGCGAGGCCGGTGATCGACTTGTCGGCGATGATCCCCTGCGCGTCACAGTTGGCCTGTCCCTGCAGCAGGTTGCCGTTCGCGGCGAGCGCGACGATGCCGGTGGCCTGAAGCAGCGCCAGCGCCACGGTCAGGTACCGCGTGTACTGCGTCATCTTGGCCTGACCGGCCTGGCCCTCCTTGCGGAGTTCCTCGAAGCGAGGGATGACCACGGTGAGCAGCTGCACGATGATGCTCGCCGTGATGTAGGGCATGATGCCGATCGCGAACACCGACAGCTGCAGCAGCGCGCCGCCGGAGAACATGTTGATCAGCGAGTAGATCTGCTGCTGCGTCGAGTCCTGGTTGGCCGGGTCGAGACACTCTTTCACGACCTTGAAGTCCACGCCCGGCGACGGGAGGGTCGCACCGAACCGGTACAGCACAAGGATAAAGAGGACGAAGAGGATCTTCTTCCTCAGTTCCGGCGTGCGGAACACGGCGACGAGGGGGGAGAACACTAATTCCTCCTAGTGGCGACCACTTCGGTTCGGGGCCTGGCGTTTCGGACTTGGCGCGGACGGATTCACCGTCGACGGCAACGCTGCAAACTCTAACAGTTGTCCGTCTGGCCAGTTCGCCGGTGCAGCGCTGGGAGCGCCGCACCGGCGACCGGCCGACATGACGTATTACAGCTCGGTGGTGCTGCCGCCTGCAGCGGCGATCTTTTCCTTCGCCGCCGCGGAGAACTTGTTGGCGGTGATGTCGAGCTTCACCGACAGCTCACCGTCGCCGAGCACCTTGACCAGCTGGTTCTTGCGCACGGCTCCCTTGGCGACGAGATCCTCGACGCCGACGGTGCCGCCCTTCGGGAAGAGTTCGGCGAGGTCACCGACGTTGACGACCTGGTACTCGACCCGGTTGCGGTTGGTGAAGCCCTTGAGCTTCGGCAGCCGCATGTGGATCGGCATCTGGCCGCCCTCGAACCCGGCGGGCACGTTCTTGCGGGCTTTGGTGCCCTTGGTGCCGCGACCGGCGGTCTTGCCCTTCGAGCCCTCACCGCGACCCACGCGGGTCTTCTCGGTCTTCGAACCCGGGGCGGGCCGAAGGTGGTGGAGTTTGATGGTCATTTCTTAAACCTCTTCGACAGTCACGAGGTGCCGGACCACGTTGATCAGGCCCCGGGTCTGCGGGTTGTCCTCGCGGGTGACGGACTTGCGGATGCCCTTGAGGCCAAGGGTGCGCAGGCTGTCACGCTGGTTGCTCTTGGTACCGATGGTGCTTTTGATCTGGGTGATCTTCAGCTGACCCACTTCAGTCTCCTTCTTGGCCACGACGCTCACGCTCCCTTGGCCGCAGCCGCGGCGGCACGGGCGCGCAGCATGCCGGCGGGCGCCACGTCCTCGACGGGCAGACCGCGCCGGGCAGCGACCTCTTCGGGGCGCTGCAGCAGCTTGAGGGCCGCCACGGTGGCGTGCACGACGTTGATCGCGTTGTCCGAGCCGAGGCTCTTGGCCAGCACGTCGGTCACGCCCGCGCACTCGAGCACGGCACGCACCGCGCCGCCGGCGATGACACCGGTACCGGGGCTGGCCGGGCGGAGCATCACGACACCGGCGGCGGCCTCACCCTGGACCGGGTGGGTGATCGTGCCGGCGATCATCGGGACGCGGAAGAAGTTCTTGCGAGCCTCTTCGACGCCCTTCTGGATCGCGGCCGGAACTTCCTTCGCCTTGCCGTAGCCGACACCGACCATGCCCTGGCCGTCGCCGACCACCACGAGGGCGGTGAAGCTGAAGCGGCGGCCGCCCTTGACGACCTTGGAGACGCGGTTGATGGTGACGACGCGCTCGAGGTGGTTGCGCTCCTCGCGGTCGCGCCCGCCTCCGCGGTTGTCGCGACGGTCGCCGCGTCCGCCGCGACGGTCGCCGCCGCGGTCGTTGCTGTTCGGGTTGTTGTTGGCGGGTCCGTTCCCGCCGTCACGCTGACGTCCGGGCATCAGAGGGTCCCTCCGTTGTTGATCAGGCAAATCGTGTATGTGGTCATCAGAACTTCAGGCCTCCCTCGCGGGCGGCGTCGGCGAGAGCCGCGATCCGGCCGTGGTAGCCGTGGCCACCGTGGTCGAAGACGACGTTCTCGACGCCGGCTGCCTTGGCGCGGCTGGCGATGAGCTCGCCCACCTTGGCGGCCTGGGCCGACTTGTCGCCGCCTGCCGACCGCACGTCCGCCTCGATCGAGGACGCGGCGGCCAGGGTGTGACCGGCCAGGTCGTCGACGAGCTGCACGTGGATGTGCCGGCTGCTGCGCTTCACGACGAGGCGCGGGCGCTGCGGGGTGCCGGCGATCTTCTTGCGCAGGCGGAAGTGACGGCGGTTGGTGGCGGTGCGGCGACGAGTCGACGCGTCCTTGCCGACCGGCTTGCGCTTCACAGTTGCTGTTTCACTCATGGCTTACTTACCCGTCTTTCCGACCTTGCGGCGGATCTGCTCGCCTTCATAGCGGATGCCCTTGCCCTTGTACGGGTCCGGGCGCCGCAGGCGGCGGATGTTCGCCGAGATCTGGCCGACCTTCTGCTTGTCAATGCCCGACACCGAGAACTTCGTCGGCGATTCCACCGCGAAGGTGATGCCTTCGGGAGCCTCGATCGGCACGGGGTGGCTGAAGCCCAGGGCGAACTCGAGGTCGCGGCCCTTGGCCTGCACGCGGTAGCCGACGCCGAAGATTTCCATGTTCGTCGTGTAGCCCTGCGTCACACCGACGACCAGGTTGTTGATCAGGCTGCGCGACAGGCCGTGCAGGGCACGGTTGCGGCGCTCGTCGTTGGGCCGGGTGACGACGATCTGCTTCTCCTCGATCGCGGCCTCGATCGGCTCGCTGATCGTGACGGCGAGCTCGCCCTTGGGGCCCTTGACCTTCACGTCCTGGCCGTCGATCGTGACGTCGACGCCGGCCGGGATCTCAATGGGGTTCTTACCAATTCGCGACATGTGCGTTCCCCTACCAGACGTAAGCGAGGACTTCGCCGCCCACGCCCTTGTTGGCTGCCTGGCGGTCGGTGAGCAGGCCCGACGACGTGGAGATGATCGCCACGCCGAGGCCGCCCAGCACCTTGGGCAGGTTGGTGGATTTCGCGTACACCCGCAGACCCGGCTTCGAGACGCGGCGCAGACCAGCGATGCTGCGCTCCCGGCTCGGGCCGTACTTCAGGGTGACGACGAGGCTCTTCCCGACGTTCGCGTCCTCGACGCGGTAGTCGGTGATGTAGCCCTCTTTCTTGAGGATCTCGGCGATGTTCGTCTTGATCTTCGACGACGGGAGGGTCACCTCGTCGTGGTACGCCGAGTTGGCGTTGCGCAGACGCGTCAAGAAGTCTGCGATCGGGTCAGTCATGGTCATGGTTGACCGTCAACCTTTCTCGTAGCGGTTCCCATACAGCGGCCGTGTGACCGGTGGGCCTTCCACGAAGTGGAGTTGTGCGTAGGTTCTTCCCTGTTGATGCCATTGGCTTTTCGCCGGCACCGACGGGGTATGAAGTTGTGGCTCCCAGGGGGCACAGTTCACCCCGGGCAACCGTTTCAGTGTAGAGAACCTGCTCCGAGAACCCAAATCCTCGCCGACGACGATTCCGTCACCGTCCGGATGGCCGTTTCGGCCGGTTACTAAACTGGATTAAGTCCAGATTAAATGGTAGAATTGACGTGTACGACAGCCCCAGAGGTATACCGGCACCACAGTGCCGAGAGAAGGAGTGATCACCATGACCACCACCGCACCGATCAAGGGCGTGCTCGCCGACGAGGCCCAGCGGGTCGTCGGCGATGCCCTGCAGGCGACGCTCGTCGACCTGATCGATCTGGGCCTGATCGCCAAGCAGGCCCACTGGAACGTCGTCGGCGTGAACTTCACCTCGGTTCACGAAGACCTCGACGAACTCGTCGACGTCACCCGCGAGTTCTCCGACGCCACCGCCGAGCGCGCCACCGCGATCGGTGTGAGCCCGGACGGCCGCTCCGAGACGGTCGCCAAGACCACCGGCGCCACCGGCATCGGCGAAGGCTGGATCAACGACACCAACGTCGTCGGCGTCATCGTCGAGAACCTGGCCGCGGTGATCGGCGGCATCCGAGAGCGCATCGAGCTCAGCGGCAAGTCCGACCCGGTCACCGAGGATCTGCTCATCGGGTTCGCCGCCCGCCTCGAGCAGCTCCACTGGATGTGGCAGGCCCGCCAGGCCTGATCAGCCCCCCACAGCGACGGCGCCGCGAACCACCCGGTTTGCGGCGCCGTCGGCGTTGCCGGGACCTTCTCCCCGATCTTCTCGTCGGACCCGGCGAATCGCCTTCGCGCCCCGGCGATCGGTACTACCGTTTGTAGTTATGGGCGGCCCCCCGGAAGTTCAAGGTCATGCAGCACAAGCCCTCCTAGATGTCGGCCGATTCTTCACCCGATGGGATGAGACCGCCGACGGTCGAGCGGTGTTCCGCAAGGGTGGGCGGGCCGGCGACATCTTCTACCGCGACCGCTGGAGCCACGACAAGATCGTCCGCTCCACCCACGGCGTCAACTGCACCGGTTCCTGCTCCTGGAAGGTGTACGTCAAGGACGGCATCATCACCTGGGAGACCCAGGAGACCGACTACCCCTCGGTCGGCCCCGACCGGCCCGAGTACGAGCCGCGTGGCTGCCCGCGCGGGGCTGCATTCTCCTGGTACACCTACTCCCCCACCCGAGTGCGCCACCCGTACGCCCGCGGCGTGCTGGTCGAGATGTACCGCGCGGCCAAGGCCAAGCTGGGCGACCCGGTGCTCGCGTGGGCCGACGTCACCGGCGACCCGCTGCGCCGCCGCTCGTATCAGCGCGCCCGCGGCAAGGGCGGCCTGGTGCGGGTGTCGTGGGACGAGGCGATCGAGATGGCTGCCGCCGCCCACGTGCACACGATCAAGACCTATGGCCCCGACCGGTGCACCGGGTTCTCGCCGATCCCGGCGATGTCGATGGTGAGCCACTGCGTGGGCACCCGGTTCATCCAGTTGATCGGCGGGGTCATGACCTCGTTCTACGACTGGTACGCCGATCTACCGGTGGCCAGTCCGCAGGTGTTCGGCGACCAGACCGACGTGCCGGAGTCCGGAGATTGGTGGGACGCCACCTATCTGATGATGTGGGGCTCCAACGTCCCGGTGACCCGCACGCCCGACGCGCACTGGATGGCCGAGGTCCGCTACCGCGGCACCAAGGTGGTGACGGTCTCGCCCGACTACGCCGACAACACCAAGTTCGCCGACGAGTGGCTGCCCGCACAGGCCGGCACCGACGGCGCCCTGGCCATGGCGATGGGGCACGTCATCCTCCGCGAGTACTTCGTCGACCGCACCACCGACTTCTTCGACGACTACGTCCGCAAGTACACCGACCTGCCCTTCCTCGTCGAGCTCGACGAGCACGAGCATGACGGCGCCGCCACGCTGATCCCCGGCAAATTCGTGACGGCCGACGGCGTGGGTCTGGGCACCGACGACGAGGACGCCTGGAAGACGGTCGTCATCGACGACGCGACCGACACCGTCGTCGCCCCCAACGGGTCGATGGGCTTCCGCTATGCCGAATCGGGCGAGGGCCGCTGGAACCTCGACCTGCAGGGCGTCACCCCACGGCTGAGCCTGTACGACGATCCGGCCGCCGAGCCGGTTGCGATCAGCGTCGCCGCCTTCGACGCCCCCGACGGGAGCGGCTCGGTCCTGCGGCGCGGCGTCCCGGCCCGCCGGATCAACGGAAAACTGGTCACGACGGTCTTCGACCTGATGCTCGCCCAGTACGGCGTCGGGCGCGACGGCCTGCCCGGCGACTGGGCCTCGGGCTACGACGACGCGACGACCCCGTACACACCGGCCTGGCAGGAGGAGATCACCAGTGTGCCGGCGCAGGCGGCGATCCGCGTCGCCCGCGAGTTCGCCACCAATGCCGTTGACTCGCAGGGCCGTTCGATGATCATCATGGGCGCCGGGATCTGTCAGTGGTTCCACGGCGACGCCACCTACCGGGCGATCCTGGCGCTGCTGAACCTCACCGGGTCCATGGGCCGCAACGGCGGCGGCTGGGCACACTACGTCGGGCAGGAGAAGTGCCGTCCGATCACCGGATGGATCTCACTGGCCAACGCACTGGACTGGTCGCGGCCGCCGCGCACGCAGCCGGGCACGTCGTTCTGGTACATGCACACCGATCAGTGGCGCAACGACGGCTACTCGACCACCGCGCTGGCCTCACCGCTGTCGCGCGGGGTGCTCGACCACCCGCACACCGCTGACGCGATCGCCCAGTCGGCGCGCCTGGGCTGGATGCCGTTCTACCCGCAGTTCTCCGCCAATCCCCTGCAGGTGGCCGACGACGCGCAGGCCGCGGTCGACGCAGGACAGGCCCCGTCGACCGGCGCATGGGTCGCCGACCAACTCCACCAGGGCGGTCTGACGCCGTCCATCAACGATGTCGACGCCCCGGAGAACTGGCCGCGCACCCTGGTGCTGTGGCGCTCGAACCTGCTGGGCTCCTCGGCCAAGGGCGACGAGTACTTCCTGCGCCACCTGCTGGGCACCGACCACAACGTGCTCGGCGTCGAGCATCCCGAAACCCCGCACCCGCGCGAGGTGGCGTGGCACGACGAGGCACCCGAGGGCAAGCTCGACCTGCTGCTGTCGGCGGACTTCCGGATGACCTCGACGACCCTGATGAGCGACATCGTGCTGCCGGCCGCCACCTGGTACGAGAAGCACGACCTCTCCTCGACCGACATGCACCCGTTCGTCCACGCCTTCACCCCGGCGATCGATCCGCCGTGGGAGGCCAAGAGCGACTTCGAGCTGTTCCACCTGTTGGCCGGTGAGCTGTCCCGCCAGGCCAAGACCCACCTGGGCACCGTCCGCGACCTGGTCGCCACCCCCAACCAGCACGACACCCCGGGCGAGACGGCCAACCCGCACGGCATCGTCGACGACTGGCTCGACTCCGGGCGCCCCGGCGTCCCGGGGAAGAACCTGCCCCAGTTCGTCGTCGTCGAGCGGGACTACACCGCCATCGCCGACAAGTTGGCCTCGGTCGGCCCGCTGGCAGACAAGCTGGGCTTCACCGTCAAGAACGTGACCTTCGACGTCGGGTCGCAGATGGCGAAGCTGGCCGCGCAGAACGGCGTGATGATGGGGGCGAACAGCCCGGCCAACGGGCGCCCGGCGATCGACACCGACGAGAAGCTGGCCGAGGCGATCCTGATGTTCTCCGGAACCACCAACGGCGAACTCGCCGTCGACGGGTTCGAGAAGCTCGAGGAGCGGACCGGCAAGCCCTTCGTCGACCTGGCCGCCGGGTCGGAGGAGAAGCGCATCACCTTCGCCGACACGCAGGACTCGCCGCAGCCGGTCATCACCTCGCCGGAGTGGTCGGGTTCGGAGACCGGCGGTCGGCGGTATGCGCCGTTCACGTTGAACATCGAGCGGGAGAAGCCGTTCCACACGCTGACCGGCCGGATGCACTTCTATCTCGATCACGACTGGATGCTCGACATCGGCGAATCGATGCCGCTGTACCGCCCGCCGTTGGACATGCACCGGTTGTTCGGCGAGCCGAAGCTCGGCCCGACCGGCGAGATGGAGATCGCGGTCCGGTACCTGACCCCGCACAACAAGTGGTCGATCCACTCGGAGTACCAGGACAACCTGTTCATGCTGTCGCTGTCGCGCGGCGGCCCGACGGCGTGGCTGTCGCCGGAGGACGCGGCGGCGATCGGCGTCGAGGACAACGACTGGATCGAGTGCGTCAACGCCAACGGCGTCTTCGTCGGACGCGCGGTCGTCAGCCACCGCATCCCCGCCGGGGTGACCTACGTGCACCACGCGCAGGAGCGCACCATCGACGTCCCCAAGTCGGAGGCGACCGGCAAGCGCGGCGGCATCCACAACTCGGTGACGCGGCTGCTGGTCAAACCGTCGCACCTGATCGGCGGGTATGCGCAGCTGTCCTACGCCTTCAACTATCTCGGGCCGACGGGCAACCAGCGCGACATCGTGTCGGTCATCCGCCGCCGCAGCCAGGAGGTGACCTACTGATGCGAGTCATGGCACAGGTCGCGATGGTGATGAACCTCGACAAATGCATCGGCTGCCACACATGCTCGGTGACCTGCAAGCAGGCATGGACCAACCGCGCCGGCACCGAGTACGTCTGGTTCAACAACGTGGAGACCCGCCCGGGCCAGGGCTATCCGCGTCGCTACGAGGATCAGGACACCTGGCGCGGCGGCTGGACCCTCAACCGCAAGGGCAAGCTGCGGCTGCTCGCCGGCGGTCGGATCCAGAAGCTGGCCACGATCTTCTCCAGCCCGGTGCAGCCGACGCTGGACGACTACTACGAGCCGTGGACCTACGACTACGAGAACCTCATCAGCGCCCCGCTCGGCGATGACATCCCGGTGGCGCGGCCCAAGTCGCTGATCACCGGCGAGGACATGAAGATCAGCTGGTCGGCCAACTGGGACGACAACCTCGGCGGCAGCGCCGCGACCGGCGCACTCGACCCCGTCCTCCAGAAACTCGCCGACGACGCAGGCGAGCAGATCAAGCTGTCCTTCGAGCAGACCTTCATGTTCTACCTGCCGCGGATCTGCGAGCACTGCCTCAACCCGTCGTGCATGGCCTCCTGCCCGTCGGGCGCGATCTACAAGCGCTCCGAGGACGGCATCGTCCTGGTCGACCAGGATCGCTGCCGCGGCTGGCGGCAGTGCATCACCGGCTGCCCGTACAAGAAGATCTACTTCAACCACCGCACCGGCAAGGCCGAGAAGTGCACCTTCTGCTACCCGCGCATCGAGGTCGGCCAGCCCACGGTCTGCTCGGAGACCTGCGTCGGGCGACTGCGCTACATCGGCCTGTTCCTCTACGACGCCGACCGCGTCACCGAGGCGGCGTCGGTGCCCGACGAGCGCGACCTCTACGAGGCGCAGCTCGACCTGATGCTCGATCCGTCCGACCCCGCGGTGGTCGCCGCCGCCCGAGCAGGCGGGATCCCCGACGACTGGATCGATGCGGCCCGACGGTCGCCGGTGTACGCGCTGGCCAAGAAGTACCGAGTGGCCCTGCCGCTGCATCCGGAGTACCGGACGATGCCGATGGTCTGGTACGTGCCGCCGCTGTCGCCGATCGTCGACCTGCTCACCGGGCAGGGCCACGACGGCGAGAGTCATGAGAACCTCTTCGGCGCGATCGACACCCTGCGGATTCCCGTCGAGTACCTCGCGGAACTGTTCAGCGCGGGCGATACCGCCGTCGTCACCGGGGTGCTGCGCAAACTCGCCGGCATGCGGTCTTACATGCGTGACATCGCCCTGGGCCGGGAACCGAATCCGTTGATCCCGGCGTCGGTCGGCATGGACGAGGAATCCATGGTCGAGATGTACCACCTGATGGCGATCGCCAAGTACGCCGATCGATACGTGATCCCGACCGCCCACGTCGAGCAGGGCCACCAGTTGGAGGAGATGGCGTGCTCGCTCGACTACGACGACGGGCCGGGCATGTACGAATCGGGCCCGTTCGGCGAGGCCAGCGGCACCGTCATGCCGGTGTCGGTGGAGACCTTCCAGGCACTACAGCAACGCCAGACCAGTGATCGCGCCGCCGACGCCGGGTCCCTTCGGGACCGCGTCAACCTGCTGAACTGGGATGGCAACGGGACACCGACCGGACTCTTCCCGGGAGACCGCTGATGCGTAACCTGTTCGCAGCCACCGCCGCCCGCACCCGCCGCCTGGTCGCCGAGGCCGATGACCGCGTCGCCTATCAAGTCGCCTCTTGGTGTCTGCAGTACCCCGACGACGAGGTGCTCGGCCGTGCGGAGTTGTTGCGCGCGGCGCTCGCCGAGCAACCGCCGTCGGCCGCCGTCACTGCGCTGACCCGGTTCGTCGACCGGATCGCCGCATCCGATCCCACCGCGTCGCGCCGCGAGTACGTCGACGTGTTCGACCTCTCGCGCCGCCAGACCCTTTACCTCACCTATTGGTCCCACGGGGACACCCGGCGCCGGGGCTCGGCGCTCGCCCAGATCAAGCGGCGCTACCGCGACGCTGGGTTCCTCGTCGACACCCGGGGCGAGTTGACCGACTACCTGCCGATCATGTTGGAGTTCGCCGCTCGCGTCGACCCGCGCAGCGGGCGGGAGCTGCTGATCGAGAATCGTGCCGGACTGGAGTTGATCCGACTGGCGCTGATCGAGCAGGACTCGCCCTACGCCGAGGTGCTCGCAGCGGTGTGCGCCACGCTGCCGGGCGAGTCCCCCGCCGACAAGGCTAGCGCCCTGGCACTGCGGGGTGCCCCCGAGACCGTCGAACAGGTCGGCCTCGAGGCCGGCGATCCGCGCCTCATGCCGTTGTTCACGACCGCCGAGATGGCGGCACCATCGCCTGCGGGAAGGAGCCGACGATGAGCATCTTCCTGTGGGGCGTCCTGCCGTACCTGACCCTCGTCGCGGTGATCGGCGGAACGATCTGGCGCTACCGGTACGACAAATTCGGGTGGACCACGCGTTCCTCCGAGCTCTACGAGTCGCGCCTGCTGCGGATCGGCTCGCCGCTGTTCCACTACGGGATCCTGGCGGTGATCGCCGGTCACGCCATGGGCCTGGTCATCCCGGAATCCTGGACCCAGGCGGTGGGCATCAGCGAAACGGCCTACCACTGGGTCGCGGCGGGCGGCGGCATAGTCGCCGCGGCGGCCACCCTGATCGGCGTGGCGATCCTGATCTACCGGCGGCGCACCGTCGGTCCGGTGTTCGCCGCGACCACCGCCAACGACAAGCTGATGTACCTGGTGCTGGTGTCCGCCCTGGTGGCCGGCACCTATCTCACGATCGTCGGCCTGATCGACCCGCACGGCCCCGGCGTGAACTACCGCGAAACCGTCTCCCCGTGGTTCCGTTCGATCTTCTTCCTGCAGCCCGACATCGCCGCGATGGAGGCGGCGCCGCTGCGCTTCCACGTGCACGTGGTGATCGGGATGCTGATGTTCATCCTGGTTCCGTTCACGCGGCTCGTGCACATCTTCACCGCACCGCTGCACTACCTGTTCCGGCCCTACATCGTCTACCGCAGCCGCGACGTGAAGCGCACCCCCGGCGCCGGGCGGAACTCTGAGGCGTGGGCCCCCATCGGCACATCGGATCGAGACCGCTCATGACCACCGAGGCAGCTCCCCCGCCGACGTCGACGGTGCACCGGGACCAGACGAAGAACCTGGTGCTGGCCACCCTGGCGTTCGCCATCACCTTCTGGGCGTGGAACCTCATCGCCCCCCTGGGCGTCTTCTACGCGAGCCCCGACCAGATGAACCTCAGCTCGTCGCAGAAGTCGATCCTCATCGCCGTGCCCATCCTCGTCGGATCGCTCGGGCGGATCGTCGTGGGTGTGCTGACACCGCGGTTCGGCGGGCGTGTGATGTTCACGGCACTGTCGTTGCTGTCGGTGCCGTTCGTCCTGCTGCTGGCCGTCGCCGGGGAGATGAAGTCCTACCCGATGATGGTGGTCGTCGGCTTCTTCTTGGGAGTCGCCGGTACCAGCTTCGCCGCCGGCATCCCGTTCCTCAACAACTGGTACGAGGCCAACCGCCGCGGGTTCGCCACCGGCGTATTCGGCGCCGGCATGGGCGGCACCGCGTTGTCTGCCTTCTTCACCCCGCGTTTCCGGGAGTGGTTCGGCTACTTCCCGGCCCACGTCATCATCGCCGTCGCCCTCGTGGTCGTAGCAATAGCGTGCTGGCTCTGGATGAGCGACGCACCGTCGTGGTCGCCGAACACCGAGCCCGCGCTTCCCAAGCTCGTCGACGCGCTGAAACTGCCCATCACCTGGCAGATGTCGCTGCTCTACGCCGCGGCCTTCGGCGGCTTCGTCGCGTTCTCCACGTACCTGCCGACCTATCTCAACGACGTCTACGACATCGCCGATCTGAAGTCGGCCGGTGCCCGCACGGCGGGCTTCGCACTCGCCGCGGTGATCGCCCGGCCGATCGGCGGCGCCCTGTCGGATCGGTTCGGTCCGCGGCTGATCACCGCCATCTCGTGCGGTGGTGCGGCGGTGCTCGCGGTCTGGATGATCGCCAAGCCGACGATGCCGTGGCTGGCCGGCGTCGACTTCATCCTCATGGCCGTGATGATGGGGATGGGAGCCGGCTCGGTCTTCGCCTGGGTCGCGATCTCGGCACCGCCCGCCCGGGTCGGCGCCGTCACCGGACTGGTCGGCGCGGCCGGGGGCCTCGGCGGTTTCTTCCCACCGCTGATCATGGGCGCCACCTACGACGAGGTGTCCCACAGCTACACGCTCGGCCTAGGGCTGCTCGTCGCGGCCGCCGGCGCCGCGTGCCTGTTCACCATCTTCGGTATTCCCAAGGCCCCCACCGAGACTGGCGATGCGCAGGCGAGGCCTACGTGACGTCCCAGAAGGAACAGCCCCCGACGGAAAGGCCCGCCCGATGAGCACTGTCTCGCTATCCACCCTCGGCTCGGAACTGCTGGCGGATGCGCATGCCCACAAGTCCGGGCGAGCGGCGCGCACCGTCCGCGGCCATGGCGACCACCGGCTGCGCCACACGGTAATCGCCATGACCGGCGGCAGCCGGCTGAGCGATCACGAAAGTCCGGACGAGGCCACCCTGCTGGTGCTGCGCGGCAAGGTGCACATCACCTCGGCCGAGCAGACGTGGCCCGCCGCCCAGGGCGATCTGCTCGATATCCCGCCGGTCCGGCACGGCCTAGCGGCCGACGAGGACTCAGTGGTCCTGCTGACGGTCAGGCTGTAGCCATGGCCGATGGACTGAACGGCAAGGTCGCCCTCATCACCGGCGCCGCCCGCGGCCAGGGACGCAGCCATGCCCTGCGCCTGGCCCGCGATGGCGCCGACATCATCGCCATCGACATCTGCGGCGAGGTGGAGAACGCCGGCTATCCGATGGCCACCCGCGAGGAGTTGGCGGAGACCGAGCGGCTGGTGGCCGAACTGGGCCGCCGGATCAGCACTCACGTCGCCGATGTGCGCGATCGGACCGCCCTGCAGGAGGCGGTCGCCACGGGAATCGCCGCGCTCGGCCGCATCGACATCGTGGTGGCCAACGCCGGTATCAGCCCCGTCGGCGAGCAGCACCCGCCGGTCACCTGGCTGGGCACCGTGGCGGTGAATCTCGGCGGCACGATCAACACCCTCGAGGCGACGCTTCCGCACCTGCAGGCCGGCGGCGCGATCGTCTGCGTCAGCTCGATGGCCGCCTTCATGCCCGGTTTCGAATCCAAGGAGGCCGGTTTCGGCGCCCATTCCAAGAAGGCCGTCGCCCGGTTGGTCCACGATCTCGCCCGCAGCCTCGCCCCGCGCGACATCCGGGTCAACGCCGTGCACCCCGGCAACATCGACACCCCGATGGTCCACAACGACGGGCTCTACCGCCTGTTCCGCCCGGATGTGGAGAATCCCACCTTCGACGATGTCGAAGGCGTCTTCGCCACGCTGCACAACATGCCGGTGGCCCTGTTGCCACCGGAGCAGATCAGCGAAGCCGTGGCGTACCTGGTGTCCGACGGCGCCCGCTATGTCACCGGGCAGCAGTTGAAGGTCGAGGCCGGGGCCCTGCTCAAGTCCCTGCCGTCGGGCGTGCCCGACTGATCGGAATCATTGTCAGACCCCGGTGGTCCAATGAAACGCACCTCGAACAAAGGAGCGAACAATGACCCACCGGACCCACAATCAGGATTCCCTCCCCGACCGGCACCCGGACCCGCTGATCAACGAGACACTCCAGCGGGTGCACCGCAACGGATGGGCGGCCGTCGCCGTGAGCGAGCACTGCGATCACCGATCACCGGACTGCGAAGGGCCCGAGACTCCGTTCGCCTACACCATCGGAGCACCGCTGCACGAAGTCGCCGAGCTCGCCGTCTACGGACTCGACCCGCAAACCTCGTACAACCTGCTCGCCGAGGTCCTCGGCCAGCTGCACACCTACCAGTGGGACAAGATCGTCGATGCCAACGCGACGCTCAACAGCGATGTCCTCGATCTACCGGTTCGGCTGGTCGCGATGATCGACTCCTCCGACCTGATCGTCAGCAAGGCGTTGTTCCCCGATGCGCCAGCCGTCCAGATCGTCTGGCCGGACCCGTGCGGGGTGTTCCCGTGCGAGGCCGGCTACCGCCTGCCGAGCATTGACCAACCCC
>NZ_BAEE01000014.1 GCF_000241265.1 Gordonia araii NBRC 100433
AGGAGATCCGGGAGATGGGTCGGTTGGCGGGCACGGCCGAGGCTCGCGAGTGGGGGCGGCTGGCCGAACGCGTACCGCCGCGTCTGCTCACCCACGACCGCTACGGCCACCGAATCGACGAGGTGGAATACGTCCCGGCCTATCACGAGCTGATGAAGACGGCCATCGGACACGGCCTTGGCGGCACCGCCTGGGCCGACGATCGGCCGGGCGCCCACGTCGCCCGCGCCGCGAAGTCCTTCGCCTGGGGGACCGTCGATCCCGGCCACCTGTGCCCCGTGTCGATGACCTACGCGGTCGTACCGGCGCTGCGGGCAAACCCTGAGCTGGCCGCGAGGTTCGAACCACTGCTGACCAACCGCGTCTATGACTTCGGTCTGCGCGACCCGGCGACCAAGTCGGGCCTGATCGCGGGAATGTCGATGACCGAGAAGCAGGGCGGTTCGGACGTGCGCGCCAACACGACGACCGCGACGCCGATCGACGGCGAGCCGGGCGCGTACCGGATCGTCGGACACAAATGGTTCACCTCGGCGCCCATGTCGGACCTGTTCCTCACGCTCGCGCAGGCTCCCGGTGGCCTCTCGTGTTTCCTGCTGCCGCGTGTGCTGCCCGGCGGCGACCTGAACCCGATCCGCTTCCAGAGGCTCAAGGACAAGCTCGGAAACAAATCCAACGCCTCCGCCGAGATCGAGTACGAGAACGCCGTCGGGTGGCTGGTCGGCGAGGAGGGGCGAGGGGTCAAGACCATCGTCGAGATGGTCAACATGACGCGTCTGGACTGCGTCGTCGCATCAGCGTCCGGAATGCGGTCCGCGTTCGTCCAGGCCGCCCACCATGCCCGGCACCGATCGGTCTTCGGGAAACCGCTCGTCGACCAGCCTCTGATGCGCAATGTGCTCGCCGACCTGGCGCTGGAGTCCGAAGCGGCGACCACTGTAATGATGCGGCTGGCCGGTGCGCATGACCGTGCGATTCACGGCGACGACGGCGAGGCCGCGTTGCGGCGGATCGGTCTTGCGGCGACCAAGTACTACGTCTGCAAGCGCGGGCCGATCGTGGCCGCCGAGGCGCTGGAATGCCTGGGCGGCAACGGATACATCGAGGACTTCGACATGGCCAGGCTGTACCGCGAAATGCCGCTCATGTCGATCTGGGAAGGATCGGGCAATGTCGCAGCGCTCGACACCCTGCGTGCCATGGCACGGGAGCCGCACACCGTCGACGCCTTCTTCGCCGAGGCCGATCTCGCCTCCGGCGCCGACCCGCGCTACGACGACGCGCTGACGGCGCTGAAGAAGGAGCTGACCTACTTCGACGACATCGAGCTGCGGGCACGACGAATAGTCGAGCAGATGGCGCTCGTCCTGCAGGCTGGGCTGCTGATCAGGACCGGACCGGACGCGGTCGCGCAGGCCTATTGCGCGTCGCGACTGGACCGGGACTGGGGGACCGTGTTCGGCACCTTGCCGCCGCAGACGGATATCGACGCCATCCTCAAGCATGCTGAGCCCATCTGACGATCAAGGTTGCGACATCGGGCGGGCGGGGTACGGCTCAGCGCCGTCACCGATGCGCCAGTGCCGGGCCCGCTGATACTGCCGGCTGATCCTGGCGAACGTCCCGTCGGTCTCCAGCAGCGTTGCCGGGGTTCCCGCCTCCACCACTTGTCCCGCATCGAGCGATACGACGTGATCGGCCGCGGCGAGTGTTGCCGGACGGTGGGCGATCACGATGACGGTGCGGTCCGGGTCGGTGCCGAGGTTCGCGATGGCTTGGGTGATCGCCGCCTCGTTCTCCGGGTCGAGAGCGGAACTCGCTTCGTCGACGAGCACGATGCGGGCCTGTTTGAGCATGGCCCGGGCGATCGCGACGCGCTGACGCTCGCCGCCTGACAGTTGTGCTCCCGCCTCGCCGACACGGGTGTTCCAGCCGCCCGGCAGCCGTGCGATCACCTCGTCCAGCCGTGCGGCGCCGGCGACGCGGCGGAGTTCGTCCCACGTGGCGTCGGGCCGCGCCAGGCGCAGATTGTTCTCGATGCTGTCGTCGAACAGGTAGACGTCCTGGAAGACGATCGCGATCTCGTCGAGCAGCGCACCCGGATCGAGGTCGCGTACGTCGACGCCGCCGATGCGCACCTGGCCCGCCTGGACGTCGAAGAACCGGGCGATGAGCCGGGTCACCGTGGTCTTTCCCGAACCCGATGGGCCGACTAGCGCGGTCGTCGTACCTGCCCGACAGACCATCGACACGTCGCGCAGCGCGGGCGCATCACCACCGGGATAGGTGAACGTGACCCGGTCCAGCTCGACGTGGGGCTCGCCGATCCGGTGCACCGGATCGGTCGGTGCGGGCAGCGGTGGTGTGGCGAGGAAATCCTCGAGCCGGGCGATCTTGTTGGTCATCGCGCGCAATGCCCCGATGAGGTCGATCAGATTGCCGAGCGGCTGCAGGAAGCGAGCGGCCAACACCAGCAGCGCCACGCCGGTGGCCACCTCGACGCGCTCGCTGAGCATCAGCCAGGCCACCAGGGCGAGTACGGCCACGAATCCGGTCGCGACCACACCGGTGTAGCGGAAGAACGGTCGGCGGGCTCGATCCATGCCGGCCCGGTAGGTGTCGCGATGGTCGTCGAGCGCCGCACGCATTCGGGGTGTACCGCCGGCGAGACCGGCAGCACGGAGCACCGGCTGAGCCTGGCCGAGTTCGATCGCCCGGCTGGCCACATCGGCCGAGGCGCGCTCCAACTCGATCTCCGCCTCGGCGGCGACTCGCGCGGCGCGGCGCAGCGCCGATGAGGCAAGCAGAGCGATCAGGCACAGCAGCACCGCCACACGCCAGTCAACGACGAACACGATCGCGACGATGGTTGCGGGCAGCAGCGTCGACGTGATGACCGGTTTGCCGATCACCACCGCCAGGTGTGCGGCGTCGCCGACGTCAGCGGTGACCCCCCGCGCGAGCCGCGCCTTCTGGGTAGCGGTGAACCAGCCCAACGGGAGCGTGCTCACGTGGCGCATCAGCTGCTGGCGCAACTGTGCGGCGAGAGCACCCGCCGCGGCATATCCCACCGGGTCGGAGACGATGGCCAGGACCCCGTACAGGACGGCGCCGATAGCGCCGAGCACGAGCCACGGCGCCGCGGCGGAAATGTCGGGCTCCGGCTGGACGACCGCGTGGAGGATCGGCACCAGCAGGCCGAGCAGCAGCCCCTGCAGGACGGCCTCGATCGCGGTGAGCGACCAGAGCCGGGCCAGCAGCTTCGGGTCGGGCCAGAGGCGGTAGAGGCGGCGGATCATGCCGGAACTCCCGTCTGGGCGGCCCACATTCGGGCATACAGGCCGTTTCGCGCGAGCAGTTCATGATGGCGGCCCCGTTCCAGCAGGCGGCCGTTGTCCAGGACGAGGATCTGGTCGGCACCGGCGATGGTGTGTAGCGGGTGCGCGATCACGAGCACCGTCTTGCCCACGGCCAGCCTGGCCAGCGCATCCTGAACGGCCGTCTCGCTGTCGGGGTCGAGCGCAGCGGTTGCTTCGTCGAGCACGACGATCGGTGCTCCGGCGAGGATTGCCCGCGCGATCGTCAGGCGTTGACGCTCCCCGCCGGAGAGGGCACCGCCGCCCGCGTCGAGTGGCGTCGCATAACCGCGGGGCAGTGCTTCGATCACGTCGTGGATGTGGGCGGCGATCGCCGCCTGACGGATTTCGTCGTCGCTGGCACCGGGCCGGCCGATACGGATGTTTTCCGCGACGCTGTCGCGCAGGAGCGCGACGTCCTGGAACACCAGCGACATCGAGGCCAGCAGGTCGGCCGAGCCGATCTCGCGGATGTCGACACCGCCGATCCGGATCGCACCGCCCGTCACGTCGTAGAACCGCGGTAGCAGGCTCGCCAGCGTGGTCTTGCCCGCGCCCGACGGCCCGACGATCGCGGTGACCGTGCCCGGTGGGCACACGGCGGTCACATCGTCGACGGCGCAGGTCGTCCCGTCGTAGGCGAACGACACGTGGTCGAACTCGACGCCGTGGCCGCTCGGGCTGCGTGGCTGTCCCGGCTCGGGTAGCGGTGTCTGCGACAGCAGCCGTTCGATGTTGGCCGCCCCCATCCGTCCTTTCCGCACTGCCTGAGCCCCGGACACGGCCGGGATGATCGATGCGGGCAGGCCGACCGCGACGACCAGGAACGCCACCAGATCAGAGCCGGTGAGCGACCCCCGGGCGATGAATGCCACGCCCGCCGCCGTGACCGCCGCGAGGACCGTCATCTCCGAGCCGAGCAGGCGGGTCACCGCCGTGCTGTACCGCACCTCGTCGACCCAGGCGGCGAACGCGTCGGCATACTCGTTCACGGCCTCGTCGAAGCGACGCAGTACCCGACCTCCGGTGCCGAACGCCTTGACCACCTGGATACCGTCGGCGTACGCGATGCTGGCACTGCTGATTCGCCCCTCCGCAGCGATCAGCCGGTTCACATGGGTCGTCATCGAGCGCATCGAGATCCGATAGCTGATCGCCATCAGACCGAGGACGCCCAGCACGACCAGCGCCATCGGGACGTCGACGAAGAACAGGTAGCCCACCGACACCGACGTCACCGTGACCGCTCCCACCAGCTGACCCAAAGCGTGTGCGATGACCTCGTGCATCTCCTCCAAGTCACCGGTCATCGCCCTCTTGACCCGGCCGGAGCCGGCGTCGCGAAACCACCCCAGGGGCAGCGAGCCGAGGTGACGCACGATCCGCGACCGCAGGTCGTACAGAATCGCGGCGTCCGCATAGTGCCCGACGCGGGAGGACTGCACCAGCAACACGAGCCACAGCGCGGCCCCGACGGCCCCGGTGGTCACCCAACTCCAGACGACGGTGGGCGACGCCTGTCGATCATCGAGCATGATCCGCGCGATCTCGGCGGCGGCGATGTAGGGCACGATCCCCGCCGCCGCGGACACTGCTGACAGCGCGCCGCACACGATCAAGTGAGGCCGGATTGGCGCGAACAGTCGCGCGAGGGAGCCTGGCGCCGCGAGGCCCAGGGGTTGTTCCGTACTGATACCGGGGTCGGAAGCCGAGTTCGCCACGGCTCAATCTTGAATCTTCAAGTCAACTTGATGTCAAATGCCGGTATGAACACCACTGAGGCTGTCTCGATCGGCAAGGCCGCGGCGCTCTACGACATCGCTCCCTCGACGTTGCGATGGTGGGAGTCCCAAAACGTGCTGCCTGAACCGCACCGCGTGAACGGACGGCGCGCCTACGACGAAACCGAGCTGCGTCGCGTCGGCCTCGCGTATCTGTGCTGCGTGACGGGTGGCATGCCGCTGGAACAGGCGGCGGTCGTGACGGGCGGTCGCCGCAACGAGGAATGGCAGCGGACGGTCAGAGGCCACGCGGCACTGATCGAGGAGAAGATCGAGAAGCTGCGGAGCGCCCGCGCGTACCTGATCCACCTGCTGGAATGCCCCGACGACAACATCGTGGACGAATGTCCCTCGCTCGACGGCGAGCTGATGAGCCACACTCCACGCGGCCGGATTCCCGTCGCGAGCTTCGTCGCCGCGGCACATTCTGTGCCTGATCCGGCCGCTACCTCTGCTCAACGTGACGAAATAGAAGCATGGCGTGACGAAACAGGTGCGCCTCAGAGTCGCTGTGCGGTGTGCGCGAGCATATTCACCCAGCCGTCCACCGGGCGGCGGCGCCGGTATTGCTCGCGAGCATGCCGGCAACGGCGCTACCGCGAGACCGTGCCCGTGCGGGGATAGGCGTTTGTGTTGGGTGCCGGGTCAGCCCGCACTCGTCGTCCCGTCCAGCGACTCCATTCGCGGTGCTCCTCTCGGACGGCGACAGCTGCCTCCACCGTAGGCCCGAACACCGATGTGTCGGTGAGCATCGACATATGAAAGAAATGATTGACATATCTCAGTAGAACCTGACACGATCGGGAATGTGACGAAGAAGGAGATCGACGGAGACGCATTGCTGGCGGCGCTGTCGGCGTTGGCGAACCCGCACCGGCTGCGCATCGTCGCGGCGCTGCACGCCGGGCCGACGTACGTGAGCCAGCTGGCCCGGGACCTCGGCATCAGCCGTCCGCTCGTGCACATGCACCTGCAGCGATTGGCCGAAGCCGGGCTCGTCCGTGGCGAGACCACCGTCGCCGACGACGGCAAGGCCCACCGCTATTTCACCGTCACCGACTTCGCGTGGTCGATCGATCCGGCGACCGTCGCCGGGGCTGTATCGACTCTCACGCAACCGACCAACGACAGAAAGGCTCGAAACGATGGTTGAGGACTGGACCGGTGTCATCTTCGGTATGGGAGTGCTGATCTTGGGGACGATCCTCGTGGTCGTCGTGCTCCTGGTGGCCAGCTCGCTGGCGAAAGCGAAGGTCGCACGACGCGACGAGGAGAAGCTGGAAGAACTCGTCAAACGCTACGAGGCGTTGTCGACGCAGTTGCGCGAACATCAGGAGACGCTGGCCGCCGATACCGGCGACGTCCGTCGTCGCGTGGTCGAGATCGAGCGAATCTTGCGGGAAGTCGACTGATCAGAGTACTGGTACAACCAGTTGACCAGATGATCTCGGCGTGGCACACTCGCGTCCGTGGACATCACTCCGATCACACGTGCCGCGGTCTCCGACGAGGTGTTCGCGCGGCTCGTCGACGAGATATTGTCGGGCCGCCTGGCTCCCGGCGATGCGCTGCCGGCTGAGCGGGAACTCGCGGAACGGTTCGGCGTGAACCGTCATGCGATTCGCGAGGCACTCAAAGGCGTACGACAGGCTCGCCTCGTCCACATCGCGCAGGGCGGGAAGACCAGGGTTCTCGACTGGCGGGAGAACGCCGGCCTTGAGGTGCTGAGCACCCTCGCCTCGGTCGGCGTCGTCCCGCCGATCAGGCTGTTGCGCGATGTGACCGAGATGCGTCGCAGCGTGGCCGCCGACGCCGCGCGACTGTGCGCGGAACGTGCGTCCGATAGCCAGCGCGCCGCGATCGTCGAGCTAGCCGACGACTATCCGGACGGCGGGTATGCGGCCGACGCGGCCTTCTGGACGGCCGTCATCGAGGGCTCCGGGAACCTTGCGTATCTGCTGGCGCTCAACACCTTGCTCGCCGGCATGCGCGGGGTGGGGGAGAGCGTCTTCGGCGCTTTGGGCCTCGACGGTGAACTCTTCGACCGTCGGGCCCACGTGGAGCTCGCGCGACGGATCGCCGACGGCGACGGCGACGGGGCTCACCGCCTCACGTCGGAGTTGCTCGGTCGAGTGATCGTCTCCCTCGACGCGCTGGCCAGCGAGGTCAGCATCGAAGACGCCACGTCCGGCGTCCCCGGGAATTAAGGGGCGACCGTGTTCGATCTCGTCCGTGCGGCCATCCCGGTGTTCGTCGCCTGCCTGGCGCTGGAGTATCTCTCCTTCCGCTTCCTTCCCGACGACGACGAGCTTGGCTACAACCGTCGCGACACCCGCACCAGCCTGCTCATGGGACTGGGCAACGTCATCATCAACCTGGGCTGGAAGCTCGTCGTCGTCGCGGTGCTCGCTGGCGCGTATCTCGTTGCGCCCATTCATCTTTCGGCGACCAACCCGCTCACCTGGGTGGTGCTGTTCTTCGCCGACGACCTGGCCTACTACTGGTACCACCGCACCCACCACACGATCAGAGTGCTGTGGGCGAGCCACGTCGTGCATCATTCGAGCACGTTCTACAACCTGTCCACCGCGCTGCGGCAGCCGTGGACGCCGTTCAGCTCGCTCCCGTACTGGATTCCGTTGGCACTCATCGGGATTCCGCCGTGGATGATCCTCCTTCAGCAGTCGGTGAGTCTGGTCTACCAGTTCTTCCTCCACACCGAGCGCGTCGGAAAGCTGTGGAGGCCAATCGAGTTCCTCATGAACACCCCGTCCCACCATCGGGTGCACCACGGTTCCAACGACGCGTACCTCGACCGCAACTACGGTGGCATCCTCATCGTCTGGGACCGGCTGTTCGGGACTTTCGAACCCGAAGGCGAGCGCGTGGACTACGGACTCACGAAGAACATCGAAACCCACAACCCGCTGAAGGTCGCCACGCACGAGTTCGGCGCCATCATCCGGGACGTGCGATCGGCGGCCACCTGGCGACACCGCTGGGGCTATATCGTCAAAGGGCCGGGGTGGTCGCCAGCGGCAGAGTAAGACGTGGACATGGCTGAGACTTGTCGCCGGTCGGTCGAAATGGGTCGCCTGCATGCTCATCGTCGGAACGTGGATCTGGTTCTGCCCCGAACCCGCCGCTGCCGCTGACTAGGGTGAATTGTCGCCGTCGTCGAGGGGTGGGAGAAGCCCGTGCTGCTCAGCGTTCTGAACTATGTCGGCATGGCCGTGTTCGCGGCGTCGGGTGCGCTGATCGGCGTACGAAAGCGGCTCGACGCGTTCGGGATCTGGACGTTGGCCGTACTCACCGGGCTGGGCGGGGGCGTGGCCCGCGACCTGTTGCTCGGCATCACTCCGCCCACGACCTTCAAAGGGTGGGAGAACCTCACCGTCACGTCGGTCGCCGCGTTCGTGGTGTTCTTCTTCCATCCGCAGTTCGGGTCGCTGCGCCGGACGGTCGACGTGCTCGACGCGTTCGGGGTCGCGTTGTTCGCGTCCACCGGAGCCCTGCTGGCGGTCCACGCCGACACCAGCCCGCTGGCGGCGGCCCTGATCGGCGTCACGACGGGTCTGGGCGGTGGGATCCTGCGCGACGTACTCGTGAACGAGGTGCCGCTGCTCCTGCGGGGAGGTGAGCTGGTCGCCGTGCCCGCCCTCGTCGGCGCCGGGCTCACCGTCGCGGTGGATCAAGCCGGCGGGGGCGAGGTGTGGGCGCTCGTCGTCGGCACCTCGGTCGCGTTCTTCTTCCGGGTCATCGTCATGTGGCGCGGCTGGACCGCGCCCTACGCACCCGACAACGCGTGGGCGGGTATTGCCGGATTGGCGCGACGACGCCGGGATCGCCCCACGCCGTGAGAAGACCGGCTAGTCTGGGCGGATGGATCTACTACGCAGCGTAATAGTTCTCCTGCACATCGTGGGGTTCGCGATCACTTTCGGCGCACTGTTCGCCGAGGCGGTCGCTCGGCGGTTCGAGTTCACCCGGGTGGCGCACTACGGTCTGCTGCTCTCGTTGGTCACCGGGCTGGCACTCGCCGCGCCGTGGGGTACGGACGTGACGCTCAACCACGCGAAGATCGCTGTGAAGCTCGGGATCCTCATCGTCCTGGGCGCCGTAATGGGGATCGGCGTCGCACGGTCGAAGCGAACCGGCGAGCCCAGCCCGCCCTTGTTCTTCGCCGCACTGATCCTGTCGGCCACCGCGGCCGCCATCGCGGTCATCGTGTAGTGCGAGCGATGTCGGCTCGCGGGGTCTCGATACGCCGTCTCGCCC